>CAZZLN010000009.1:0-42137 GCA_964654945.1 uncultured Lachnospiraceae bacterium
AAAAATTTACCTTAATCGCAAGCTCAAGGACATTTTTTTCTAACAAAGTTCTGACTTTAGGCAAGGGAGGCTATTGGGGAGTTGCAAGCCTGCCCACGCAAAATCACCTAAGCCCTCCTTGCCTAAAGGAGGGAAGCAAATGCTTGCCATTTGCAGGGAGGATATTTCTCAGGAATGCTTTTAGTGTTTAATCTGTAGTTTTATTAAAATTTATGTATCCCTCCACCGGCAGAGCCGGTCCCCCTCCCTTTAGGCAAGGGAGGCTATTGTGTTTAGTTTGTAAGCCGACACCCTTAAAAATCAATTTACAGTTGTTTTTAAATTAAAAATAGTATATAATTGTAATAAAATTTATAAGGCAAGGATTTTAATATGTTTTATGAAAAAATAGAATTGGGACTTGAAAATATGAAAAAGGCTTGCTCAAGGCTTTCTCACCCTGAAAAAAAGCTTAATATTATACACATAGCAGGCACTAACGGCAAAGGCTCTGTGGGTGAGCTGATTTCTGCTAATCTTATTTCTCAGGGATATAAGGTTGGGCATTTTTCTTCTCCGGCTGTCCTGGACTATTATGATATATGGCAGATTAATAAAAATAATATTTCCCCCAAAAAATATAATGAGCTTTTAGAAAAATCTAAAAAAGCTTACGGCAATCTTACTCAATTTGAAACAGAAACAATTATTGCATTTTTATGGTTTAGTGATGAAAACTGCGATTTTGCCATAATCGAAACAGGCATGGGAGGCAGGCTTGATGCCACAAATATAGCTGATAATAAGCTTTTGTGTGTAATTACTCCTATTGACATTGACCATACAAAATTTCTTGGCAGCACTCTTTATGACATAGCTAAAGAAAAAGCAGCCATTATTAAAAACAATTTTGCCGTATCCGCTGTTCAAAAGCCTGATGCAAAAAGGGCTCTCACAGAATATACAGACAATATTAAATTTGCAGGCTTTGCCGAAAATATAAGGTATTATGAAAACTGCACATTGTTTGACTACAAAAATTATAAAAATGTTGAAATAAGCCTACTTGGCAAATATCAGGCTGAAAATGCCGTACTTGCAATCGAAGCTCTTGAATATATTGATAAATTCAATATAAATGGCTTTAAAAATGCCCTATGGCACTGCCGTTTCGAAAAAATAGGCAATTTTATTCTTGACGGTGCTCATAATGTAAACGGTGTTAAAGCCTTAGAGGATAATATAAATATATATCTTAAAAACAAAAAAATTACTTTTATAACCGGTGTTTTTGAAGATAAGGACTACAAAAATATAGCTCCTATCGGAAAATACGCAGACAAAATATATACTGTTGAAAGCAGTAACCCAAGATGCCTTAATGCGGAAAAATGGGCAGATGAGCTTAAACAATACAACAGCAATACTGTTGCAGTAAAAGATGTTAAAAAAGCAATGGATTTAGCAAAAAATGATGAGGCTGTGGTTGTGTTTGGGTCACTGAGCTTTATGAGGGAAGTGTTTAACCTTGTGGAATAAAATTTTAAACAACAATAAATTTAAAGCTGCTATGACTAAAATTTATGAAAATGAAAAAAACAGGATTTTCTGCTGTCATGGTATTGACCACTGTCTTGATGTTGCAAGAATAGGATATATTATTTCCCTTGAAAACAATCTTGATATTCCTAAAAATATTATTTACACAACTGCACTTCTTCACGATATAGGCAGAAGTGTTGAGGGCAAAGACCATAATATTCACAGTGTTGAAATTGGGGAAGATATTTTAAAAGAATGTGATTTTGATGCTGACAGTATAAATTTAATTCTTGCTGCCATAAAAGACCACAGAAAAGATGCCGAGGATATTAAAAATCTTTCCGATGTTATTAAAAAGGCTGATAAGCTTTCAAGAAAATGCTATTGCTGCAAAGCATATGATAAATGTTATTGGAATGAAGAAAGGAAAAACAAATATATAATTTACTGACTGAGGTGTTGAATATGAAAATAAGAAACAGGGAATTTAAAAACCACACCTATATTATGGGCATACTGAATGTGACGGGGGACAGTTTTTCTGACGGCGGAAGGTTTAACAGCCCTGACAAGGCGCTTTTTCACACTGAAAATATGATTAATGAGGGTGCTGATGTTATAGATGTTGGAGGAGAGTCTACAAGACCCGGTTATACTCTTATTTCTGAGGATGAGGAAATTTCAAGAGTTGTGCCTGTTATTGAAAAAATAAGAGAAAATTTTGATATTCCAATTTCAATAGATACCTATAAATCCGCCGTTGCCGATGCCGCTCTTAATTCAGGTGCTGATATGGTAAATGATATATGGGGATTTAAATATGATAAAAAAATGGCTTATATAACAAAAAAACACAATGCCTGCTGCTGTCTTATGCACAACAGAAATAACACAAACTATAAGGACTATATGGCTGATGTTTTAAGGGATTTGAGAGAATGTGTTGAAATTGCTGAAAATGCAAATATTGACAGGGATAAAATCATTCTAGACCCCGGTGTCGGCTTTGGAAAAACCTATGAGCAAAATCTTGAAATTATAAACAGGCTTGAAACGCTTGATACTCTTGGGTATCCTGTGCTTCTTGGCACTTCAAGAAAATCAGTTATAGGTCTGACCCTTAATCTGCCTGTAAATGAAAGGGTTGAGGGTACAATCGCAACAACTGTTATTGCAGTTATTAAAAATTCTCTTTTTGTAAGAGTTCACGATATAAAAGAAAACAAAAGAGCTATTGTTATGACAGAAAAAATACTGGGGAAATTATAATGACTAAAATAATTATTAAAAATCTTGAATGTTTTGGCAGACATGGTGTGCTTAAAGAAGAAAATGTGCTTGGACAGAAATTTGTTGTTTCTGCCGAAGTGGTTACAAATGATGTTGAAAATGACGATATTTCAACTGCCGTAAACTATGGGGAGCTTAGCAGGTTTATAACTAAATATGTGGCTGAAAATATTTTTAAGCTTATAGAAACCCTTGCGGATAATATTGCGGTCAATATACTTAAAAATTTTAATGTCAATGAAATTAAGCTTAGGGTGGATAAGCCCTTTGCTCCTGTGGGACTTCCTCTTGAAACGGTGGGAGTTGAGGTCTTTAAAAAATGGAATTATGCTTATTTAAGCATAGGCTCAAATATGGGGGATAGGAAAAAATATTTGGATATGGCTGTAAATGAGCTGAAATCAAATGATAATATAAAGGTTGAAAATATATCGGATTTTATAACAACAAAGCCTTACGGCTATACAGAGCAGGATTTGTTTTTAAACGGTGCTGTTGAGATTAAAACAGTTTTATCTCCTTTTAAGCTTCTTAGCTTTACATCAGAAATTGAACAGAAAGCCAATAGAAAAAGAGAAATTCACTGGGGTCCGAGAACTCTCGATATTGATATATTATTATATGAGGATTTTATAAGCCATGATAAAAAACTGACTGTTCCTCATATTGATATGCACAACAGAGAATTTGTGCTGAAGCCTCTTTGTCAGATAGCTCCTTATGCAGTTCACAACGGCTTTAACAAAAGTGTTTTGGAGCTTTATACGGATTTAAAGCAAAAATTAAATACAGTCACATAATGAATAATCGGAGCTTTGTCACAGAGGACTGCCAAAGTCCCGATTAAATCACAGCATAAGCGAGCTGCTGTCGGCTTTTTTGAATATGATAGATAATATCTTTAAAAATTTTATTCTGCGGCAACGATGCCGAAAATATACTTCGGTTTTGTGCTAAGCCTTGCCTGCCTCTATGTCCCTCATTAATTTGTTTAGATCATTTTTGGTTTTAAATTCCGATAACTCATTAAGAGCTGCGGCCTTCCCCTCGGCAGTTACAAAATCAGTATTAAAAATTAATGTTGCATTACCGCTTTTTTCGGTCTTTCTCATAATATCACCTCACTTTAATTTATTTTTGTTTGGGGTTGTACTATTACAATTGACCGGGACTGCTTCAGTATTTTATTTAAAGAGTTTTGTTTGGCGATAATTTATTATAGGTGCATAAAAATACCGAAGAAAAACCGAAAACACAGGAGCAAAACCGCATACAAATAGAATAGGAGCAAAAAATTTTCCTGCTGCAAGCAGGAGGCAAGTTGTAAAAAGGAAGCGACGGAATGTCATATTGTATTTATTTAAGAAAATCAAGAGCTGATATGGATAACCCTATGTGGAGCGAAGAAAAAATACTTAAACGGCACGAAAAAACATTGCTTGAGCTTGCTGATAGCCGAGGATACAGAATAGATAAAATATTCAGGGAAGTTGTATCAGGAGAAACTCTTGCGGCAAGACCGCAAATGCAGCAGCTGCTTTATGAGGTTGAGGGCGGCTTATGGGAAGGTGTGCTGGTTATGGAAGTGGAACGACTTGCCCGAGGCAACAGTATAGACCAAGGAATAGTATCACAAGCCTTTAAATACAGCAATACTCTGATTATCACACCTAACAAGACCTATAATCCCGCTAATGAATTTGACGAGGAATTTTTTGAATTCGGTTTGTTTATGTCACGCAGAGAATACAAAACAATAAACCGTCGTCTTAGCGCAGGCAGATTAGCAAGCTGTAAAGAAGGAAAATATGTAGGCTCAGTTGCTCCCTATGGCTATAAAAGAGTCAAGCTTGAAGGACAAAAGGGATATACCCTCGAACCCGAACCAAACGAAGCCGAAACAGTTAAATTAATATTTAAGCTGTATACCGGTGAAAACAGAATAGGAACAAGACTAATTTGCAAAAAATTAGATGAATTAGGATTAAAAACTCGCAAAGGCGGCAGTTGGAGTCTGCCTACCGTAAGAGATATTTTAAAAAACGAAACATACATTGGTAAAATACATTGGAATAAAGCTAAGCAGATAAAAACAACAAGCAACAGCAATATTGTCATTTCCCGTCCAAGACAATCTGAATATGATGTGTTTCAGGGACTGCATACACCGTTAGTGGATACAGATACATTTAATAAAGCTCAATATTATATGTCTAAAAATCCTTCCAATCCTGCAAAAGGTCATATTTCAAATCCGCTGGCGGGAATAGTAACCTGTTCCAAATGTGGTGCTAAAATGGTTAAAAGACCATCAAAAATTACTAAAGACTATCTGATTTGTCCTAAACCTGATTGTCATGGGAATTATGGAGCACCTCTTGATATTGTAGAGCATAATGTAATTGAGTGCATTAAGATATGGTTATATGATTATGTTATAAAAACAAGTAATACTGTCGATAATATACCGCAAACAGCTCCTGATAAGTCTGTAATAACTCAGATTGATAAAAACATAAATAAGCTTAATAATCAGCTTATCGCCACATATAACCTTCTGGAACAGGGATTATATTCAAAAGAGCTTTTCCTGCAAAGACAAAATCATTTAATCTCTGAAATTACTAAACTAAATGCACAAAGAGAGCAGTTCAATAAAGAATATGAAATGGCAGTCAAAAGAGATAATCTCAAAAGAAATCTTATTCCTGAAGCTCAAAGATTGATTGATATGTATTACACTCTCCCTGATGCAGGAGCTAAAAATAAACTTTTAAAGAGCATTTTCAGAGAAATAATATACACTAAAGAACGTGGAGGCAGATGGGCTCCTGATGCAATAGATGATTTTCAACTTGAATTTATCAGCCGTTTGGATTAGAATTGATTATAATAAAAAAGGTACACCTCAAATAACAGTGTGTGCCTTTTCAATGATAAGTGTATTGTGCCAATTCTTCTGTTGCTATGTCATTTAATGTAGCTTTTGCTTCAGGTGTTACCATATCGAATTTTTGACTTAAATATCTTAATGATGCTGCCAGCTCACCGTCAGGACCTCCGAATTGTGTCAAAATACATTGAGCAAGAGCAGGATTGGTCTGTTTAATTTTTACTGGAAATTCAAGCTTTTTTTCATATATCCACATACCCATACCTCCTATAATTTAAAGTTAAATTCATTTTCCCAAGGCCAAGGATTGTCAATCCAAGTAAAATCATCACTGTCAGAGAAAGAACGGAATGAAAATATAGGTCCGTTTGTCTTTTCCAACATTGCCCTTATTGCATCAGCTTCTTTAATTACAGAATTATATTTTTCTATGGCTTCTTTATCATCATAATGAATGTCAAGATATAATTGCAAATCAACGGCTAAAAAATCAAGTATAGTAAGCCTTTTTATTAACTCATCTCTGTTCATAATTAACCCTCCTTGTATGGCATATAAAGACTAGGAAAAACAGTTCCGTTTAAAAGTGCTTCCTTAGGCTCAAAATATGAGCAGATAATCTGATATGGTACATAGGCTCTGGCTAATCTGTCTACTTTAATATTCTCCTCAAAGGGTACACAAGAAGTTATATTATTGTCCTCGTTATTATAGCATTTTCTGCAACTGTTACACATATTCAACTCATCACCTTTAAAATATTTTTATGCTACGTTGTATTATATTCAAATATAAAACTTTCGTGAAATAAAAAAACAGAACCTAAATCAGATTCTGCTTTAAATCTACATTAATCAGGAAGTGACAATAGTTTCCAGCTTAAATCAATAAGCTCCTGTTTTTCTAATGAATTATAGATTTTAATATATCTTTTTCTTTCTTCAGTCCATAGTAAATTTTTACTTTCAAGCTGTCTTTTTAATTCCTTTGAAGTTCCAAGACTTCCATCAATTAACTTAATAGGTCTGTTTCCTAAAAATTTTCTTAAAGGTGATTTTAAAAACGGATAGTGAGTACAGCCTAGAACAATGGTTTCGGTTTTTTCGGAAATATGGGGAGCTAAGTGTTCTTCAAAATAAAGCTTTAGCTCATCTCCGTCAAGTATTCCCTGTTCAACAAATTCCATAAGCCCATCACATTGTATAGGTATGATTTTAGCCATATCCTTATATAAATAAAGTAATTTATGAAATTTTTCCTGTTTAACAGTCATAGGTGTTGCCATAACAAGAATTTCTCCGCCATGGGTATTTACTGCGGCAGGCTTAACTGCCGGCTCTATTCCGACTATGGGCAAATCAGGATACATAATTCTGAGCTGTCTTACAGCCGCACTTGTTGCAGTATTGCAGGCAACAGCAAGTGCCTTAATTCCATAATCCATAAGCTTGTCCACCACACTGAAGGTAAGCTTTCTTATGGTTTCCTGAGGTTTTGTGCCATATGGTGCATTTAAAGAATCACCATAATATATAAAATCTTCATAAGGCATTACTTTGATTGCCTCTCTTAATACACTTAGTCCCCCAAGACCTGAATCCATAAAACCTATAGGTAAATTTTTTATATTGTCCATAATAATACCATCTTCCTTTGAATTTGTAGATATAAATTCAACTATTTAACCTAGTAAGGAAAGTCCCCGCCTCTTAGGCTCACAAGCTTTGCTTTGCAAAGCCTGCCCTATGGGCATCCCAATTTCTTTTGGGTTATAGATGGGAGTTACTTACTTGGTTATGAGTACGCACGTTAGTGAGTACGAATATCCTTGACTATATTATACTTCAATATACTACTGTTTTCAAGCTTATAATATTTTAATTGCTTCAATAAAAAAGCTGCCGTTATTACGACAGCTTAATTTGATTATTTGCTTAATTCAGCAAAATACTTGATTGTTCTTACCATTTGGCTAGTGTATGAATTTTCATTATCATACCAAGAAACAACTTGAACTTCATATAAATCATCAGCAACCTTATTAACCATTGTCTGAGTTGCATCAAATAATGACCCATAAGTGATGCCTACAATATCAGAAGAAACGATTTCATCTTCATTATAGCCAAAAGAAGCAGAAGAAGCAGCCTTCATAGCAGCATTGATACCTTCAACAGTTACATCACTGCCCTTAACTACAGCAGTAAGAATAGTAGTAGAGCCTGTAGGAACAGGAACTCTCTGTGCAGAACCAATTAACTTGCCATTAAGCTCCGGAATAACTAAACCGATTGCCTTAGCAGCACCGGTTGAGTTAGGAACAATATTAACGGCAGCAGCACGGGATCTTCTTAAATCGCCCTTTCTCTGAGGACCGTCAAGAGTCATCTGGTCACCGGTGTAAGCGTGAATTGTAGACATAATACCTGCCTGAATTGGTGCAAAATCGTTAAGAGCCTTAGCCATAGGAGCTAAGCAGTTAGTTGTACAAGAAGCAGCAGAGATAATATTATCGTCAGCTGATAATGTATCTTCATTAACACCGAATACAATTGTTGGTAAGTCCTTACCTGCCGGAGCAGAAATAACAACCTTTTTAGCTCCAGCTGTAATATGAGCAGCAGCCTTATCCTTAGAAGTATAGAAACCGGTACATTCAAGTACAACATCTACATCTAATTCACCCCAAGGGAGCTTAGAAGCATCAGCTTCCTTATAGATTTCAATTTCCTTACCGTTTACTACTATAGAAGATTCCTTAGCTTCTACGGTACCATCAAATTTGCCCTGAGTTGAATCATACTTTAATAAGTGTGCTAAAACTCTAGGTGCAGTTAAATCGTTAATAGCAACAACTTCATAACCATCAGCAGCAAACATCTGTCTGAAAGCAAGTCTGCCAATACGACCAAAACCATTAATAGCAACTTTAACCATTTTAATTGCCTCCTAAATTTTATAAAATTATTTGATATTGTTATTAAAATAACAAACTTCTAACGTCGTTATCCATAACAACTCATTGACAATATTATATCACAACAAAGCCAAAAATAAAACAAGTTTTTAGCAAATTTTAGGCTAATGGATAACTTTTATTAAAAATTACATATTTCATATAAAATACTCTAAAATTATTATCAAATTAGTAGTCCGACTTTGTAAAATTATAAGAACACCAATAGCAAATTTAGACAATTCACTATTGGTGTTGTTAAATAGATTTGTTAAATTTTACTATGCACTTTAGAATTACTTTCCAAAAGCACTTATATTTCCCCAATATTCTTCAGTAAGAATAACTTCGTGGCTGTCAGCAGCACACATTTTTCTTAACATTCTGCCAAAACTCTTTTCATTTTTCATAACTAACATCTCCTTTTAATGTTTCCATCATAACAAATAATTATTCAAAAATTATCTGTTTGACTTTGTCCAGTACTCTTCTGTAAGTACTACCTCGTGACTATCATTCATATTTCTTAACATCTTGCTTAAAAGCTTTTCATTTTTCATAATTAACATCTCCTTAAATATTTTTCATATACAAAATTATCTGTTTGACTTTGTCCAGTACTCTTCTGTAAGTACTACTTCGTGACTATCATTCATATTTCTTAACATCTTGCTTAAAAGCTTTTCATTTTTCATAATTAACATCTCCTTAAATATTTTTCATATACAAAATTATCTGTTTGACTTTGTCCAGTACTCTTCTGTAAGTACTACTTCGTGACTATCATTCATATTTCTTAACATCTTGCTTAAAAGCTTTTCATTTTTCATAATTAACATCTCCTTAAATATTTTTCATATACAAAATTATCTGTTTGACTTTGTCCAGTACTCTTCTGTAAGTACTACTTCGTGACTATCATTCATATTTCTTAACATCTTGCTTAAAAGCTTTTCATTTTTCATAATTAACATCTCCTTAAATATTTTTCATATACAAAATTATCTGTTTGACTTTGTCCAGTACTCTTCTGTAAGTACTACTTCGTGACTATCATTCATATTTCTTAACATCTTGCTTAAAAGCTTTTCATTTTTCATAATTAACATCTCCTTTAAAGTTTTAAACTCTAACTATACTTCCTATATTATTACAACTCTTATTTATTAAGAGTTTCGTTTGACCAATATTCTTCAGTCAGGATAACTTCATAACTATCAGCAGCAGACATCTTACTGAATATACGGTCAAAACAATTTTTACTTTCTTTAACCATTTACATTACCTCCTGAATTTTGATATTAATGATTTGGTTTTTGTTTCCTTAACCAATCATTGAAGCCATTATAGCACTTTTCACAAATTTGTCAACTGTTTTTTGTATAACATTACCAAAACAAATTTTATTGCGAAACTGACATATTTCACATATATAAACGGGGGTAAATTATCAGATTAGCAATTGAATTTTACTCAAAAATTTCAAAAAACCAAAAAACAATGGTAAAATATTACAGTTTACCATTGTTTTTTATTAATGTTTTTGTTAAAATTTATTTAAAATACTCAACACCGGAGAGAAAAATCTTTTGGTCTTTCTTACCAGGTACGTTCTTATACACACCATTTCCTATTCTCTCAGAATGACCCATCTTACCTAAAACTCTGCCGTCAGGACTTGTAATACCCTCAATAGCATAAATAGAACCATTAGGATTATATTTAATATCATAAGTTGGTTTTCCGTCAGTGTCAACATACTGAGTTGCAATCTGATTATTTGCTGCCAATGTCTTAATTACTGATTCATCAGCCATAAATCTGCCTTCGCCATGAGAGAAAGCAACCTTATGAACATCTCCGGGCTTAGTATTCCATAACCAAGGTGACTTATTTGATATTATCTTTGTATCCGCAAGGCAGGAAATATGTCTGCCTATTGTATTAAATGTAAGAGTAGGACTGCTTTCTGTCATATCTCTGATTTCACCATAAGGCACAAGACCAAGCTTTATAAGAGCTTGGAAGCCATTACAAATACCAAGCATAAGTCCATCTCTGTGTTTAAGAAGGTTCATTGTAGCTTCCTTTACCTTTGGATTTCTGAATACTGCAGCTATAAATTTACCTGACCCCTCAGGCTCATCACCTGCTGAAAAACCGCCGGGTATCATAATAATTTGAGAATTATTAATCATCTCTGTCATTTTGTCAATTGATTCTTCAAGCCAGCTTGTCTTTAAATTACTGATAACAAGTGTATCAGCTATTGCACCTGCTTTTTCAAAAGCTCTCTTTGTATCATACTCACAGTTTGTACCCGGAAATACAGGAATAAATACTCTAGGAGCGGCTATACCTGAACCAAGACCTGCCTTTGTTATTACATTAAATGTAGGAACTGATATATTTTTATTCTCAAATTTGCTGTAATATTTAGTTGGAAAAGTTTTTTCAAGAGGCTTAAACCATAACTTAACAGCATCGTCAATATCAATAACAACACCATTTGCTCTTATAACACCCTCATCAGTAGTTTTTCCTATTACAGTATAGTTATAATTTCCTAAAAGCTCATTTACATTACCATCAACTTCAAGAATAAAGCTTCCGTAATTATAGTTAAATAAATCATCATCATTTATTTCTACACCAATTCCATTACCAAATGACATTTTGCTTATTGCGGCAGCAACACCGCCTACGCCAATTGTAGCAGCAGAAATAATATTGCCGTTTTTAATAAGTTCGGTAATCTTTTCGAAGTTATCTGTAAGGTTGTCAAAATCAGGCAAATCATTTTCATCATATCTTGTAATAAGCTTAACAATAGCACTTCCCCTCTTTTTAAATTCAGGAGAAATAATATTGTCAATTTTAGTAACATCAACAGCAAATGACACAAGAGTCGGAGGAACGGATAAATCCTTAAATGTTCCTGACATACTGTCTTTACCTCCAATTGCAGCAGTGCCAAGCTTCATCTGTGCAAGCAAGCCACCTAATAAAGCACCGAAAGGCTTGCCCCACTTTTTAGCATCATCACCAAGCTTTTCAAAATATTCTTGGAAAGTAAGTCTTACAGATTTATAGTTACCCCCTGTTGCAACAATCTTTGATACAGATTCAACAACAGCATATACAGCACTGTGGAAAGGACTCCACTTAGCAACAGTTGGATTATAGCCAAAGCTCATTAATGTAGCTGTCTTTGTTTCTCCCTTTAAGACAGGAATCTTAGCAGCCATAGCTTCAGTAGGTGTAAGCTGATTTTTACCGCCATAAGGCATTAACACTGTGCCTGCACCAATTGTAGAATCAAATCTTTCAACAAGACCTTTCTGACAAGCCACATTCAAATTCTGTAAATTTTCAAGCCACTGTGTCTTTAAATCACCGCTGTTTTTAATTCTTTCAGGCTTTTTTGCAGGTTCAGTTACAACAACATCAGTATTTTGTGTGGCACCGTTTGTATCAAGAAAATCTCTTGAAATATTTACAATATCTCTTTCATTCCAGAACATTTTTAATCTTCTGTCATCTGTAACTTCTGCAACAACAGTTGCTTCAAGATTTTCTCCTTTTGCAAATTCAATAAATTTATCAGCATTATTTTTATCTACAACAACTGCCATTCTTTCCTGTGATTCTGAAATAGCAAGCTCTGTACCATCAAGACCTTCATATTTTTTTGGAACTAAATCAAGATTAATTTCAAGACCATCAGCAAGCTCACCAATTGCTACTGACACCCCGCCTGCACCAAAGTCATTACATCTTTTAATCATTCTGCTTACTTCAGGATTTCTGAATAATCTTTGAAGTTTTCTTTCTGTTGGAGGATTACCTTTCTGCACTTCTGCACCGCAAGTTAAAATAGAGTCCTCTGTATGTTCCTTTGAGGATCCTGTTGCACCGCCACAGCCGTCACGTCCTGTTCTTCCTCCTGTAAGAATAATAACATCACCCTTTTTTGGTCTTTCTCTTACAACATCGGATTTTTTAGCTGCTGCAATAACTGCACCGATTTCCATTCTCTTTGCAACATAGCCCTCATCATAAATTTCTGCAACCTGTCCTGTTGCAAGACCAATCTGATTACCATAAGAGCTGTAACCCTGAGCAGCAGAACGCACAATTTTGCTCTGGGGAAGTTTACCTGAAAGTGTATCCTGAACTGAAACTCTTGGATCACCTGCACCTGTTACTCTCATAGCCTGATAAACATAGCTTCTTCCTGATAACGGATCTCTTATAGCACCGCCAAGACAGGTTGCAGCACCACCAAAAGGCTCAATTTCTGTAGGGTGGTTATGTGTTTCATTCTTAAACATAACAAGCCAGTCTTCTTCAACGCCATCAATATCAACAGGCACTACAATACTGCAGGCATTGATTTCTTCTGATTCATCGAAGTTTTCAAGTTTGCCGGCTTTTTTTAATGCTCTCATACCAATTACTGCAATATCCATAAGGCATTTATTCTTATTTTCTCTGCCTAAATCTTTTCTTAAATCCATATACATATTATAGGCATTTTCAATTACAGGAGTATATTTTCCCCTTTCAAACTCCACATTATTTATATTGGTAGCAAATGTAGTATGGCGGCAATGGTCGGACCAATAAGTGTCAATTACTCTGATTTCTGTAATACTGGGATCTCTTTTTTCCGTATTTTTAAAATAATCCTGACAGAATAAAATATCAGCTTCACTCATTGCAAGTCCAAGACTTTCTCTAAATTCAAGGACAGATTTTTCACTCATTTTAATAAAGCCTTCAATAGTTTTAACATGATCGGGAATGGTAAGCTTCATTTTAAGGCTTTCAGGCTTTTTCAAAGAAGCTTCTCTTGAATCAACAGGGTTAATGCAGTATTTCTTAATCTTTTCAATGTCAGATATTGTAAGCTTGCCTTTTAATACAAAAACCTTAGCTGCACTTACAATTGCATTGTCATCACCTGATATAATCTGAATACACTGCATAGCAGAATCAGCTCTCTGGTCGTATTGTCCGGGAAGATATTCCATACCAAATGAAACTTCATCTTCATTTAATTCTGCCTTTTCATCATAAACAAGGTCAACAGGCGGCTCTGAAAACACAGTTTTCTTTGCAGTTTCAAAGGCTTCATCAGAAATACCCTCTATATCATATCTGTAAAGTATTCTGATATTTTCAAGGCTTTCGATTTCAAGGTTTTCCTTAACATCGGCAAAAAGCTGACCGGCCTCAATGTCACAGCCTTTTTTCTTTTCTACGTAAATTCTTTTAATATCAGCCATGAGAATTTTCCTTTCTATTCATTGTTAATTATTTTTTATCATTTTCTTTAAAGCCCTCAAGCCTTAATTTTTTATATTCAGAAAATTTACCCTCATCAAGAGCAGTTCTTATTTCTTCCATCATATTGTTGAAATAATATAAATTGTGCATTACACAAAGCCTCATTGCAAGCATTTCTTTTGCCTTAAACAAATGCCTTATGTATGCTTTAGTATATCTTCTGCACACGGGGCATTGACATTCATATGATATAGGAGTATCGTCAAGTTCATACTTAGCATTCATAAGATTAAGCTTTCCCTTATTTGTATATACATTAGCGTGTCTGCCGTTTCTTGCAGGAAGCACACAATCAAAAAAATCAACGCCTCTGTCAACTGCTTCCAAAATATTTGAAGGTGTACCTACACCCATTAAATAAGTTGGTTTATTTTTAGGAAGATATGGCACAACTTGTTCTATAATATCATACATTACCTCGTGGCTTTCTCCAACTGCAAGTCCGCCTATAGCATATCCTGACAAATCAAATTCGCTTATTCTTTTAGCATGTTCAATTCTTATATCATTAAATACACCGCCTTGATTTATGCCAAAAAGCATCTGATTTTTGTTAATAGTGGTTTCAATTGAATTAAGCTCATTTAACTTTGTTATACATCTTTCAAGCCATCTTGTAGTTCTGTCTACTGAATCCTTAATATAGTGCCTGTCCTTTGTGCTTGCAGGACATTCATCAAAAGCCATTGCAATTGTAGATGCAAGATTAGATTGTATTGTCATACTTTCTTCAGGTCCCATAAATATTTTATGACCATCTATATGAGAATTAAAATATACACCCTCCTCTTTTATTTTACGCAAAGTTGTAAGTGAAAACACCTGAAACCCGCCTGAATCAGTAAGTATAGGTTTATCCCATACCATAAATTTATGCAGACCTCCAAGCTGTTTTACTACCTTATCGCCAGGTCTTAAATGCAGATGATAGGTGTTCGATAATTCCACCTGACATTTTAAATTATATAAATCCTCAGTTGACACAGCACCCTTTATGGCAGCAGCAGTGCCAACATTCATAAACACCGGAGTTTGTATTGTACCATGTATTGTTTTAAATTCTCCTCGTTTAGCCATTCCCTCTGTTTTTAATAGTTTATACATAATATAACCTCGCTATTTTAATAAACCTCTCACATTATACTACATTTTAGAAATAATTTCAATTTATATTTGAAAGTTTAGGGAAAAAATTGTATACTGTAATTAAATATAATACAGGAGAATTCAAAATGAAAAAATTTCGTATACAAGCTGCAACAACCTTTGGTCTTGAAGCTGTTGCCAAAAGAGAAATAATTGACTTAGGTTTTGAAAATATAACTGTTTCAGACGGATATGTTGAATTTGACGGTGATTTTAACACAGTGGCTAAAGCAAATCTGTGGCTTCGTTCTGCCGACAAGGTTCTTATTGTAATGGGTAAATTTCAGGCTGTTACATTTGAGAGTCTTTTTAATCACACCTTTGAGCTTCCATGGGATGAATGGCTCCCTGAAAATGCAAAATTCATTATAACAGGCAAGTCCTTTAAATCAACTCTTTCAAGTGTACCTGCCTGTCAGTCTATTGTTGAAAAGGCAGTTATTAAAAAGCTTCAGACAAAGTATCCTATTGAGTATTTTAAAAAAGACGGCGGGGAATATACAATTCAGGTGTCGCTTCTTAAAAACAACGTCACAATAACTGTTAATTCATCAGGTCCCTCTCTCCATAAAAGAGGTTACAGACATGGACAGGTTATTGCACCTTTAAAGGAAACAATGGCTTCAGCACTTATTATGCTAAGCTATTGGAACAAAGATAGAGTTCTTCTTGACCCATGCTGCGGTTCCGGTACAATACCAATTGAAGCTGCTATGATTGCAAGAAATATCGCACCGGGATTATCACGTAAATTTGCTGCTGAACAATGGGATATTATGGATAGTAATATTTGGAAACAGGCAAGAAAGGAAGCCTTTGAAAAAATTGATTATGATTTTATGCCAAATATTTATGCTTCTGATATAAATGCTCATGCAATTGAAATTGCCAAGGTAAATGCTGAAAATGCAGGAGTTGATGATTGTATCAAATTTAAACAGATACCTTTTAATAAGCTTAGTCTGCCTTGTGACTATGGTGTTTGTATTTCAAATCCGCCTTATGCTGAAAGAATGGGAAATCTTGATGATGTTGAAAGACTGTACAGAGATATGGGGAAGCTTTTTAAAGCAAATAAAACATGGTCAGCATATTTTATAACCTCCCATGAAGGCTTTGAAAAATTATACGGAAAAAAGGCTGATAAAAAAAGAAAGCTTTTTAACGGAAATGTTAAAACAGATTATTATCAGTTCTATGGAGAAAGACCTCCTAAAAAATAAACAATACAGAGGCTGTCATAATGATACAGTGAAGTATCCCAAAGGAAAGTCATATTATTTTAAAGCTTGCATTTTCTTCAGATAAGTTATATTTATAGGAATAAAGTTCTCATAATAATATTTCATTCACGCTTCCTGTTCTATAACCCTTTATATCAAGAGTTACATAGCTGAAACCTGCTTCTTTAAAATATGTATATATTTTTTCTCTGTTTTCAATCACAGATTTAAGCTCGGATTCTTTTACCTCAATCCTTGCAATATAATTTTTATTTCCATGAATTCTGACTCTTACATTTGTAAATCCAAGGTCAATCAATAACTGCTCTGCATTATCTACCATTTTAAGCTTTTGCTCTGTAATAAGCTCACCATATGGAAAACGTGATGAAAGGCAGGCAAAAGACGGCTTATTCCACGTTGGCAAATTAAGCTCATCAGACAAAGCTCTGATTTCACTTTTGTGCAAATTTGCATATCTGAGAGGGCTTTTTATTCCAAGCTCTTTAATAGCTGCAAGACCCGGTCTATAATCACCTGTATCATCAACATTTGAACCTTCTGCAATATATTCAATATTATTTTCATTTGCTATTTTTATAATATTTTTAAAAATTTCCTTTTTGCATATATAACATCTATTTTCAGGATTAAATCTAAAATTTTCTATTTCAAGCTCGTTTATACTGTACACAAAATGACGTATATTTTCTTTTTTGCAATATTCTATACTTTCATTTAATTCTCTTTTTGGAAAAGAATTAAGATTTACAGTAACAGCAATTACATTATCACCCAGCACAAGCTTTGCACATTTTAAAAGAAATGTGGAATCCACTCCTCCGGAAAATGCAACTGCAACGCTTCCAAGTTCTTTTAAATAATTTTTTAATACTTCAAATTTATCATTCAAACTATCCATAACACACCTCAAATATTATTTCAGTTTAATATCGCTAATAGATATATTATTTTTATCTGCAATTTCAGATAAATCCTCATATTCAGCTTTAACCCTGTTTACACCATAACCTCTTGATTTTTTAGCTTTAACATCACCATAATTTGTTAATATTTTTTCTTCTGTTCTTTCAAGAATATATCTTTTACAAAGCTTTTCTCTTATACCGATTGTAGATGTATGTTTAAATATAGCTCTTAGGATATTATCCCTGTCATATTCCGAACATATGCAGCTCAAAAGAAAAGCAGGTCTGTTTTTCTTCATATATATAGGCGTTGTAAACACATCTAAAGCTCCTGCATCAAATATTTTTTTGACAGCATAGGAAATATATTCTCCTGTCATATCATCAATATTACAGTTAAGCTCTATTATATTATCAGTACTATCCTCTGTTTCTCCCAAAAATGCTCTTACACAATTTGCAGTTTTAAAATCCTTTGTGCCCATACCATAGCCTATTTTTTTAATTTTCATAGCAGGCATTTGAGAAAATCTGTCTGCAAAATGCTTTATAATTGCAGCACCGGTAGGTGTACACATTTCACCCTCTTCATCGCCCGGATAAACGGGAATATCCTTTAATATAAAAGCAGTAGCAGGAGCAGGCACAGGCAATATTCCATGAGCACATTTAACATAACCATAGCCTGTTCTCACAGGTGATACTATTATTTCATCAACATTAAGTTCTTCAATAAGCATACAGTTTCCAACAACATCCATAACTGCATCCATTGTGCCAACCTCGTGGAAATGTATGTCATCGACAGCTTTGCCATGAGCATTAGCCTCTGCCTCTGCAATAAGTTTGTAAACAGAAACTGCATTAGTTTTCACATTTTCGGATATATCGAGATGTGATATAATATGCTCAACATCGTGCATTCCTGTGTGGTGATGATGATGCTTATGCTCATAGATATTTTCATTTTCTTCCTCACCATTAACAATTACTTTTATATGAGTTCCTATGATACCGCATTTTGCAGACTTTTCTGATTTAACGGCAACATTGGGTATATTAAGAGAATTAAGCCTTTTAATAAAATCATCAGGACAAGGATGAAGTTCTAAAAGAGCTGACATAAGCATATCTCCGGCAGCACCCATATTACATTCTATATATAGTGTTTTCATTTTTCCTCCTTAAATGTGATTAATCAAGCTTGCAATATAGCCTGCACCAAATCCATTATCTATATTTACAACACTTACACCGCTTGCACATGAATTAAGCATAGCTAAAAGAGCTGATAAACCTCCGAAGCTTGCACCATATCCAACGCTTGTAGGTACTGCAATTACAGGGCAGGCTGCAAGTCCTCCAATAACACTTGCTAAAGCTCCCTCCATACCTGCAACTGCAACAATTACTTTAGCATTCATAATAACGTCTGTATTTGCAAAAAGTCTGTGTATACCGGCTACACCAACATCATAAAGCCTTATTGCTTTATTTCTTAAAAATTCCGCAGTAATCGCAGCTTCTTCCGCAACAGACATATCACTTGTGCCTGCTGATGCAATTACTATTTTGCTTTCGGTGTCAGGCTCAGGTATATTTCCAACAACTCCTATTCTGCAAATTTCAAAATATTTTAATTCCACAAATTTATTTATAAATTCTGCCTTATCCTTATTAAGCCTTGTTATTAAAATATTTTGCTGCCCACCTGATATAAGACTTTCAGTAATTTTCAAAATCTGCTGCCCGGTCTTTTGCTCTGCGTATATCACTTCAGATACGCCTTGTCTTAATTTTCTGTGATGATCAGGCTTTGCAAATCCTAAGTCCTCAAATGGCTGCATTTTTACTTTAAGCACCGCCTGTTCCGGTGTAAGTTTTCCATCTGCTACCAATTCAAAAAGCTCTTTTATACTGCTCATATTATCACTCCACACAAATAACTTTATAATGATTATACATTTGTATAGTGAATTAATCAAGTATCTATTTTTTCAATAATTACCTGTTTTTTAAGTTTTTCCACAAAATCCCTTGATGGCGGCTTTGTACCTATAGTTGTTACTGCTCCTGCTGAAACAGCCATACACATTTTTACAGTTTCTTCTTCATCGGCTTTTGTTTCCCAACAATATGCAAGAACAGCAACCATTGCGTCACCTGCACCTACGGTTGAATGTGCATTAACCGAAAGAGCAGGACATTTAAAGAAAGTATAAATAATTAAAATCAGGTAAAAATTTATACATACAAACTATCGGGTGCTCTAAAAATTAGGGTAAAGTCAAACTCAGACAGAATTTTCGAGAACAATGAAAACGACCGCAGGCATAGCAGAAAAGCTATGTCAAGGGAGTTTGAAGCAGTTATCTGAAATTATAGCAAGTTTGGCGAAATCATAATTTTTAGAGGTGCCCTATTGATATAAAAAGGTGGTAAAATGGCAAAAAAGAAAATATTAACTCAAAAAGATATTATGAAATTTGAAATAGCAAAAGAACTTGGACTTGAGGATAAAATTGAAAATGGAGGCTGGAAAAGTCTTACATCAAAGGAAAGCGGAAAAATAGGAGGTATACTTAACAAAAGATTGAGAGATTTAAAAAAAGAGGATCCTAAACAATGAAAAATACAATGGCGACGCCCTCTTGCAAAAGACTGCACCGTAGACTATCTTACGAAAAAACGAAGGTCAACGAGGGCAAAATTTTCCAGTACTGTGCTGAGGGATACCATAAGGCGATTATTGATTCCGCCGTTTTCGACCATATGCAAATATAAGGTAAACAGGCAACATTATCGCATATTTTAAATATCCGTAAGAATTAAAAAATATAATTTATACCAAAAATACATTTGAATTTTTAACCGACAGCTTAGAAAGGATACAAAAAATAAAGGTGTATTTCCTACAGATGACAGCCTTTTAAAAATGCTGTACCTTGACAAAATTATATATTGTAAAATAAAATCAGGCTGAAGCAGGCAAAAGCTTCAGCTCTATTTGTTATTTAAAACTATTTAATATTTCCATTGTTTTTTTTGCAAATCCTTTATATAGGGTTTTAACATAATCACTTTCTTTATGACTTGTTATCCAAGCAAGCAGCTGAATTCTTCTTAATATAATGAAGCTGTCTGCCATATTTTTATCTTCATCAGAAAGAGGAGCAATTTCTTCATAACCTTTATACCAGGCATCTTTAAGCTCATATAGCTTATTACTGTCCTCCATAAAGCTTAACGCACTTGCAAGATCCTGAATATAATAGCCATAGCCGCAGTCATCAAAATCTATGGCATAAAATTTTTTTCCTATAACAATATTTGTCATTCTTAAATCAAAATGTATAAGACCATATTTATTGGTTTTATAATTATGGATATTTAGTTTTATTTCATTTAATTTATTTTCTATTATATTTTTATCATTTTCACTTAAATCTTCATTTTCTCTCCAGTCACCCCATAAGCCTTTTTTGCCTGTCATATTTTCAGCAGACCATACAGGTCTGTCTGAATTTTCAGGCTTAGGTGCTTTATGCAAAAGTGCAGCAAGTCTGCCTGCTTCATACATAATATTGCAGTCATTGTATTCAGGCATTTCACCTTTTATATATTTAAAAACAACAACATAATGCTCGTTAATTTTGTTGACATAATTTGAATTAATTTTTACAGGCACAGGCACAGGCATATTTATATTATTCAGCATTAAAAGCCAATCTGTTTCTGATTGAAGTTCCGATTGCGTTCTGTATAATGGTCGGGATATTTTTATTGTATATTCCGGAATATTGTTTTTATATGCAATATAGGTTACATTTTCTGACATACAGCAGAATTTGCATATATATTCATCTCCAATATATTCAGTTATATTTTCTGCAATTTTATTCAGTAAGTTTCTGTCTTTAAACATATTCCACCTAAAATAAAAGCAGCCGCAAGGCTTTTTGCAGCTGCTTAATTTCATTTATTTTAATTATTTTCTATAATGGTATTGTATACATCAATATATTTCTTAGCTGAATCTTCCCAAGAAAATCTTGTTCTTATAGCATTCTGAACAACCTTATTCCAAAGGTCTTTATCATCATAATAAACTGCAAGAGCCTGATTAATTGCCCACATAAGTCCCCCTGCATCATAATCGTGGAACTGGAAACCGTTACCTTCGCCTGTTTCAGCATCAAAATGCTTAACAGTATCAACAAGACCTCCTGTTGTTCTTGTAATAGGCACTGTGCCATAGCTCATAGAAAACAGCTGACCTAAGCCGCAAGGTTCAAATAAACTAGGCATAAGGAACATATCACTGCCTGCATAAATCTTTTGCGCAAGAGTATCGTCAAACAATATATTTGCACTAACTTTATCAGGATAGCGATACTGTAAATCTCTGAACATATTTTCATAATGATATTCACCTGTGCCAAGAACTACAAGCTGAACATCTTTTGAAAGAAGCTCATGAGCAGCCTGAAGCACAAGATTGATACCCTTTTGGTCTGCAAGTCTTGAAATAATGCTTATTACAGGGACATCAGCTCTCTGAGGAAGTCCAAGCTCAGCCTGAAGCTGACGTTTGTTTTCAGCCTTGCCTGCCATATTATCTGCATCAAAATTAGCATAAATCTTTTTACTTACAGCAGGATTGTTAAGCTCATAATCAATACCGTTTACAATGCCGTAAAGCTTATCGGCTCTGCATCTTAAAACTCCGTCAAGACCATATCCATATTGAGGAGTTTGCACCTCATAGGAGTAAGTTGTGCTAACTGTAGATATAGCATCACTGTATAAAAGACCGGCTTTCATAAAGCTTGCCATATTGTAATATTCAAGCTTGTCATTTGTGAAATAATAATTTTCATCAAGACCCATCATTCTTAAAGTATCCTTTGGGAACATACCCTGATATTGAAGATTGTGTATAGTATAAAGTGTTTTAATATCTGAGAAACATTTTATCTTTGAATATACATCTTTTATATATAAGCAAATAGGGCCTGTCTGCCAGTCATTACAATGTATAACATCAGGCACAAAATCAACAAAATCTAAAAATTCAATGGCAGCTTTACAGAAGAAAGCAAATCTTTCGTTGTCATCTCCATAGCCATAATATCCTGCACGTCCGAAATAAAAGTCATTGCCTATCATATATGTAGGCACAGCACCTCTGATTGTGTATATATCAGCTTTTTGAGTTCTCCAGTCAAGTGAAATATTAAAAGAACTTATATACTGGCAGCTTGATAAATATTCATCCTTAATAGTGCGATATTTTGGAAATACTACTCTTACGTCAACTCCTGCTGCCTGTAACGCCTTTGGTAAAGAACCCGCTACATCACCAAGTCCGCCGCTTTTTGCATAAGGAGAAACCTCAGCAGACACAAACAAAACTTTTAAAGCCATAAAATACCCCTCCGTTCACTATTATAAAAGTAATTGTTTACTTTTATAAAAAAAGTATTATAATAAATAAGTGTATTGGAAATATATCCAACCATCTCTTTGATAAAATAATTATAATATAAAAATCTAAAATAAGCAATAACAAAAAAGGAGAATTTTTATAAAATGGCGAAAAAATTATTTAGAAATGAAGTTGACCCTAAATTTAAGTGGAGTATTGAGGACTTATATGAAAATGATAATAAATGGCAAAGTGAATTTGACAGTGTAAAAAATGATATAGAAAAATTCAAGTCATATTCAGATAAAATTAATACAGATAATCTTTATGATTGTCTAAAAATAAGGGACAGCATTTCAAACAAGGTTGAAAGCCTTTATGTATATGCAAACCTCAAAGCCTATGAGGACAGTACAAATACATTTTATCAGGAGCTTAGTGACAAGGCTGACGGACTTATTACAATTTACAGTTCAGCTATTTCATTTATAGAGCCGGCAATTCTTTCAATGAATGAAGATGATATTAATAAGGCTCTTAATGAAAATCTTGGAGAATATTCTCATTATATAAAAGATATTTTAAGAAACAGAGAACATATTTTAACTGCTGATAAAGAGGAGCTTA
The DNA here is from genome assembly GCA_964654945.1 of uncultured Lachnospiraceae bacterium. Classification (GTDB taxonomy): domain Bacteria; phylum Bacillota; class Clostridia; order Lachnospirales; family CAG-274; genus HGM11788. The sequence continues at coordinate 23,366 of CAZZLN010000009.1, forward strand.
TTGCTCAGGTTTATGAAATTGCAAATTCTCCGTCTAATATATTTTATATGCTTAACAATGCAGATATAGATTTTGGTGAAATAGAAAACAGCAAGGGAGAAAAGAAAAAGCTTACTCATGGCAGCTATACATCTTTTCTTGAAAGCAGTGACAGAGTATTGAGAAAAAATGCTTTCAAGGCTCTTTATGATACTTATTTTAAGCAGAAAAATACTCTTGCAGCTATTTATTCCGCATCTGTAAAAAAAGATGTTTTTAATGCAAGAGTAAGAAAATACGATACATGCCTTAATTCAGCCCTTTTTGTAAACAATATTCCAACATCGGTTTATACAGAACTTATTAAAACCGTAAACAAGCATTTATATCTTATGCACAGATATATAAGTCTTAGAAAAAAAGTGCTTGAACTTGACGATTTATCAATGTATGATATATATACACCAATTGTTGCAGATGTGGATACTCCCATAACTTATGAGCAGGCAAAAACAACTGTGCTTGAAGCATTAAGACCTTTAGGCGAAGAATACTGTTATGTTCTTAAAAAGGCTCTTAATGAAGAAAAATGGGTTGATATTTATGAAAATGCAGGTAAGAGAAGCGGCGCATACAGCTGGGGCAGCTATGGCACACATCCTTATGTATCTTTAAACTATGCCGATAATCTTGATTCAATGTTTACGCTTGCTCATGAAATGGGTCATGCTATGCACTCATATTATACATGGAGCAATCAGCCTGTTGTTTATGGTGATTACACAATATTTGTTGCAGAGGTTGCATCAACTGTAAATGAAGCTTTGCTTATGCAGTATTTATTAAAAACAACAAAAGATAAAAACAAGAAAAACTATCTTTTAAATCATTTTATGGATCAGTTTAGAGGTACACTTTTCAGGCAGACAATGTTTGCTGAATTTGAGCTTGCTGTTCATCAAATGGCAGAAAAGGGAGAAGCTCTTACATTTGACAATATGTGTGAAATATATTATGAGCTGAACAAAAAATATTATGGTGATGATATTATAATAAATGACGAGATTAAGTGGGAATGGGCAAGAATACCTCATTTTTATACTGCTTTTTATGTATACCAGTATGCAACAGGCTATAGTGCCGCAATTGCATTATCAAACAGGATTTTAAATGAAAATGGTACAGATGATTATATTAATTTTTTAAAGGGTGGTTCATCAAAATACTCAATTGACCTTTTAAAGGGTGCAGGTGTGGATATGACAACCTCTGCTCCTGTTGAAAATGCAATGGAGGTATTCAAAGGTCTTATTGAGGAAATGGAGATAAATATGCAATGAATACATTAAAAAAACTTTGGAATTTGTATTTTACATTTGCAAAAATGGGTGCAGTATGCTTTGGCGGAGGCTATGCAATGCTGCCTATTTTACAGAGAGAAATTGTGGATAAAAGACATTGGGCAACAGAACAGGAAATACTTGATTATTATGCTATAGGTCAGTGCACCCCGGGAGTAATTGCAGTAAATACCTCAACATTTATAGGCAACAAGCTTATGGGGGTTAAAGGTGCTATAGCAGCCACTCTTGGCTTTGTAACACCATCTATTATTATAATTGTAATTATAGCAGCTTTGCTTACAAATTTTGCACATATTACTTATGTTGCAAGAGCATTTACGGGAATAAGAATATGCGTTGCGGTTCTTATAGTAAATGCTACAATAAAGCTTTGGAAAAGTGCAGTAAAAGATTTAACAGGTCTTGTAATATGTATAATTGTGTTCTGCCTTTCAGTGTTTACAGGCATTAGTCCTATATTATTTGTTGTGCTTTCAGGTATCGCAGGCTATATAATTCAGAGCCGGAGAGGAGGAACAAAAAATGATAATTAAGTTTTTAATGCTTTTTTATGAATTTTTTAAGATAGGTCTGTTTGCAGTAGGCGGAGGACTTGCAACACTTCCTTTTCTCTATGATTTGTGCAATATTCATCCTGATTGGTTAAATCAAAGCTCGCTTCTTGATATGGTTGCTATTTCAGAATCAACTCCCGGAGCTCTTGGAGTAAATATGGCAACTTATGTTGGATATACAATTGCAAAAGCTCCCGGTGCAGTTATTTCAACTATGGGACTTATTACACCCTCAATTATAATTATAGTGCTTGTTGCAAAATTCTTGGATAAATTTAAAGACAATCCAAAGGTTGAAAAGGTTTTCTATGGAATAAGACCTGCTTCAATAGGACTTGTTGCTGCTGCCGGATGGCTGGTTATTAAAGAGGCTCTCCTTAATACTGAGGGGTTTATGGCTGAAATGAATATATCGGATTTATTTAGATTTAAGTCTATAATATTTGCAGTTATACTTTTTGCGGGTATGAGAAAATTTAAGCTTCACCCAATATGGTTTATACTTATATCTGCTTTAGTTGGGAATCTGATAGTTTTTTGATTTGTAAGAAAGGAGTTACATAATGAATACCGATAATAAAAAATTTACTGCAAAACACATAACCATGATAGGAATGTTTGGCGCTATAAGTGCAGTGCTTATGCTTCTTGAATTTCCTGTTCCTTTGGCACCTGCATTTATAAAAATGGATTTTTCCGATTTGCCTGTTATTCTTGGAGGATATATGATGGGACCTGTTGCAGGCTTAATTATTATAATTATAAAAATTGTGCTGAATTTTGCTTTTAACGGTACAATAACCGCAGGTGTAGGTGAGCTTGCCAATTTTATTTACAGTGTTGCATATATGCTGCCTGCAGTGCTTATCTATAAAAGCGCAAAGAGCAAAAAGGTTGCTGCAATTTCTCTTGCAACAGGCACAATTATTGTAAGTGCCTTTGCGGTAATAGTTAATATGTTTTTTACATTTCCTGTTTATGCCAAGCTTTTAGGTATGGATATGGATGCTATTGTTTCAATGGGAAGCTCAGTCAATCCTTTTGTTAAGGATGAATTTTCGCTTATGCTTTTTTCTATATTTCCCTTTAATATTTTTAAATATTCTGTTGTATCTATCCTTACATTTTATCTCTATAAAAGAACAAAAAGCCTGCTTAAAATCTAAGCAGACTTTTTCATTATTCCAAAATTTTTTCCTGATTGCCTTCGCCCTTTTTGTTGTAGGTATTCATAGCTTTTTGTGCATCACCGTCTTTTATAATCATTGTAACAGCATCGCCGGCATCAGTAATGCCTTTTATAATTTGGTCATGCTCCTCGTCAGTAAATTTAGATAAAACATAATTTGCAAGATCCCACTTGGGAGGCTTTTGCCCTACACCGACTCTCACTCTTGTGAAATTGTCATAGCCAAGCTGATATATAATATTTCTAAGTCCTTTCTGACCTCCGTCACTGCCTTTTTGCCTTATCCTTACAGAACCTACAGGCAAATTAATATCATCGCATACAACTATTATATCCTTCGGTTCAAGGTTATAAAAGCTTACAAATTCTCTTACACTTTCACCGCTTAAATTCATATAGGTTATAGGTTCAATAAATATTACCTTTTCAAATCCTATATGTCCTTCACCTGTTACTGCTTTGAATTTTTCTCTGTTCATATCAATATTGTTGTCATATGCAAGCTTATTTATAACTTCATAACCAACATTATGCCTTGTCCATTTATAATTATGTCCCGGATTTCCAAGACCTATAACTGCTTTCATATAGTCACCTCACTGTTATTATTTTATATTTTAGCATAATTAATTATAAATTGGCAAGGTGTAAAATAAATTAACAGGTCAATCTATTTTAAAATAGCCCTGCAATATATCATAAAATCAAATTATGTTATAATTAAAAAGGGTTATATATATAAACAGCTTTAAAGGATTGCAAGAAAAAAGTAAAAAACAATAGGCATATTTTATTCAAAAAATACTTGACAAATATTGTATAGTGTGGTAAAATTCATTTGTTTTAAAGAAGAAGCTCCACTTCTCACCTTACGGCTTATGTGCTTTAAGGTTATCATTTTCTGCACTTTATGTGTATTTTATGAATTTTTTTAGTGGAACTTTTAGTTCCGCTTTTTTTATAATTGGAGCGGCAATATCAAATTTGGAGGTGCTTACTATTACCGATTTAATGATTAACGGACAGATAAGGGACAAGGAAATAAGACTTATCAGTAATACCGGAGAACAGCTTGGCATTATGTCAGCAAGAGATGCTCAGAAATTAGCTGATGAAAAAAATCTTGATTTAGTCAAGGTTTCACCTCAGGCTAAACCGCCGGTATGCAAGATTATGGACTACAGCAAGTATAAGTTTGACCTTGTAAAAAAAGAAAAGGAAGCTCGTAAAAAGCAGAAAACTGTTGAAACAAAGGAGCTTAGACTTTCACCAAATATCGATACTCACGATATTCAGGTTAAGGTTAAAAATGCTTTGAAGTTCCTTAAAGCCGGAAATAAGGTTAAGGTAAGCATTCGTTTCAGAGGTCGTGAATTATCACGTCAGGATGTTGCTATTAAGATTATGAAGGACTTTGCAGAGCAGGTTTCAGAATTTGGTGTAATTGAAAAAGAGCCAAAAATGGAAGCCAGAACTATGGCAATGTTCCTTGGACCAAAAGCATAATTTTTTATATTCAGGAGGAAAGAAAAATGCCTAAATTAAAAACAAGAAAAGCTGTAGCAAAGCGTGTTTCTGTTACAGGTACAGGTAAAATCAAAAGAACTAAAGCTAACAAGCAGCATATCTTAACTAAGAAAAGCACTAAGAGAAAGAGAGGCTTAAGAAAAGCTACTACTGTTGATGCAACTAATGTTAAGGTTATGAGAAAAGAATTACCATATATCTAATATCAGGAGGACTAAATAAATGGCTAGAGTAAAAGGTGCATTAAACGCACGTAAAAAGCATAAGAAAGTTTTAAAGATGGCTAAGGGTTACTTTGGTGCAAGAAGCAAGCAGTACAGAGTAGCTAAGCAGTCAGTTATGAAGGCAATGGCTCATGCTTTTGCCGGCAGAAAACAGACTAAGAGAGCATATAGAAGACTTTGGATTGTTAGAATTAACGCAGCTGCAAGATTAAATGGTCTTTCTTACAGCAAGTTTATGTCAGGTCTTAAAAATGCAAATGTAAACATCAACAGAAAGATGTTAGCTGAATTGGCAGTTAACGATGCTAAGGCTTTTGCTTCTTTGGTTGAAACAGCTAAAAGTGCATTATAATACAAAAATTAAGAACCCTATTTTAAGGGTTCTTTTTTTTGATTATATAAGTCCTGCCATTTCAGGAAGCAGCATACTCACACTTGGTACATAGGTGACAAGCATAAGTCCTATAAGAATAGCTGCATAGAATATAAGCATATAAGGTATTACATCTGCAAGAGTGGTTTTTCCGACCTTAATTGCAACAAAAAGTGTATTGCCGACAGGAGGACTGACATTGCCTATACAAAGATTATAGGTCAGCATAAGACCAAACTGCACACTGTTCATACCAAATTCCTGTGCTATAGGAAGAAAAAGAGGTGTAAAAATCAATATTGCAGGAGTAACGTCCATAAATGTGCCTGCCACAAGAAGAATAATATTCATAATAAGCAAAAGTATATATTTATTGCTTGTAAGTCCTATAAGCACCTGTGCTATAGCCTGAGGCACAAGAGTAAAAGCCATTACCCAGCTTAAAATATTTGATACACCAATAAGAAAAACAAGCATACCACTCATTTTTGCACTGTCAATTAATATTTTTTTCAGTGACTTCCAACTTATATTTTTGTAAAATGCACTTAGAATAAGAGCATACACAACTGCTATTGCAGAGCCTTCTGTGGCTGTAAAAATACCTCCGACTATTCCCCCTATAACAACTACAATAAGAGATAGAGCCGGTATTGCTCTTAATGTTGCTATACCAAGAACCTTAAAGCTGAACTTTCCTTTAATACCAACATAGCCTTTTTTCTTTGCAATTATAACTGCAACTATAATACAGCATACTGCCCATATTATACCCGGTACATAACCACCCAGAAACAAGGCTGCAACTGACGTACCCCCTGACACAAGGGAGTATGTAATCAGTGCATTTGATGGAGGGATAAGAAGTCCCGACGGTGCAGAAGCACCGTTTGCAGCAGCACATAATCCTTTGTCATAGCCAAGCTCTTCCTCACCTTGAGAAACCATATTTCCAACAGCAGCGGCAGCAGCAGCGGCTGAACCTGAAATAGCTCCAAAAAGAGCATTAGCACCTACATTTGTTACAAGTAAAGAACCGGGAAGTTTACCTAAAAGTGCATTTACAAAATCTACAAGTCTTTTTGCAATACCTCCCTGATTCATTAAATTACCTGCAAGTATAAAAAATGGTATCGCAGTAAGACTGAATTTGCTCATACCCACAAATGTTCTCTGAGCAGCAGTTACAACTGAATTGTCAAGAGGAACAGTTCTTAATATTGCAGCAAGAGCAGATATTCCTATTGAATAGGAAATAGGCACACCTAAAGCAAGCAGCACCAAAAGCACAACTACTATAATCAAAAGGGATTCCATTGCCATAAACTAAATCTCCTTTCCTCTGAAAATATCAAAAATATTCAAAATTGTATACACAATATTAATAATACCGCAAAGGGGCATTACAAAATAAAATACACCTACTGTCACACCAAGAGATGATGTGAGCTGTCCCATACCCAAAGATGTTATTTTAATACCGCCATAAAACAAAATTACAGCTGAAAATAAAAGTGCAATGATTTCTGAAAATATAAGCAGCACCCTTTTTGCACCCTTACCCATTTTGTCTACAAGAACAGGTATATTCATATGACCTCTTTCACCTGTCATTACAGAAGCACCCAGAAGTGCCATCCAGCCAAAAAGATAGGATACAAGTTCCTCTGACCATGGTGAAGGATTTCTTAAAATATATCTGGTAAACACTTGATAGCAGGTTAAAATTACCATAGCAGACAAACTTGCAGCTGCAAGAAAATTAAGAATTTTGTTCATTATATTTCTAACATCAATCATAAAATCACCCCTTATTCTGATTGTATTTTTCTATGGCATCATATAAAGGCTTTATATCAGGATTGTTGTCAAGCACAGTCTGATGCAAAGGTTTGCAGGCTTCCACAAAGGGCTGCTGGTCAGGATAATAAAATTTAACTCCCTGTACATTTTCAGCTTTTTCCTTTGATGCCTCAACTGCATTAACCCATTCATTTCTTTCAACAGTGTTTACAATCTTAAAACCCTCCTCAAATATTTCTTTTTCTTCAGGAGAAAGATTTTCAAGAAATTCATAATTTCCTATTAAAATATCAGGAACCATTTGGTGCATATCATATGAATAATATTTACACACATCACCATGCCCATTGTTAGTAAGTGCAAGCTCATTGTTTTCTGCGCCGTCAATAATATTTGACTGCAAAGCAGTGTACACATCGCCAAATCCCATAGGAGTTGCAGAGCCTCCAAGCAATCTCATCATTTCAACATTTGTAGGTGACTGCTGAACTCTTATTTTCATACCCTTTAAATCTGACGGAGATTGTATAGGCTTTTTAACAGTATAGAAATTTCTTGTGCCTGCATCAAGCCATGTTACAGCCTCAAAGCCTGCCTTTGAAGTAGACTTAAAAAGGGGGTCTGTAATCGAGGTATCGTCCATAACATTGTGATAAGCCTCTGTGCTTGAAAAAAGATAAGGGAGATTAAATATTTCATAATTTTTTGAAAATGTTTCAAGAATAGCATTGCTTGCAACACAAAAATCTATTGCTCCGGTTTGAGTAAGCTGAACCATATCTGTCTGAGAGCCAAGAAGCTCACTTGGATATACCTCAACATCATATTTATCTCCAAGCCTTTCTTCTATATAGTTTTCAAAAGCTGTTAAAGCTATATGAGTTGGATGATCTGAGGACTGATTATGTCCTACTCTTATTATTTTTCTGTCTGAACTTGTTTTTGCGGCACACCCTGTAATAAACACAAAAACCAACAAAACACAAAATATATTTTTTAAATTATTCATTTTCCACTCCCCTTTTCAAGAGCTTCCCACAAGCCGTTTATATAAGCAACCCCCAAAGCTCTGTCATATAATCCATAGCCGGGTCTGCCTGTTTCTCCCCATATCATTCTGCCATGGTCCGGTCTTATATAACCGTCAAATCCATTATCGTAAAGTGCCTTTGCAATTGCATACATATCAAGAGAACCGCATTTTGAAAGATGAGCCGTTTCCTCAAAACCCTTGTTATCCTGAAGTACTGCCACATTTCTAAAATGCACAAAATGAATTCTGCCCATTTTAGCATATTTTTCAGCCATCTTTACAACATCATTTTTACATGAGCAGCCAAGTGAGCCTGTGCAAAGCGTAATGCCATTGTGAGAATCATCAACAAGACTTAAAAATCTGTCAATATTTTCTTCACTGTTTATAATTCTTGGCAGACCAAATATGCTCCAGCAGGGGTCATCTTCGTGAATAGCCATATATACATTGTTTTCAGCTGCAACAGGAATAATTTTTTCAAGAAAATATTTAAGATTATCCCATAAATCCTCCTCCGTCATAGCATTATATTCTGCCACAACATTACTAAGCTCTTCTCTTGTATAGCTCAAATCCCAGCCCGGAAGGGACAAATCACTGTCACCCTCAAGAGGATTTACATTATCAACCTGTGACTGATAATATACAAGAGTTGTTGAGCCATCTTCAAGAGTATGGTCAAGCTGTGTTCTTGTCCAGTCAAAAACAGGCATAAAATTATAACATACACACTTAATTCCTGCCTTTGCAACTCTCCTTATATTTTCACAGTAATTTTCAATATATTTATCTCTTGTCGGCTTTCCAAGCTTAATATCCTCATGAACAGGTATGCTTTCGATTACCTCAAAATGAAGTCCCGAATTTTCCGTAAGCCTTTTTAGCCTCATAATACTTTCATTGCTCCAAACCTCTCCAACAGGCACATCATATACAGCAGTCACTATAGAATACATATTGGGAATTTGTCTTATATTTTTAAGTGTAACTTTATCCTTTTCACCATACCATCTGAATGACAATTTCATATCTTTGCTCCTTTTTGGTTTATTTCTTTTATTAGTATTACTGTTTTTACAAAATTTACACATAAAAAAACAGTATTTTAAAAATACTGTCAATAAATTCAATATGCTGAGTGCTGAACCAAAATTCAGCACTCAATAAAATTATAATTATTCTTCTGTGTCCTCATTAAGAACATCATTTTCACCATCATCAAAGAAATCGTCATCGTCTGTATCCACAACATCATCAATAATATCTTCTGCTTTTTCTTTCAATTTGGATTCGTTAATTTTTTCTTCTACCTTTTTCTTGAAATTTGTTCCAATCTCGGCAGACTTTTCAACAATAACATTTGCAGCAGCCTTAACCTTTGGTTCTGCTTCCTTTGCAAACTTTGTCACCTTTTTTCTTACTAAATCAATTGTGTCTGATGTTGATTTTCCGTCTGATTTAAGAGCATTAATCACCTTCACCGCATCATCGGCAGTAAGCTTTCCGCTTTCAATCATTTTTAAAATCATCATAGTTTCTTCTTTCATAAAAATACCTCCTTTTATGTTATTTTAAACAATTTAATATTTTTTATATCAGTATTTTTTTATACCAATATCTTTTCTAAAATGAGCATTTTTAAAATTAATTTTATCAACGCCCTTATAAGCAGTCTTAATAGCTTCATCAAGATTTTTGCCTACACCTGTTACACCCAAAACTCTGCCGCCGTTTGTAACATATTTACCGTCTTTTAGGGCTGTGCCTGCATGGAAAACAATTATATCATCAAGGTTTTCAGCAGCTTCAAGTCCGGTAATTTCAAAGCCTTTTTCATAGCTTACAGGATAGCCTCCGCTTGCCATAACAACACAGGCAGCAGCATTGTCATACCACTTAACATTAATTTTGTCAAGAGTTCCGTCTGCACAGGCTTCAAAAATTTCCATTAAATCTCCATCAAGTCTTGGAAGTACAACCTGTGTTTCAGGGTCACCAAAACGTGCATTATATTCAATAACTTTCATACCCTTTTGAGTAAGCATAAGTCCAAAAAATATAATTCCCTTAAACATTCTGCCCTCTGCATTAAGAGCATCTACAGTTGGTTGATAAATGGTTTTCATACATTCATCAGCAAGTTCATCAGTATAAACTCTGCTGGGAGAGAAGGTACCCATACCCCCTGTGTTAAGTCCCTCATCATTATCAAAAGCCCTTTTGTGATCCTGAGCTGAAACCATAGGCACAATGGTTTTTCCGTCGCAAAAGCTTAATACAGACATTTCAGGCCCTGTAAGAAATTCTTCTATAACAACCTTGTTTCCGCTTTCACCAAATTTTTTATCTACCATAATAGTGTTAAGACCATCTATAGCTTCATCAAGAGTGTTGCATATAAGAACACCCTTTCCAAGAGCAAGTCCGTCAGCCTTTAAAACTACCGGAAAATCACCATTTTTAACATATTCAAGAGCCTTGTTATAATCATCAAAAATTTCATAGGCAGCAGTAGGAATATTATATTTTTTCATAAGCTCTTTGCTGAAAGCCTTGCTGCCCTCAATAATAGCAGCATTTGCTCTTGGTCCGAAAACCCTTAGGTTATTTTCTTCGAATTTATCAACAATGCCTCCAACGAGAGGATCGTCCATACCAACTACAGTAAAATCAATTGACTCTTTCTTTGCAAAATCCACAAGCTTATCAAACTCCATAGCACCAATATCCACAAGCTCTGCTATCTTACCTATACCGGCATTGCCCGGAGCACAATAGATTTTATCAACCTTAGGACTTTGTGCAAGCTTCCATATAATAGCATGCTCACGTCCTCCTGAGCCAACAACCAAAACTTTCATATTTATTTAAGCCTCCTAACTATTCCGTCTTTAACAACGAGCTTATTTTCTGCAAAAAGCTTTATAGCTTCAGGGAAAATTATCCATTCAGCCTGTTCCATAACTCTCTTTTGCAAAATTTCAGGTGTGTCATCATCTTCAATATAAACTGCCTTTTGAAGTATAATAGGTCCGGCATCACAATCAGCAGTAACAAAATGCACAGTTGCACCTGTCACCTTAACACCTGCCTTTAATACAGCCTCATGAACATGAAGTCCGTAAAATCCTTCACCGCAAAAGCTTGGAATAAGTGCAGGATGAATATTCATAATTCTGTTTTCAAAGGCATCTACAAATGTTTTTCCAAGTATAACCATAAAACCGGCAAGAACAATTAAATCTACATTTCTGTCATTAAAATGCTTTATAAGAGCCTTTTCATATTCAACACTGTTATCAAAGCTCTTTTTTGAAATAACTGCTGTTTCAATCCCTCTTTTTTCAGCTCTTTCAAGAGCATAAACACCCTCTTTGTTACTGACAACACTCTCAATCCTTGCATCTATACCCTGTAAATCTATAGCGTCCATTATAGCTTGGAGGTTTGTTCCGCCTCCGCTTACCAATGCACCAATTTTTATCATAGCAGATACCTCATTTTATTTTAAATTAATCTCAATACCCTTGCCTTTTGTTACATTGCCTATAACATAAGCCTTTTCGCCAATATCAGAAAGCACCTTTAAAGCCTTTTGGGCATCTTCTTTCTTTATTGCTGCAACCATACCGATACCCATATTGAAAGTATTATACATACTCATTCTTTCAATATTCCCGAGTTTTTCCATAAGAGTGAAAACAGGATGTATTTCCCAACTGCCTTCTTCAATGTTAATTTTGCAGCCGTCAGGCATCATTCTTGGAATATTTTCTATAAATCCTCCCCCTGTAATATGACTTAATCCCTTTACATCAACATTTTTAATAAGCTCTAAAACAGTTTTTACATAAATCTTTGTAGGAGTTAATAAAGCCTCACCAAGAGTTGAGCCAAGCTCACCATAATATTTATTAAGGTTTTCCTTATTAATATCAAATACCTTTCTTACAAGAGAATAACCATTAGAATGAATACCACTTGATGCAATACCAATAAGAATATCCCCATCACAAATTCTGCTGCCGTCAATAGACTTTGCTCTATCCATAATTCCAACAGTAAAGCCTGCAAGGTCATATTCATCAACAGGATAAAATCCCGGCATTTCAGCAGTTTCACCACCGATTAATGAACAGCCTGACTGTCTGCAGCCCTCTGCAACACCACTTACAATTTCTGCAATTTTTTCAGGTTCATTTTTACCGCAAGCTATATAATCAAGAAAGAATAACGGCTCAGCACCACTGCAAACAACATCATTAACACACATAGCAACTGCATCAATACCGATAGTATCATGCTTGTTCATTTCAAAGGCAATTTTTAGCTTAGTGCCAACACCGTCAGTACCGCTTACAAGAACAGGTTCTTCCATATCCTTTGCCTTGGCAATGCTGAATAAGCCGCCAAACCCACCAATATCAGTTAAAACCTCAGGTCTGAAAGTGCTTTTAACATGACCCTTCATTAATTCAACTGCTTTATAGCCTGCCTCAACATCTACACCGGCTGATTTATAATCCATAGTAATCCTCCTAATTTTTTTAATTAATTGTAATATATTTTATTTTAAGCCATAATAAGGTAAATGTCAATGAAATAAAACAAAAGTGGCTGTAAAAAAAGTCCTAAAAGAAAAATCGCACGTCAATCTATTTTTGAAATCACGTCAATCTAATTTTGAAATAATATTGTAATAAACTCAAAATCCAAAATATGTCATAATAGCAATGGGTGATAAATATGACTGGCTTTGATAAATTACAAGAAAATTTTCTAAAAACAATTCACTGTCCGTTTTTATACCCATTAAATTTGATAAAATAATTGTAGTAAAAACATTATAGTGAAAAGGCAGAATTTGTGTATCCGGAGGTATGATTATGAAAAAGAATTTTATTGGATTTACGGTCAGCGGGAGTGACAGCAATACTCAAATTGATGCTCCGATGAGTACGGATGTGAATACAGAGCCGAAAAAATCGGTGGTTGATATATATTTTCCGCAAAGGAATATGACGCTTACTTACTACAATGACAGGTTTGACTTGCACAAGGGCGACATTGTTTATGTAGACGGAAAGCTTGAAGGTAAGCAGGGACGTGTTATAAGCGTAAACTATTCCTTTAAAATAAAGCTGTCGGATTATAAAAGAGTGATAGCTATTGTTGACACAAGGGTAAAGGGTGACTTTTATTTGGCAGGGTCGCATATTGTGACATTTGACTGCGGTGCGATGCCTTATGAAAAGGTTTTCCCATGGTTCAAAGCACCTGATAAAGAGGATACGAAGTATGCTGTCGGCAAGGGCGGAAGTTCATTTACGCTTGACGAGCTTAATATGGACATAAAGTCGGAAATAGCACAGCGTGGGCACGATTATTATATGAACAACAAAGTTTTATACATATCCGTTGACAAAACCCATGGCAAAGCTATTGTTGAGGGCAGCGAAATATATGAAATAGAATTTGATTATTGTGATGGGATTATATCAAATCTTGTGTGCTCCTGCTTTTGCAGCTATTGCTGCAAGCACGAGTTTGCAGCAATGCTTCAGCTTCGGGAAACATTGAATTTTATAGACAAAAACTATTGTACAGAATACAGCGGCTATTTTGCCGCTATGTTTAAAGGCACTTTTCTGTCATTTGCTGTAAACGGCAAGGATATAGGTAAAATAACTTTAGATTAAAAAATAGGGTAAATTATGAAGCTGCCTCACCGGAAATTAAAACTCTTATATTTGATTAAGATATTGCTTGAACAGACCGACGAGGAACATACTATCACCGTTGTGCAGAAAATTGCCGAGTGCAAGAGAGTTTATGACGATTTGGAGTATCTCAAGCTGTTCTGAATTATATATGTTCCCGTAAATCCAAAACAACGGATTGCTTCGTCGGGAGCCGTAACTTTGAGCTGCCGGAGCTGAAGCTGCTTGCGAACAGCGTTCAGTCCTTAAATTTTATTACTCACAAAAAGAGTACGAAGCTTATAAAAAAGCTTGAAAAGCTTACAAGCAAATATAATGCAAAACGGCTTAGCGGCAGGTGTTTGTTGCCACAAGGTAAAAACATTCAGGATTGACAGATAGATATTTTATCAAATCTTTATTTGTTTGCACTCAGTTTTCCGATATATGTTTTTCGTAAATATAGTATTTCGTATCAGTCATTTTTTCTTAAACAAAACGAACCGCATATTCTACGGTTCGTCTGTAATAGTTAATTATTGTCTTTTCAAACATAAATTTCAGCATAAATGGTGTAGTAACGGTTTAAAATTCCCTCAAACCCCATAACTACATCATTTATTTATCAAGCGGCTTCATTGTCGGAAACAGAAGAATATCTCTAATTGTGCTTGCATCAGTAAAGAGCATCACAAGTCTGTCAATTCCCATACCCATACCGCCTGTAGGTGCCATACCGTATTCAAGAGCTAACATAAAATCCTCATCAATCATATTAGCTTCTTCATTGCCGTTAGCTCTACATACTGAGGAGTTATACCTCTTGCAGCAAAAACACACATATCTTCTAATCTTTTTTCTTCCCATTTACTCATCTATTTCACCTGCAATCATCCTTATAAACCTTTTGCAACTATTAGTAATGTAAAAAACTCCACCACTATAATCAAAATATGTTCCGGTTATTTCATTGCAAAATCCTGTCTTTGATATGCTCGACAGTATACTTACCACATCTTCTTCTGTGATTAAGTATTTCGTGGTAATATTATTAACAAAATCCCTCCAAGGTTCATATCTGCCTGCAAGTTTATTGTTCTTCTGAGTTTCATCTTTGCCATTATATTCTTTTACATTATTTTTTTCATGAATATATAAATCAATGAGAATATTAATTTGCCTATAAGATAGAGTGGATAGGGCAAATAAGTATTCCTCAAATTCGCCATCAGCTATTCTTTCATTTGAAAGATATCCGTTTTTTAGGACATTAGCAAAATATTTCACTTTATCATTTGAGCCCAATCTGTTTACGGCATCTAAAGTTTTTGCAAAATTCATTATAAACTCGACATCGTTAACCATCTCTGTAGTAATATTTTCCGAATCGTGCAAAATAATATCTAACAGTTCATTTCTCTTGCTTTCCTGAAATTTGGTTAATACTACATCAATAGTATCATCGATCAATTCTCCAAGCATGGGAATAGTTTTAATTAAAGATAATATAGTTGCTTTTACTGCAGGGTTATTTTTTACATCTTCCATTTGTTCCGCATTATAGAGTGAAAGTTTTGTATTTTCCCATTTACTCATTTGCTTGTCGCCTTTCTAAAACAATTGATAATGTTATCAAATTCTTCGTCTGTCATTTTAACATAAAGCCTTTTTACATACTCTCTTTCAAAAGACACAATTTTTTTATAAGATAATTTACAAACTTTTAAAACCTTTCTTTTGCGCATCCATTCTATATTCTTATCTTTTGGTGTTTTAAACCCCATTCGAATAAATAATACCTGATATTTTGAATAAACAGCAAAAAGGTATGCAACAGGTAAGTAGAGTAAAGAAAACAAGATTGGAGCAACGAAACTTACCGTTGTATCAATCATCTCAAGATGCGAATAATCTGTAATTGCTTTTTTTATTGTAAAATATAAAATGACCAACCCTATTACTGTCAACAAAAAATCAATAAGTTTTTTTGCAGGTTTATGTTCATCATCTCGCTCCGCAACTACTTGCAATATAAGCAAAAAAGCAAGCACTGGTTGAAGTATTAATTCTGTCACAAAAGAAAATGTAAATGTACCCGAAATGAACTCTACTAAAACAGAAAACCTAAAGTTATCTGCAATCATATTTTTGAAATAATATTTATCTTCGGTATTTACAGCTTTATAACAAATAGGAACGCCCACAAATATAACCCACATTGTAATATCTTTTAAATATATCCATTTCCAAAAAGGCAAAAATTTAAGTGCATATACTATAAGCGTTGCATAACCAATCATAAAAACAAATGGTATAACTAATTGGTGGCAACACGCAACTTTCAAAACATCAACGACACTTGAACGGATTTTTTTATGAAAAAATACCCATATTGCAATTAAAGCAAAATATATTCCTAATACTATCTCTCTAGTAGAAAAAAGCTCAAACATTGTTATTTAAATAATCCTTTCAAATTCTCTGCAATCTTCTTTTCAAGTTCCTGTGCTTCAACATTTAAGCTTTCAAGTTCCGCATTTAGGCTCAACATTTCTGACTTAAACTCTTCTTCTGTCATACCATCATCTTCAATAACAACACCGACATAACGACCGAGGTTCAAAGAATAGTCTTGGTCTATAATGCCGTCTTCATCTTCAAGCTTTGCAGCCTTACAAAAACCAACAACATTAACATATTTACCTTCCGGGAATCTCTCTGTGAGCCAAAGGATATTGTCAAGGAAGTAAATAATCTCTCTGGCAATACCACGTCCTCTTTCAATGAGTTCATCAAATTTTTTAATCTTCTTGTCCTGATTTTTAGAATAGCACTGTTCAAAATGTAATCCCATTGAAGCAAACATAATTTCTCGGTCTTGTTCTTCAACTAAAGCTTTGAAGGTCAAAACATTATCTGAAGTCAGACTTTTCAACAAATCAGAATCCATTTTAATGAACTTAGGTGCACAAGAGCGAAGTTGAGGTTCTTTAAAGCTTTCTTTGCCGTTGCCGTCAAAATAGAAACTGTACTTTGATAAATCAGTAATTACTTCCAAAAGGTTACTTAATCTGCTTAAAACTTCTGTTTTGTATTCTTTTAAAAGGTCTGTGAATTCTTCTGTTTTACCTTCATAAAGTCTTGTTATAATGCCAAGATTCTTTATCTGTTCGTCAGAGAACTTTCTGTGAGCCCTGTCAATCTGCGTAAAGATATTTCTTGCATCTATAAAAAGAATTTCATCCTTTTTAGTTTTTGCATTATCGAAGAACCAAAGTGTTGCGGGGAGTGTAACCGATATAAACATATTGGAAGGAAGGGTTACCATTTGCTTGTTAACACCGCTTTCAATAAGTCTTTGTCTGATTTCCTTTTCGCTGTTTCCTGCATCAGATGCCGAGTTTGCCATAACAAGGGCAGCTCGTCCGTTTTCATTAAGAGCTGTTGCAAACTGATTAATCCAAAGGTAGTTTGCATTAGGAACAGTTTCTTTGCATCCTTTTTTGATTTTTTAGTTTTATTCTGCGGTATTCCGTATGTATTAAATCTCGGCTGGTCTTTTACAATTTCGACTTCAACATCATTTACATTGAAAGGATGATTAGCCATTACATAATCAAATGCACCGAAACTGTTATACGGATCACGGGCATAAGAGTTTGCATGTGTAATAGTTCCTCTGACATTATTAAGAACTAGGCTCATTTTAGCAAGTTTAATAGTTGCCGCTGTTTTCTCCACACCAAAGGCTCTTAAATTCATCTGCTTGCCTTTTTCTTTATGTCTTTCGATACAATGAGCAGTCTGAACAAACATACCGCCGCTACCACAAGCGGGATCGAAAATTTTGCCTTCTGTCGGAGCTAAAACTTCGCCCTTGCCGTTTCTTATTATCTGTGCATAGGCGTTTCCCCACAGCAGACAATAGAAACACGCCATATTGCATATAATGTGCATATATAGCGTGTTTCTGCGGTTTTTATTCAATATATTGTGGTTTTATGCGTCTTTTTATGCGCCGTGATTTTCTTTTGTCGCTTGTTTGTCGCTTAAATCTACTTAATGCGGCTTGAAAATATTAGACGATAAGCGACAAGATTTTTAACGCTCTGTGTGTCTTTTTGCTGTGAGTTGCTTAAAAAGGTCAGAACCCAACATCTGCAATGAAGTACGCGCTATGTCAAGCATAACCATAATCATATCTTCGTCATTCCAATGCCCGCCCTCACCTTTAGTATAGATTGAAGCGGCTTGCAGCATGATAGTTGCACCATTACACTTTACAAACCTGTTTTCGCAAAGATTAGTATTGATAGGCATACCATAATTTGCAGCAGTCAACCTGTCAAGCCTATTCAACGTGCCGTCATTATAAACTAATGTCACCTGTCTGCCGTCGGGTCTTGTAACGGTCACATTTTGCGTTAGGAAATTAGAACCCTCTAAAAACAGTATGTAAGGGAAGTAACGTTCCGACAGCATGAAATTAGCAATCTCGTTCACGTTTTTGTATGCTCGTTCGATTGCGTTTCCTGCCGCCATAAGGTCTTGATTATTCTTCTTTCCTACCAGTTTGCCAGCTCTAATGTTTTCAATATCTTTCCCTTGATGTTTTGCTTCTGATACCAATACAACGCGCCAATTTCCTTTATCGTCCTGCACCTCAATTAAACCGCCGTCGGGTTTAATACTTGCGCTTTCTACAAAAAGCGTTTGTCCAAGGTAGCTATCAACTTTTTGTAGCGCTTCATTGATTTCCTTTTTCGACAGGTCTTTTCTATAACGAAATTTCAGCATAGGAAATTCATACTCAAGCTGTTTAATCACGAAAAGAGAAGTGTTTTCAACTTCTTTATCATGGATTTGTGCGTCCTTATGAAAGATTGTTATAGGTCCTTGTCCTTCTTTTTGCTGCGCCGTTAGCCTGTTTGACTGTCCTTTTTTCATTGTTGATTGCCCCCTTATCGTCGTCAAAAAAATCAATTACGCTTTCAATTTTCTTGTATTCGGTACTCTGCCCTAAT
>CAZZLN010000010.1:0-17263 GCA_964654945.1 uncultured Lachnospiraceae bacterium
CAATAACAACGCCGGATAATTGGACGAGATTAAACATAAAAACTCTCGTAATCAGCACTGAAACAGGTATATGTTTTCATAAGAAACTTTATACCAATGTTGCAAGTATGTTACCAAATTAGATTAACGTGATACCGCCCTTTTAAATTATCAATTTCCTACAAATTCATTAAAAATATCAAAATAGCCTTTATTTTTTATAAAAATAATAGTATACTAATAATAAGTATGACTATATAAATATTATAAAGCGGGAGATAAATATGTCTGAAAAAATATTATTGATAGATGGAAACAGTTTAATAAACAGAGCCTTTTATGCTATGCCCCTTTTGACAAACAAAAACGGAGAATACACAAACGGCGTATATGGTTTTTTAAATATATTTTTTAAATTATTTGATGATGAAAAGCCTGACTACTGTGTTGTGTGCTTTGATGTGCACAAGCCTACTTTCAGACACCTTGGATATAAGGAATATAAGGGCACAAGAAAGGGTATGCCCCAAGAGCTTGTTCCGCAGATGTCATCCCTTAAAAAGGTGCTTCATTCAATGAATATTGCCACTGTTGAAATGGCAGGCTTTGAAGCAGATGACCTTTTAGGCACTCTTGCAAAAAATGCCGAAATCAAAAATATTTCTCCCGTTATTGTAAGCGGTGACAGAGATCTTTTACAGCTTGCAAGTGATAAAATTAAAATAAGAATACCAAAGACAAAAAACGGCTCTACAATAATAGAGGACTATTATGACAAAGATGTATTTAAAGCTTACGGAGTAACACCGAAGGAATTTATAGATGTAAAGGCACTTATGGGAGATACAAGCGACAATGTTCCCGGAGTTCCGTCTATTGGTGAAAAAACCGCCATAAAAATAATTCAGGAATATAAATCCCTTGAAAATGCTATTGAAAATGCTGAAAATATAAAGCCTAAAAAAGCATCTCAAAATTTAATTGAATTTAAAGAGCAGGCTTTAAAAAGCAAATGGCTTGTTACAATAAAAACAGATGTTGATATAGAGTTAAAGGATTTTGAAAATGCAAGAGTTTGCAATATGTTCAACAATGACAGCTATGCTCTTTTTAAAGAATATGAATTTAAGTCAATGCTTAAATATTTTGAGGTTAAAGAAAAGCCAAAGGCTGAATATATTTTAGGAAACAATATAGCCGAATATATTAAAAGCTATGATATTATTGCTTACAAGCTTATAACTGAAAATGACAAAATATGTGCAATATCATTAAGCGGCGAGGACAATAAAGCACTTATAGCAAAAGAGCCTGATATACAAATGGTGAAGGAATTTTTTGAAAGTGATATTAAAAAAATTGCCCACAACACAAAAGCTGATATTGTATTTATGTCAAAATATAATGTTAAAATTAAAAATATTGTATTTGATACAATGCTTGGAGGATATATTCTCAATTCTCATAAAGAAAATTATGAATATAATGAAATGGCAGAGGATTTTTTAAATGAAAATCATTTAAGCTCTGAGGAAATACTTGGAAAAGGCAAAAGCAGAAAATCGGTTCTTGACCTTGATGAAAGTGAATTTATTGCCTATTGCGGTTGCTGGGCAGACATAAGCAGACGTGCATATTTTATAATGAAAGAACAAATTGAACAGAACAATCAGCATTATCTTTATTATGAAATAGAGCTTCCTTTAACCTTTGTGCTTGCAGATATGGAGCTTGAGGGAATGGGAATTGACAAAAAGGGTCTTGAAGCCTACAGAGATAAGCTTGATATTAAGCTTAAAGAGCTTACAGGTGATATTTACTGGCTTGCGGGAGAAGAATTTAATATTAATTCACCAAAGCAGCTAAGCTATATTTTATTTGAAAAGCTTGGATTAAAGGGCGGAAAGAAAACAAAAACAGGCTGGTCAACATCGGCAGATATTCTTGAAAAGCTAAAGGATAAAGATGAAATTGTGGGAAAGGTGCTGGAATACAGAAGCTACAGCAAGCTTAAAAGCACCTATGCCGACGGACTTCTTCCTCTTATAAAAGACAACGGAAGAATATACTCAACCTTTAACCAGACTGTCACAACAACAGGCAGAATAAGCTCTACAGAGCCAAATCTTCAGAATATACCTATAAGACTTGAGCTTGGCAGAGAGCTTAGAAAAGTGTTTATACCAAAGGAAAACTGTATTTATCTGGATGCCGACTATTCACAAATTGAGCTTAGAGTTATGGCAAGTATGTCAAAAGATAAGTTCCTTATAGATGCCTTTAATGAAGGACAGGATATACACAGATCAACTGCATCTCTTGTGTTTAACACTCCTATGGAGGAGGTAACCGATTTACAGAGAAGAAATGCTAAGGCTGTTAATTTCGGTATAATTTACGGTATGGGTTCATTCAGTCTTTCACAGGATTTAAAAATAACCAAAAAAGAAGCTGACCTATATATAAAAAGCTATTTTGAAAAATATCCCGATGTAAAAAAATTTATAGATAAATGTGTTGAAGATGCCCGTAATCTTGGCTATGCTCAAACAATGTTTAACAGAAGAAGATATATAAAAGAAATAAACAGCTCTAATTTTATGCAGAGAAGCTTTGGAGAAAGAGTTGCAATGAATATGCCTGTTCAGGGAACAGCTGCCGATATTATAAAAATTGCAATGGTAAGAGTTTATAACAGACTTAAATCAGAGGGTCTTAAATCAAAGCTTATATTACAGGTTCACGATGAGCTTTTAATAGAAGCTTATGAAGATGAAAAAGAAAAGGTTTCGGCAATTTTGCAGGAAGAAATGGAAGGTGCTGTAAAGCTTGCAGTGCCAATGGCAGCAGATGTTCACAGCGGAAAAAATTGGTTTGAGGCAAAATGAAACACATAATAGGCTTAACAGGACAAAGCGGAAGCGGAAAAAGCACAATAGCTTCCATAATAAAACAACATAACATAGAAATTCTGGACTGTGATGAAATTGCTCACAAAAATATGGAGCCTGAGGGCATAGCATATAATGAAATTGTGGAATATTTCGGAAAAGAAATTTTAAATTCAGACAATACAATAAACAGAAAAAAACTTGGAAATATTGTATTTAATGATAAAAACAAGCTTAATAAGCTCAATGAAATCACCCACAAACATATATATAACTATGTTAAAAAGGCAGTATCCGAGTCTAAAAAAACAGTAATAATAGATGCTCCCCTTTTATTTGAGGCAGGACTTGACAGTATGTGCGAGAGTATATGGGCAGCAGTATGTGACGAAAGCATACGTTTGGAAAGAGTTATGAAAAGAGATAATATATCAGCAGAGGCAGCAAAAATAAGATTTAAAAATCAAAAAAGCTCTGAATTTTTTAAAAAAAATGCTGATGTTATTTTTGACAATTCAGGAGATATAAAAACTATTAAAGAAAGGGTTATATATGAAATTAATAAAATTTCTGATTAAAACAGCCGTTATATTGGCTGTAATGTTGGGAATATTATTTTGTTTAGTGTGTGTTCATTTTCCTGTTAAACATTATGATATAATAAAAGAATATTCCGAAAAATACAATCTTGACCCTGCACTTGTATGTGCAGTAATTAAAACAGAAAGCGGTTTTATGGAAAATGCAGAGTCCTCAAAGGGTGCAAGAGGACTTATGCAGCTTATGCCGGAAACAATAGACTGGGCAGTAAAACAAATTCCTATAGAAAATTTCAGCTATATGGATATAGAAAAGCCTGAGGTAAATATAAAAATAGGCTGCTGGATACTTAATTATCTTAATAATCAGTTTAATAACGAAAAGCTTGCAATAGCTGCCTATAACGCAGGTATTGGAAATGTTAAAAAATGGCTTGACAATTCAGAATACAGCAAAGACGGAGAAAACCTCCACTCAATACCTTATGCAGAAACAGAAAAATACGTTGAAAAGGTCCAGCTTTACAAAAATATTTATAATTTACTTTTGAGGTATGATTTTTATGAAATTCAGAAAATTTTTTAGTATTATTATTGCCATAAATTTAATATTAACAGGCTGCGGTGCATCAAATACCTCTGATATTGAAACAACAGAAACAACCTCATCAGAAGCCGTAACACAGTCAAAGCCTTTAACTCCCGTTAAAGGAGGAGTGTTAAGACTTGGTATGAAAAAGCCCGACACACTTAACCCTCTTAAAAACAAAGATGTAACTGTTGACAGTGCATTAAAGCTGATATTTGAGCCATTGTTTAATATTGACAACAATATGGAGCTTACTCCAAATATTGCAGAAAGCTTTAGTGTGGAGCAAAACACGGTTAAAATAAAAGTAAAGGATAATATAACATGGTCAGACGGAAAAGCAATTGGTGCTGATGATGTAGTATATTCTCTTGGAGTAATAAAAGATGCAGACCCTGACAGTATATATAAATCTGCCCTTGCAAATGTGACAGACTATAGTCAGACAGGTGATAAAACCCTTGAAATATATTATAAAAGTCCTGTTGGCGCAGTAGGCTATAATCTTGCATTTCCGATTATACCAAAGCACTATTACAAAGGAAATTCAGACGGAGATATGAAGCCTTTAGGCTGCGGAAGCTATGTGTTTTCAGAATATAAGCTTTCTAAAAGTCTTGTGTTAAAGGCCGGAAAGGGTATAAACGGAGAACCCTATATATCAGAAATAGATATATCTGTTATGAAAGATGAACAAACCCTTCTTGATGCAGTTGAAAATAATGTGATAGATGCCTACAGCTTAAATGCCGAAAATCTTGGTGAAATAAAAGGAAATATTACAACATCGGCAAAAATGTATACATCAAATCAGTTTGAATATGCAGCTTTTAACACAAGAAAAGATATATTTTCAACATCGGATTTAAGAAAGGCAATGATTTATATTATGCCCTTTGATAATATTATAAAGGGTATATATATAAACAATATTACCAAAAGCCTTACTCCTATAAATCCCGACAGCATACACACAAAGCTGACAGGTGTAGACACATATTCAACAGATACCTCAACAGCAAACACACTTATACTTGCATCAGGTTTGACAAAAAGCGACTTCTCATTTAAAATACTTGTAAACAGTGAAAATAAATCAAGATGTGAATCTGCAAAATTAATAAGTGATGCCTTTAATGAATATGGAATGAACACATCAGTTGAAAAGGTAGATTTTGAGGAATATCAAAAAAGACTTTCTCAGGGAGATTTTGATATGTATTTAGGCGGAACAGAGCTTAATCCCAATCTTAATATTGAGCCCCTTTTAGGCAGCGAAGGAGCAATTAATTTTACAGGCTATAAAAACAGTCAGACAGATGATTATATAAATAAAGTAAATTCTGCTGCTGATTTTGAAAATTATGAAAAAGCTCTTAATGAGCTTAACAAATTTATATCCTTTGATGTGCCTGTTGCGGGAATAGGATTTAAGAAAAAGGTTCTGGTATGCTCAGAAAGAATAAAGGGAGATGTTACTCCTGTGTTTAACAATTATTACTATAATATTAAAAACTGGTTTATATCAGAATAAAGAGGGTGAACCATATGATGAAAAGATGTTTTTTAACAGGTGAATATGTTTTTTATGCAACTGACAGGGCTAAAAGACCCCACAGCTTTAAAAAAGCCGAAAATAAAATAACACCAAAGGAGTATTGTCCTTTCTGCCCTGAAAATGAATATATGACACCGGGTGTTGTTTATCAGACAGATGACAAAAGTATAAGAATAGTTGGAAACAAATATCCTTTTTTACCTAAAAACAGTCAGTATTTCGGACTTCATGATGTTTTAATAGATACACCAAATCATGATGAACTGCTTACTGATTTTTCAGACGAACATATTGAAAAGCTTATAAGAGTAATAAAAGACAGATACTGTTACCTTGAACAGGACGAAAGAAGCAGATATGTTCAGGTATTTAAAAATCAGGGGAGAGATGCAGGTGCAAGTCAATCTCATTCACACTGGCAGATTACATCTCTTTGTGTAATTCCTGCAAAAATGGAGCATCTTCTCGGTGTTTTGAAAAAATTTTATAATGATACGGGAAAATGCTATTTCTGTAATCTTAAATTTGAGGACAGAATTGTAGAAGAAAATGAACATTTTATTTCATATATTCCATCTGACGGAAAATTTCCTTATGGTATGGATATTCTTCCCAAAAGACATATTTCATCAATTAATCAATTTAATGATGAGGAAATAAAAGCTTTTGGTATTATTTTAAGAAATTCATTAAAAAGGCTTATTAAAATTAAAGAAGATATATCCTATAATATCTGTCTGTATTCAGCACCTAAAAAAACAAAAAGTGATGAATATTTTCATTTTTATACACAGATTATTCCAAGAATAGGCTATATGGCAGGTTTTGAATTTAGCACAGGCTGTTATATTAATTCAACATTACCTGAAATTGCAGCAAAGGAATTAAGAGAAGTCGGAGAGTGAGCAAAATGAATAAAATAAAACTGGGGATTTTATCAGGAGGAAATTCAATAGAAAGAGAGGTTTCCGTTAAATCTTGTGAAAACCTTTTAAATTCATTAAATAAAGAAAAATATGACATAACCCTGTACAATGTGGATATAAATAAAAAAGACTGGATACTCTCCCTTATATCAAATCCGCCTGATGTTATACTTAATTCATTACATGGAGGACGTGGAGAAAACGGCTCTATGCAGGGATTTCTTCATTATTTGAATATACCCTATATTGGAAGCAAGGTGCTTTCATCATCTATATGTATGGATAAAAAAATTGCTAAAACAATTATGGAAGCAAACCATATTCCCACTGCTCAGGATATATATGTTAAAAGAAACGAAAATATAAACGTATATAAAGAAAATCTCAAAAGACTTGGTTATCCTCTTATTATAAAGCCAAACAGAGGAGGCTCAAGCATAGGAATAAAAATTTGTAAAAGCTATGAGGATATATTAAATGGAGCAAAGGATATTATAAATAAATATGATGATGATATATTAATAGAAAAATACATAAAGGGCAGAGAAATTGCCTGCTGTGTACTGGAAAATCATAATTCAAAGGAAGTATGTATTTTAGACATAAGCAGTGAGGATAATATATTCAGCTATGAAGATAAATATGAAAAATCAAATTCTGCCAATATAAGCAATATGCCTGAATTTATGCAGGATATGATAAAAGCTATGGCTGTTAAAACCTTTGATTGTCTAAAATGCAGAGGGTATGCTCTTGTAGATATGATAGTAAAGGAAGAACAGATTTATGTTCTTGAAGTAAATACACTTCCGGGACTTACAAAAACAAGCCTTATTCCAAAGGCTGCAAATATAATCGGAATAAGCTTTGGAGAATATCTCGACAGGCTTATTGGCTTTGAGCTTAAAATATGATATTATGCTTGCTAAAAAAGGATTTCATCAAGTTTCAGTCTTTACTTGCAATATATGACATAATCTATGAGCAATGGAAATTTTGGAGAAAATAATATGGAAAAAGAATTTTTGGATTTTCTTATAAAAAGATTTCAAATAGAACGAAAAAAATTTGATAGGTCGGGAATATATGCTTATACACAAAGATTATTAGCATATAATTCCAACAAAATAGAAGGAAGTACTCTGACAGAAGAGCAGACAGCCTCATTATTTGATAATGGCACATTGCCTATTTCTGATGATTATTATAGGGCAAAAGATGTGGAAGAAATGAACGGTCACTTCTTAATGTTTAATAAAATGCTGGATACTTTAGAAGAGCCTTTGACCCAAAGCCTTATTAAAAAATTCCACTATGAATTAAAAAGCGGAGTGTTTGAGGACAGGGCGAACGGTTATGCTATTGGAGATTATAAAAAGCGTCCTAATATGGTTGGTATGTATAAGACTGTCAAACCGGAAAATATAGTATCTGAAATGACAACATTATTAGAATGGTATTCTAAGCAAGAAAAAATTACTGTTTCTGTATTGGCAGAATTTCATACAAGATATGAAAGCATACATCCATTTCAAGATGGAAATGGAAGAACAGGCAGGCTAATTATATTCAGAGAATGTTTAAAAAATAAAATTCTGCCTGTTATAATAGAAGATTCAAACAGGTATGAATATTTACAAGCATTAAAGGAATACAGAGAAACTGCAAAAGTTTCAAAATTAGCGGAACTTTTCAAGAAAGAACAGATTTTTTACTATAATAAATGTAAATATTTTTTTACTTCTGACAAGGAATGATTAATTTGAGAAAATCAGAATATGCTGATTTTTATAATTAAAATGCCTCGGCAGCGTTTAAAATAAATATTCCAACTTATTCAGGCAAAATGCAGGAATTATTCCATTTACTGCACCTGAAAGACAAAAAGCTGCAGAAAGCGGAAAACAAAGCGGGAACATACAGCACAGTCAAAAAACAATAAAAAGGAGAGCTTTAGTATGAACAAAAATAACAGAAAAAATACTAAGCCTAACTTAGTTGTAATAAAAAACAATGAGCCTAAAAAAACAAAAAAGGCTGAACCTAAAAAAAATAATAAAAAGCAAAACAACAGAAAACAAAATAATAAAAAACAAAATAACAAAAAATCAAAAAATTCAACAAGAAGCAGACTTAAATTTATTAACTTTAAAAATTTTATTTTGTGTATAGCTGCTCTTATAATTATTGCTCTTATTATTTATTTTATAACAGGCAAAAATATTGTACATATAGGTGAAGAACAAAATTTATTTACAACAGAATTCGGTGTTAATTCAAAGGCAGATTTTTATATTGAAGGCGAAAATATATTCTACTGCACAAAAGATACAGCAGCTCTTTTAAATAAAAAGGGAGAAAATGTGTGGTCAGATACTTTTTCAATGGTATCTCCCGCAATGATTGCAGACGGCAAATTTGTGGGTATTGCAGATATTAAAAATAAAATTTTAAATGTATATGGATTAACAGGAAAGGTATACTCCATAGAAGCTGACGGAAACATTACATCCTTTGCCATAAATTCTCTTGGTGCATCTGCTGTCATAGCCAGAGATACAAACGATGGTGATTATTTTGTAAGCGTATATAATTCAGCAGGAGAAAAAATGTTTATGGGGTCATATGTAAGCTCTGACGGCATACCTATGACAGTTGATATAAACGATGACAGCTCAAAGGTTGCCGTAGGATTTATAAATACAACAGGAATAAATGTTACATCAAATGTGCTTTTCTATTCAACAGATAAGGCTGAAGCTGCTTCAATTGAAAACAGTGATGCAATGTTTTCAGCAGTAAACTGTGATAAAGAAATAGCAGCCGCTGTTAAGTTTCTTAATAACGACAGCTGCATAATTGCTACAGACAAAAGCTTAATGAATATAGGCGGAAAAGATGTGGCACAGTATGAACAAAACTGGAGAATTGAATTTGCAAATTATGTAACAGCTCTTGATGTTATAGACAGCGACTATGTTGCGGTTGCCTACGGAGAAGCTTTGGAGGACAATGAAAATTCAGTAGAAAAAAATACTGTATGCTGGTATAAAACATCAAACGGAAATATAAAAGGCTCAACTCTTATGGAAAACTCTGTTTCAAGCCTTAGCTCCGGTCTTGGATGCACCATTGCAGAGCTTAATGACAATACCTTTGTTGCTCTTAAACCAAGCGGAAAAGAGCTTTGGAGCTATGAGGGAATACAAAATATAAGCAATATTCTTTTCTATGGCGATACAGATACTATTGCAGTTGTTTCAGCAACAAAGATGACACTTACTGATGTTAAAAACGGTGCATCAAATACAGAAGTTGAAAATACAACAGAAAATGAACCGCAGACAGAATATAATACCCAACAGCAAAATGAAGAACCTCAGGAAACAACATTACAAACAACTACAGCAGTCCAAGCTGCCGAAAACACAAACTGACAGAGGTGTATTATGAATAATTTAAGTTTAATAATAGACGGCTCAATACTTGCTGTATTAGCAATAACATTTTTTATAGGTGCTTACAGAGGTATTATGAAAACAATATTTAAAACATTTTCATCAATAATAACCCTTGCACTTGCATTTGCTCTGCACCCTGTAATATCACAGCTTGTAAAAACAACTCCCATATTTGATGCAGTAAAATTAAATGTTGCGGATAAGCTTGGATTATCTCTTACTCCTGTTGCTATGTCACAGCCGGAGCAGTCAAAGCTTATAGCTTCACTTCCTCTGCCCGATTTTTTTAATGAAATGCTTATAGAAAACAACAATTCTGTTGTATATGAGCTTCTTGATGCCAAAAGCATAAATGAATATATATGCGGATATATTGCAAATATAATTATAAACATAGGTGTCACAATTATTCTTATGATACTTATGGCAATTGTAGTAAAAACAATTGTAAAATCTCTTGATATAATTTCTAAGCTTCCTGTTATACATCAGCTTAATTATTTGGGAGGAGGTATAATAGGACTTATATCAGGTGTTTTAATAATCTGGCTTGTATTTATGGCATCAATGCTGCTTATTGCTGATGAAAGCTATGCTGAGCTTTTAAAGGGTATTGACGGCTCAATACTCGGAAAAATTTTATATGACAACAATATATTTAAAAACTTAATTATGGGAGATTTATTTAACAATGGCTGAGCTTGAAAAATATATAACGGTAAAGGGTTTTGGAGAAGCTGAAATAGTTGAAAAAAAATCAAGATTTATAGCTCATGTAAAGCCTGTTAAAAGTGAAAATGAAGCAATATCCTATATAGAAACCATTAAAAAACAATACTGGGACGCAAGACACAACTGCTCTGCATTTCAAATAGGAGATAAAAATCAAATTCAGAGATATAATGATGACGGTGAACCGGGAGGAACAGCAGGTATGCCTATGCTTGATGTTTTAAGAGGAAAGGATATTAAAGACACTATTGTTGTTGTAACAAGATATTTCGGAGGCACTCTCCTTGGAACAGGGGGACTTGTAAGAGCCTATAGCCAAGCTGCAAAAGAAGGAATAAAAGCGGCAGGACTTATAGAAAGAGTTTTGCACAATGAAATAAAAATAACTGTTGATTACACTCTTTCAGGGAAAATTCAATATGAATCTCTTAATCAGGGACATATTATAAAAGATACAATTTACACTGACAAGGTATGTTATATTGTTCTCTGTCAGAAAAATAAAAAGGAGGGATTTATTAAAAGCATAATTAATGCTACATCAAATAAAGCAGAAATTGAATATGGAGAAGATTGTTATATTGATAAGGATATTGAATAAGGAGGTAAAGCCGTAACCCTTGCTAAAAACCTTAATTATATTTTAGCATTAGGGCAACAACAAATATTAAATAAGCTTAAGAATTGTTAAAATTGACGTCTAACTGTTATATAGGGAGGAAAACAAATGAAGATTAAAAGGATTGCTGCGTTTTTTTCAGCATTTGTTATAATGTCCGCAAGCCTTAACCCGCAATTTGCAGCGGCTTATGATGACTGTATTGCAAATGCAGCCCTTGAGGATGAGGTTTTGTCAGGCTCGGCAGCTGAAGCATATTCTGTTGAAGCTGCGGCAGATTACAGCGGAGGTTATATTGTAAAAATAAAAGATGATAACAATATAAATTTATTTTCTACGGACTCAAATTCTGCATACGGCTTTATTACAACAGACAGTCTTGAAGAAGCCGAAATGTATATTAAACAGGGTATAGCTGAATACATAGAGCCTGATTATGAGGTGGAGCTGTATTCTGTACCCGATGATACATTATATTCAGAGCAATGGCATCATGGCACAATCAACAGTCAGAACGCATGGGATTTGGAGCTGTACGGCGATGATGTAAACATTGCGGTAATAGACTCAGGCTGCTATAAGCACGAGGATATTAGCGGCAATTTACTGGAGGGATACAACTATTTGGAAAACAATACCGATACAACGGATAATTTGGGACATGGCACTCATGTCAGCGGTATAATAGCAGCGGAAATGAACAGCTGCGGCATTGTGGGTATTGCCAATAACGCAAAAATTGTACCTCTTAAATGCTTTGAGAATTATGAAAATACACGTATATCAGATGTTATTCCGGCATTATATGATGCCGTAGATAAATATGACTGCCATATAATCAATATGAGCTGGGGAGTTGACGCAAATTCGGCTGTGCTTTATGAAGCTGTAAATTATGCCTATAATAAGGGTGCAATTTTGATTGCGGCAGCAGGCAATTCGGGAACGTCTGTTTTCAACTACCCTGCTTCATACGATTGTGTTATAGGTGTGGGTTCTGTGGCGGCAGACAAGACTGTATCATATTTTTCGGAGCATAATTCATCAGTATTTGCTGTTGCTCCCGGTGAAAATATACTGAGCCTCGGAATTGACGGCGGCTATGCCCTGTCAAGCGGAACATCCCATTCAGCACCTATGGTTGTATCATTGGCAGCAATATTAATGAGCATTGACAATAATATGACAACAGAGAAATTTAAAGAATGTATAATAAACAGTGCCGAGGACTTAGGCACAGCAGGCTATGATAACTATTACGGTTACGGACTTATAGATGTGGGCAAGGCAGTGAGATATAAATTAAGGGATGAGTCCTATTACATATCTGATATTACTTGTAATGACGGCAATATTAATTTTGGAATATGGAACAATACCGACGAAGCATTAACAGGTATATTAATAGTTGAAGCTTATTACAACACATATTCCCGCAATATAGATACCTCTCAGATCAATATATCCCCGGGTGAAACGCAAGTATATAAATTCAGCTGCAGTGGCGATTATGATAATATAAAGTGTTTTATATGGAACAGCTTGGAGGATATGATTCCTATTAATAAAACAGGCACATATAATGACACTGAAATAAATATTACAAACTCGGAGTTGGATGAAAGCGGAAATATTACCCTTGAATGTGCCGTTACAAATTCTGTTGACAATCAGCAGATTTCGATAATGGTTGTAAAATATAATAATGACAGCTTTGATTATGAAAATGCAGTATATTATAATCAATTGGATTATAGAGAAAACTTTAAGGAAATATTTAATTCAGGCATATATGAAAACGGCACTTATGCTCTCAGAGCAGGCGGAACAAATATTTCTTCACCTGCATTTGTGTTGATTTCATACAATAATGCTGAAATTGACAATTCAACCAAAGCTGAAACAACAACAGAATTAACTACCTCAGACTTAACAGAAACTACAACAGCAGAAACCACTGCAACAGAAACCACTACCGCAGCAGCAAAAGCGTCTTCCTCTTCCGGCGGTGGCGGCGGTGGCGGCGGTTCAAGCAGCAGTGCATCTGTCACTACAACCACAACTACCGAGGCAACTACTGTTGAAACCACTGTTGAAACCACAACAGAGGAGCAGGAACTCATTACAGAAGAAGATGATGAAGAAATAAAGCCAAGCTCTCTTATAAGTGAAATTAAAGTTACTATTGGGTCTGACCTTATTTTTATAAACGAAAAGGCTTATAATATAGAAGCAGCCGCTTATATACAATCAGAGAGCAATTCAACTCTTGTGCCCTTGAGATTTGTTGCTGTTGCAATATTGGGAGGAAATGTTGAAAATGCGGATTTAGACGATATGATTATATGGGATTCTGATACAAAAACTGCAAAAATTACAGCACTTTACAATGTAATAGAATTTACGGCAGGAAGCAGCTATATGACAGTTAACGGTAAAAAAACACTTATGAATAACGGTGTTTGTGCGGAAATCACAAATAACAGAATGTTTATACCTTTCAGAGCCTTGGGAGAGGCATTGGGAATAACGGTGGAATGGAACGGAGAAAGCAAAACCGCAATTTATAAAAATTGAGCGGAAGTATGCCCGTTAATTAAACAGTGAATGAAGAATTTCAAAAATTTGAATAAAATTCTGACCTTTAATAAGGAGGGCTTAAACTTTGAAAGGTACGGTTTTTCATAAAATAGTTACTAATTATGTAGATTTTATAAAAACTCGATTTTGCGGGGGACAGTCCCCTGCAAAAAATTATAAGGAGGTCTTTATATGATTAAAAAAATATGTGCATTTTTTATGGCTCTGATACTTACCGCTTCTGTTGTATCAGCAGCATCAAGAAACTCTCTTTCAAGAGGTCCCCTGACAGTTAAAAATGAAAGCTCTCTTGCATTTTGTTCATTACAGATTGAACCCTTAAATGAGATTGAAACAGGTTCATCAATATTTATTGAATTTACAAATGCAACAGTTTTTTCTCAGGATGTAATTGACGGCACTTCGACAGATGAAGAAGAATACGGCTATAATTCAACAGGCTATCAATGGGGTTGGGACAGAACAAAGACATTTTATGATGTTATGCCTTATACAAATTCTGCACAGCTTCCATATTATATAAGAAAATTAAATGACCACGAAATTGAAGTATATTTAATAAATGTGCCTGATGTTTGTGTAAACAACTCTCTTTCAAAGGTAAACGGAGTAGGAAGGTCACCTTATTATTCCATACCTATTGTAGCATATGCCGATGGCTATGGTGATCTTACAATAACCATCGATTCAAACGGCACATCTGTTTCAGAGGGAATTTCAGGTAATTTTGATATATATGATGAAAGCAATTATAATTCTTCTGACTCTGCAACAACCACTGCCGCAGAAGAAACTACAGAAGCTACAACTGAAGCAAAAGACCAAACCGATACAGCTGACGAAGGTGAAAAAATTTCAGTAAGCATAGAAATAGGCGCTGACCATATTTATGTAAACAATGTCAGAACAAATATTGATGTTCCCGCTTATATTCAAAAAAGTACAAGCTCTGCCCTTGTGCCTTTAAGAGCCGTAAGCGAGGCTTTTGGAGGAAACGGCAGTGTAGAATGGATTGCCGATACAAAAACGGCTGTAATAAAATATAAGGGAAATGAAGTTAGTTTTACGGCAAATTCAGACAATATGCTTGTAAATAATGAAGAAAAATCTATAGCAAACGGAGCTAAAGCCGAAATAACAGATGGAAGAATGTTCGTTCCTTTCAGAGCTTTGGGAGAAGCTATGGGGCTTAATGTGGATTGGGATAAAAATACCAAAACCGCTTCATTTTTTAACTATGTTTCATAATATTAATAAAAAACGAAACAAAAAAAACTGCTGACCTTTCAATCAGCAGTTTTTTTATAAAATTAAATATCATTTTCTATTAAATATATTAATTGGTAATAGTTAATTCTGTTTCTTTATCGAATATATGAATTCTATTTACATCAAGAGCAACCTTAATAGTATCATCAAGCTTAGCAGTAGTTCTTGAATTAACTCTTGCAGTAACAGCCTGACCTGCAACATTAAGGAATAAGTTTACTTCTGCACCAAGCAGTTCAGTAACCTCAACCTTAGCATCAACTATACTGTTTGGAGATGTAGAAAGGAAAATATCCTCATCATGAACATCTTCAGGTCTGACACCGATTATAACTTCTTTGCCAACATAGCCGCCGTCAATAAGAGCTTTTGTCTTATTTTCAGGAAGCTTCATTTTATAAGTGCCAAATGCAACAGAAACACCATCATTATCCTTAACAACATTAGCATTAATAAAGTTCATCTGAGGAGAACCAATAAAGCCGGCTACAAATAAATTCTGTGGTTTGTTGTAAAGATTTTGAGGAGTATCAACCTGCTGTATAACACCGTCTTTTAATACTACAATACGGGTACCGAGAGTCATAGCCTCTGTCTGGTCGTGAGTTACATAAATGAAAGTAGTCTGTAATCTCTGATGAAGCTT
The DNA here is from genome assembly GCA_964654945.1 of uncultured Lachnospiraceae bacterium. Lineage (GTDB taxonomy): Bacteria > Bacillota > Clostridia > Lachnospirales > CAG-274 > HGM11788. The sequence goes on from CAZZLN010000010.1 coordinate 15,811, forward strand.
GGAAATCTCACTTCTCATCTGAACTCTTAATTTAGCATCAAGGTTTGAAAGAGGTTCGTCCATAAGGAAAACCTTTGGAGAACGAACAATAGCACGACCCATAGCAACTCTCTGTCTTTGACCGCCTGATAAAGCCTTTGGCTTTCTGTCAAGAAGGTGATCAATATCCAAAATTTTAGCAGCTTCTCTGACTTTTTTATCAATTTCAGCCTTAGGAGTTTTTCTTAATTTAAGAGCAAATGCCATATTATCATAAACTGTCATATGAGGATAAAGAGCATAATTCTGGAAAACCATTGCAATATCTCTGTTTTTAGGGTCAACAGTATTACATAATTTATCACCAATCCAAAGCTCACCGCTTGAAATATCCTCAAGACCTGCAATCATTCTAAGTGTAGTGGATTTGCCGCAGCCTGAAGGACCAACGAAAATAATAAATTCCTTATCGGCAATATCAAGAGTAAAATTCTTAACAGCCACAAAGCCGTTAGGATACTTTTTAACAATGTTTTTTAATTTAAGCTCAGCCATACTAAATAATTCCTCCTTCTATAAGCAATCAGCCTATTCAAGGGATTAATACACCCCCGGTTATTCTAATATTATAATACATTATTTTAAAGAAACTCTCTATATAATAATTGTACAAATTATCACCCATTTGTTTGTTTAAATTGCTAATTAAATTTTTAATTTATTAAATTTTTATTCACATTGTTGTATTTTTAACAATTTTTATTTTAAATTTTTAATTTTATAAGACAATTTTAACAAATAAATTTTAGTAAAGTAAACTTTAACAACAATTTTTATAGTAAATATTGTTTTTTTTGGTTAAATTTATAACAAATTTTTGTCATATTTTATTTTTATTAATATAGTTGTAAATATATTTTAATGCTTCATTATGTAATCTGTAAAAATTTCTTATACTCATAGTATGAGGATAATCCTTAGCTATTTCGTCCCAAGATAATTTATCAATATATTTAGATATAATTATATACCTTTTGTCATAATCTAATTTTTCTATAATACTGTCAATATATTCTCTTTCATTTATATATTCTTCAACAGCTCTGCTAAGCTTTTCAAGTCTTTTTTCACATACCTCAATTGTATTAAAATATGCCCTCTCCACAGGGGAATTTGTAGATTTTGATTTTGGCGTATGAGAATAAACAATTGCTCTTGCACTTGTCATTTTAGCTATAATTTCTTTTATTCTTTCTATTTCCGAATTTTGATATTCAATAATTTTGTCTGTATTTCCCCATTTATATAATATGTTTTTTATTTCTTCTTTTTCACAGTTAGTCATTTTTCACTCTCCTTTTTTTATAATACTATTTAGTACTGTTTTAGTATATCATTCGAACATATGTTTGTCAATATTGTTTTTTAAATAAAAATGAAAAAAGACGGCTAATGACCGTCTTATTGTACATTA
>CAZZLN010000010.1:17363-39948 GCA_964654945.1 uncultured Lachnospiraceae bacterium
TGTTTTTTAAATAAAAATGAAAAAAGACGGCTAATGACCGTCTTATTGTACATTACTTGATTATCACTTTTATTATAAATACTTAAAAAACAACTCTTTTCTTTATTATCGTAAAAAAACAAAAGACGGCTATCAACCGTCTTATTGTACATTTACTAATTATCTTTATTATTATAAAAAAACAAAATAACCGAAACTGAACATATTATAATATATCCGATTATACTCCAGATTACGGGAATTTCATCAAATAAAAAATATCCTAAAAATGCAGCAAAAATTATCTGGGAATAATCAAATACCGAAACCTCTTTAGCCGGTGCATTTGTATAAGCAGCAGTTATTGCAAACTGACCTCCCGATGCAGCAAGTCCGGCACATAAAAGAATAATCAGCTGATATAATGTCATTGGAGCATAATCAAAAATTATAAAAGGAAGTGTCACAACACAGCTGAAAGCCGAAAAGAAAAACACTATTTTTGGCCCTGCAACATTTCTTGCACCTAATGCTCTGACAGCCGTATATGCAGCTCCTGCACCAACACCGCCCATAAAACCTATGAGAGCAGGCAGGGTTTCAGTAAAATTCATAGAAGGTCTTATTATAAATAATGAACCTATAAAAGCAATGATTACACCTAAAATCTGAATAAACTTTGGTTTTTCCTTTAAGAACAAAAATGAAAATATAATTGCAAAAAAAGGTGAAAGCTTATTAAGCATTGAGGCATCAGACACATTAAGTCTTGAAACAGCATAAAAATTTCCGAGAATACCAAGTGTTCCGCAGGCAGAACGAATTATTAACAAGGGCAAATCGGATTTATTATATTTAAAGCCTGTTTTTGAAGTTATAAGAATAAAAGCTGCTGCTATAACCGCTATAAAATTTCTGAAAAAGCTTTTCTGAATTGTGGGTAAATCACCTGACAGCTTAACAAAGCAATTCATAACAGCAAAGCAAAAGGCTGAAAGTATTATATAAAATATTGCTTTTTGTTTTTTTGACATAATATAAAAATCCTCCAAAAATTACAAAAAAGACTGCTGAAAAACAACAGTCTTAAAAAGGCGACACCCAGATTCGAACTGGGGATCGTGGAGTTGCAGTCCAATGCCTTAGCCACTTGGCTATGTCGCCCCATTAATATAAAAATGACCCGTAGGGGAATCGAACCCCTGTTTTAGCCGTGAGAGGGCCACGTCTTAGCCGCTTGACCAACGGGCCAAATCACACTGATAAGCTTATTATTATCATAAAAAACTCCCCGAGTAGGATTCGAACCTACGACCTATCGGTTAACAGCCGAGTGCTCTACCGCTGAGCTATCGAGGATTATCAGCAAAAATAATATTACCACACAATAGTATCTTTGTCAAGGATTTTTTAATAAATTTTTACATTTTTAAATGAATAAAAAAGAACCCCAATGATATAAAATCATCAAGGCCCTTTTGATATGCCCGAGACCGGAATCGAACCGGTACGGGATTTAACTCCCGCAGGATTTTAAGTCCTGTGCGTCTGCCAGTTCCGCCACTCGGGCAAAAACCTGCCATAAAGACAGGTTTTAAGTGGGAACAACAGGGCTCGAACCTGTGACCCCCTGCTTGTAAGGCAGGTGCTCTCCCAGCTGAGCTATGCTCCCATGTGGCGACCTGGAAGGGGCTCGAACCCTCGACCTCTGGCGTGACAGGCCAGCGCTCTAACCAGCTGAGCTACCAGGCCACATTTACTAGCAACAAAATATAGTATACATTAGAATATATATTTTGTCAAGCTTTTTTTTAAATTTTTTAATTTTTTTATTCTTATTGAATTTTATCAAATATTTCTTTTATTTCACCGGTTTTATTTAAAATTATTCTTTTAAACAAAACAAGAACTCCCGCACCAATTACCATAAGCAAAATCTGATAATCATAAAGCTGAAATCCCATAAAAAATGTTCCAAGAAGAAAAACAACATATAAGCATACAACTACAGCAGCAATATTTCTTATAATATTTTCAACAGGAAATTCTCCCTTTATAACACAGCCTAAGGGATTAGATAAAATATTGCCTTTAAATACAATTTTTTCATTTTTGTTTTTAATAATAATTATTTTATCGTTAATTTCACATTTATATTTATCTTTAAAATTTTGATTTATTTTATTTTTTAAATTACTTGTATCTTTTATACCATATTGTTTTTCAAACATAATAAAACCTCTTATTTAAGTATTCCGTTTTGAATAGCATTTATGACATAAGGCAGAGATTTAAGGTTATTCATAACATAAAATGCTCCTGCTTTTTCAAATTTTTTTCTTACTTCTTTTCTTTTATATTCTTTTTCATCATCGGAAAGTAATTCGAATTCATCATAGCTCAGACCCATTTCTGAGCTTCCGTCAGTAATGCCTATTGAATAAACCCCTGCATTAACTCCCTCTTTAATATCATTTATGGTATCCCCTACTTTTATAACATTTTTAACTGAATTTATGCCAAGCTTTTCCATATTTTTAAATATCATATAAGGCTTTGGTCTGCCCTGCCCGTTAGTATCTTCGGAATTTATAACAAGGTCAATATAAATTTTTTTATTTTTAGTTACATTCATTAAAACATCAACCATTTCATGAGTATAGCTTGTAGTTGAACCAATTCTTATACCAAGCTCTCTTAAATGGTCAATAGTTGTTTTAACATGTTCTTTAGGCTCTGTATTTTCCTTAAATTTTTTTATAATATATTTTTCAAATTTACGATTTATTTCACTTACATCGCCTTCATTTGGTTCCATACCTGTTTTTTCAAACCATAATTTACTTATTCTTGGTATTTGTAAAATTTTTCTGACGTGGTCAGCCTTATCAAGCCCCATACCGTTTCTTGTTTCTTCATTTTTAAGCTCAATATCATATTCTTTAAATATATCCTTATAGGTTTCAACAGATGCCATACAGCCATAATCCACAAGAGTTCCTGCCCAGTCAAAAATAACTGCTTCAATTTTTCCCATTATATCACTTCCTTTGAGAATGTTTTAAAATAATTATATCATATATAATTTTTTATTTCAACAAAAACAGCACAGGCAACAAACCTGTGCTGAAATATATTATTCAACATCAACAGCGTCTTCAGTAATCTTATCAATACTCATAACAGTAACACCATTTTCAAGATTAATAAGCTTAACACCCTGTGTAACTCTGCCAACAGTTGATATATCCTTAATTCTTATTCTGATAACAACGCCCTGACTTGTGACCATAATAAGCTCTTCAGTATCTTTAACCATTGCAAGTCCCATAACATTACCTGTTTTTTCAGTAATCTTATAGGATTTAAGACCCTTTCCGCCTCTTGATTGAACTCTGTAGTTATCAATACTTGTGCATTTTCCAAAGCCTTTTTCAGTCACAAGAAGCACCTTATATTCAGGGTCAATTCTGTTTGCACCAACAACTGCATCGTCATCACTTAAATTAATGGCTTTAACACCGGAAGCAGTTCTGCCTGTGGAACGAACGTCATTTTCATTAAATCTGATGCCCATACCCTTTTTAGTCACTGCAAATATATGGTCGTTGCCTTTAGTTTCAAAAACTGAAATAAGCTCGTCATTATCTCTGAGACCAACAGCAATAAGACCATTATTTCTGATATTTCCATAGGCATAAATATCTGTCTTTTTAACTATACCATTTTTAGTAACCATCATAAGATATTTATTATCTCCAAAGCCTTTTACCGGAATAACGGCACTTATTGTTTCACCCTCAGAAAGATTGAGAAGATTTATAACGGGAGTACCCTTTGCATTTCTGCCGGCTTCGGGAATTTCCCAAGTTTTGGTTTTATAAACCTTACCCTTGTTTGTAAAATAAAGAATATAGCTGTGGTTAGAGCTTAGGAATATCTTTTTAACAGAATCTTCTTCTCTTGTTTGCATACCTATAACGCCTCTGCCGCCTCTGTTTTGGCTTTTATAGGTATCAAGAGGTATTCTCTTAATATAATTAAGCTGTGTCATAGTAATTACAGACATTTCATCAGCAATTAAATCTTCCATATTAATTTCGCCCATATCAGGAATAAGCTTGGTTTTTCTTTCATCACCGAATTTTCTCTTTATTTCAAGAATTTCAGACTTAATAACACCAAAAAGCTTATTTTCATCAGCAAGAACAGCTTTCATTTCTTCTGCAAAAGCAGTAAGCTCTTTATATTCATTCTGAAGCTTTTCTCTTTCCATACCAACAAGGCTTCTGAATCTCATTTCACATATAGCATTTACCTGAATATCACTAAATTCAAATCTTTCAATAAGTCTTTCTTTAGCTTCGGGAGTTGTTCTTGAGCTTCTTAATATTGAAATAACCTCATCAATATTGTCAAGTGCCTTTAAAAATCCCTCTAAAATATGAAGTCTTTCAAGAGCCTTATTAAGGTCAAATCTTGTTCTTCTTGTAACAACATCTTCTTGGAATTTAAGATAATTTTCAAGAATTTCCTTTATATTAAGAACCTTTGGAACCCCGTCCACAATAGCAAGAAAATTAATGCTGTAATTTTCCTGCAGCTGTGAATATTTATAGAGATTATTAAGTACAATTTCAGCAGAAGCGTCTTTTTTAACTTCGATTGCAATATGAATGCCGTTTCTGTCATTTGTACTATCCTGAATACCTGAAATACCCTCAATTTTTTTATCCTTAACAAGGTCTGCAATACCCTGAATCATTCTGGATTTATTAACCTGATAAGGAATTTCCGTAATTAAAATTTCTTCTCTGCCGTTAGGCTTTGTTATAATTTCAGCTTCTGCTCTTAATTTTATTTTTCCTCTGCCTGTTTTATAGGCACTTAAAATACCCAGCTTGCCTAAAATATTTCCCCCTGTGGGAAAATCAGGCCCTTTAATAATTTCGCATATTTCGTCAATATCGGTTTCTCTGTTTTCTTCAATTTTGTTATCAATTATTTTGACAATACCGTCTATAACCTCTGAAAGATTATGAGGAGGAATATTTGTTGCCATACCCACTGCAATACCGCTTGAGCCATTTACAAGAAGATTGGGAATTCTTGAAGGCAAAACTGTAGGCTCCATAAAATCTCCGTCATAGTTTGGTATAAAATCAACAGTATCTTTATCTATATCAGCAAGCATTTCAAGGGATATTCTTGAAAGTCTGGCTTCTGTATATCTTGCTGCTGCTGCAGGATAACCGTCAATAGAGCCAAAATTACCATGACCATCCACAAGAGTATATCTCATAGAAAAATCCTGAGCAAGTCTGACAAGTGCATCATATATGGCAGCATCACCATGAGGGTGATATTTACCCATTGTATCACCGGTAATTCTTGCACATTTTTTATGTGCCTTGTTAGGTGCAAGACCCATTTCATTCATAGAATATAAAATTCTTCTGTGAACAGGCTTTAAACCATCTCTGACATCAGGCAAGGCTCTTGCTACAATTACACTCATTGCATAGTCAATATATGAAGATTTCATTGTTTCGGAAATCTCCGCAGTGACTATTTTGTCATATTGCGTATTGTTGTTTTCGTCCATTTTTATCTACCTCTTAAATATCAAGTGTTGCATATTTTGCTTCCTGCTGAATAAACTCACGTCTTGGTTCAACATTATCACCCATAAGCTTATCAAAAATTTCATCAGCAATTCTGGCATCATCAATAGTAACCTTAATAAGAATTCTTTTTTCAGGGTCCATAGTAGTTTCCCAAAGCTGAGATGCGTCCATTTCGCCAAGACCCTTATATCTCTGAATAGGCTTCATACCCTCAGAACCCATTTCTTTAATAGCATTATCTCTTTCTTCATCAGAATAGGCATATATAATTTTTTTGCCTTTTTCAAGCTTATAAAGAGGAGGCTGTGCAAGATAAACATAACCCTGCTCTATAAGCTGAGGCATAAATCTGAAAATAAAAGTTAAAAGCAATGTTGTAATATGAGCACCGTCAACATCGGCATCTGTCATAAGCACAATTTTATGGTATCTTAATTTATTAATATCAAAATCTTCATGAATACCTGTGCCAAAGGCAGTAATCATAGACTTTATTTCTTCATTTCCCAAAATTCTGTCAAGTCTTGCTTTTTCAACATTTAATATTTTACCTCTAAGGGGGAGTATAGCCTGTGTTTTAGCATCTCTTGCTTTAACGGCAGAGCCCCCTGCGGAATTACCCTCTACTATATAAATTTCACAATTTGTAGGGTCTTTTTCTGAACAGTCAGTTAGCTTGCCCGGAAGCTTGCTGCTTTCAAGGGCATCTTTTCTTCTTACAAGCTCTCTTGCCTTTCTTGCAGCATCCCTTGCTCTTGCAGCAAGAATTGATTTTTCAAATATAACCTTTGCAACATTGGGATTTTCTTCTAAAAAATAAGTAAGCTTTTCTGAAAATATTGCAGAAACAGCACCTGTTGCCTCACTGTTTCCAAGCTTTCCCTTTGTCTGACCCTCAAACTGAGGTTCAGCTATTTTTATACTGACAATAGATGTTAATCCTTCTCTAATATCTTCACCGGTTAAATTTTTATCACTGTCCTTTATAAGACCAAAACGTCTGCCATAGTCATTAATAGTCTTTGTAAGAGCAGTTCTGAAGCCTGCCACATGAGTACCGCCGTCAATAGTATTAATATTGTTTACATAAGAGCAGTTAAGCTCATTAAATCCGTCATTATGCTGAAATGCAACTTCAACAAAAATATCATCTTTAACACCTTCACAATAGAAAATTTCATTATACATAGGTGTTTTATTATGATTAATATATTCAACAAATTCCTTTATACCGCCGGTATAGTGATATACAAAGGTTGGTTTTTCTTCATCTCTTAAATCGGTAAGAGTAATTTTAATACCCTTAGTAAGAAAAGCAGTTTCCTGAAGATGCTGCTTTAAAATTTCAATATCAAAAACCACTTCATCAAATATTTCAGCATCAGGCTTAAAACGAACATAAGTGCCTGTTTCACCTTGAGCACAATCACCTATAACCTTAAGAGGATATTTTGCTTTTCCTCTTTCATATCTCTGCTCATAAACCTTGCCTTCATTATAAATTTTTACAACAAGCCATTCACTAAGTGCATTTACAACTGATGCACCAACACCATGAAGACCTCCTGAAACCTTATATCCTCCACCGCCGAATTTACCCCCTGCATGAAGAATTGTAAATACAACTTCAACAGCAGGAATACCCTTTTGAGGGTGAATACCTATAGGAATACCACGTCCGTTATCTTTTACAGAAACTGTATTGTCCTCATGAACAGTAACTTCAATGTGGGTACAATAGCCTGCTAAAGCCTCATCAACAGAATTATCTACAATTTCATATACACAATGATGCAAACCTCTTGATGAAGTTGAACCAATGTACATACCGGGACGTTTTCTTACAGCTTCAAGACCTTCCAAAATTTGAATTTGATTTTCATTATATTCCTGTGCCATTTTATTTCCAGTCCTTTCAAAATACCTATTTTACCTAAAATTTTGCCTATTTTTGATTTTAAGGCTTTTAGGTATAGGTGTACTGCTAAAAACCTAAATCTATTATAGCACATTTTAAGAGGTTTTTAAAGACTTTTTTATTATTTTTGGTAATTTTTTTTAAGTTTATTTAATTTAATATAACCTGTCCCTTTTTAATTCTGAAAATTTTAGATTTTTTATTAACAGCATCAAGTATTTCTTCATTACCTGTTGAAGTAATAACAGTCTGAATATTATTAATATTATTTATAATATAATTTTGTCTGTTTTTATCAAGCTCGGATAATACATCATCAAGAAGTAAAACAGGCTTTTCACCAATTTTATTTTTTATAAGCTCAATTTCAGATAATTTAAGAGTAAGACAAACAGTTCTCTGTTGTCCCTGTGAACCATAATCTCTTGCATTTACATCATTTATATAAAAATACATATCATCTTTATGAATACCATAATTTGTAGTACCATAATAAATATCTTTTTCTCTTGAAAAAATAAGCTTATTTTCATATTCCTCCGGTGTAACCGAAGGCTTGTATTCAATTTTTAAATTTTCGGCATTATCAGTTATATTTTTGTGAATTATATTTCCTGTTATATTTAATTCATTTATAAAATTTTGTCTTGAATTTATAATTTTTCTGCCATATAAAACAAGCTGAGAATCCCATATATCAAGAGTATCCATTAAAGATTTTTTGTCGCTTTTAAGAAGGTTATTTCTTTCTTTCAGCACTTTATAATATTTTTGAAGATTGAAATAATAAATTCTGCTCATTTGACAAAGCTCCATATCCAAATATCTTCTTCTGTAAGAAGGACCTTCTTTAACAAGCATTAAATCTTCAGGAGAAAAAAGCACAATATTAACGGTTCCAAAAAGCTCTCCAAGCTTTTTTACAACAATATTGTTTACAGCTATGCCTTTTTTTTCTTTTTGTTTAATATGAATATCTATTCTGTCACTGTAATCGGATTTATTTACAAGCATCTGAATATGTGCTGAATTTTTTCCAAATTGTATAAGCTCTTTGTCAATATGAGTTCTCTGACTTCTGCCTGTTGCACACATAAACATTGACTCTAAAATGTTGGTTTTGCCCTGAGCATTATCACCATAAAAAATATTGACATTTTCAGAAAGCTCTATATTTAATTGTTCAATATTTCTGTAGTTTTTTAAAGACAATTTTTCAATGTACATATTTTACCTTTTTATTTTCTCACAACTTCAAATTCAATTTTATTATCAAAATTTACAACTTCTCCGCCTTTAAGCTTTTTTCCTCTCATTGTGCAGACTTCACCATTTACCTTAACATAACCCTTTTGAATAAATAATTTTGCATCAGAGCCCTGCCCTACTGCCTTTGCAAGCTTTAATGCCTGCTGAAGCTTAATAAATTCCGTATTTATATAAATTTTTTCCATAATTACTCCTTTATAATCTTGGGTCAATAGGAAGCACAAGATATTTATAATCTTTATTTGCAATACCTGTTACAATACAAGGACTTTTATTAGTATAAAAATACATATTTACATATTCTTCATCACAATTTCTCATAATATCAATAAGATATTTTGCATTAAATACAATAAAAAGCTCATTTCCTTCAATCTTAACTTCAATATCATCATTGGAAGTACCAAGCTCAGTTTTAGAATATACATTTAAAATATTATCCTTAATTGTAATATTAACACTTGTTTTTCTGTTAGGAGGAGTTAATATTGTGGCTCTTTCAAGGGATTTTAATAAATCATCGGTATTTACTGTTACAGTAGTTGTCATTTCACTGTTAAAAAGACTTTCATAATTAAGAAAATCACCGTAAAGAAGTCTTGAAATAATAATACATCCGTTTATTTCAAACATAATATGCCTTGAAGTAAAATGAATATAAACAATAGTATCACTGTCATCAGGAAGCAGTCTTATAATTTCATTCAGAGTTTTTGCAGGCACAACCATTTCAGTATATACATTGTAATCAACCTTAATTTTTCTCCAGCTGACTCTGAAACCATCAATAGCAACTATATGAAGATAACCCTCATCAAATTTAAAAAGCTCACCTGTAAGAATAGGTCTTGTTTCTTCAACAGCAACTGAAAATATAGTCTGTTTAATTGCACTTTTAAGTTCATTGGCAGCTACTTTAACAGTGCCGTTGTCCTTATTAATTTCTGATGGTCTTGGAAAATCACTTCCTTTTAAACCCATAATATTAAAAGTAGATTTTTCTGATGTAATTTTACATAAATTATTTTCATCGGATTTTATTGTTATAAAATCACCTGACATATTTCTTATAATATCAGAAAACATTTTTGCATCAAGAGCAACCTCACCCTTTTCATACATTTCAGTTTCCATATTTGCAGTTTCGATACTTAATTCAAGGTCATTTCCTATTAATCTGAATCCTGCCCTGTCAGCAATTAAAAGTATACATTTAAGTATATTCATTGTAGATTTTTGGTCAACAGCCTTTGAAACAGTATTGACTGCATTTAAAAGCAGAGATTTTTCACAAACTATGTGCATACGATTTCCTCCGTTCGTATATATATAATATATATATAATATTAAATAGTAATAATAGTAGTAGGTGCTGTGGATTTGTTAAAAAGTATTAAAAAACTGCTTATTAACTTAAAAAATAAGTGTTGATAATATGTTAATAACAAAGGTATAACTTATGTACTTTTCCATAAAATTCACAAGCAAAATTTTTAACATAAATTTTATTAACATATATTAACAATAACTTTTCCACTTATCAACAAAAATCTGTTAATAATCCTAACCGTTAATTCTTTTTTCAATAGCAAGAACATCTACAGAATATTGATTGTCACTTTCAAGAAGTGTGCATATTTTATCACACCCATTCATAACAGTGGAATGATCTCGTCCACCAAATTTTGCACCGATTTCTTCAAGAGAGTCATCAAGGAGTTTTCTGCAAAGATACATTGCAATATGTCTGTAAATTGTAAGAGGCTTTGTTCTTCTCTTTGATTTAAGCTCGTCAACAGTAATTTTGTAATATGATGCAACGGTTTCCTGTATGTAGTCAATAGTTATATTAGCCTTGTTGGCTTTTATTATATCCTTTATGGCTTCTTCAGCAAGATTTAAGTCTATTACTCTGTTTGTAACCTTTGCATAGGCTATAATTCTTGTTAAAACACCCTCCATTTCTCTTATGTTTGATGTAACTGCTCCCGCAACATATTCAAGAACATCATTAGGAATAGTAAGACTCATCATTTCGGATTTTTTTTCAAGTATGGCTGTTCTTGTTTCATAATCGGGAAATACAATATCTGTAATAAGTCCTGCCTGCATTCTGGATACAAGTCTGTCTGTAAGAGTGTTTATTTCTGACGGCTTACGGTCAGAGCATATTACAATCTGCTTTCCTGATGTTATAAGGTCGTTAAATGTATGGAAAAATTCATTCTGAGTTGATTCCTTACCTGATAAAAACTGTATATCATCAAGTAAAAGCACATCTATTTTTCTGTATTTTTCTCTAAATTCAATAGTGGTATTTTTTTTAATTGCCTCTATAAATTCATTTGTAAATTTATCTGTTGTTACATATAATACCTTATAGTCGGGAAAAGCCTTTGAAACATAATTTCCTATAGCGTGCATAAGATGAGTTTTTCCAAGACCTACTCCCCCGTATAAAAAAAGAGGATTGTAAATTTCTCCGGGATTATCAGCAACAGCAAGAGCAGCAGCATGAGCCATATTGTTGGAAGGACCGACTATAAAATTATCAAATCTGTAATGTGGAATTATTCCGTTAGCATTTTTTGTTTTAGAATTTTTAGCTGTTGTTTCCTGTGGCACAGACTTTTCATAATCGTCTTCATTTGGCAATACAATATGAAAGTTCATAGGTCTGCCGTAAACCTTTGTAAGAGCATCGGTAATTTGAGTTGAGCATTTTTTCTTAACTAAATCTCTGTATTGACCTACATCAATTTTAAGAGTAAGTATAAATACATTATCTTCACATCTTAAAGGAATAAGAGGTTTTATAAATGTATCAAATATAATAGGAGATAAATTTTGGGTTAAAATATCCATTGTTTCACTCCAGTATTGTTGGGCTGTTTTCATAAATTTAATACTTTCCTTTCACAAATTTTAAATATATATTAGTATTGTTTTTGTTTTGCTAACAATTGTGGATAACTATGTTAAACATTGAAAAATGCAGTATTTTTTGTTGATAAATTACACTTATCCACATATTTATCCACAAAAAGTTGATAAAATTAAGCATTTTTCATATAGTCAAACTATTTTTATTATACCATAAATTAGTGTAAAAATAAAGTATTTTTATAAAAATTATAGGCAGAATTAGTTTATAAATAATTATATATTGAACGGACAATATATTTATTGCTTAAATACTTGAAAAAACATAGGTTATGTGATATAATTATAATGTAAAAATATGTATATAAAAAGGAGAAATTTACAATGTTTGTAAAAGGTATTGCTGATGCAATTTCAAAAGCAACAGCTATTGATATAAATGAAATTGAACCTAATATTGAAGTTCCGGCAAAATCTGAAATGGGTGATTATGCTTTTCCTTGTTTTAAGCTTGCTAAATTATTGAAAAAAGCACCTCAAATTATTGCATCAGAGCTTTTAGAAAAAATTGAAAAGCCTTATTTTATCAGTGAAATAAAGGTTGTCGGCGGTTATATTAATTTTTTTGCAGACAAAACAGTTTTTATATCAAATGTAATTAATAATATAATTAAAAATGGCAGTGATTTTATTAAAAGTGATTTAGGTAAAAACAAAACTATTGTTATAGATTATTCCTCACCTAATATTGCAAAGCCTTTTCATGTTGGTCATCTTCGTTCAACAGTTATTGGCAATGCTCTTTATAATATTTATTCTGCTCTTGGATATAAGGTTGTTGGTATAAATCATCTTGGTGATTGGGGAACACAGTTTGGCAAGCTTATTGTAGCCTATAAAATGTGGGGAAATAAAGAAGAAGTTGAAAAACACGATATAAACGAGCTTTCCAGAATATATGTTAAATTTCATCAGGAAGCAGAAAAAAATCCAAAGCTTAATGACCAAGCACGAAGCTGGCTTGTTAAAATGCAGGAGGGTGATAAAGAAGCTCTTGATTTATGGAAATGGTTCTGTAAAATAAGTATGAAAGAATTTAACAGAATTTATGACAGACTCGGAATTAAATTTGACAGTTTTACTGGTGAAAGCTTTTATAATGATAAAATGCAGGCTGTGGTTGATGAAATTAAGAATAAAAATCTTCTTACAAAATCACAGGGTGCTATGATTGTAGACCTTGAAAAATATAATATGCCTCCTTGCCTTATATTGAGAAGTGACGGAGGTACCCTCTACCCTACTCGTGATATTTCTGCTGCAATTTACAGAAAAAATACCTATGATTTTGAAAAATGTATTTATGTTACTGCTCTTGACCAAAATTTACATTTTGCACAATGGTTTAAGGTAATAGAATTACTGGGATATGACTGGGCAGATAAACTTGTTCACGTACCTTTTGGTCTTGTCAGTCTTGGTGACGGCAAACTTTCAACAAGAAATGGTCATGTTGTTTTAATGGAAGATATTCTTAATCAGTCTGTTGAAAAAACAAAAGCTATTATAGAAGAAAAAAATCCTGATTTACCTAATAAGGATACAGTTTCAGAAGAAGTTGGAATTGGTGCTATTATATTTGATGATTTATATAACAGCAGAATAAAAAATGTTGTATTTAATCTTGAAAGAATGCTTAATTTTGATGGTGAAACAGGTCCTTATGCACAATACACTCATGCGAGAGCTTGTTCTGTTATTAAAAAAGCAGGAATTTCTTCTATAGATAATGACATAGACTTTAGTTTGATAAGTGATAATGCAAGCTTTAATGTTGCAAAAGTATTAAATGATTTTCCGGAAAGGCTTGTTGAAGCTGCTGAAAAAAATGAACCTTATATTGTAACAAGACACATTATCGAAATATGTAAAGCATTTAATAAATTTTATAATGAAAACAATATTATGAACAGTGAAGAAAATACTAAAAAAGCAAGACTTGCTTTAGTTATAGCTGTTAAAAACTCAATTAAAACAGGTCTTGAACTTATTGGTCTTAAAGCTCCTGAACAAATGTAATTTTTAGAAAACTTAAAATTGTTAATAATACTGTACAAAAATTAATTGTATTTTTTGTACAGTATTTTTTTATATAACTATTTAAAATTATAAAAAATTGTGGTATAATTGTTTCACGTGAAACAATTTATCGGAGGTGAAATAATTGGGCAAAATAATAGCAATAGCCAATCAAAAGGGCGGTGTTGGCAAAACTACAACTGCCATTAATTTATCGGCATATTTAGCAGAAAAAGGTAAAAAAGTTCTTGTTATCGACTCAGACCCCCAGGGAAACACAACAACGGGACTGGGAATAGATAAAAATAATATTAATTCAACTTTTTATGATGTTCTTGAAAATCAGTCTGAATTAAATGACAGTATTCTTCCAACAGTTATGGATAATCTTTATATTGTACCAACTGATATTCAACTTTCAGGTGCTGAAATCGAGCTTATTAATTATGATAAACGTGAATTTATATTAAAAGAAATTGCGGAAAAAAATAATTTAAAAAATATTTATGATTATATACTTATTGATTGTCCGCCATCATTAAATATACTTACCTTAAATGCTCTTACAGCAGCAGATTCGGTGCTTATACCGTTACAATGCGAATTTCTTGCACTTGAGGGTTTAAGCCAATTTCTTCATACCTATAAGCTTGTGAAAGACAGATTAAATAAGAATATTGAAATAGAAGGTATAGTATTTACAATGTATGATGCCAGAACTAATTTATCTATGCAGGTTGTAGAGGAAGTTACAAATTATTTAGGTGCTGATTTATTCAAATCTATTATACCAAGAAGTGTAAGACTTAGCGAAGCTCCAAGTCATGGTATACCAATTAATTTGTATGACAGAAAAAATAAAGGTGCAGAGGCTTATGAGTTGCTGGCTGAAGGTATAATAGCAAAGGAGGTATAAAAAATGGTACAAAAAAAAGGACTTGGCAGAGGACTTGACAGTCTTTTAAGTTCAGACGCTCTTACTGAAGATAATAGTAATAAGGTTTTGGATATAGATATTAATAAAATAACTCCAAATAAGAATCAGCCAAGAACTAATTTTAATGATGCAGCATTAAATGAGCTTGCTGACAGTATAAAAGAAGTTGGGATTTTACAGCCTATTTCTGTTAAAAAAATTGATGATTATTATGAAATAATAGCCGGTGAAAGAAGATGGAGAGCTGCAAGAATAGCAGGACTTAAAACAATACCTGCTATTGTAAAGGATTTAGATGGATTGTTAGCTCTTGAAGCTGCTCTTATAGAAAATATTCAAAGAGAGGACTTAAATCCTATTGAAGAAGCTTTAACATACAGTAAATTTTCTCAGGAATTTAATTTAAGTCAGGAACAAATTGCTAAAAAAGTAGGAAAGAGCAGACCTGCTGTAGCAAATGCTATGAGGCTTCTTAATCTTGATAAAAGAGTGCAAAACTTCGTTAAGGATGGAAAACTTTCTAATGGTCATGCAAGGGCATTATTATCTATAACTAATAATGAGCTTCAATTTGAACTTGCCGAAAAAATTATTGATGATGAATTATCAGTAAGACAAACAGAAGAACTTGTTAAAATATCTTTAGAACCAAAAATTGAGCCTGAAAAACCTGTTATTAATCATAATCCTGAGGCAGCGAGAGCATATCTTGCTTTAGCTAAGGATTTAAAATCAATATTTGGCACAAAAGTTAATATTAAAAATGGAAAAAATAAAGGTAAAATTGAAATAGAATATTATTCACAAGATGAGCTTGACAGACTTATTGGTATGTTTAAGCAAATACAATAATGTTTCACGTGAAACATTATTATTTTAAGGAGGTAATTTATGAAATATGATATTATATTTGCGGATTTAGATGGTACTTTACTTCGTAATGATAAGTCAATACCGGAAAATAATATTAAAGCAATTAAAAATGCTATATCTGAGGGCGTAGAATTAGTAGTATGCTCAGGCAGGTCCCATATGAGCCTTAAAAATATTAACAGACGTCTTAATATTGATGATGAGGAGGGTTATGGAATAGCCTTTAACGGAGGCACTGTTTTTACAAGAAATCCTTTTAAAGTAATATTTGAAAAGAAAATTAGTGCAAAAATATCCTTAGATATTATACGTTTTTGTAAAAATTATAGTGCAGAAACAATGATGTATTCTGAAAATTTTTTATGTATAGAAAAAATGACTCCTGATGCAATCAGTTATTCCAAAAATTCTATACTTGTGCCTAAAAAAGTTAAAAATTTAGCTAAAAACTGTAATAAACCTATAAATAAAATTATATTAATAGGTGATAATAATATATTAAGTCAGGCTAAATCAGATTTTTATAATAACGAATTTTCTAAATATGTTGATTGTTTCTTTTCATCTGATAATCTTTTAGAATTTAATCCTAAGGGTATTAGCAAGGGTTCAGCAGTAAAATATATTATGAATTTAGAAAAATTTAAGAATAAAAAATCATTGGCAATAGGCGACAGCTATAATGATATACCTATGTTTAAGGTCTGTGATTTTTCTGTTGCCTGCAAAAACAGTGATGAAGAAGTTAAAAAAGAGGCTATGGCTGTAACTGAATGTGATAATAATTTAGGTTTATTGTCAGAAGTTATTGAAAAATATGTGTTGTAGTGATATTATAATCATATGATAATAAATTATCGGAGGAATTTAAAATGATAGATATAAAATTTTTAAGAGAAAACCCTGAAATTGTAAAACAAAATATCAAAAACAAATTTCAGGACCATAAATTAGTTCTTGTAGATGAAGTAATTGAATATGATGCAAAGGCAAGGGCAGCTCAGCAGGAAGCTGATAATTTAAGAGCAGACAGAAAAAAGCTGTCAAAACAAATTGGTGCTTTAATGGGGCAGGGCAGGAAAGCTGAAGCCGAAGAAATTAAATCTAAGGTTAATGCTGAAGCTGAAAAACTTGCAGAATTAGAAGCAAAAGAAGCACAATATCAGGAAGAAGTTAAAAAGAGAATGATGGTTATTCCTAATATTATTGATTCATCGGTTCCTATTGGCAAAGACGACAGTGAAAATGTTGAAGTTCAGCGATATGGTGAGCCTGTGGTTCCTGATTTTGAAATTCCTTATCATACAGAAATTATGGAATCTTTAAATGGCATTGACCTTGACAGCGCAAGAAAGGTGGCCGGCAACGGTTTTTATTATTTAATAGGTGATATTGCCAGATTACATTCAGCTGTTACTGCATATGCAAGAGATTTTATGATTAACAGAGGTTTTACTTATTGTATTCCGCCATATATGATTAGAAGTGATGTTGTCACAGGTGTAATGAGCTTTGCTGAAATGGAATCTATGATGTATAAAATTGAGGGTGAGGACTTATATTTAATAGGCACATCTGAACATTCAATGATTGGTAAATTTATAGATACTATTTTAAAAGATGAGGATTTGCCTCAAACTCTTACTTCTTTTTCACCTTGTTTCAGAAAAGAAAAGGGTGCCCATGGTATAGAAGAAAGAGGCGTATACAGAATTCATCAGTTTGAAAAGCAGGAAATGATTGTAGTTTGTCAGCCTGAGGACAGTCCAATGTGGTTTGACAAATTATGGCAGAACACAGTTGATTTTTTCAGAAGCCTTGATATTCCTGTCAGAACACTTGAATGTTGTTCAGGTGATTTAGCGGATTTAAAGGTTAAGTCTGTAGACGTTGAAGCTTGGTCACCACGTCAGAAAAAGTATTTTGAAGTGGGAAGCTGTTCAAATCTTGGTGATGCACAGGCAAGAAGGCTTAAAATAAGAGTTCATGGAGAAAAGGGCAAATATTTTGCTCATACTCTTAACAACACCTGTGTTGCACCTCCAAGAATGTTAATTGCATTTCTTGAAAATAATCTTAATGAAGATGGCTCTGTTAATATTCCTAAGGCACTTCAGCCATATATGGGCGGTACTGTTAAAATTGAAAAAAGGTGAAATAATTATGACAAAAATGGAGCAGTTAATTAAAAGAATAAATGAGCTTGCTCATAAAAATAAAACTGAGGGACTTACCAATGCTGAAATAGCTGAAAGAGATGAACTTAGAAAGGAATATATAGCCGAATTTAAAAGAGGAATGAAGCATAATATTCTGGATAATCTTTATATAATGGATAAAGATGGTAATAAGGTTAAGGTTGAGCCTAAAAAGCAGGTGTAATATGAACTTAGATAAAGAAAATATAAAAAAAATATTGTTTATTATTTCCTTTGCTTTGGTATTTGCAGTATGTATTTTTAATTTGAATACGGTATTATACTACATCAATATAGTTTTTAAAATTATTGCTCCATTTTTAGCAGGGGGTGCAATAGCTTTTGTAGTAAATATTCCAATGAAAATAATAGAAGAAAAGCTTTTTAATAATAAATATACATTAAAAATTAAAATATTAAACAAGCTTTCAAGACCTTTAAGTCTTTTACTTTCATTGATATTTATATTTGGACTTGTTTCAATTGTTGTGGGTATAGTTTTGCCTGAATTATATTCAACAATATTGGTTATAAGCAGAAGTATATCGGATTTTATTCCAAAGCTTTATGATTTTGCAAAAAATAATATTAATAATGAAATGATAGAAAAATATATTTATCAGCTTCAGAAAATAAACTGGCTAAGTATGCTTACGGATTTTTTCAATGTATTTACATCAGGTGCTGGTTCAGTAATATCAACAACCATAAATGTTGTAGGCTCTATAATGAGCACTGCATTTAATATATTTATAGCATTTGTATTTTGTATTTATCTTCTTGCACAGAAAGAAAATCTTGCTAATCAGACCGAACTTGTTATGAAAGCATACTTAAATGAAAAGCATTATAATTATGCTATATTTGTTTCAGCTTTAATAAACAAAACATTTTCAAGCTATATAACAGGTCAGTGCTTAGATGCTTTTATACTTGGAGTAATGTTTTTTGTTGTGCTGCTTATAGCAGGTATGCCGTATCCTATGTTAATTGGTGTTCTTATTGGATTTACGGCTCTTATACCAATGGTAGGCACATTTATAGGCTGTGTAATTTCAGTTTTTCTTATTTTTATAATAAGTCCTGCACAAAGTGTAATATTTTTAATCATTTTTATTATTCTTCAGCAGATAGAAGAAAATCTTATTTATCCAAAGGTAGTTGGCAATTCAGTAGGACTTCCGTCAATATGGGTGATAGTCGCAGTGTCTGTAGGGGGAAGCCTGTGGGGAGTATTGGGAATGATAATTTGCATACCGCTTTTTTCTGTTGTTTATACATTGTTTAAAATACATACAAGAAAAAAGCTTGAATTAAAATAGTGTCATAATACAATATCTAGTGGTATGTTACAAATTATACTACTATATGTAGTAAATATGTCGATATTATTTGAGTAATAAATATTGTTTTTTAACCCCTTTTTACGATATAATTTATATTGTTAAAGGGGTTAAATTATTATGACATACATTAAAAAAAACATTATTAATACTGATAAATATATACTTGTTTTATATATGTGTGATAATATGGGCATATATAGCTTTAAGTCTGTGCTTTACAGCTGCGACAGTATTGTGGATAAGGCTGAAACAACGGGCATAACCGATGACAGGCAAAAGGCAGCCTATATTTATAATTTGCTTGTCAGCAAAAAAGTTTTTCCCTGCCATTTATTTTATGTAATTGATGAAGCAATAGTATAAAATTTCCTGAACTGATAAAAATAATTCTGAGGTGATATTATGTATAAAATCAGAATTGAGAGTATAGGAGGTTTGGGAGCAAATTTAATAGGTAAGCTTTTGGGACAAATAGGCTTTGAATATCTAAACAAATATTCAAGGTCTTTTTCCGGTTATGGCTCAGAAAAAAAGGGCTCACCTGTTAAAAGCCATATATATTTTTCAGACAGTAAAATAAGAACAAACACACCTGTGAAAGACCCTGATATGGCTGTTTATTTCACTGATAATATTGATTTAACAGGCTATAGAATAAAAGAAAATACAGATGTAATTGTAAATTATAATGGAAATTTTTGTGATTTAAAGGTTCCAAACTGCAGATTATGGCTTATTGATGCAGTTAAATATGCAAGGGAATGTCATTCCAGAGTTAATATGGTAATACTTGGTGCAATTGCAAGGGTAAGCGGTTTTATATCCCTTGATAACTGTATAAGTGTTGTTAAAAATAATTTAGTAACAAATGGTAATATTGAAGCCTTAAAATGCGGCTATAATAATGTTAATATGTTTGAAATTAAAGACAGTAAATATAACTGCAATAATTATGACGATATTGAAAGATACACTGAAATCGGCGGTATAAATTTAAGCAACGGCTCTGCAATTACAAATGATTTGCAAGGCTGCAGAGAGGGCTTAGTCCCTGACTATATAAGAGAAAGATGCATAGACTGCGGTCTTTGTGAAAGCACCTGTCCCGATATGGTTTTTCAGTTTAAAGACGGAGTTAATTTAGGAATGGATTTATATCATTGTAAGGGTTGTTTAAGATGCTGTGAAATTTGCCCTGTAAATGCTCTTGTGCCTGTGGAAAAGGGAGGTAAAAACATAGGCAATATTCATTTGATAAATAAAAAATTCAGCTTTGATAATACCGGTTATTCAAGCTTTGTGGAAGGGGAGGCATATAGTGCAGATGGCACAACAGATAAGAGTATATAAATCAGGAAATGAGGGAGCGGCAGAAGCTGCAAGACAGATAAATTATCATATTATGGGTTATTATCCTATTACACCATCAACACAGGTGGCAGAGGAAATAGACCTTTATAAATCCAAAAATAAGCTGGATACCCTTTTAATACCTGCAGAGGGAGAACATTCGGCAGCAGGAATATGCTATGGAGCATCGGCAGCAGGAGCCAGAGTTATAAATGCAACATCTGCAAACGGACTATTATATTCAATAGAACAGCTGCCTGTTCAGTCGGGAACAAGACTTCCTATGGTTCTTAATGTTGCCTGCAGAACTGTATCGGGACCCCTTTGTATAAAAGGCGACCACAGTGACATTGTTTACACCCTTACATCAGGCTGGCTCATATTTTTTGCATCGACAAATCAGCAGGTTTATGACTTTAATATTATAGGTCTTAAGGTTGCAGAAGCAGTAAGACTTCCTGTAATTATTGCATATGACGGTTTTTTCACAAGTCATCAAAAGACAGATATGTATATATTTAAAAATGACAGTGATGTTATTGATTATATAGGAAAAAAGCCTATTGATATTAATGTAACTGATGTAAATAACCCTATAACCTTAGGCTCCTATATGAATGAGCCTGATATTATAAACAATAAATATCAGCTCCATAATGGAATGCTAGAGGCTAAAAATGTTATAATTTCAGAATTTAAAAAATACGAAAAGCTTACAGAGAGAAAATACTCTCCCATAAACACCTATAATACGGAAGATGCAGACATTATTTTTACAGCACTTGGTTCAGCCTTTGAAACTGCCTGTGAGGCAACGGATATATTAAGAGAGCAGGGCATAAAAGCCGGCTGTGCATCACTTAATATTTTAAGACCAATATTTGATTATGAAATTTACTGTGTTTTTAAAAATGCAAAAATAATTGTAATAGGTGACAGACAAGACAGCTACGGCTCAAAAGGGGGTGAGCTTACAAAGGAGCTTAAATCAATATTTTTTGATTATAATATTAAAGCTAAGGTTGTATCAAGAATTTTCGGACTTGGGGGAAAGGAATTTTTTGCAGAGGATTGTATAAATATAATTAAAGAAGCAACAGATACTGAAAACACATTTGATTATTATGGAGTTTACAAGGGAGAAAAACCTGAAATTAAACAATATTTTGAGCCTTTAGAGGATACCTCAAAATGGAATAAAACAAATTTAAAGGCACTTGCGGATTATCCTAAAAGAATTGTTGCAGGGCATGGTGCCTGTGCAGGCTGCGGTATACCTGTAAACTTAAATTTATTTTTAAAAGGAATAAAGGGAAATGTAGTTTTGCTTTTTCAGACAGGCTGCGGTATGGTTGTAACCACAGCATATCCTAAAACAGCATTCAGAGTAAATTATATCCATAATCTGTTTCAAAATGGTGGAGCAACATTAAGCGGTATAGTTGAAGCATATAAAGAAAGACAAAGACGAGGAGAAATATCAGATGAAAAAATAACATTTATAATGGTAAGCGGTGACGGCGGTATGGATATAGGCTTAGGCTCTGCAATAGGTGCAGCTTTAAGAAATCATAATTTCATAATTTTTGAATATGATAACGGAGGCTATATGAATACAGGTTATCAGCTAAGCTATTCAACGCCAATGGGAGCAAAGTCAACTACAAGTCATAGGGGAAAAACATTTTTTAATAAAGACAGTACAGCCATATTTAAGGGTACGGGAATAAATTATATAGCTACAGTTTCAGAAAGCAATCCAATTGATATTATTAAAAAAGCACAAAAAGCACAATATTATGCCAATAATTATGGACTTGCTTATATTAAGGCAATATCATTTTGTCCTTTAAATTGGAGAAGTGAAGCTAAAAACGGAAGAAAAATATGTGATTTAGCCGTTAAAAGCTGTTATCACCCTCTTTATGAAATTGAAAAGGGCATTACAAAAATAAACTATAATCCCGAGGATAAAAACGAAAAAATACCTGTTAGTGAATGGTTCAAATCAATGGGAAGAACCAATGATGTGATTAATAATAAAGAGATTATGGAAATGGTGCAAAATGAAGTAGACAAAAGATGGAAAAATCTTAAAATGGAAAATAATAGGGTATAGGCAAATT
>CAZZLN010000011.1:0-37316 GCA_964654945.1 uncultured Lachnospiraceae bacterium
TGAAAATTTTTTAAAAATTTTCATATTTACATTTTTTTCAATAAGAGTATAATATACCTATAAAACATACAAACCATATCTGATTTATATGAAATAAAAGATAAGAAAGAAGGAATGAGAAAATGAAGAAGTTTCTATCAATTTTGTTAGCGGCAAGCTTAACATTATTGACTTTAACAGGTTGTGGGAACGCTCAGAAAACAGAACCTGATACAAGTGAAAGTGCAGCAACCGAAGAAAATGCGGAGGGTGCTGTATTAAGAATAGCTGCACAGCCATATCCATTATATACTCCGGTATATGTTGCTTATGAGCTTGGTTATTTACAGGAAGAATTTGATGCAATTGGTGCAAAATTTGAATGGCAGGAATTTCAGTCAGGTCCTCTTGTAAACGAAGCTGTTGCAGCAGGCGAAGCTGATTTGGGGTTTATGGCTGATTTACCTGCAATTATTGCTAAGTCAACAGGACAGCCTATAGAGGTTATTTCAAATGTGGCTTATGGCGAAAAAGGTCTTGCTGTTTTAATTAAGCCTGATTCAGATATTAAAAGCGTTGCTGATTTAAAGGGAAAGAAGGTTGCTTATGCAACAGGCTCTTATGCACAGCATTTGCTTGCTCTCCTTTTATCTAATGAAGGTCTTACTCTTGATGATGTTGAATCAATTAACCTTGCTGCCGGTGACCAGCCTGCTGCTCTTGCAAGCGGTGAGGTTGATGCTCTTGTTATCTGGGAACAGTACATTTCAAAGCTTACAAGCGAAGGTGCTGCCACTGTTCTTGCTGATGGCACAGGAGTAAAAAAAGGTAATATGATAACATATGCCGTATCAGATTATGCAGAGGCTAATCCTGAAGTTATTAAGGCTTATATTAAGGCTTTAAACAGAGCAAATGAGCTTTTAGCTGCTGATCCTGATACTGCTGCCGAGTCTGTTGCTGAGGACTTCGGTGTAGATAAGGAATTAATGACTAAGATTATTCCTAACTTTACTTATGCAACTGAAATCACAGATGATGATATTGCAGAAATTAAAAAGGTTAAGGATTTTTCATTGGAAGCAGGAATTATTTCAAGCGACGTTGATATTGACAGTTTTATTAATACTGAATATTTAGATTCCTTAAATTAAATTATTATATTAAAAGTAAAAGGGCATAAATCGCTTCTGTTTTATGCCCTTTTCGAAGTACAGGAGGAAAATATGGATAAAAAAGTGAAAACTAAAAAAGGCTTTGGTTACTGGGGACTATATATTGCTTTACCTATAATTTTGCTTATTATATGGGAAGGAGCTGATTTGGCAGGACATTTAAAGCTATATACAATGCCTGCACCAATGACCATTGTTGAAACTACAATAAAATACATACAAAATGGTAAATTGCTTGATAACATAGGTGTGAGCTTTGTCAGAGTAATTGAAGGCTTTTTGATTGCTTTAGTATCTGCTTTTATTATAGGTATCAGTGTTTCAATTTTTCCAAAGTTTGATACATTTACTGATTTGGTAATTCAGGTTTTAAGACCAATTCCTCCTATTGCGTGGATACCTCTTGCAATACTTTGGTTTGGTATTGGTCAAGGCTCTAAAATATTTATAATTTTTCTTGGAGCATTTTTTCCTATATTTCTTAATACGGTTGAGGGTGTCAGGGGGATAGACAGCCGATTTTTTGAGCTTGCGGAGGTATATGAAATACCTAAAATAAAGCTAATTAGAAAAATTATTATTCCCGGTGCTTTGCCATCAATTATGACAGGAATACGTCTTGGTCTTGGAAATGCATGGGTGTGTGTTGTTGCTGCAGAAATGATTGGTGCTACAAGTGGTGTTGGATTTATGTTATCTGACGGACGAAGTCTTTCAAGACCTGATATTGTAATTCTTGGAATGATTATTGTAGGTATTGTAGGTAAAATTATGGATGATATTCTTCGTTATATCAGAAAAAAAATAATAACATGGAACTAATGAAAGGAGTTAATACTGATGGGAAATATAGTAGAGATTAAAAATCTTACTAAAGTTTTTGAAAGTAAGGATAATACAGTAAAGGCTCTTGAAAATATTAATCTTGAAATAGAAGAAGGAAATTTTATTTCCATTATTGGCGGCAGCGGCTGCGGTAAAAGTACATTGCTGCGTATTATAGGCGGACTTGAAACAGAATATGAGGGAAATGTGTTTGTTGATGGTAAAAAAGTTGAAAAACCTTCAAGAGAAAAGGGCTTTATTTTTCAGGATCACAGACTTTTGCCATGGCTTACGGTAAAGGAAAATATTCGGTTTAGCTTACCTGATAATCAGAAAAAGAATGATGACCTTATTAGGGAAAATCTGGAAATCGTAGGTCTTTCTGAGTTTGAAAATGCTTATCCCGGTCAGCTTTCAGGCGGTATGGCTCAGAGAGTTGCAATAGCAAGAGCTCTTGCAAATAAACCAAGAATACTTCTTCTTGATGAGCCTTTTGGCGCTTTGGATGCAATTACTAAAATGAATTTGCAGGAAGAAATGCTTAAAATTTGGAGAAAAGAAAAAATTACAATGGTAATTGTTACTCATGATATTGATGAGGCAATTTATCTTGGAAGCAAGGTCGTTGTTATGACACCAAGACCGGGAAAAATTAAAAAAATACAGAAGGTAGACCTTGGTGTTCCAAGAAGGAGAACAGGTTCATTGTTTACACTGGCAAGAGATACGATTTATAAAGAATTTTTTGAAGATGTTGAATTGCCTATTGAATACAATATTTAATGTAATAAGTATAGAAAGGGCAACAATTTTTGTTGTCTTTTTTATTGAATGTAAAAATGTTTTAATACAAATTATTATTGATTATAAATATGGAAAAAATTTAAAAATTTTTCATATTTACATTTAAAATATAATCAGTAAAATTAAGTGTAATAATTCATATAAAAATTATAGAAATTATATAAATAATAAATCGTAATGGAGGATAATTATATGTCAGAAAAGGTTTTATCTCCTCAAGAGGAGAGAATACAATATGAAATTAAAAATAATGTAAGAAAATTTAAAAATCCTAACAGAGCTGCTAATATTTTAAAAGATGTCAGAGCTTCTAAGCCTCAGATTGATATTGAAAGAGGTCTTTATTTTACACAGTCATTTAAGGAAACAGAGGGTCAGCCTTTAAATTTAAGGTGGGCAAAGGCACTTTATCATTATGCAAAAAATGCAACTGTTTATATTGATGATAATCAGCTTATTGTAGGCAGAAGCGGTAAAAAGGGCCGTTATGGTATTCTTTATCCTGAGCTTGACGGTAATATTTTTAAAGAGGCTGTCGAAAAGCTGCCTACAAGGGACAATTCTCCTTTTGACATTACTGATGAAGATGCAAGAATTGTAGTAGAGGAAATAGCACCTTATTGGGCGGGCAAAACCTTTCATGAAAATTTTGCAAAATCTCTTACTGAGGAAACAACAAAGCTTACATACAATCCCGATAAAGAGCTTACCTCCCGTTATATCGTAAATGAAACTGCGTCTTTTCGTTCATCTCTTCAGTGGGTACATGATTATGAAATTGTACTTGAAAAGGGCTTTAAGGGAATTAAGGAGGAGGCTTTGGAAAAGCTTAGTCACCTTGATGAATACAGTCCTCTTGACTATACAGAAAAGAAGCCGTTTTTGGAGGCAACAATTATAACCTGTGATGCAATTATTCTTTGGGCAAACAGACATGGTGATTTAGCAACAGAGCTTGCAGAAAAGGAAGAAAATCCTGTAAGAAAGGCAGAGCTTTTGAAAATAGCTGAAATATGTCATTATGTACCTGAAAATCCGCCAAGAACCTTCTATGAAGCTATGCAATCACAGTGGTTTACTCAGATGTTTTCAAGAGTAGAGCAAAAGACAGGTACAATCATTTCAAACGGAAGAATGGATCAGTATTTATATCCTTTCTATAAGAAGGATATTGAAGCAGGTATTATTACTGATGATGAGGTTCAGGAGCTTTTTGAATGTATGTGGGTAGCTATGGCTCAGTTTATTGACCTTTATCTTTCCGATACAGGCGGTGCTTTTAATGAAGGATATGCTCACTGGGAGGCTGTTACTATAGGTGGTCAGACTAAAGAAGGATATGATGCTACAAATGAGCTTACCTATATATTGTTAAAATCAAAGAGAGAATTTCCTCTTAATTATCCTGACCTTGCAGCCAGAATTCATACAAGAAGTCCTAAGAGATACCTTTACGAGGTCGCAGAAACAATTAAGGCAGGTGAGGGCTTCCCTAAGCTTTTGAATGATGAAGATGTTATACCTTTGCTTTTATCTAAGGGTGCTACCTTTGAAGAGGCTTATGATTACAGTGTTTCAGGTTGTGCAGAATGTCGTATGCCAAACAGAGATACTTACACAAGTCCCAATGCTTATATTAACTTTGCAGCTGCACTTGAAATGGTTATTTACAATGGCAGAATGCTTAAATATGGTGATGAACTTCTTGGTCTTGAAACAGGAAAATTTGAAGATTTTAAGTCATTTGATGAGATTTTACAGGCTTATCTTAAACAACAGCGTAACTTTATTAAGCACGCTTTTATACAGCAAAGAGAAATTATAAGACTTAGGGCACAGCATTTTGCAACCCCTTTAGGCTCCGCACTTCATAAACTTTGCAGAGATACTTATACTGATTTACATCAGCCAAAGATTGAAGGCGGCATTGATTTAGGTTATTTTGAGTATATGGGCTTTGGCACTGTTATTGATTCTCTTGCGGCAATTAAAAAAGTTGTATTTGAAGATAAGGCTATTACTTTATCTCAGCTTAAGGAGGCTCTTGAACATAATTTTGAGGGTTATGAGGCTATTCGTCAGTTATTACTTAATGCACCAAGCTATGGTAATAACGATAACTATACAGATTGGATTGGTAAGTTTCTTGACAGAGAGGCTCAGGAATTTACAAAAAAGTATGGCAGTGAGTTAGGTGTTCATATGGATTTAAGAATTGTACCTTTTACTTCTCATGTGCCATTTGGTAAGGTTGTAAGTGCAACTCCTAACGGAAGATTTGCATATATTCCTCTTTCTGATGGCTCAAGTCCGTCACAAGGAGCTGACTTAAATGGACCTACTGCAATTCTTCTCTCGAATTATGCTACAAAGAATTATGACCATAATGAGCATGCCGGCAGACTTGTTAATATTAAGCTTAGTCCTGCTTGCGTTAAGGGTGAAGAGGGAACTGAAAAGCTTGTTCAGTTTATTAAAGCATGGAGAGATCTTAAGCTGTGGCATATACAGTTTAATGTTTTAAATACGGAAACATTAAAAGAGGCACAGAAGCATCCTGAAAATTATCGCAATTTACTTGTTCGTATAGCAGGATACAGTGCATATTTTACTGAGCTTACAAAGGACTTGCAGGATGACATTATTTCAAGAACAGAGCATGAGGCAGTATAATTATGGCAAAGGATACTTTTGTATTTAATATACAGCATTATTCCTTACACGATGGTCCCGGTATAAGGACCATTGTGTTTTTAAAGGGATGCCCAATGAGATGCAGGTGGTGCTGTAATCCTGAATCACAAAAATATGAACAGGAAATATCTTATGTTGAAAATAAATGTATTGGTTTAAAGGAATGCGGTTTTTGTAAAAATGCTGCACCTGAAAATGCAATTAAATTTCCTGAGGACAATGCTGTAATTGATATGGAAAAATGCTCAGATTGTCTTAAATGTGCTCAGGTCTGTCCTTCAAAAGCAATAAAGGTTGAGGGTAAAAAATATGATGTTAAGGAACTGGCTGACATAGTGGAAAAGGATTCCGTTTTTTATGGACATGGTGACGGAGGACTTACCGTAAGCGGCGGAGAGCCCCTTACCCATAAGAAATTTTTGATTGACCTGCTTAAAGAGGCTAAAAAAAGAAGAATTTCAACTGCAATAGAAACCTGCGGTTATGCAGATTACGAGGCATTATATGAGGCTTCAAAGTATTTGGATACAATTTTATTTGATATAAAGTCAATGGATAGTCTGAAACATAAGGAATATACAGGTAAAAGTAATGAAAAAATACTTTCTAATTTTGAAAAACTTTGCATAGATTATCCCCATATTAATAAAAAAGTCAGAACACCTGTTATACCGGGATTTAATGACAGTGCAGGGGATATTTTAAAAATACTTGAATTTATTAAGGATAAGCCTAATGTAAGTTATGAGCCATTGCCATATCACAGCTTTGGAAGAGGAAAGTATAAAGCTTTGGGCAGAGAATATCCAATGGGTGATGTTAAACTTAATAATGAAAAAATAGAAGAAATAAATAATGCTGTAGAAAATTTTTTAAATAAATCTTAATTATGAGGTGTAAAATGAATTGGAATTATACACAGCCTGT
Source organism: uncultured Lachnospiraceae bacterium (assembly GCA_964654945.1). Lineage (GTDB taxonomy): Bacteria > Bacillota > Clostridia > Lachnospirales > CAG-274 > HGM11788. The sequence continues at coordinate 6,405 of CAZZLN010000011.1, forward strand.
TGAAATCATATTTGGTAACGGCAGAATTTCAGAACTGGAAGGTTTATTAAATAATGCTGAAAATCCTCTTTTAATAAGTGACCCTTTTTTTATAAAAAACGGTCCGGTGGACAGAATTAAATCAATAGTAGGTAATATTACCGTATTCAGCGATATTTCTCCTAATCCTGATGTAAGTGAAGTAAATAAATGCAGTGAATTAATAAATGAAAAAAATATTGATATTATTATTGCTCTGGGCGGCGGAAGTTCTCTTGACCTTGCAAAGGCAGCATCAATTGTTGTAAGTGATATAGAGGAATATCATACAACAGGAAAGAAAGTTCCTAAAGAGCACATACCTTTAATAGCTGTACCCACAACATCGGGAACGGGAAGTGAGGTAACCTGTGTATCAGTTCTTACAAACAGAAAAACCGGTAAAAAGGCTCCCATAGTTTCAGAGAGCTTTTATCCAAAAACTGCCTTAATAGACCCGGAGCTTACATATTCATTACCTCCTTATATGACAGCATCAACGGGTATTGATGTTTTGTGTCATGGGGTAGAAGGTTATTGGAGCAAGGGACATCAGCCTATATGTGATGTGCTTGCTGTTCATGCAATAAAGCTTGTATTTGAATATCTCCCCATTGCTTTTAAACAGAGTAATAACAAAGAGGCAAGAGAAAAGCTTTCGGAGGCATCGGTTATAGCAGGCTTGGCATTTACTTTGCCTAAAACAACATCATCTCATGCCTGCTCATTTCCTTTGACTAGTATATATCATATACCTCATGGTGAGGCTTGTGGTCTTACCCTTGACTATTTTGCAAGGATAAACAGTCAGGATATAAGGACACAAAATCTTGCTAAGGAGCTAGGCTATGACAGTGTGTTTGCCTTTGCCAATGATATAAAAAAACTAAAAAAAGAAATAAATTTAAGGTTGGATTTGGCTGACTTAAACCTTAATGATAAACAGGTAAAGGAACTTGTCAGGCTAAGTTACCATCCTAATATGAACAATAATCCTGTTGATATAACGGATGAAATATTATTTGATTTATATAATGGTTTGAGAGGAGGAAATAATTAATGTCAGAGCTTTCCAGAGAACAGATTTTAGAATATGATAAGAACTATAATCAGCATCCTTGGCTTACGGGAACAGTAAACCCTATTCCTGTTGAAAGAGCTGATGGAATATATTTCTGGGATTATAACGGTAAAAAATATTATGATATGTCAAGTCAGCTTGCTAATGTAAACTTAGGCTATGGTAATAAGGATATTATTGAAGCGGTTAAAAAGCAGGTTGAAATTTTGCCTTATGTTGCACCTGCCTATGCCTCAGGCCCAAGGTCTGAGCTTGCCAAAATGATTATTGATTTAGCACCTGATAATATGGCTAAGGTGTTTTTCAGCTGTGGAGGCTCAGATGCCAATGAAGCTGCAATTTATGCTGCAAGAACATTTACAGGCAGAAGCAAGGTTTTGTCACGTTACAGAAGCTATCATGGCTCTACATTAGGTTCAGGAAATCTTTCGGGAGATCCAAGACGTTTTGCTCTTGAACGCCCTGCTGCAAATGGTTATTTAAAGTTCTATGATCCTTATGTTTATCGTTCAAAACAGAAGTTTGGAAACGATGAAGAAGCATCAAAATATTATCTTGACCAGCTTGAAGAACAAATTCAGTATGAAGGCTCAAATCAGATTGCTGCTGTTGTTGTTGAATCAATTACAGGTGCAAATGGTGTTATAATTCCTCCTGATGGTTATTTGCAGGGACTTCGTGCATTATGCGATAAGTATGGCATTCTTCTTGTGTGTGATGAGGTAATGGCAGGCTTTGGAAGAACAGGTAAAATGTTTGGTTTTGAGCATTGGGGTATTAAGCCTGATATTATTTCTTTTGCAAAGGGTGTTACCTGTGGCTATGTTCAGTTAGGGGGTATTATTATAAGCAATGAGATAGCGGATTATTTTAAGGATAAAACCTTCTTATACGGACTTACTTACAGCGGACATTCTCTTGCCTGTGCTGCAGGTGTTGCCTGTATTAATTATTACAGTGAGCACAAAATACTTGACCATGTAAATGAAGTAGGTGTAGTATTTGGTGAGCTTTTAGAGGAAATTAAGTCAAAGCACAAGTGTGTTGGTGATGTAAGATATATTGGTCTTTTTGGCGCTATAGAGCTTATGAAGGACAGAGAAAAGAAAATACCCCTTGTTCCTTATGGCTACGATGAAAAGGAAACTATGACAAAAATACATGGCTTGTTGAAGGAAAGAGGATTTGCTGCCTTTGGCAGAGAGAATAATATTAACATTACACCGCCTCTTATTATAACAGAGGAACAACTTAGAGATGCCTTCAAGATTTTGGACAAAGTATTGACTGTTGTTGATAATGAATTTATTTGATATAACTGTCCTTGGTATTATTTGCCGGGGACAGTTAATTTTTTTTAATTATTTTCATTGTGAAAAATATTAAAATTTATTCCATACTATTCAAATTGACTTAATAGGAATTATGAGTATAATTTTAGTAAAGAGTGATGGTGATAGTCATACTTTTGCTGTCACACCATATTTATGGAAGGAGGTTATATTTTGAAAAAGATAAGTACAGAAAAATTGCTGACTGTTTTTACTGTAGTTATTGTATTTGTAGTTTGGTATGCAATAGCGGCAACAGGTTTGTTTTCTGAAACTATTGTGCCATCGCCCAAAAGTGTAATTGAAAGCTTTGTGAATGTGCTGCAAAACGGATACAAAGGCCATAGTTTGTTAGAGCATTTAGGCACAAGTATGAAACGACTGGTATGGGCATATTTTCTTGTTGTAATTACAGCAGTGCCTCTGGGACTGTTAAGCGGTTATAATTCAAAAATAAGAGCTATATTAGAGCCTATTGTTGAATTTTACAGACCTTTGCCGCCGCTTGCTTATTATACTATATTAGTTTTGTGGATGGGTATTGACGAAGAGTCCAAGCTTGCTCTTTTGTATCTTGCGGGTTTTGCACCGGTTTACATTGCCTGTGTTGCAGGTGTTGTGAGAATAAATGAAGATTACATAAACGGTGCATATACATTAGGTGCTAATAAAAGACAAATCTTCTTTTATGTAATATTTCCGGCTGCTCTTACAGATGTTTTTACAGGCTTGAGAACTGCTTTAGGAGTTGAGTACACTACTCTTGTGGCGGCAGAAATGGTAGCAGCTACGGCAGGTATGGGTTGGCTGGTGCTTGATGCAAGCAATTACCTTAGAAGCGATATAGTGTTTATGGGCGTAATAATAATGGGTATAACGGGTATTTTGCTTGATAAAATTATTCGTATTATTGAAAGTAAAGTTATTCATTGGAAAGGCAGAAGTTAGGAGGAATATAACGTGAAAAAATTATTAGGTATTTTGTTAGTGACAGCATTATTAGCCGTATTAACGGCTTGCGGCTCAACTCAGACCTCATCATCTGATACAGGTGGAACTGATGAGGAGGTTATTGTAAACATTGGTACGATGAATCTTGTAAACGGTGATTTGATTGCACAGTATGAAAAGTATTATGAAAATGAGCTTGGAGCAAAGGTTAATCTTGTAAAGTTTGACTCGGGAAAGGACGTAAATACAGCTTTGGCAGCAGGCAGTATTGATATTTCAGAGCTTGGCTCATCGCCTACAGCTCTTGGTATTTCAAGCGGTACAGATTACCAGGTGTTTTGGATTGGTGATATTATCGGCTCCGCAGAATCTCTTGTAGTAAAAAATAATTCAGGGATTAACAATGTTGCTGACTTAAAAGGGAAAAAGGTTGCCACACCTTTTGCTTCTACAGGTCATTACAGCCTTTTAAATGCTCTTAAGCTGGAAGGTGTAAGTGAAGGTGATGTTACACTTTTGGACTTACAGCCTGATGATATTTATGCTGCATGGATAAGAGGAGATATTGATGCTGCTTATGTATGGTATCCTGTTTTAGGCAAGCTTCTTAACGATGGAAAGATAATTACAGGCTCTGATAAGCTTGCTGAACAGGGTGTAATTACTGCTGATTTAAATGTAGTAAGAACAAAATTTGCAGAAGAGCATCCCGATATTGTAACCAACTATGTAAAGGCTCAGATTAAGGCCAATGATGTTTTATTGGATAATCCTGATACTGCTGCTGATGAAATTTCACAGGTTTTGGAAATTTCAAAGGAAGATGCCGCATCTCAGATTACACAGTTTAAATATTTAAAAGCCGATGAACAGATTGAATATCTTAATAATATTGCTGAAACATTAAAAAGTACTGCTGATTTCCTTGTTGAACAGGATAGTATTAAGTCTGCGCCCGATTTGGATACATTTAAGAGTAAGATTAATACAACATTTATTGAAGAAGCTGTAAAGTAGGTGATGTTTAATGGCGGATACATGGAAAACCAAATTATATGAGCCTTCAGATGAACTGATTGCAGTTAATAATTTGAACTATAAAGGTACGGAACCTATAGTTGAGAGTGAGGAGCTTATAGCCATTGAAAATGTTGATCTTGCATATTCAGGAAAAACAGGTGAAATAAAGGCTCTTGAAAATATAAATTTTAATATTTTTCGGGGAGAATTTGTATGTGTGCTTGGTCCCTCAGGCTGTGGTAAAAGTACATTGCTTAAAATACTTGCAGGTTTTATTCAGCCAACAAGCGGTGTTGTTAAATTAGATGGTGAGGAAATAAAGGGAACTGACTGGCACAGAGGAGTTGTGTTTCAAAATCCACCCCTTTATGAATGGTTTTCGGTAAGAGATAATATTGCCTTTGGTCCTAAAATGAGAAAAATTCCTAAGGCTGAATATACAAAGCTTACAGATGAGTATCTTGCTAAGGTGGGTCTTACTGATTTTGCTGATAAAAAGATATATGAACTTTCAGGTGGTATGAAGCAGAGAGTGTCTATAGCAAGAGCATTAATAAATAATCCTGAAATTTTGCTTATGGATGAACCTTTTGGTGCTTTAGATGCTCTTACAAGAGAAAATGTACAAAACCTTACTCGAAAAATATGGTGGGATACAGGAAAAACTATTTTCTTTATTACTCATGATGTTGAGGAGGCATTGCTTTTAGGTTCAAGAATAATTGTGTTAAGCAAACATCCGGGAAGAGTTATTGAAGATATGTATGTTAATTTTTCAAGACAAATTATTGAAAATTGCACAACAGATATTAAATTTACCGAGGAGTTTTACAAATACAGAGAAAAGCTTTTAAAGCTTATAAACAGTCAGCATTAATTTGTTTATAGATTTATGACAAGTGAAAATTTTTAAAATTTATTCATTGGTTAATGTATTGACTAAACTGATTGTAAAAAGCTATAATGTGTAAAATCATATTTAAAAAGGATGAATATTATGGAACTGAAAGCTAAATTTAAAGTATTCAATAAATATATAGCAGATGAAAACAATAATAGTATATTCAAGGTTAAATATGCAGGATTGTTTAGTCGTGAAAAGAAAATATATAATCTTGACAACAGATTAATATATTCTGTTAAGTATGCTGCAGATAGCAAAAATGAGTTTGCGTTTATTGATCACAGGACCAATAAAAAGATTTATGGAGCTATTGGTGATAAAATCAGTATTAATAATTTTTTATGCCCTAAAGAATTTAATATTGAAAATGAAAATATTTGTGTAAGATGCGTCGGCGTAAATAAATATGATGTTATAGTCAATGGAAATAAAGATGGAATTATTAGTAGAAAGGGTATTATTTCCAATAGTATTAAGGATAAAGGCATTCTTGCAATGTTATATGTGTTTTCAAGCTACATAATTAATTATGATGAAATATTAATGGCATCAAATTTGATGCAGAGTTATGTATAATAATTTTTTTTAGTAATGTATTTTAAAAGGGACTGTGTTTTGTCACAGTTCCTTTTTTATGGTATGTAAGTAATATTTATATCATTTTTGATAAAATCAGAAATGTTTATAGAACCGCTTTTAATTTTATTAAAAATATCAGAAAACAAATTAAAAGCATAGGCTATTGTTACTGTTTTCTAATTATAATCCAAAAAAAATCACATATATCCAAATTTTTTCATATTGACATTATAATGTATCCATGTTAATATTTTCATATAAAACATATCAACTAACTATGAAATAGAGGGGATAAGATGATAAGTGTTACAAATGAAAATTTTCAGGCTGAAATTTTAAATTCGGAAAAGCCTGTACTTTTGGAATTTTATTCTGACAGCTGTATACCATGTAAGCGAATGTCACCTATACTTGCAGAGCTTGAAGAAGAATATACTGGATTAAAGGTGGCAAAGCTTAATATTAATTTTGGTTCTGAAAGTGCACAGAAATATAATGTAATGGCATCACCAACCTTTTTATTATTTAAAAATGGAAAGGAATTTGACAGATTACGTGGAGCTGTCAAAAAATCAGAACTTGAAAAGATTATAAATGAGGTGTTAAAGTGATTCAATTACCAAAGGCTTTTTACGAGCAGATTGTAGATGCCGGTAAAAGGACTGTGCCTGAGGAGATGTGCGGTCTTATTGGCGGAGTTATAGAGGGAGATACTAAAAGTGTAAAGGAAATATATTTTCTTGAAAATATTGACCATTCAAATGAGCATTTTTCAATGAATCCGTTAGATCAGCTTAAAGCAATAAAGGATATGAGAAGCAAGGGTCTTGTACCTTTGGGAAATTTTCACTCACACCCTGAGAGTCCGTCAAGACCTTCTGAGGAGGATAAAAGGCTTGCTTATGATAAAACAGCAAGCTATTTAATTTTGTCTTTAATGGATAGTGAAAATCCTGTATTAAAGGCATTTCATATTGAAAATAACGAATCTTCAGAAGAAATAATAAAATATATTTAGGAGGAATAGTTATGGCTGTAGATTATGCTACTTTAAAAAAGGGCGGCTTTATGCGCCAAAAGCAGAAAAATTGCTTTTCATTAAGATTAAAGGTTGTAGGCGGTCATATTAATGCAAAGCAGCTTGCAACTATTGCAGAGGTATCTGAAAAATATGGTGAAGGTTATGTTCATCTTACATCAAGACAAGGGGTAGAAATTCCTTTTATAAAGCTTGATAATATAGAAGAAGTTAAGGCTGCTCTTGCTGAAGGTGATTGTGAACCTGGTGTATGCGGTCCGAGGGTAAGAACTGTCACATCATGTCAGGGTAAGACTATATGCCCAAGCGGCTGTATTGATACATATTCTATTGCTGAGGAATTAAGCCGAAGATTTTTCGCCATGGATTTGCCTCATAAGTTTAAATTTGGCGTTACAGGATGCCAGAATAACTGTCTTAAAGCTGAGGAAAATGATGTAGGTATTAAGGGAGGTATTCAGGTAAAATGGATAGAGGATAAATGTATTAACTGCGGAGTATGTGAAAGCATATGCAGAACTAATGCAATAACTATTGTAGATAATAAAATTATTCTTGATGAAAGCAAATGTAATTACTGCGGACGCTGTACTAAAGCCTGTCCTGCAGATGCATGGGAAAACAATGAGGGATATATTTTATCCTTCGGTGGACTTTTTGGCAACAGAATTCATAAGGGTGAGGAAATTGTACCTATTATTCACGATAAGGAAACCTTGTTTCGTGTTATAGATGCTGCAGTAGCATTTTTTAAGGACAATGCTAAATCAGGAGAAAGATTTAGATTTACAATTGAGAGAGTTGGTGAGAAAAAATTTTACAATAAAATAAAGGAGGCTTACAATGGCTGATTATAAAATTGATGAATATGTAGATATAACAGATGTGGTGTGTCCCGTAACCTTTGTTAAGGCAAAGGTTGCTATTGAGGAACTTGAGCCGGGGCAGGTGCTTTCCATTCATATGAATGACGGAGAGCCTGTGCAGAATGTTCCACGCTCTATGAAGGAGGAGGGGCATAAGGTGTTAAAGCTTAATAAAAATGAAGATGGAACATTTGATTTAATTGTTGAGAAAGGTGAGGAATAATATGAAGATAACAGTAAGCGGAGAGGTTAAGGAATATAAGGAGGGTTTAACCTTGACTGAGCTTATCGAGGCTGAAAAGGTACAGACACCTGAGTATGTTACTGCTTCAGTTAATGATGATTTACATGGTGCAGGTGATTTTGACAGTATTACATTAAAAGATGGTGATATTATAGAGTTTTTATATTTCATGGGCGGAGGTTGCAGATAATGGCTTTTACTAACGAACAGATTGAACGATATTCACGACATATTATATTGAAAGAAGTTGGTGTAAAGGGTCAGAAGAAGCTGTTAAACGGTAAGGTGCTTATTATCGGTGCAGGTGGATTAGGTGCTCCTGCGGCTATGTATCTTGCAGCAGCCGGTGTTGGAACAATAGGTATTGCTGATGCAGATGAAGTTGATTTATCTAATTTACAACGCCAAATTATTCATTCTACCCGGGATGTTGGAAAGGCTAAGGTACTTTCTGCAAAGGAAACCATGGAGGCTTTAAATCCTGATGTTAAGGTAAATACATACAGGACATTTGTAAGCTCTGATAATATAATGGATTTAATTAAAGATTATGATTTCATTATTGACGGTACTGATAATTTTCCTGCAAAATTTCTTATAAATGATGCGTGTGTTATGGCAGAAAAGCCTTTTTCTCATGCAGGTATAATTCGCTTTCAGGGACAACTTATGACATATGTTCCGGGACAGGGTCCCTGCTATCGCTGCATATTTAAAAATCCGCCTCCAAAGGATGCTGTCCCTACTTGCAAGCAGGCAGGTGTTATTGGTGCAATGGGCGGTGTTATAGGCAGCCTACAGGCAATGGAGGCTGTTAAGTATTTATTGGGCGTAGGTGATTTGCTTACAGGATATTTACTCACATATGATGCTTTGAAAATGGAATTCAGAAAAATAAAGCTTCCTGAACGTGTTAAGGATTGTACTGTTTGTGGAGAAAATCCAATCATTAAGGAATTAATTGATTATGAACAGGCAGAATGTGATGGTGTTCTATAAGGAGTGATAAAAATGAAGTTTGAAACTGCTTTACTTCATGGCAATTTTAAAGGTGATGCCTCTACAGGGGCAACTCTTTCTCCCATATATCAGGCAAGTGCCTTTGGTCAGGAAACAGCGGAGCAAATTGAAAAGATTTTTCATAATCAGGCATCGGGCTTTGCTTATACCCGTATAAGTAATCCTACAGTAGCATCATTTGAAAATAGAATTACATATCTTGAGGGAGGCATTGGTTCAGTTGCTACTTCATCAGGAATGGCTGCGATTACAGCAGTCTTTTTGAATATACTTAAATCCGGCGATGAAATTGTTTCTAAAAACTCTGTATTCGGAGGAACTCTTGATTTGTTTAAGGATTTGGAAAGTCTTGGAATTACTACTCATCTTGTTGAGGAGATTACAAAGGAAGAACTTGATGCCGCAGTTAATGAAAATACTAAGGTTGTATTTGCTGAAACTATTGGCAATCCTAAGCTTGATGTAACTGATATAAAAAAGGCGGCAGATTTAATTCACCGCTTCAATTTACCCTTTGTGCTTGACAATACTACTGCTACTTCATACCTTGTAAAAGGTATTGAATATGGTGCAGATATTATTATTAATTCTTCATCTAAATATATAAACGGAAACAGTAATTCAATAAGCGGAATTATTACTGACAGCGGTAATTTCAAATGGACAAAAGAAAAATATCCTATAATGAAAGAGTATATTAAATTTGGCAAATTTGCTTTTATTGCTAAATTGAGAAATGATACATTCCGCAATATAGGATGCTGCTTAAGTCCTATGAATGCCTATTACAATTCTCTTGGACTTGAAACTTTAAGCCTTAGAATGGAAAGACATTGTTATAATGCTTTAAAGCTGGCAGAAAGTCTTGAAGGGTTAAAGGGGGTAAGAAATGTAAATTATCCTTTGCTGAAATCAAGTCCTTACTATAAAACAGCAAAAAAACAATTTAATGATAATGGCGGCGGCATATTTACAATTCGTCTTTACACAAAGGAAAGAGCATTTGCTTTTATAAATCAGCTTAGATATGCTATAAACCTTACAAATATTGGAGATACTAAAACTCTGGTGATACACCCTTCATCTACCATATATGCTCACAGCAGCTCAGAGGAGCAAAAAAGGGCGGGAGTTTACGAGGATTTAGTCCGAGTAAGTGTTGGTATTGAAAATATTCAGGATTTAATTGATGATTTTAAAAAGGCACTTGAATTTGTAAATGGAAATTATCCGCTGTAAAAGGGAGCTGGATTGTGATGTATGATTGTATAATAATTGGCGGTGGTATAGCGGGACTTACTGCAGGAATTTATGCTGCAAGGGCAGGTCTTTCAACTGTTATTGTTGAAAAGGAACAATGCGGCGGTCAGGCTTTAATGGCTGATATTGTTGAAAACTATCCAGGGTTTGAAGGATATGGCTTTGAGCTTATAGAAAAAATACAGCAAAAGGCTGAAAAATCAGGTGCATTAATAGAGTATGATGAAATTAAGTCTGTTGATTTCAGTGGTAAAATTAAATATGTTAAGGGCTTTGAAAAAACATATCGGGGCAAAACCATAATTGTTGCAACAGGTGCAAGGCATAAGAGGGCAGGCTTTATAGGAGAGGACACGTTTGCAGGTATGGGTGTATCATATTGTGCAATCTGTGACGGTGCTTTTTTTAAAGAAAAGGATGTTGCTGTAATTGGCGGAGCAAATACTGCTGTAAGCGAAGCCTTATATCTTGCAAATATTTGCAGAAAGGTATATTTAATTTATCGGGGAAGTAAGCTAAGAGCAGATTTTGCCCTTACCGAGAGGATTAAAAGCAGAGATAATATCGAGGTTATTTATAATAGTATTCCTATAAGAGTGACAGGTGACACAACTGTTGAAAAAATAATCACAGATAAGGAAGAAATTAATGTAAATGGTGTGTTTGTTGCTGTGGGACTTATACCTGTGACAGGTTTATTTTACAATATACTTGAGCTTGATGACAGAGGATATATTAAAACTAAACATGAGTTAAAGACAAATTGCAAAGGCGTATTTGCCGCAGGAGATTGTCGTGTGAAAAAATTGCAGCAGATGATATGTTCGGCGTCAGACGGAGCCATCGCAGCGACAGAAGCTGTAAAGGCTGTTAAGGAGAGTGAAATATGAAGCTATCAAAGAAAACATTATATGCAATATTGCTGATACTTGCTATTGCAAAAAATGGAGCTAATGAAAATGTAACTATGAAAGAAATTGCTGAAAAAGAGCATATATCTGTTAAGTTTCTTGAGCAAATTGTAAATGTGCTGTGCAAGGCAGGCTTTGTAAGGAGCCGGAGAGGTTCAAGAGGGGGTTACAGACTTTCAAAGCCTGCTGATAAATATACATTGGGCAGTATTATTCGAGTAATGGAAGGTACAGCTGATTTGGACTATACAGAGGAGCTTAAGCCTTTAGCAGGTTTTTTGAAAGGACTTTGTAATGCAGTCAACAGTTATATGGATAGTGTTACAATCAGTGATTTAATTGAAGAAGAAAAGATTATAAATGGAATTTATGACTATTGTATTTAGTTATAATTATTTAGAGAGTGTAGGTGCCTATGTATAAAACGCTGCTGGTTTTTAAAAGCGAAGAATTATTGACGGAAATAAAAAAGCTGCATATATGGGGAGATTCTTCAGAATTTGAAATTACTGCAGTTATGAATGATGGTTTATCAGCTTACAATGCAATGAAGCAAAATAAGTATGATCTTGTTATTTCAGAAGCAGAACTTAATTCAATTAGCGGATTACAGCTTCTCAGACAGACTAAACAGGAGAAACTATGCAGCCATTTTGTTATATGCAGTGAGTTTGTGGATATTAATTATGCAAGACAAGGCATTATTCTCGGGGTATTTGATTATTTTGTAAGACCTTTTAGTGAAAGTTTTTTCTTTTCCATGTTTAATCGTATTAAAAATGAAACATATGAAAATGAAGCCATCGAATTATATTACATTGATGAAATATTAGCATTCTTTGAAAATCGTGATAGTGGAATTTATGATTATCTTAAAGATATGCTTGATAAGATTTATGATGAGTCTAAGGATATTTTGATTGCTGATAAGAAAGCAAAGCAAATTTTCAATGGTGTTATTGGTAAGGTTTTTGATAATAATGAATGGTTAGATTTATATTTGGAACAAAAATTTTTTTATATGAATGACAGTATACATGAGGGAAATTATTTGTCTTATAAAAAATTTTATACTGATATGTTAAGCAGCTTGTTTAAGGAGTATTGTGAGCTTTTTCCAAATGCTAATAATGAAAAAATACAAGAAGTTATTCTGTATATACTTAATAATCCTGAAAGTGACTTAAAGCAAAAGACTATTGCTTCAAAGCTTTATATTAACAGTTCATATTTAAGTACTGTTTTTACAGCTCATACAGAACTAAGGTTTGTGGATTATCTTACAAGTGTTAAACTTAAACGTGCTGCATGGCTTTTAAAAAATACATCTATGAAAATTATTGACGTGGCTGCAAGACTTGATTATAAAGATATAGGTTATTTTTCAAGATTGTTTAAAAAGCAATATGGTATCACTCCGTCAGTATACAGAATACCTGATAATTATAATTATCAGATATAATATAAAAGTTTAAATTCCTGTCATTTTATACAGTGATGTAAAATTTTTATTATAATAAATTACTGATAATGTTATATTTATCGTTTTTAATTTATAGTATAAATATGCCCGATGTAAATATAGTTTATAAGGAAAGAGGTTATTTATATGCCAAAAATTTATAAAAAAATTACCGATCTTATTGGTGGAACACCTTTATTGGAGCTTGAAAATTATGGAAAGGAAAACAATTTACAGGCTACTGTTCTGGCTAAGCTTGAGTATTTTAATCCTGCTGGTTCAGTTAAGGACAGAATTGCAAAGGCTATGATTGATGAGGCTGAAAAACGTGGTGAAATAAAGCCGGGTGCAGTTATTATTGAACCTACATCAGGTAATACAGGTATAGGTCTTGCTTCTGTTGCTGCATCCCGAGGTTACAGATTAATAATTACAATGCCTGAAACAATGTCTGCTGAAAGGCGTAATTTGTTAAAGGCTTATGGGGCAGAACTGGTGTTGACAGAGGGGGCAAAGGGTATGAAAGGTGCAATTGCCAAGGCTCAGGAGCTTGCTGATAAAATACCTAACAGTATTATTCCAAGTCAGTTCACAAATCCTGCTAACCCTGAATGTCATAAGGCAACTACAGGTCCTGAAATTTGGAAGGATACAGAGGGAAAGGTTGATATATTTGTTGCAGGTGTTGGTACAGGCGGCACAATTTCAGGTGTTGGTAAATATTTGAAGTCACAAAATCCTAATGTTAGAATTGTGGCAGTTGAGCCTGCAAGCTCTCCTGTATTATCAGAGGGCAGAGTAGGACCCCATAAAATTCAAGGTATTGGTGCAGGATTTGTACCTGATACTTTGAATACCGATATTTATGATGAAATCATAAAGGTTGAAAATGATGATGCTTTTAAAACAAGTAAAAAAGTTGCAAGAAGCGAAGGTGCTCTTGTAGGTATTTCATCAGGTGCAGCTCTTTGGGCAGCAACTCAGCTTGCAAAACGACCTGAAAATAAGGGTAAGAATATTGTAGCATTATTGCCTGACACTGGAGAGAGATACCTTTCAATACCTATGTTTGTAGATTAATATTTTTATGTCATAAAGGCAAGATACATTAACAGATGTGTCCTGCCTTTATTTTTTTGATAAAATACAGAAAAGTACTTGACAAAAATCGGTATACACAATATAATATATTCATACAATTCATATTAAAAAAGTATGAAATGAGGAAATTATTAATGTGCGAGTTATTAGGATTTACTTCAAAAAAAGAATATGTTATAAATGATTATTTGAAAGAGTTTTATTGTCACAGTGATATGCATCCTAATGGCTGGGGATTGGCTTGTATATACGGTAATAATGTTATTATTGAAAAGGAGCCTAAATCTGCAGCAAAGAGCAGTTATCTTAAGAAACGTCTTAGTTTTCCTATTGAGGTAAAGTCAGCAATGGCTCATATAAGATATGCAACAATAGGCAATGTTGAATATAAAAATTGTCATCCTTTTTATATGAAAGATAACTATGGTAGAGGATGGACATTGATGCATAATGGAACTATATTTGATTATCAACCCTTAAACAAATATGTCAGAACTCAGACAGGAGATACAGACAGTGAAAGAATTTTGATGTATATTATTGAAAAAATTAATGCTTATCAAATTAAATTTGGAAGATTGCTGACACAGGATGAACGTTTTAATTTTCTTGACAGTTATATTTCGGACTTAGCCAAAGGAAATAAGCTTAATTTAATTATTTATGATGGAGAATATATGTATATACACACTAATTATAAAAACTCACTGTATTTCTTGGAAAATGACGACAGTGTGGTTTTCTCTACCAGACCTTTAAAGGGCAAGGGTTGGGATCCTGTTCCTTTTACAACTTTATTGGCATATAAGGATGGAAAAAAGGTATATACAGGTACAAATCACGGGAATGAATATATTGAAAATGAAGAAGATATGAAATTTATATACCAGATGTTCTCATATTTATAAAGGAGAGATATTTATGCAGTCGGCATTAATAAGAAAATGTTTATATCAGAAATATATTGAACCAACAAAAAAGAAAAGACCCGGTTATATTGGTGTTGAAATTGAAATACCTATTATTAATTTAAAAAAAGAAGCAGTTGATTTTGATATAGTTCATGATATTACAGACAGTTTTATTGAAAATTTTTATTTTGATGTTACAGGCAGAGATGATGATGAAAATATTTATTCTGCTACTAATAATATAAATGGAGATATTTTATCATTTGATTGCTCTTATAATAATTTGGAATTATCATTTGGTAAAGAGGAAAGGCTTTCTGCTATTTATAAAAGGTTTAAAGAATATTATACTTTTTTGCAGAAGGAGTTTAATAAATATAATTATACCTTAACGGGAATGGGAATAAATCCATACCGCAAGTATAATTATAATGTTCCCATACCAAACGGAAGATACAGAATGCTGTTTCATCATTTACATTCTTATAAGAATTATAATTTGCCTATGTATTTTCATAAATATCCCGATTTTGGCACTTTTTCAAGTGCTTCACAAGTGCAGCTTGATATAAAATATGAAGATTTACCAATGACAATAAATGCTTTTTCAAAGCTTGAGCCTATTAAGGCAATATTATTTTCAAATTCTGTTTTACTTGATGAACACGAGGAGCTTATGTGCTGTCGGGATATGTTTTGGGAAAACAGCACCCATGGTATAAATCCTCACAATATTGGAATGTATGACTGCGAGTTTACAAATGCTGAGGATATATTGGCTTATATAGAATCAACCAGTATTTATTGTGTGGAAAGAGGCAATAAATATATTAATTTTGAGCCGACTAATATTATGGAATACTTCCAAAAAACAGAAATTGAAGGAGAATATTATGATAATGGTGAATATAAAAAAATAATAATCAATCCCGAAATAGGAGATTTAGACTATTTAAGAACTTTTAAATTTGTGGATTTAACCTTCAGAGGAACTATTGAATTTAGAAGTGTATGTTGTCAGCCTATTAAGGACAGTATGACCGTTGCTGCTTTTCATATTGGTTTAATGAACAGTATTAAGGAGCTAAGCGAAATATTAAATAAGGATTACACATTATATCATAATGGCTATACAGCTACAGAACTTAGAAAAATGTTTGTTAAAAGTGAGCTGAATAGTTTTGCAGATGAAAATTCACTTTATGATTTGGTTAAGAAAATACTTGATTTATCTTATAATGGACTTTTGCAGCGTGGATTTGGTGAGGAGAAATTTTTAAAGCCATTGTATGAAAGAATCGAGAAGCGAACAAATCCTGCAAAATATATGTTAAAGGTTAAAAACAGTGGAGTAGATTTGGAAAAGGTTATTTTGGAATATGGAAAAATAGATTAATAAAAGAAGGTGGTTAAGTTGAAGCAGATTTTATGCTTTGGAGATTCAAATACCTATGGATTAATCCCGGGTACAAAGGAAAGATATGACTGGAATACCAGATGGACAGGTATTTTAGATTCTAAAATAAAGAAAAAGGGCTATAGAGTAATTGAAGAGGGGCTTTGCGGCAGAACAACCGTTTTTGACGACCCTCTTAGGAATGGCAGAAAAGGAATAGAAATTTTGTCTGTTATTCTGGAAAGCCATAAGCCAATAGATACAGTTGTTTTAATGCTTGGCACTAATGACTGTAAGGCTATGTATGATGCTTCTGCCGAAACAATAGGCAAGGGCGTTGAAAGGCTGCTTGAAAAAATTAAAAACAGTGACCCTGATATTAATGTACTTCTTGTGTCGCCTATTGAACTTGGCAACAGAGTCTGGGAAGAAGGCTATGACCCTGAGTTTAACGGTCGTTCAGTGGGAGTTTCAAAAAAACTGCCTGAAGTATATCAGCGTATTGCAAAAGAAAGAAATATCAGATTTTTACAAGCATCAATGTATGCAGAACCAAGTGAAACTGACAGAGAGCATCTTAATAAAGAGGGGCATAAAAACCTTGCTGATGCTATATATAATAAATTAAAAGAAGTCGTGTAAAGGTGATAATATGTATAATACAAAAAGACTTGTAGATGAGTTTTGTAAGCTTGTATCAATAGATTCAATTTCTTTTAAAGAGAGGAATATGGCTGATTATTTAAAGAGTGAATTAAACAAAATCGGCGTTCAATTATATGAAGATAATGCCGGAGATTATTATAACAGCGATACGGGAAATTTGTATGGCTATTTAAAAGGTAATATTGAGGGGGAGCCTGTTTTGTTTTCTGCTCATATGGATACTGTAGAGCCCGGACTTGGGAAAAAAGCTGTTGTTTGCAGCGATGGTAAAATAACAAGCAAGGGCAATACCGTATTAGGTGCTGATGATATGGCTGGTATTGCAGCAATATTGGAAGCATTAAAAGTGATTAAGGAAAATAATTTAAGGCACAGAAACATTGAGCTTTTATTTCCCATTGGTGAGGAAATTTATATTAAGGGGACTAATGTATTTGATTTTGAAATAATTAAATCAAAAACTGCTTATGTTTTGGATTTAAGCGGTGAAATTGGCACAGCAGCTTTGCAGGCACCAAGCCTTATTTCATTTACTGTTGATGTAAAGGGAAAGGCTGCTCATGCAGGTTTTTCGCCTGAACAGGGTATTAATGCCATAGCAGCTGCGGCAGAAGCTGTTTCTAATATTAAACAGGGGAAAATTGACAGTGAATCAACACTTAATATAGGTACAATTAATGGAGGAACAGGAACAAATATTATATCGGAAAGCTGTATTGTTAAAGGGGAGATTAGAAGTCTTGACCATAAAAAGGCTTTAAATTTACTTGATAATTTAAAATCAGTATTTGAAGACAGCTGTAAAAAATATAAAGCTGAATTTAAGCTTGATTATAATATTGACCTTGAAGCATACAAAACCGATGCAAGCAGTATAGTTGTGCAAAAATATGAAAATGCCTGTAATGCTCTTGGCATAAACATAAATTATGTATCAACCTTTGGCGGAAGTGACAATAATAATTTTGCTAAAAACGGTATTGAGGGTATAGTTGTTGCCTGCGGTTATAATAATGCTCATACTTGTCAGGAAAATATTTACATATATGATCTTGAAAAGCTTACTGCTATAGTCTTGAAATTAATGACAATGTGAGGTGTTTTTGATGAAAAATCCTTTAAGCTATCAGTCAACAGAATATGACTGCGGTCCTACAACACTTATAAATGCTATTAAATTTCTTTTTAACAGGGAAGAAATTTCTCCTGAGGTTATAAAAACCATTATGCTTTATTGCCTTGATGGATATAATAAAAAAGGCGAGGCAGGCAAAAGCGGAACTACAGCCATGGCAGTTGCTTTCTTATCAAGCTGGTTTAAACAATATGGAAAAATTAAAAAGTTTCCTATTTATTCAGAGATATTAAAGCCTGAGGAGGTTTATGTTTCAAGAGACAGTAAAATAGGTGAATGTTTGCAGCAGGGCGGTACTGTTGTTTCAAGAGTTATGCTTGGCTGTTGGCATTATGTTTTGTTGACGGGAATTGATGACGATAATGTATATTTATTTGATCCGTACTACAGAAAAAAAGCTTTCAGGGATAAGAGAATAGAAATAATAAATGATGCCCCTACTAAGTGGAACAGAAAGGTAAAATATTCAATTATAAATAGTACGGGCAAGGGAAATTATGCTTTGGGCAAGGAGGAAACAAGGGAGAGCCTTTTAATATACAATACAAATACAAGAAAGACTATGGATTCAATAGAGTATTTTATTTAACCAAGTAAGGAAGTCCCCGCCTTTTCAGGCTCATAAGCTTTGCTTTGCAAAGCCTGCCCTATGGGCATCCCGATTTTTTTTGAGTTATAGGTGGGAGCTTCTTTCCTTACAGACCCTTTGGTTCGATTATTTGTTATGTATTTTAATTATTGTTGTAATATATATTTAATAAAATTGTAAGGAATACTTATTTCAGGGTATTTCTTTTTATGTTATAATAAAAAGGGTGGTATAAATTATGATAATATACATTGATGCAGATGCCTGTCCCGTTATTATTCAGGCAGAAAAGATTGCTGAAAAATACAATATAAAAACAGTATTAATAAGTGATACAAATCATATATTAAAATCAGATTATTCTGAAATAATAACTGTAGATAAAGGTGCTGATTCAGCAGACTTTTTTATTGTAAATAAATGCTGCAAAAATGATATTGTAATATCTCAGGACTATGGTGTAGCTGCTATGGCTCTTGGAAAGGGTGCTTACCCTATAAATCAAAATGGAAAATGGTATACAAACGACAACATAGATTCAATGCTGATGTCAAGACATATTGTAAAAATGGCAAAAAAATCTAAATCCAAAAGCCATATTAAAGGTCCCAAAAAGAGAAACAGGGCTGATGATGAAAGATTTATGAAAAGTCTTGAAAGTCTTATAATATACATAAAAAACAAGTGATTTTTTGTGTTTTTGTGTTGAAATATGTATTTTGATATGTTAAGATATTAATTAATATATTGCAATTGGGGGAAATCATATGAAAAAGGTGTTATTTTTAGTCATAGTAATTATAATATTTTCTTTTGAATGTGTACATACAGCTACAAATACTGCTAAACGAATTGATACATATGCAAATCTTTCAAATGGAGAAGAATATTATTATACAGCCTATGACATTGAGGGTTATAAGGCATTTCAGATAGAAGATCTTGCTTATATTTTAAATGGAACAGCTATTAATTTTAATGTTATATGCAAAGATAATGCTTACATTGTTAATAAGAATACTGTATATACAGGAGAAGGTTCAAAATCTCCTGAAACAAATTCGCAGGTTCCTTTTTATGATACTGAAAAGGTTAGCATAAGTGTTGACGGCGTTGCAAGAAATATGGGAATATATAGTATTGATGGCTGTACATATTTTAAAATAAGAGAACTTGCAGATGTTATAGGCTTTGAAATTGATTGGAACAGTGATGATTTTTCCTTTACACTTAAAAATCCTAAGGACAGCTCTGAGTGTGTTACTCTTACTATGCTTTGCACAGAAACGGCAAAAGCTATGGAAAGAAGAAGAAGTATTGATTTATCAAAGCCTATGATTGCACTTACCTTTGATGATGGTCCTAAAAAAGGAAATACAGAAAGAATTTTAGCAGCACTTGAAAAAACAAACAGCAGAGCTACATTCTTTGTTGTGGGTGAAATGGTTGAAAAATATCCTGAGCTTGTTAAAGCTGAAAGTGATTTAGGCTGTCAGATTGGAAATCATACATATAATCATGTTAATCTAGTAAAAGCTTCCGCTGATACTGTAAAAACTCAGGTTAATAAAACCTCAAATCTGGTATATGAGCTTACAGGAAAATATACAATGATTGGAAGACCTCCTTATGGCTCAATAAACGATACTGTGAGAAATAATATTTCAATACCTTGGTTCAACTGGAACATTGACACTTTGGATTGGAAAAATAAAGATGCTTCTTATGTTAAAGATTATGTCCTTAAAAATGTTAAAGATGGTGCGGTTATTCTTATGCACGATTTGCATTCCACTACTGCCGATGCTATGGAAACCTGCATACCTGAGCTTGTAAACAAAGGGTATCAGCTTGTGACTATGGATGAGCTCATAGAATATAAGTACAATGGCGATGTTACAAAGGTTCCCGGTTATGTAAAATAATATTTTCCCCAAAGGATTATATTTTAATAATCTTTGGGGATTTTTTGATGCAGTACTTTTCTTGACATAAAATTAAATTGCTGATAAGATTAATTTAACCAAATAAGGAAGTCCGAAGTATAAGCTGCTGCTGAAAGCAGCTGGGAAAACAACACTTTATTATAATTACATAGCTTTAGTGTATTACCAATATCCTTGATTAAAATTTTTAGAGGTATATTTATGAATAAAAAATATTTTATAGATATTGTAAATAAATTTATATATGGCGGAATATATGAGCCTCCTGCCGATATTAACTGGTTTGAAATAAAACATTTGGCAGAAATTCATAATATGGGCGGAATTATTGGTGTTGTAATAAACAGAAGCAATATTGATATGCCCCTTGAATGTTATGAGTATTTTGATTTTTCAGTGTTTGATTGTGCAAGAATGGGCATTATGTGGGAAATGATATATAATGATATTACTGAAATTTTGTCACAGGCTAAAATTCCTCATATTATTGTAAAAGGCTATGTATTGAGAAATCTTTATACTGAAAAGGATATGAGGACAATGGGAGACCTTGATTTTGTTGTTGCTTTTGAAAATCTTGAAAAAGCTATGAATCCTATTGTTAATAAAGGCTTTAAATTGAAATCTGTTTTTAAGGGTGATTGGGCTTATGAAAAAGATGGTATGACTGTTGAATTGCACCCCGGACTTATGGATGCTGATGTAGGACTTATTGATTATGAGAAATATATGTCTGATATTTTTAATAAAACTAAGCTTATTAAAGGCTGTTCCTATGAGCTTACAAATGAATTTCATTTTATCTATATTATTATGCACATAATGAAACATTTTTATGGAGATGGCTGCGGCATAAGAATGATACTTGATATGGCACTTTTTTTAAACAGGTATAATGATAAGCTGGATTGGAATTATATTAATAAAGAACTTGCCGATTTAAAAATTGATATTTTTGCTAATAATATGTTTGCATTGTGTCACAGACTTTTTAATTCTAAAATTGACAAAGAAATTGATGAAGATTTGTTTGAACCTGTATTTGATTATATTATGGAGGGCGGCACATTTGGTTTTGCCAGAAAAAATTATGCAGTTTCACAGAGCAGAAACCGAATTGCAAAAAAACAAAATCTTTTTGGCTTGCTGCTTTTAAGAGCTTTTCCTAATGATGAGAAAATGAGGGGACTGGTTTTGTGGTATAGAAATAAGTCAGTATTGCTGCTGCCTGCTGCATGGATTTACAGATGGATTCATTCAGCTTTTATAAAAAGAGGACAGCTTATAAAATCTGTTATGGCTACAGTTGAAACAAAGGAAAGCAAAAAGCAGCTTGAGCTTTTAACTAAACTTGGATTATACAGAAAATAGGAGAAGCATAAGTATGAAAATTGACAGAATAAAACAGCTTATAAAATTATTAAATAGTGCATCAAAGGCTTATTATCAGGAAAATAGAGAGATAATGAGTGATTTTGAATATGATAAATTATATGATGAGCTTTTAAAGCTTGAAAAAAATACGGGTATAATTTTATCAGACAGTCCTACACAGAATGTTGGTCATAAAGTGCTTAGCTCTCTTGAAAAAGTGCGTCATGAAAGCAGAATGTTATCTCTTGATAAAACAAAGGAAATAGCAAAGCTTGAAAGCTTTGTTGGTGATAATAATGCTATTCTTTCTTATAAAATGGACGGGCTTACAGTTGTACTTACCTATAGAAATGGAGAACTTTTTCAGGCAGTAACAAGAGGCAATGGAGAGGTTGGCGAAGATATTACTCATAATGCAAGATTTTTTAAGAATATTCCTCTTAAAATAAATATGACAGGAGAGCTTATTATAAGAGGTGAGGCAGTAATTTCTTTTAAAGATTTTGAAACCATAAATGAGAATCTTCCTGCTGAGGATAAATATAAAAATCCAAGAAATCTTTGCAGCGGCACAGTACGACAGCTTAATTCCGAAATATCAGCAAAAAGAAATGTAAATTTTATAGTGTTCTCTCTTGTAAAGGCTGAGGGTATAGAGCTTGGGGATTTAAAGTCAGAAGAAATGAATTGGCTTGACAGCATAGGATTTGAAACCGTAAAGAGAAAGCTTGTAAATAAAAATAATATTGCAGAAGCTGTCAAAGAATTTGAAAACAATATTCCTTATAATAAATTTGCTACTGACGGACTTGTGCTGACTTTTGACAGTATATCCTATTCTCAAAGCTTAGGGGCAACTGCAAAATTTCCAAGAGATTCAATTGCCTTTAAATGGGCAGATGAGCTGGCACAGACAAAGCTTATTGACATAGAATGGAGCACTTCAAGAACAGGACTTATTAATCCTATTGCAGTATTTGAGCCTGTTGAGCTTGAGGGTACTACAGTTGAAAGAGCTTCACTTCATAATCTTAGTATAGTAGAAAAATTAAAGCTTGGAAAAGGTGACAGCATAACTGTGTATAAAGCTAATATGATAATACCTCAGGTAGCTGAAAATTTAACACAATCAGATAATATTACTGTGCCTGAAAGCTGTCCTGTCTGTGGAGAGGAAACTGAAATTATAATGCTTCGTGACGGAAAAGCATTAAAATGCACCAATCCTAACTGCAAAGCTCAGAGAGTTCTCAGTTTAGAGCATTTTGTAAGCAGAGATGCAATGAATATTGAAGGTTTTTCTGAAGCCGCAATTGAAAAATTTATTGAAAAAGGCTTTATTGATAATTACACAGATATTTTTAAGCTTGAAAGATATAAAGATGAAATTATTAATCTTGATGGCTTTGGCGTTAAATCTTATACCAATCTTATAAAGGCTGTTGAAAAAAGCAAAAACATAAATATGGCTAATTTTATATATGCTCTTGGAATCAATAATGTAGGATTAAGCAACAGCAAGCTTTTGTGCAAGCATTATAATTATAATCTTGATGCAATTATAAATGCAGATACAGAGGAATTAACCGATATAGATGGCTTTGGAGAGGTTATAGCATCTTCTGTAAATAAATATTTTTCACATAAGCCTAATATTGTGCTTTTAAATGATGCGTTAAAGTATATCAATTTTATAAAAATAGAAGCAGAAAGCAATAATCTTGTGCTTAAAGATAAGGTGTTTGTTATTACCGGAGATGTTCATAATTATAAGAATAGAAAAGAACTTCAGGCTGAAATTGAAAAACTTGGCGGAAAGGTAACATCAAGTGTAAGTGCAAAAACAGATTACCTTATAAATAATGATGTTAATTCATCTTCATCAAAAAATAAAAAGGCTAAAAGTCTTGGAATACCTATTATTAGTGAGGAAGAATATATGAAACTTATAATTTAACCAAGTAAGGAAGTCCCCAGCCTCTTAGGCTGTGGGAGTTGCTTGCCTATCAGTTGGTACCCGAAGGAAGTCGGGCGGCGAAGCCGTTTTTGCCTTTGGCAAAAATACTGAAAAGAGTACAAGCTCCCGCTGATAGGGCTGTGTTATCAGCTCTTGGTTATGAGTGCGTAGCGATAGCGGAGTACGAATATCCTTGACCTTAATTCTCGAATATAGGTTACCGACACATTTGTGGAGGTAATTATATTCCTTGCAGGGAAAGGAAAAAGTGATGAAAAAAACATTTTGTAATAAGAACTAAGTTTTTATGATTAAATCTGTCCGCTGAAAATGCTGCCGTAGATATTTTGTGATTTTTCCTTGACAATATTCTTATAAATTGATATACTTATTATTAGTTTTAATAACTGTGAATACGGAAGTATCCATAGCGGTTTCAACAGAGATAGGTTGTCATCGGCTGAAAGCACCTTTGAATAAAACTATGAGTGAAGTTCCCGTAGGAGTTGATATGCTGAACATTGTAATAAGTAGGCATATTCGGTTAAGGTCGTTATTCCTTTAAGAGTGCCTGCATTAATTATGCAGGAATTAAGGTGGTAACACGGATATTTTCGTCCTTTAGATGAAAATATCCTTTTTATTTTGAATTTTAATTATATTGAAAGGAGCAAAAATAATGAAAAAACAGTTAGCTAATATTAAAGAGTTGGCTTTGAAGAAGCTTTCAGCAGCTAATGATTTAAAAACTCTTGAAGAATTAAGAGTTGAATTACTTGGAAAAAAGGGTGAGCTTACTAAAATATTAAAAGGTATGGGCGGCTTATCCAAAGAAGAAAGACCTATTATAGGTCAGCTTGCCAATGAAGTCAGAAGTGCAATTGAACAAAAGCTTACAGAATCTAAGAAAAACCTTGAGGCAAAAGCTATGGAGGTTAAATTAAAGGCAGAAACAATTGATGTTACAATGCCCGGAAAAATGCCTGAGCTTGGTCACAGGCACCCTATGACACAGGTTATTGACAATATTAAAAATATATTTATTGGTATGGGATATGAAATAGCTGAAGGTCCTGAAGTTGAAACTGCCTATTACAATTTTGAAGCTTTAAATATTCCAAAGGATCACCCTGCAAGAGATGAACAGGACACTTTTTATATTGAGGGTATGGGAGATTTTCTTTTAAGAACTCAAACTTCACCTATGCAGGTAAGAGTTATGGAAAATAAAAAACCTCCTATTAAAATTATTGCACCCGGCAGAGTGTATCGTTCAGATGAGGTTGATGCTACACACTCTCCTGTGTTCCATCAGCTTGAGGGCCTTGTAATTGACAAGGGTATTACAATGGGTGATTTAAAGGGTGCTCTCGAAGTATTTGCTAAAGAGCTTTTAGGCAGTGATACTAAGGTTAGGTTCAGACCTCATCATTTTCCTTTTACCGAACCCAGTGCAGAAATGGATGCTACCTGTTTTGCCTGTGGAGGAAAAGGATGCAGAGTTTGTAAGGACAGCGGCTGGATTGAGCTTTTAGGCTGTGGTATGGTACATCCTAAGGTGCTTAAAATGTGCGGCATTGACCCTGATGTATATTCAGGCTTTGCTTTTGGTATGGGTATTGAGAGAGTTGCAATGCAGAAATATTCTATCAGTGATTTAAGACTGCTGTTTGAAAATGATATTAAGTTCTTAAAGCAGTTCTAAGAAAGGAGAAATAAATATGGATTTACCTATGAAGTGGTTGTCTGAATATATTGATTTAGACATAGATACAAATGATTTTATAGATAAAATTACGCTTTCAGGTTCAAAGGTTGAAGGTGTTACTAAAATGGCTAAAGATATTACTAATGTTGTAACAGGAAAGGTGCTTGAAATTGAAAAGCACCCTGATGCTGATAAGCTTGTTGTAACAAAGGTTGACATAGGAGAAAGTGAGCCATTGCAGATTGTCACAGGTGCGCCTAATCTTTATGTTGGGGCAATTGTTCCCGTTGCTTTAGTAGGTGCTACTGTTTATCATGGCACATCTCTTGAAAAAATAAAAAAAGGAAAGCTTCGCGGAATAGAATCTAATGGTATGATGTGTTCTATTGAAGAGCTTGGTTTTACAAGAAATGATTATCCTGAAGCTCCTGAATACGGCATTTATATTTTCAAAGATGAAGTACCTTTAGGAGCAGATGTTAAAAAGCTTCTTGAAATGGAAGATGATGTTGTTGAATTTGAAATTACTTCAAACAGACCTGATTGCTTCAGTATTATTGGTCTTGCCAGAGAAACGGCAGCAACTTACAAAACACCTTTTAAATATCCTGAAATTAAGGTTGAAGAAAAGTGTCAGGATAAAATAGAGGATATGATTTCTGTTGAAATAAAAAATCCCGAGCTTTGCCCAAGATATATTGCAAGAGCAGTTAAGAATGTTAAAATTGAGCCATCTCCGTTATGGTTAAGGCACAGATTAACTGCTGCAGGTGTAAGACCTATAAATAATATTGTAGATATTACAAATTATGTAATGCTTGAAATGGGTCAGCCTATGCACGCATTTGACATTAATACAATTGATGATAGAAAGATAATTGTAAGAAATGCAAATGACGGTGAAAAGATTACAACTCTTGATGGACAGGAGAGAAACCTTGACAGCTCAATGCTTGTAATATCTGACTGTAACAAAGCAGTTGCTATTGCAGGTGTAATGGGTGGAGAAAATTCTAAGATTACTGAGGGTGCAGAGGCTATTTTATTTGAAAGTGCCAATTTTAGCGGCTCTAATGTAAGAATAACTGCTAAAAAAGTTGGTTTAAGAACAGATGCTTCAGCAAAGTATGAAAAAGGTCTTGACCCTAATCTTGCACTTGATGCAGTAAACAGAGCTTGCCAGCTTGTCGAAATGCTTGACTGCGGTGAAGTTTGCAAGGGTATGGTAGATTGCTATCCTAATAAGAGAGAAAGCCGCAGCGTTAATTATTCTGCTGATGGCATTAACAAGCTTTTAGGAATTGAGCTTTCAGAACAGGAAATGATTGATATATTTAAGCTTGTAGAAGTTGAGGCAGACGGCAAGACTGCTAAAATTCCTACATTCAGACCGGATATTGAATCTCAGGCTGATTTAGCTGAAGAAATTGCAAGATTTTATGGATATGATAATATAAAAACTACTCTTGCTGCCGGCACTCCAACTGTCGGTAAAAAGACAAAGAAACAGATTGTTGAAGATAAAGTTATTGATACAATGATCAGTCTTGGATTAAGTGAAGCCAAGTGTTTCAGTTTTGAATCACCAAAGGTATTTGATAAGCTTAATATTCCTGCTGATTCAGACCTGAGAAAAACAGTTAAGATTACAAATCCTCTTGGCGAAGATTTCAGCATAATGAGAACTCTTACATTAAACGGTATTTTAAATTCAATTTCCACTAACTACAATAGAAGAAATGAATATGCTGATTTATTTGAACTTGGCAAGACCTATATTCCAAAGGCACTTCCATTGACAGAGCTTCCTGATGAGAAAAATTATCTTACAATTGCTATGTATGGAAATGGTGTGGATTTCTATGGTGCTAAGGGAGTTTGCGAGGAGTTATTTAATATTTTGGGTGTATCTTCTTTAATAAGCTATTCTCCAAAGAATGATTTACCGTTTATGCACCCCGGCAGACTTGCTGGAATTACTCTTGATGATAAATATATAGGCTATGTAGGTGAGCTCCACCCTAATGTTGCTGAAAGCTATTCTATTGGTGCAAAGACATATATTGCAGTTATAGATATGGATATTCTTGTTGAAAACGCAACTTTTGAAAGAATTTATAAGCCATTGCCAAAATATCCGGCTATGACAAGGGATATTG
Organism: uncultured Lachnospiraceae bacterium; assembly: GCA_964654945.1. Taxonomy (GTDB): domain Bacteria; phylum Bacillota; class Clostridia; order Lachnospirales; family CAG-274; genus HGM11788. The sequence goes on from CAZZLN010000011.1 coordinate 34,033, forward strand.
CACTTCTTGTTAAAGATGATGTAATTGTTAAAGATATTGAAGACATTATTAAGTCAAAGGGCGGAAAGCTTCTTGAAAGCGTTCAGCTTTTTGATGTATTCAAGGGTAAACAAATTCAAGAGGGTCACAAGTCAGTTGCCTATAATATTTCATTCAGAGCTGATGACAGAACTCTCACTGATGATGAAGTAAATGCCCCTATGAAGAAAATACTTAAAGAGCTTGAAGAAAAGCTCGGTGCCGTTCTTCGTGGTTAAACTGCATTTTTGTCAAAAATACACAAAAAAATCGTAAAAATCATAAAAATACTAGACAACTTATTGGTAATATGATATTATATACTTATATGCTGAATGGGGGTGTTTTTATGGGAAACTTAGTTATTACTATATGCAGAGAATACTGCAGCGGAGGAAAATCCGTTGGACTTAAACTTGCAGAAAAGCTTGGTATAAAGTGCTATGACAAAGAGCTTATAGCTATGGCAGCCAAAGAAACAGGCTATACAGAATCAACCTTTGAAAAGGTTGATGAAATTGCTTCTAACAGTTTGCTTTATTCAGTGGCGATGGGTTATTTGTATGGCTATAATGATATGCTTGTGCCTAATAATGATAAACTTTTTTCAATACAGTCCGATATTATTCATAAGCTGGCAAAAGAAAATTCCTGCATTATAGTTGGCAGATGCTCTGACTATGTGTTAAGAGAAGAAGAAAAACTTATTAAAGTTTTTATAAGAAGTGATTTAGAAAATCGTATTAAGCGTCTTGAAGAGCTTAAAATTGATACCAAAGGAAGAACAGGTGATTATGTTCTCCATAAAATGGATAAAAAACGTTCTTCATATCATAAATTCTACACAGGTCAGACTTGGGATGTGCTAAGTAATTATGATTTGGTTATTAATACTGCAAAAGTTGGTATTGACGGTGCAGTTGATGTTATTTTAAATTATGTTGATAATATGAAATAAAAATTTGTTCTTTGTCAACTGATTTTGTCAATTAAAAACAAAACTTTAAGCGGTATAGCCTATAATGATATGTACCCTCTTTACTGTAGATTCGGTAAAGAGGGTATTTGTGTATTTATTAAATGTATCATTGGCTCACAATTTTTTACGGTGAGCATCAATAAGGTATTTCAGTGGGAGTACAGTTTCTAATATAATTAGCTTTTGGCAGGTCTGCCGTCAATTGAAAAATAAATGTGTATAAAATATAACAATGTTAATTAACAATGAATTATAAAATTTTTTTAATATTGCTTGAAATTTGACATAAATTGGTATATGATGGTATACGTAAATATTTTATGTAATGTGAGGAGATATTATTATGAAAAAGAAATTGTTTGGTGCTGTGTTTGGTGTAGCATTATTGCTGGGGACAGTATTGCCTTTTAACACAGCTGTTTATGCTGATGCCGAGAGTGTTATTACAAGTGGTGTATGGTATGAATCTATGTATACTGAATGGAACGGTGATTCTCATAAGAACTATGCGGTTTCATATAAAGAGGCTTCTGATGATGATACTGCTTTTAAGACAATTGATTCTGAGCTTATAAGAGAAGTAGAGCCCGGTAAATTCAGAGCGGATATATTAGGCTTAAAAAGCGGCATTTCCTATAAGGTTAATGTATCAGACGGCAGTACCGTTATAGCTGAGTTTACAGGCACACCAAAGGCTTATGACCGTTCAGGCTTTGCTTTTGATGATGAAACAAATGCACCGGGTGCTTATAATATGGATGGAACACTTGCTGATAATGCCCTTGTAATTTATGTTAATAATGATAATAAAAAGAATGTTTATAACGGCAAATCTTTAAACTATGTTTTAGGCAATCTTAACACTATAAATAATGGCAATCCTGTTGATATTAGAGTTTTAGGCAGGATTGAGCAGATAATTCCAAACAGCTTTCAGGTTGGTATGTTTTATAATACCTGTGGAGTAACTGTTGAGGGTGTTGGCCCTGAAGCAGGATTTGATAAATGGGGAATGAATATTGAATATAATGAAGATATTGAAATAAGAAATCTTATTGTAAGAGATACAGAAGAAGATGCTTTTGGCTTTTATCGTACAAAAAAGCTTTGGTTACATAATAACACTATTTATACAGGCTATGCACCTTTTGATGACAGTGATGAACAGGATAAACTTCATGGCGACGGCTCCTGCGATTTAAGAGAATGTGATAAGGTTACTGTTTCTTACAATCATTTTGACGGAACAGATAAAACATCTCTTATGGGTTCAAGTGCAAAAAGGAGAGAGCCTACCGGAAGCTTTACATTCCATCATAATTTCTTTGACCGTACAGGACAGAGAACTCCTAGAGTCAGATGGCATAATGTTCACGTTTATAATAACTATTATTATGGTACTGAAATTTATGGTGTTGCTGCTACTAATAATGCAAATATATTTGCAGAAAATAACTATTTTGAAGATGCTGCTTCTCCGTTTTTAATTTCATCACAGAGTGAATATACAAATAAATTCTCAACTAATGACGGCGGTGCAATTAAGGCATATAATAACACAATGGTTAATACCAGAGAAAGTGTTGAGGGACTTGATTATTTCAATGCTCCTACAAGAGAATACAGACTGACACCTGAAGATTTCACATCCATTAAGGGTGGTTTTACATATAACAATTTTGATGCTGATGGATATATTGGTGCTAATGACTATATTCTTGATACACCTGAACAGGCTAAGAAAAAGGTCCTTGAAGAAGCAGGCTCTATGCCTGAAGCAGGTATTGAAATTTCAGATAAAATAACTCCTGAAAAGGTAACCGGCACAGCCGGAGATAAATATTATTATGACCCTGCTGAAACAGGTTCAACAGGAGAAAGTTATGGCGGTTTAAATGGCACAGGCACATACTTTAAAGGTGCAGGTGTTTGTAAAGAGGGAACTGTTACAGGCTATGAAATTGCTGAAGAATATAGTTACTCCGGAAGCTATAGCAGCAGCTCTGATATTACATTTACAACCACTAAACCGGCTAAGTTTACTATTATAGTTGGTGCTGCTGCAGAAGTACCTGAAAGAGCTGTGCTTACAGATACGGCAACCGGAGAATCTGTTTATCATGGTACATTCCAGACAGGTTATAAAGGCGGTCATGCTCTTACTACTATTGACCTTCCTGAAGCCGGTACATATTCATTTAAACCAACAGATAAAATGGACATTTATTATATTGAAGTTCAGGAATATTATGAGGAATGATAAATTTTTTATTGGGGCTGTAAAAAA
>CAZZLN010000012.1:0-36691 GCA_964654945.1 uncultured Lachnospiraceae bacterium
TAGTATTGAACAAAGATAGTTTGGATGATGTTAACAAGTATGGATTTAGCGGGGACAGTCCTCCGCTAAAATGGCTGCAAGTCACAAAAAGGGAAATGCTGTTTTAAAGCTTAATGCTGAAACTTCTGATGAAATTTTAAGAAAAACTGTTGAAAAGCTGGGTTATAAAATGTTATAATAATTAATAAAGGGGGAGAAATATTAAAATTTCTTCCCTTTTGTCTTTAATAATTAAAGCTAAATATATATTTTATTTAATATAATATATATTTTTAAAAATATACGATTTGTTATAATTTTGCACTTGACAATTCATAAACTATATATTATAATTATATTGTCTTAAGATTAATAAAAGGAGATACAAATTATGTTTAAACATCACAAAGCTTCTGATTCAGAACTTAAAATTATGGAATATATCTGGAGTGTGGATAATACCGTTAATCTCAGAGATATTACCGATTATTGCAATAATACTTTAGGTAAAAATTGGAAACAGCAATCAATAAGAGTATTTCTTCAAAGGCTTGCTGATAAGGGTTTATTAATTATTTCAATTGATAAAAACACAAACAGATATGTTTATTCTCCCGTAATATCAAAAGAAGAATATCTGCATAATATCAGTAATAATTTAATAAACAAATTTTTCAACGGTTCGCTTACCGATTTTGTATCCGCCTTTACAGGTGGCAAAAAATTAAATAAGGAAGAAGCAGACAATTTAAAAAAATTCTTAAATAACGAGGAATAATTATGATTAAAAGTGTTTTATTCACTATGTCATTAATGGGCAGTACAATGTTTATTGCATATTTGATTTTATGCCCTTTTCTGAAGAAATTCTTTTCAGTCAAAATAAGAATCGGATTTCTCTTGGCATCAGCTTTTTTCTATTTATTTCCTTTTCCTGAACTTAAATACTATTATTACGACCTCATTTCTATATTTTATAAATTTCGAATTTCAAATAATTACGAAATTTTTAACTACAATGACTATATACATAAATTTGCCGATGATTCAGTATTTTTGCCTGAAATTTTCAAGGTAATAATTATTGTATCAGCTTTATGGCTCATAATTTCATCTGTTTTATTGTTTTTCAAATTTAGAAACTACAAAATATTAAAACAAAATTTAATAAAAAACTGTGTATATAGTGATGATAAAAGTGTCTGTGAAATTGTAAATAAATATAAAGACAAGCTGCATATTAAAAGAAAAATTGATGTTCTTTCCTGTGATAATTTATCACCTGTTACTCTTGTATTAATAAATCCAAAAATAATTTTATGTAAAGAAATGCCTGATGAGCAAAAGGAATTTGTTATTAAACATGAACTTGCTCATATTCATCACAAAGATTATATCATAAAAATAATTATGATTTTATCCTGTATTTTACATTGGTATAATCCTCTTGTATATTTCATGGCTTTTGAAACGAATAGAGTTTTGGAATATTATGCTGATGAAGAAGTAATTATGGATTACGATAATATAAAAAGAAAAGAATACGGCAATACAATAATTGATATTTCAACAAATAATTATTGTGATTATAATATCAATAATATGCCTGTTAATTCTTTTGGCAGTAAAAACGTAAAGATAATGAAAGAAAGGTTAACTGAAATGAAGAACGTGAAAAAACACAGTAAATTTAGCGGGATATTATCTGCTGCTATTTTATCAGCTGTTGTAATTTTAAATTCTATGATAGTTTTCGCTTATGAGGATATACACTCATACGAAGAAGATAATTTAAATCTGAATGGTGAAACAACAGAAATATTTGTTGGTGACGCTGAATTGGATCCTTTTACACTAACAGATAATTCTTTGTCATTCAGTGAAGGGATAAGTGAAATTTTTATTGACGAAGATGGTCAAATATATCCAATTAATGACGATGAAAATGCTTCAACAAATGCATTATGCAATCACACTTATGTAAGCGGTCAAGCATCACAACACACAAAATTCAGTGATGGAAGCTGTGTAGTAAAAACATATAACTGTCAAAGATGCAGTAAGTGCGGTTCTGTCATACAGGGCAGCTTAATAAGCACTACCAGTTATGCTGTGTGCCCACATTAATTTATTCTTTACTCTATAAAAAAAGAAGCTGTTGTAAATTTTAATATTACAGCAGCTTCTTTTTTTGTTATAAATTTTTCACAGCATATTTACAAACACACCAAAAATTGTTATACTAAAATAAACAGATTATATGTGTTATTTGAATTGGAGGCTTTGGTATGAAATTAATAACTTTTAAGCATTTGAATAAACTGCGTGTAGGAGCAATTACTGATAAATATGCTTATCCTCTCCCCTTTGAAAGTATGAATAAATTAATAGACGCAAACCTCGATATTGAAGATATTTCCGCTATGGCAGGCAACCCTATTGCTTTACAGGAAATTAAGCTTTTATCTCCTATTCCCCAGCCAAAGCAGGATATAATCTGTCTTGGAATTAATTATATGGCTCATGCAGTTGAGTCTGCAAGATTTAAAAAAGAAGCCTTTGGAGGAGAAAGACCCTATGCAGTTTATTTTTCAAAAAGAGTAAATGAATGTGTCGGCGACAAGGGTGAAATTTCTTCCTATAAAGGACTTGTTGACAGTTTGGATTATGAATGTGAGCTTGCGGTTATAATAAAAAAAGACGCAAGAAATGTTGAAGAAGAAGATGCCTTTGACTATATTTTCGGTTATACAATTATGAATGATATAAGTGCAAGAAATCTCCAAACCCGGCATAAGCAATGGTATTTTGGAAAAAGTCTTGACGGCTTTGCTCCTCTCGGTCCTTATATTGTAACAGAAGACGAATTTGAAAGACCTCCAAAGCTTAATATTAAAGCTTATGTAAATGGAGAATTAAGACAAGACAGCAACACATCATTTCTGATTTTTGGAATAGCCCATGTTATAAGTGAGCTTTCAAAAGGTATGACATTAAAAGCAGGCACTATTATTGCTATGGGTACTCCCGCAGGAGTGGGTATGGGTTTTAAACCTCCTAAGTGGCTTAACCCGGGTGATGTTGTTGAATGTGAAATTGAAGGCATCGGAATATTAACTACATATATTAAAAAATAAAATGGCGGTAATTATACCACCATTTTTTATATAATAAAAGAACCAATAATATATACAATATAAGACACAATCCAAGCTACAGCACACTGACTTAAAACAACACCAATTGCCCATTTTGTTCCAAGCTCTCTCTTTACTGATGTTACTGCTGCAACACAAGGTGTGTAAAGCAGACAGAATACAAGCAAAGCCAAAGCTGACAAGGGAGAAAGTATAGTCATAAGGCTTTCTGTGCTTCCAAAGAGAATTGAAAGTGTAGACACAACACTTTCTTTTGCCATAAAGCCTGTTATAAGAGATGTTGAAATTCTCCAATCTCCAAAGCCAAGAGGCTTAAACAACGGCACAAGCCAACCTGCAGCTATAGCAAGGATGCTTTCTCTTGAATTTGTAACAACATTTAAGTGCATATCAAATGTCTGAAAAAACCATATTACAATTGTCGCTATAAATATAATTGTAAATGCTTTCTGCAAAAAGTCCTTTGCCTTTTCCCACAAAAGCTGCATTACATTTTTAGCAGCAGGCATCCTATAGTTAGGAAGCTCCATAACAAAAGGCACCGCTTCACCCTTAAACATAGTTTTTCTCATTATCATAGCCATTATAATACCAACAATAATTCCCGTAAAATAAAGTCCTATCATAACCAATGCACTATATTTTGGAAAAAATACGGCAGTAAAAAAAGCATAAATAGGAATTTTAGCTGAACAGCTCATATAAGGCGTAAGAATAACTGTCATTTTTCTGTCACGTTCAGAGGGCAATGTTCTTGACGCCATAACACCCGGAACAGAACAGCCAAAGCCTATAAGCATAGGCACTATACTTCTGCCTGAAAGACCTATTTTTCTTAAAAGCTTATCCATTACAAATGCAACTCTTGCTATATAACCGCTGTCCTCCAAAATCGACAGAAAGAAAAACAATGTGACAATAACGGGCAGAAAACTTAATACACTGCCAACACCATTAAATACACCATCTAATATAAGAGATTTAAGAACGTCATTAACATTTGCGATATTTAATGCAACCTCCATTGCATTAGTAAACCAATCAATAATATATTCCAGCAAAAAAGTTAAAAACTCACCTATTACACCAAATGTAAGCCAAAAAACAATTGCCATAATTCCTATAAAAGAGGGAATAGCAGTATATTTCCCTGTGAGAATTTTATCAATTTTTATGCTTCTTGCGTGTTCCTTGCTTTCTCTTGGCTTAATTACAGTTTCACTGCATACCTTGGTTATAAAGCTAAAACGCATATCTGCCATTGCTGCAGCTCTGTCAAGACCGCCCTCATTTTCCATTTGGATTATAAGATGTTCAAGGGTTTCTTTTTCATTTTGGTCAAGCCTTAATCTTTCCATTATTCTGTGGTCACCCTCTATAAGCTTGCTTGCCGCAAACCTCACAGGTGTTCCGCTTGCTTTTGAATGGTCCTCAATAAGATGCATTATACTATGTAAGCATCTGTGAACTGCACCATTATTATAATTTGCATCACAAAAATCATGTCTGCCCGGTCTTTCCTGATATTTTGCAATATGTATAGCGTGGTCAACAAGCTCATCAATACCCTCATTTTTAACTGCTGAAATAGGCACAACAGGTATACCAAGCATTTCTTCAAGCCTGTTTATGTAAACAGAGCCTCCGTTTTCTTTTACCTCGTCCATCATATTAAGAGCAAGCACCATAGGCACATCAAGCTCCATAAGCTGCATAGTAAGATAAAGATTTCTTTCTATATTTGTAGCATCTACAATATTTATAATACCCTTTGGTTTTTCATCTAAAATAAATTTTCTTGTTACAATTTCTTCACTTGTATAAGGTGACATTGAATATATGCCGGGTAAATCAGTAACAAGTGTATTGTTATGCCCTTTTATTACTCCGTCTTTTCTGTCAACTGTAACTCCCGGGAAATTGCCAACGTGCTGATTAGAGCCTGTAAGCTGGTTAAAAAGCGTTGTTTTCCCGCAGTTTTGATTTCCTGCAAGAGCAAATGTAAGTATTACACTGTCGGGCAAAGGATTTTCATTAGCCTTAACATGATATTTTCCTCCTTCACCAAGTCCCGGATGAGGAATATATTTATTTTTAGCATTAGCTTTATCTGTATTTTCTGCTATCCTAATATTTTTAATTCCTATTTTTTCAGCGTCTGCAAGGCGAAGGGTAAGCTCATATCCATGTATTCTAAACTCCGCAGGGTCACCCATTGGAGCATATTTAATCAGTGTTATATCAGCATTAGGTATAACACCCATATCCAGAAAATGCTGACGTAAAGCACTTTCTCCCTCAACCGAAGTTATGGTTGCAGTTTTACCAACAGGTAAATCCTTTAAGGTCATCTGTTTACCTCCTTATACAGGAAAGCCCACTTTTTTCTGTACTTTTCTCAATGTTTTATTTGCAATATAAGATGCCTTTTCAGCACCCTCTTTCATAACCTGTTCAATATAAGCCTTATCGGCAGCATATTCATTAAATTTCTTCTGAATAGGCTCAATTTCTGCAACCACAGCATCTGCAACGGTATTCTTAAACTGACCGTAACCAAATCCCTGAAATTCTTTTACTGCTTCATCAACAGTCCTGCCTGTTACCGATGAATAAATATTCAAAAGATTACTTATGCCCGGTTTATCCTCTCCATATCTGATTTCATTATCGGAATCTGTAACAGCTCTTTTAATTTTATTTGCAATAGCTTTAATATCTTCAAAAATATAAATTACATTATTTGGATTGTCACTTTCAGACTTGCTCATTTTTCTTTCAGGATTTTGCAAGCCCATAATTTTTGCACCGACTTTTGAAATATACGGATCGGGAATTTTAAACACATCACCATAAATACCATTAAATCTTGATGCAATATCTCTGCATATTTCAAGATGCTGCTTTTGGTCAGCACCTACCGGCACAAGGTCACTTTGATAAAGAAGAATATCACCGGCCATTAACACAGGATATGTAAAAAGACCTGCATTAATATTATCAGCATGTTGTGCTGACTTATCTTTAAACTGTGTCATTCTGTTAAGCTCACCCATATAAGTAAAGCAATTTAATATCCACGCAATTTCAGCATGAGCCTTAACATCTGACTGCACATATATAATATGTTTCTTTGGGTCAAGACCTATTGCAAGAAACAGTGCTATTATATTTTTAGTTCTCTGTCTTAACTCAGTTGGATTTTGTCTTACGGTAATGGCGTGCATATTGGCTGCACCAAAAATGCAATTATATTCTTCCTGAAGATTTTTCCAGTTTCTCAATGCACCAAGATAATTCCCCAAAGTTGGCAGCCCTGATGGCTGCATTGCACTATATATTATTTTTTTATCATTACTCATTAGTATCGCCCCAATCCATTAAAGTAGCTGCCATAACCGCCTTAATTGTGTGCATTCTGTTTTCAGCCTCATCAAACACCTTAGACTGCTCACTTTCAAAGACCTCGTCAGTTACTTCCATTTCATTTATGCCAAATTTTTTACTTATAGAACTGCCTATTGTAGTGTTTAAATCATGGAATGCAGGCAAACAGTGCATAAATATTGCCTTTTCTCCTGCATTTTTCATAATAGCTGATGTAACCTGATATGGAGAAAGCTCCTTAATTCTTTCTGCCCAAACCTCATCAGGCTCACCCATTGATACCCACACATCAGTATAAATTACATCTGCACCCTTTGTGCCCTCGGCAGTATCCTCTGTAAGATTTATTGAAGCACCTGTTTTTGAGGCAATAGTCTTGCAGGTATCCACAAGCTCCTTATTTGGAAAATATTTTTTTGAAGTGCAGGCAGTAAAGTGCATACCCATTTTAGCACAGGCAACCATAAGAGAGTTACCCATATTATATCTTGCATCACCCATATATGTAAGCCTGATTCCTTTTAAAGTGCCGAAATTTTCTCTTATTGTAAGTAAATCAGCTAACATTTGAGTTGGGTGAAATTCATTTGTTAGTCCGTTCCATACAGGCACTCCTGCATATTTTGCAAGCTCCTCAACTATGCACTGACCAAAACCTCTGTATTCAATACCGTCATACATTCTTCCGAGAACTCTTGCAGTATCTGCAATACTTTCTTTTTTTCCAATCTGTGAGCCTGTAGGGTCAAGATATGTACATCCCATTCCTAAATCATAAGCAGCAACCTCAAATGAGCATCTTGTTCTTGTGCTTGTTTTTTCAAAAATCAAAGCAACATTTTTATCCTTTAATTTATTAACGGGAATACCCTTTTTCTTTTTTTCTTTAAGCTCTGCTGACAAATCAAGTAAATATTCAATTTCATCAGGTGTATAATCCAATAATTTAAGAAAATTTCTTCCTTTTAAGCTAATTGCCATTATATTATCCTCCATAACGTATTTAATAAGTAGATTATACTATATGTTTTTAAATTATTCAATAGAAAAATATAAAAGCACTGCTTCAATTATAAGGAAATTCCCTGCTTTTATAAGCTGTGAAGGCTGCTTTCATTTTAGCAGAAGCTCTATGTTATGATTATTTAGAAAAAGCATAGCAGAAATATTCCTGACATTACTGAATTTTTATAATTTGTTTATAAAAATTAAAATTAAATTATATTTTTGTATAATCATTTAATTTCACGTCAATAATATTTCTATAAGAAAACCAAATTCTTATAAAGAAACGGGAGGATAACAATGCAAAACAACAAAGATAAAAAAGGGATTTATTTAACATTATATGCTGTTGCAACTGTGTTTTTATTAATGGCATTCGGAATAACAATTCTGAACAGCTCTGATAATAATAAGGCTGAAATTCCGCAGGAAAATGCCGCACCGGTAGACAAGTCAAACGTAAAGCCTGTTATTGAAACCACTACTTCTGTTCAGACAAAATCAGAAACAGAAACAACGACTGCCTCAAACACTGCAAAGACAGAGCCTGTGACTGAAATTATAACATCCAAGCAGTCAGAATTATCACTTTTTGATGATAATGATGAAATGATATGGCCTGTATCAGGTCAAATTTTAATGGACTATAATATAGATTCTGCCATATACGACAAAACACTTGAACAGTACAGAACAAACAGCTCTATATGTATATCAGCTCCTTTAGGCACTGAAGTTTCAGCAAGTGCAGACGGAGTTATAACTTCAATTAAGAAAGATGAAGAAAAAGGTGTAACCGTATCTATTGACCATGGCAACGGATGGCTGTCTACATACAGCCAGCTTCAGGATAATGTTGCAATTTCCGAAGGTCAGACTGTATATAAAGGTGATATAATAGGTAATGTAGGAAAACCAAGCAAATATGGTGCAGCTCTTGGACCTCATCTTGAATTCAGTGTATTTAAAGATGACAAGGCTACAGACCCAAAGCTTGTTCTTGCCAGCCTTGATTAATAAAAATTGCACCGGCAAAAGGTGCAATTTTTATTTGCATAATATATTAAGGTCACCTCTGATAAATTTAATATTTCTGCATAAATCTTTAAAGAAATTTTAATTTACATATTCAAAATAATATGTTATTCTAATGTTACAATATTTTGGATGTGGGTATATGAAAAAAATATTAAAAGAATATAAAGAAAAAATATTTGTAGCACTTGGATTTTTATGTCTGATACTTGGTATAATAGGTGCTTTACTGCCTGTTGTTCCAACAGTACCTTTTCTTTTTGTTGCTTATTTCTGTTTTAAAAAAGGCTCAAAAAAATTTAGAAAATGGTATGAAAAATCAAAATTCCATGCCCGATATAAAAAATCAGTAAATTGGTTTTTATCAATGTCTTTATCAAGAAAAATACTCTATATTCTTGGTATGGTATTATTTTTTACCTGTCTGTTTTATTTATGGTATTATCTGTATATAAATTATTTCCATATAGTTATAAATTATATTAAAGGCATATTTTAAGGGACTGCACTCAGTCCCTTAATCATTTGATCTGTTTTTATATTCTTCAATTAACTTTCTGTATTTTTTTGATATATCAAGTCTTGGATGATTTTTCCGAAGCTTACCTCTTTTTTGTTTTAAATCATTAATAACATCATTTATTTCTTTTCTTCTTTTTAAAATCTGAGCATTAATTTCTTCTCTTTTATCATAAGCACTAAGCTTTTGCTCAATATCAATAATATTATTTCTAAGCCGTTCAGTTTTAACAATAAGATTTTTAACATCAAAGGCTTTCTTAAATGCTATAACAGTATCAATTATAAATATTACGGAAATTACAGCCAGAATAACATATAGTATTTCATTTGGAACAGCATTTCTCAATTTTTCAACAGGCTCATGAATTACATAAACCATAAGATTGCTGAAAAATCCCCATATAATTACGGAAATAAGGCATATGTATCCTTTTATACTTCCAAATTTTCCTGTATAATCCCAATATCTCACTTTAAAAAGCAGTTCAAGAATATAGCCTGCAATATATTCAAGAATTGTTGCAGCTGTCATTCCTGCAAAAAACACTGCTGCGGGATAATCGACAAAAGGCTTTGTTGCAATTAAAATTACAGATGCGCCAAGACCATATATAGGCAGAAAAGGTCCTTTTACAAAACCTCTGTTGACAGGCTTTCTGCTTTTTACAGAAACAATAATACTTTCATATATCCAGCCAAAAAAGCCATAAACATAAAAGAAAAATAATATATCAAATACACTGTATCTTTCCATAATCAATAATCTTTCGGTCTGTCACTTCTCAATCCAAAGTGATAACGTATAGCTTCCACAATTCTTTCAGCAGCATATCCATCTCCAAAAGGATTTTTAGCTGCTGACATTTTATCATAACTTTCCTTATTGTCAAGGAGTTCCTTAGTTTCTCTGTAAATATCATCTTCAGCTACACCTGCAAGCTTTAATGTTCCTGCTTCAACACCCTCAGGTCTTTCAGTAACATTTCTAAGCACAAGAACAGGCTTGCCCATAGATGGAACTTCTTCCTGCAAGCCGCCGCTGTCAGTCATTACAAGATAGCTTAAATTCATAAGATTGTGCATATTTGTAATATCAAGAGGGTCAACAAGATGTATTCTTGGATTATTGCTTAAATACTTATTTGCAACCTCTCTTACAGCCGGATTAAAATGCACTGCATAAACAACTTCAACATCTTCATAATCTTTAACAATCCTTAAAACTGCCTTGCATATATTCTCAAGAGGCTCTCCAAGATTTTCACGTCTGTGAGCAGTCATTGTGATTACTCTTTTGTTTTTATAATCAATGTTATTAAGCTCATCAAGGTCAAATTTAAAATTATCTTTAATTGTATGCTTTAAACAGTCAACAGCCGTATTGCCTGTTATAAATATACCGTCTTCGCTGATATTTTCTTTTAAAAGGTGTTCTTTGGCAAGCCTTGTAGGTGCAAGATGCAAATCTGCCATATGACCGGTAAGCACTCTGTTCATTTCCTCGGGAAAAGGCTGAAATTTATCATAGGTTCTTAAACCTGCTTCAACATGACCAAGCTTTATACCGCCATAGAACGCAGCTAATGCACCTGCAAATGTAGTTGTTGTATCACCATGAACAAGAACAAGGTCAGGCTTAGCCTTATTCATAACTTCTTCAAGACCCATAAGAGCCTTTGTGGTAATTCCTGTGAGAGTTTGACGCTGTGTCATAATATCCAGATCATAATCGGGATGCAAGTCAAAAATTTGAAGAACCTGATCGAGCATTTCTCTATGCTGTGCAGTAACACAAACAATTTGTTCTATTTCATCACATTTATCCATTGCCTTAATTAGCGGAGCCATTTTTGTAGCCTCCGGACGAGTACCAAAAATACTCATTACCTTAATTTTTTTCATAAGTACACCTCATCTTAAGCGTTGTTTATATATTTCTAATTTATCACATTTTACCGTCATTTGCAATATATATTTTAAAGGCTCGGTAAAACCACCGAGCCTTTAGAGTTAATGACATTTATGTGAGCAGCCTTCGCAGCCGCAGCCGCAGCCTCCGCCCTTCATTTTATCTTTTATTAATTTACGGATTACAAGTGCAACAATTACAACAAGCACCAACCCTACAATTGCTGTACCCATATAAGTCACCTCACATTAGTTATAAACTGCCTTTAAATCAGCTTTTGCAGGTCTTACAAGCATATAGATTAAGCCAATTAAAACCACAATTGCCACAACAGTGCCGCAACCAAATGTACCATATACAAATAAGTTGCCGAACTGATAAATCATAAGAGCAATAGCATAAGCAAATATACACTGATAAGCAATAGCAAATGCTGTCCACTTTCCATTATTCATTTCTCTTTTTATAGCACCCATAGCCGCGAAACAAGGAGCACATAAAAGATTGAAAACAAGGAACGCATAAGCTGCAACAGGAGTGTATGAACCTGCAAGAGTACCCCAGATTTCAGAACCGTCTTCTGCAACCTCTGCAAAACCATAAAGAATACCAAATGTACCAACTACATTTTCCTTAGCAACAAGACCTGTTATAGCTGCAACAGTTGCTTTCCAATCACCAAATCCAAGAGGAGCAAATATCCACTGAACAGCCTTGCCGATTGAAGCAAGTATACCGTCACTTAAATCCTCAACCATACCAAAGCCTGTTTCTGTAAATCCAAAGCTTGAAGTAAACCATATAAATATAGTTGAAAGGAGAATAATAGTACCGGCTTTTTTAATAAAAGACCAGCCTCTTTCCCACATACTTCTTAAAACATTTCCTACAGTTGGAAAATGATAGGCAGGAAGCTCCATAACAAAAGGTGCGGCTTCACCTGCAAAAAGTTTGGTTTTCTTTAATATAATGCCTGAAATAATTATTGCTGCAATGCCTACAAAATAAGCACTTGGAGCAACCCAAGAAGCACCATTAAACAATGCACCTGCAATAAGTGCAATAATAGGAAGCTTTGCACCACAAGGAATAAATGTGGTTGTCATAATAGTCATTCTTCTGTCACGTTCATTTTCAATTGTTCTTGATGCCATAATGCCCGGAACACCACAGCCTGTGCCTATAAGCATAGGTATAAAGGATTTGCCTGATAAACCAAATCTTCTGAAAATTCTATCCATAATAAATGCAATTCTAGCCATATAACCGCAAGATTCAAGAAATGCAAGGAATATAAATAAAATTAACATCTGAGGAACAAAACCAAGTACTGCACCAACACCTGCAATAATACCATCAATAATAAGGCTCTTTAACCAGTCAGCACATCCGATAGCATCAAGTCCCCTTTCAGCAAGCACAGGAACACCCGGAACCCAAACGCCAAAATCTTCAGGTGCAGGTTCTTCAACTGCTTCAGCAGCAGCTACAACATCAGGAGTAATATTTATTTCTTCTTCAACATTACCTTCTTCATCTTCTACAACATAAACAGTTTCACCGGCTTCATATGCCTCAAGAATGCCTGATGCCTGTTCAAATTCACCTGCTGCTTCTTCGTAGGCAGCACCCCCTGTAATATGGAAACCGTCACCAAACAAACCGTCATTTGTCCAGTCAGTTACAAAAGTACCAACAGTAGTTACGGATACATAGTAAACAATAAACATTACAACTGCAAAAATAGGAAGTGCTAAAAATCTGTTTGTAACAATTTTATCAATCTTATCAGAAACACTTAGTTTTTCTGTATTTTTATGTATATAACAGCTTTTTATAATACTTGAAATATAGTTATATCTTTCATTTGTAATAATACTTTCGCTGTCATCATCAAGGTTAGTTTCAACAGCTTTTATAATATTTTCAACATCGGGAGCATTTTTAATTTGAGATTTTATTTTTTCATCTCTTTCAAAAAGCTTTATAGCATAAAATCTTTTCTGACTGTCATCAACTGTAAGCTTATTTTCTATTTCATTAATAGCTGATTCAACATCACTGTCAAATTTATGTGCAATTTCAACCATTTTATTTTCCTTTGCGGCAGCAATTGCAAGTTCAGCTGCTTCCATAACACCCTTATTCTTTATGGCAGAAACTTCAATAACCTTGCAGCCTAAAGCCTTTGACAGATTATCAATATTAATCTTGTCGCCTTTCTTT
Source organism: uncultured Lachnospiraceae bacterium (assembly GCA_964654945.1). Classification (GTDB taxonomy): domain Bacteria; phylum Bacillota; class Clostridia; order Lachnospirales; family CAG-274; genus HGM11788. The sequence continues at coordinate 13,222 of CAZZLN010000012.1, forward strand.
TCCATAATATCAGCCATATTAACGGCAAGCACAGTAGGAATGCCAATTTCTACAAGCTGAGTTGTGAGATATAAATTTCTCTCAAGGTTAGTACCATCAATTATATTAAGAATGGCATCAGGCATTTCTTCAAGTATATAATTTCTTGCAACAACCTCCTCAAGAGTATATGGTGAAAGGGAATAAATACCCGGCAAGTCTGTAATAATTACATCTTTATGTCCCTTTAACTTACCTTCTTTTTTTTCTACAGTAACACCCGGCCAGTTACCTACAAACTGATTAGAGCCTGTTAAAGCATTAAACAAAGTTGTTTTTCCACTGTTTGGATTACCGGCAAGAGCAATTCTAGTTGCCATTTTTGTTCCTCCTTTTTAATATGTTAGTTTAATCTAATTTAATTAGTTCTTGCTAACTGTTTGTCAAAAAAAATTATTCTATTACAATTATATCAGCATCAGCTTTTCTAAGACTAAGTTCATAGCCTCTTACTGTTACTTCAACAGGATCCCCAAGAGGCGCAACTTTTCTTACAAAAATTTCAACACCCTTTGTAATACCCATATCCATAATCCTTCGTTTTAATGCACCTTCACCATTAAGCTTAACTACCTTAACAGTTTCTCCGATTTTAGCAGCTCTTAATGTTTTCAACTTATTTTCCTCCTATTAAACAAAAATTTTAGATGCCATAGATTTGCTGATTGCAATTCTGGAATCTTTTATACTAATAATTACATTGCCATTTGTTTCAGTAATAACTGAAATAATTGCACCAATTACAAAGCCAAGATTGCCAAGATGATGCCTTGTTTCTTCATTGCCTGAAATTCTTTTAATTGTAAGGTCTACACCCTTTCCTGCCATAGACAGAGGCATAAAATCATCTCCTTAACGCAATAGTTGGTTGTTGATAACTTTATTATCTGAAACTAACTTAATTATCATACGCTAACTATATCACCATTGTTAATTTTTGTCAATAGATTTTTTAATTTTCTATAAGGAAATTTATGTAATTATCGTCAAGGATATTCGCACTCTGCTTTTGCTGCGTGCTTTAAAACTATTGATACCCAAAAGTGTCCCTTTGAACCCAAAAGAAATTGGTTGCCCATAGGCAGGCTTTGCAAGGCAAGCTTATGAGCCTAAAATTATCAAAAAGATGTCCCACTGCCTGAACAGGCGGATAACTTTTCCGCTTAATTAAAAAAGGCGGCCGGTGCCGCCAAAAAAACTATCTGAAGCTTGGGTGTTCAGCATTAAAATCTTTAAAATTGTTTCCCGGTGAAGGAGATGAAAGGTCGAAATAAAGTTTTGAATCCTCTGTTACTCCAAAATCTCTGTCTGAGCCTGTATCCTGAATTTTGTTAAAAGCCTCTCTGAACATAGCATTGTGAGCTTCTTCTCTGTTAAGAAGAAAATCTATTGTTTCTCTTACCTTTTTATCTGCTATCTGACGATACAGATATTCGTATACAACCTTTGCCCTTTGCTCCGATGCTATATTTGAAAGCAAATCGGCACATAAATCACCGGTCACAGACACATAATCCCCTGTCCATGAATAGCCTGAAGCATTAATAAGTCCCGGACTTAATCCCATGAGAACATGAGTTTGAATTTCACCTGTACCTGTCTTTTCATAATTTACTTCGTGACCGTTTAACAGATTAATTGTTGCCGCTACCATTTCCATATGGCTTAATTCCTCCGCAGCAATATCCATAAATAAATCCTTCATTTCCTTATCCTTAATTCTAAAGCTCTGTGAAATATACTGCATTGCAGCCTTCAGCTCACCATTAGCACCCCCTAATTGTTCCTGTAATAAGGCAGCATACTGTGGATTTGGTCTTTCAACCTCCACAGAATTAAGCAGCTTTTTTTCATGTTTAAACATAATAACATCCCCTTTTTTTGTTTTATATTATTATGTCAGACTTTTGATATTTTTATTACTGAAAATTCAGTTTTCTTCTTAAAAAATAACTTATAAAAAGCCAAAAAATTACACCGGGGTGTCTCTAAAAATCAGGGTAAAGCCAAACGCAGACAGAATTTTCGAGAACAATGAAAACGACCGCAGGCATAGCAGAAAAGCTATGTCAAGGGAGTTTGAAGCAGTTATCGGAAATTATAGCAAGTTTGGCGAAATCATAATTTTTAGAGATACCCACTATATATTATCTGTTGATAAACAAAAAAGAGCCACATAAGTGACTCTTAAAAAAATTTAGTTATGCGGCTTTTACGTCACTTGGCTCCTTATCCTTTAATATAATCTTTAACAGGATAGGAGTAATGAGAGTAGTGACAATAACCATAAATACAATTGCAGGGAAAAGATTTCCCTCAAGAAGTCCGCTGTTAGCACCTTTCTGAGCTACAATAAGAGCAACTTCACCTCTTGATACCATACCAATACCAATAGCTAAAGCAGACTTATTATCAAATTTGCATATCTTAGCACCAAGACCACAGCCGACTACCTTTGTCAAAATGGCTATGATAACAAGAATAATTGCAAATATAAGCATATCCGATGTTAAAAGATGAAGATTGGTTTTAAGACCAATGCTTGCAAAGAAAATCGGTGAGAAGAAAAGTGAACTTAGTATATCAAATCTTTCGTTAAGATATTTCTTAATACCAAAGTTACATAAAATTACACCTGCAAAATATGCACCTGTAATATCAGCTACACCAAATAATTCTTCTGAAATATAACTTAATATAAGACAGAAAGCAAAAGCTACAATAGCCATTCTCTTTTTTCTTGGAAATTTTTTGATAATAGCCTTTGCACCGTAAACAACAAATGTTGTAATAACAACAAATATAAAGAACATAAAAATCTTTAAAATTACAATATCAAGACTGACTTCAGAGTCGCATGAATTACCCCCTGTAGAAATTATTGCAGTAAGAACAATAATGCCTAAAATATCGTCGATAACGGCAGCACCTAAAATTGTTGTACCCATTTTGCCTGAAAGCTTGCCCATTTCTTTTAATGTTTCTACTGTAATACTGACAGAAGTAGCAGTAAGAGTAACACCAACGAATATAGCCTTAAACATATTAATTGTTTCTTCAGCCTCAGGATTAAGTATGTAATAAGCAGCCCAGCCGCCCAGCAGAGGAACAATAACACCTATCATTGCCACAACAAAAGCTGCCAGACCATTTTCTTTTAATTCATTAAGGTCAGTTTCCAAGCCAGAAGCAAACATAAGCAGAATAACACCGATTTCTGATGTTTTTACCAGCATAGGTTCACTTTCAAGACTGATTGCATTAAGAAGTGACGGCCCTAATATAACACCTGCAAGAAGTGCGCCTACTACAGCAGGAAGCTTCGCCCTTCTTGTTGCAAGACCAAGAAATTTAGTTGAAAGAAGAATAACAGCTATGGCAAGCAAATAAAAATATTCTCCATTTGTAATTTGAGTAAAAATTTCGTTCATAATTCATTACCCCTTTTTATTATATTTTCAAAAAACCGAACAAAATACCAGCTTTCTTTATTTAAGTTTACAACAATTTGAAAAATATGTCAATAAAAACAATCAAAAGCATCACATTTTTTTACCAAATGCCAACTCTGTTTTCAGGTGCCTTATACATACCGTCACCCTCATTAATATCATATTCCTCATAAAACTCATTAAGGCTTGACAGCACACCGTTTACTCTTATTTTAGAAACGGAATGTGTGTCGAATTTAGCTGAATTTATAAGATACTCACTTGTACTTACTTCATTCCAAGTTTTTGCGAAGCTTTCTAAAACTGTTTTAACATCTCCGCCCTTATCCTTTGTTATATCCACAATACACGACAGACCCGCAAGGTCAGCAACATTTTCGAGTATGGTGCTTTCACCATCATTATCTACACCGTTTGCGACCTCATATTTATCAAAATATTTTATTACTGAATCGGCAAGGTCATAAAATTTATTTTTATCTTCTTCAGTCCACCAGTCATTTCTGTTTCCGTTTTCATCATAGGAAGCTCCCATAGGGTCAAAGGCATGACTAATTTCATGAGCTATTATAACTCCAATCGAGCCTAAATTTTCATAATAATTTGAATTGCTGCTGTAAAAAGGATATTCGAGAATACCCATAGGTATTATAATTTCATTTGCTGTGGGAACATAGCAGGCATTTACCATAAACGCTGATATTCCCCAATCATTTTTATTTACACTTGTATCAGGCAGACTTCTTTCATATTCACTTATTATTTTATCAATACTGATAATATTTCCCATAAGTGTTCCGCCATTTTCAATGGGGACAATATTTATTTTGTCTGCATAAGGCAGTGACACCTTTGGATATCCGACTTTTACGGTTATTTTATCGAGCTTTTCGACTGCCTTTTTCTTTGTTTCATCACTTAGCCAGCTATTATTCTGAAGCCTTATTTTGTAATATTCTTTAATTTCTTTAATCATATCTTTTATATTCTGTTCTTTTTCACTGTCATAATATTTTTGAACATATTTATTTATTGCAGCATATCCGGCATAGCTTTTAACAAAATCCGCTGCATTTTTTTCATAGGAAGGAACTGTGCCTGTGAATATTGAATTATAAAGAGAATAATATGCTTCGTAAATATCCCTTGATAAATAAGGACCATAGGCAGTTATTAAATTTGCCTTATAATAAGCCTTGATTACATCAATGTTATCATCAGTAACAAAGCTGCTCATTTGTGTAAGCTGGTCTGAATTATAAATTGAAACCATATCTCCTTTTGTCGGAACTAAAATATCCAAAAATTCCAAAATATTAATATTGCTGCAGTATTTATTAACTGAGCTTCTGTCTGTAAGAACATAATAAGCATCATAATTGCCTGTTCCCGATTTCTGAATTATCTTTGTTTCAAAATCAAATACCTTTTTTGCAAGCTCAGCTGATTTAACATCTCCTGATTTTGTAAGTATGCTGCTTACATAACCGATATAAGCATTTTTGATTTTGTCGCTTGAATTGTCAAAATAATATTCTCTTGAAAAAATAGTATTTGATTCTCCCAATTCTATAACATACTTTGAGCTGTCAGAAGGATTAACCGAAACATTAAAATTAAGAAGCATTGAAATTCCAAGGTCTTTTTCAAGCATAGCCTCAAGCTGAGGCAAATCCTTTATACTCTTTACATTATCTATAGCATCAAGATATGGTCTTAAAGAATTTAATCCGTCTTTTTCTCTTGCCTCACTGTTTGTAAAAAGATTATAAACAGATGTAATTCTTAAAGCATCACTGTCACTTTCTGCAGCACTGTTTTTTATTATTTCATTAATTCTTTCATCAACAGCATCGCTTACTATGCTGAAGTTATTTACTGTCATTTCGCCATTTTCAAGACTGTTATTTCTTTTAAATTTTTCATTATAATAGCTGTAATAATCATTTTTAAGACTATAGCTGTTAAGCCTGCTCTCTATTTTATCTGTAAGTATTTTAACCTGAGCTACTGTTATAAAATCCGATGAACCGAATGTTGTTTCATCATAACCATTTATAATTCCGCCTTGTGTAAGCTTTTTTACATCTTCTTCAGCCCATTTTGGAACATCAGTGAATTTTTTTTCACTTTCTGTTATTTCAACATTTCCAAGACATCTTGAAAGTATAACTGCCGCTTCAGCTCTTGTAATATAATTATCAGGCTTTAATGTATTGTCATTATATCCTTTTACAATATTGTTGCCAACTGCAATTTCAATACTTTTTCTGTATTCTTCATCAATATCACTTTCATCACTGAATTCACTTAAATCAGCAGATTTGTTTGAAAACTTATTTATGCCTACTGCCTGTATAAATTCTGAAATTACATATTCTCTGTCAGCACAATTATCCTGTGCATATATAAACACAGATTGTGACAATAAAGCTGCTGCTGCCAATATCAAAGCTAAAATTTTTTTCATTTAATCACTCCCCGCAAAAACACCCTTATATTAAAATGCTTTTAATATTTTTTACAATTTCTTTAATCATTTTATTTTCACAGTCAACAGTAATATCTGCATACTGCTCATATAAAGGTATTCTCTCGTTGTACAAATCAAGGAGAGTCTGCCCTTGTTTTATTGCAACCCCTCTTTCGTTTAAATCGCCAAGTCTGTTTTCAATTTCATTATAGCTGAGTTTTAAATACACAACTCTGCCTATAGACTTAAACTGAGCCATTGCCTCCCTGCCGTAAACCGCACTGCCTCCTGTTGCAATAATCGTTTTTGACGGAGATAAATTCATATTAATTTCATTTTCAATTTCATAAAATCCATCTATACCCTTTTCAGCAATAATTTCATAAAGAAGCTGTCCTGTTTTTTCCTGTATAACAAGGTCACTGTCAATAAATTTATAACCCATATTTTTTGCAAGAACAACACCTATGGTGCTTTTCCCGCAGCCGGGCATACCAATTAAAATAATATTATTCATAACAATCTCCAAACTAATACACGTTTTATTATAATATAATTCTAAAAAAAGGGGGACTATCAATGATAATTCATTAAAACAGACCCCGATTTTTATATATATCTTCTTCTCTTTAGTTTTAGCCGCAGCTATTTATTACCTGCCGCTAAATTAGTAATATTGTATCACATTTTTACAAATTTGTAAATAGTTATTTATTATTTTTACTAAATTTTTTTTAAATAATATAAATTTTTTATAAGTATTCACTATAATTTCTTTAATTTTGCAAGTTTAGCCATTAATTTTTTAGTCCCCAAATTATCAAAATCAACTGTCACTTCATAATCGGCACCGGCATTTCTCATATCTGTTACAGTTCCTATACCAAATTTAAAGTGCTTTACCTTATCTCCTATTTCAAAATCAAGACTTACATTTTTAGGTTCAGGCATTTTAAACATACCCTGCACTCTTTTGTGCATAGGTATTATCTTTTTATTGTCAAAGCCTGAACTGCCGTCTTTTTTTATGGTGACATTTTCAGCCATTGAAACAACATAATTTTTCGGTATTTCCTTTAAAAATCTTGAAGGCATATTATTTACATAATGACCATGGTGCATTCTGCTTTTTGCTGAAGTAAGATAAAGATGTTTTTTAGCTCTTGTTATGCCTACATAACAAAGCCTTCTTTCTTCCTCCATTTCTTTCATTGTGTTGTCCTGACAGGCTCTGAACCCGGGAAATATGGTTTCCTCAAAGCCTGTAATAAACACAGTGTCAAATTCAAGACCTTTTGAAGAATGAAGTGTCATAAGCACAACTGTGTCATCATTTTCAGTAAAGGCATCTATATCAGCCACAAGGGCAACTTCTTCAAGAAAAGCCGAAAGAGAATTATCTTCAGGATTGTTGTCTTCAAATTCAGCAGCTTTATTTATAAGTTCTTCTATATTTTCAAGTCTGCCCTTTGCCTCATCTGTGTTTTCAGCCTCAAGCTCTGCCCTATAGCCTGTTTCACATATAATTTTTTCAAGAATTTCAGACACCGGCATATCTTCGGAATTAATTCTGAAATTGTTTAACATATCCACAAATTTTTTAATAAGATTAAGTGTTCTAAGGGATATTGTATCTATATTTTCACAGCTGCAAAGTGCCATATAAAATGACATTGTATTTTCAGCAGCATACTCTGCAATCTTGTTTACGGTCGTATCGCCTATTCCTCTTCTTGGCACATTTATTATTCTTCTTATGGCTATATCATCATTTGGATTATATATAGCCTTTAAATAACACATAACATCTTTAATTTCCTTACGGTCATAAAATCTTGTGCCTCCAAAAAGCCTATAGGGAATATTGGATTTAACAAGAGTTTCTTCTATTACTCTTGATAGAGCATTATTTCTGTATAAAATGGCATAATCTTTATATTCCTTGCCATTTACTGCACCTCTGTTTATTGTGTTGGCAATAAATCCTGCTTCTGAATAATCGTTGTCGGCAAGAAAATGCACAATCTTCTCTCCGCCTTTTTTCTCTGTCCAAAGACTCTTTGCCTTTCTTGTGAAATTATTTTTTATAACAGAATTTGCAGCATCAAGAATTATATCTGTGGAACGATAATTCTGCTCTAATTTTATTGTAGTGGTATTTTCAAAATCTTTTTCAAAATCGAGAATATTATTGATATTTGCACCCCTCCAGCCATATATACTCTGGTCATCATCACCGACAACACAAAGATTTTTATATTTGCCTGCAAGAAGCTTTACAAGCTGATACTGAGATGTGTTTGTATCCTGATACTCATCGACCATTATGTATCTGAATCTTTCCTGATATTTTTCAAGAATATCAGGTCTTTGTCTGAAAAGTTCAACTGTTCTGAAAATTAAATCATCAAAATCAAGAGCATTGTTATCTTTTAATCTGTTCTGATAAATCTGATAAACCTCTGCAACCTTTTTCATTCTGAAATCTTTTTCAACAGATTTTAAATATTCTTCGGGAGTTATAAGGTTGTCTTTATTAGAACCAATCTGTGCAGATATAAATTTCACCGGATAAACCCTATCACTTAAATTCATTTCTTTTAAAATATTTTTTAAAAGTCTTTCACTGTCATCAGCATCATAAATCGAAAACCGGTTGCTGTAGCCAATTTTATCAATTTCCCTTCTGAGAAGTCTTACACAGGTTGAATGAAATGTTGATACCCATACTTCATCACCTTTTTCGGTTATTGCAGCAACTCTTTCTTTCATTTCTCTTGCCGCCTTATTTGTAAATGTAATTGCAAGAATGTTAAAGGGTCTTACTCCTTTTTCAATTAAATATGCTATTCTGTGTGTTAATACCCTTGTTTTTCCACTGCCTGCACCCGCTAAAAGCAAAAGCGGTCCTTCAGTTGTAAGGACTGCTTTTTTCTGCATTGGGTTAAGGGTATTAATTCTTTCATTAATACTCATTATTTACTCTCCAGTCTTTTTAAAATTAAGTTATATCCTCCGTCACCATAATTCAGGCAACGGTTTACTCTGCTTATGGTTGCGGTTGAAGCACCTGTTTTTGCGACAATTTCAGTATATGTATCACCTTTTTTAAGCATTTTTGCCACTTCAAGTCTTTGTCCTATAGATTCCATTTCTTTTATTGTGCATATATCCTCAAAAAATTTTTTACATTCTTCAATGTTTTCAAGCAATAGCACTGCTTCAAAAAATCCCTCTATTTCAACGTTGTTTTTTATTTTGTTTATCATATAGATTACCCCTCTGCAGCTTTCTTTGTGCCTTTTAATATAACCTGTTGTCTTGGTGAATACACACTTGTATTAATTTTAACGGTTTCTTTAAGCTGTCCGTCCTCATAAACCTTTTTATATAGCTCATAGGTTTTTCCCTCAAGAGCAGTTACATCGATTCTTTCTTCTCCTTCAGGAAGTTCATTTGTATATTCTATCCTTGGTTCTGAAGGCTCCTTAGTTTCAATAAACTTATTTTCAAATTCAAGCTTTCTTGTGGAATTATGTATTTCTTTTCCATATATCCTCACAACAACCTGCGAATCCGTTGTAAATGATTCTATATATATAGGCTTATCAGTATTATTTTTAAATTTAAGGTCTTTGTAATCACCTGCAAGAGTTGCATCAAAAGCATAAGGCATATATCCGACCTTTAAAGAATGATTGTGTCTTTCAACAATTTCAAGTTCTGCTTCAAGAACTGCCATATAAAGGGTAGATGAAATCTGACACATTCCTCCGCCTATACTGTCCTCAATCTTTCCATTTACTATAGTGCCTGCATTTTTCCAGCCATTTTCCTCTGTACATGGATTAAATTTTTCATTATTGGAAAATACCTCTCCCGGATATACCACAACGCCATTTATTTTATCACAGGCAGTTTTAAGATTTGCAATTCTGTTTGCATCTCCGCCACTGTAATTGCTTGAATAAGCTCCGATTTTATTATCAATTTCAGAAAAATCATCAGCAGTGTATTCAGGCTGTGTAACATTGATTTCAAAGACAATTTCTTTGCCAAATTCAAAATTTTTTATAGCACTTACTACATCATTTAAAAGCTTTTCAGAATCAATTTCATATCCCGTATCTTCTTTTGTCACTATAAACTGTCCGTTTTTTCTTACTACAGAGGCATTTTTTACAGGAACATTAATTTCCTTTGCTATTGCATTAATACATGAACGTATTCTTGGATAATTATATTTTAAAACAGTAAAATCTTCATTTCCCATTTCTAAAATTTTAAAATCACGCCACCAGTTTTCAGATAAATCCTCATTGGCAAAACAAAGGGCATCATCAACGGCAGAATTTATATCATAGGTCATTTCAAAATCGGAAAATTTATAATTATACTCTTTTGAACCATCACTGCTTTTTACAATAACTGCACTGTCAGATTCAGGAGCAGGAAATTTATTTGAAATATATTCAACAGCTTTTTCTCTTGTCATTCCTGCCACATTTTCACCCATTATTGTAACGCCGTTTTTTATTACAGGCTCACCCTTTATAATAGGCTGAGATAATTTATATTCATAATAATAATTAAGCACAGGCTTTTTAAGCACACAAACAACAGCTGCTGCAACTATGACCGCAATAACAATGCAAAAAGCTAATTTGCTCTTATTTTTTTTACCGGTCTTTTTTATATTATTTTTATTTTTCACCTTTTTATCAGGCATATTAATCCCCTCTGATTATTTAGTTTCCGGCACATAAACGACTATATTTTTTTCCTGTATCTGCATTTTTTCATATAAAACCTGATACAGTCTGTCAGTATCAACACTTTTATTTTTTAATGAATATTCCTTGTTTACGTCATTTGCTATTTTTTCAACTGCATCTTTTAACACATCTTCATTAATAGAATATTCAGGAGTTAAATGTTCAGTCTTTGCTGAAAGTTCTTCAATGTTTGTAAGTCTGGAGCTTCTGCTTCCTTTTCTGTTATAAGCATAGGCATTATCTACTGCACTTTCTATGTCGTATTCTGCACCAAGCTCTTTATATGTCATAGTTTTTTCATAGCCGTAATCTGTTGCTAAAGTAATTGTATAGCCGTCAAGCCTTGTATTTTTATAGCTGTTTGAAGCAACTTCAACAGCCTGTTTTTTTGTAAGTCCGCCTATAGGGGTTTCTTCAATATAAACTCCGCTGTATACAAAATCACTGTTTAAAACAGCATCATTATTTATTATAGAATTATAAGCTCTGCTGTCAATTGCAAAATTTATTGCATAACACATTATTATAATAAGAATTATAACAGCCGCTATAGCCTTTCCATAAGATATTTTCTGTTCAGTTGAAAGACTGCTTAAATCAAATGCACTCTTAGCTTTTTTAATATTTTTTAAACTCTGAAATTTTTTCATACAGTCATACCTCCGGCTAATTCAATAGCTGCTCCTGACGTTGCTCCGTCAAAAAAAATAACTGATACGGAGCTTAATATCATTGCAATTGCAAGCAATAAAGCAACAATGGCTGCAACTTTTCTTTTTGTCTGTGTTTTTACTCTTTTCATATATAACTCTCCTATTAAAAAACTATAGCAATATATTTTATTTATCATTATAAAAGCAAGCGAGCTTTTATTTTCTTCGGATTTGTTATATTATAAGAACTTTGTTCTTATTGCAAAATGTTCCTTTATAACATTTTGCCCTTGCTTTGCAAGGAATATAACTGCCTTGCCTGACGGCTCGGTAACTTATCCTCGAAAATCAAAAGCGAGCTTTCATTTTCTTCGGATAAGTTTTATTATATCAAATTTTAGAAATATTTCAACACTAAAATAATAATATTCTGTTGACATACAAAGTTAATAAGTCTATAATAATTGTTAGATGACTAACAATCATTAAAGGAGTTTATATATGAGAAAATTAGTTAAATATTTAAAACCATATGCCTTTACGGCACTGCTGGCGCCTGTTTCAATGCTTATTGAAGTAGCCAGTGAGCTGGTTATGCCGCAGATTATGAGCAACATAATAAATATTGGAATAGCTAATAATGACACAGCCTATATATTATCAAGAGGACTTATTATGATAATTATAGCATTTTTAGGTATATTCGGCGGCATAGGCTGCACCATTTTTTCGTCAAAGGCTGCAATAAGCTTTGGTACTGATGTAAGAGAAGAGCTTATTAAAAAAATTCAGGGATTTTCATTTGTAAACCTTGATAAATTTCATACATCTTCTCTTGTAACAAGACTTACAAATGATATTACTCAAATTCAGCAAATAGTAACAATGTGTCTTAAAATGCTTATTCGTTCTCCCTTTCTTTTTATTGGCGGCATGATAATGGTATTTACTATTAATGCAAGGCTTACTGTAATTTTGGTCATAGCAGTAGCTATTCTTGCATTGATTATATTGACTATTATGAGAAGAACATTTCCAAGATTTATGATTGTTCAGGAAAAAATTGACAGTGTAAATACCGTTATGAGAGAAACTCTTTCGGGAATAAGAGTTATAAAAGCCTTTGTAAGAGAGGAAGAAGAAAAAGAAAAATTTAATGAAAAAAATACTGAGCTTTGCGACAATACAATTTCTGCCTACAAAATTATGACACTTATGATACCTATAATGATGTTTGCACTTAATACCGTTACAGTAATAGTTCTTTGGAAAGGCGGAAATATGGTATCAGCAGGTACAATGCCTACAGGCGACCTTATGGCATATCTGACTTATCTTACACAGATACTTATGTCATTTTTGATGGCAGGTATGACCCTTATGATAATTACAAGAGGTGCTGCCTCTGCACAGAGAATAAATGAGGTCCTTGACTGCAAATACGATATAGTAGACTGTGAAAACCCTTTAGAAAATGTTATAACTAAGGGTAAAATTGAATTTGAAAATGTTGAATTTTCATATCCCGGCTCACAGGAGGACCCTGTTCTTGAAAACATTAACATAACTATTAACCCCGGGGAAACTATTGGTATTTTAGGAGAAACAGGTTCAGGAAAATCAACTCTTGTAAATCTTATACCAAGACTTTATGATGTATCAAAGGGTTCTGTTAAAATTGACGGCTATGACGTCAGAAACATTAAGCTTGAATATCTTAGAAAATCTGTCGGTATAGTTTTGCAAAAGGCAATACTGTTTTCAGGCACAATAAAATCAAATATATTATGGGGTAAAGAAGATGCCACTGACGAAGAAATAAAAAAGGCAGCAATTGATGCTCAGACCTATGAATATATAAGCAAGATGGAAAAAGGCTTTGACACCAAAATTGAGCAAATGGGCGTGAATCTGTCAGGGGGGCAAAAGCAAAGGCTTTCAATTGCCAGAACATTAATAAAAAAGCCAAAAATACTTATATTTGACGACAGCACCTCTGCTCTTGACACCGGCACAGAAGCTAAAATTCAAAAGGCTCTAAAAGAGGAATACAAAGATATTACAAAAATAATTATTGCTCAAAAGGTAACATCAGTTATGCAGGCTGACAAAATCATTATACTCGAAAGCGGAAGAATAGCTGCTGTCGGTCCTCACAAAGAGCTTATAAATACAAGTGAAATTTATAAAGAAATTTACAGCACTCAAATAAGAATGGAGGAGGATTAATATGGATAATGAAAATAAATCTATTCCTGCAGTTCCCGGTTCAAGACGTGGAAAGGCATCAGCCAGAGTTATACCTCCTCAAAAGCCAAAGGATTTGTCAAAAACTCTTAAAAAACTATGGAAATATATTTCAGAATTTAAAATAAAGCTTTTTTTCGCAGTATTTTTTGTAGCATTTTCAACAATTACAAATCTTTTTGCAACAACTATTGTAGGAACTGCAATTGACAAATATATATTGCCCGGAAAATTTAATGAACTTGCAAAGGTTATAGCAGGACTTTCAGTGCTTTATATTATCACCTCAGTTTTTACTTGGCTTCAAACTCAATTATGTGTGGTTATAGCACAAAATACAGTATATAAAATCAGAAAGGATTTGTTTGCAAAAATACAGACTCTCCCGCTTAAATATTTTGATACCAATGTAAAGGGAGATATAATGAGCAGAATTACAAATGATGTTGATACAATTGCAAATACATTAAACGTAAGTCTTTCTCAGACTATACAGTCATTGCTTACAATAATCGGCATACTTGTTTTTATGCTTATGCTTTCACCAATTATGACATTTGCCTGTATAATTACACTGCCTATTCTGCTGCTGGGTACAAAATTTATTACTAAAAAATCCAGAAAATTTTTTAAGGAACAGCAGAATGTTCTGGGAATATTAAACGGCAGTATTGAAGAATCAATAACCGGTCAAAAAGTTATTAAAACCTTTGTAAAAGAGGATTATGAGCAGAAAAGACTATCAAAGCTTAACCATAATTTAAAATCAGCAGGAATAAATGCTCAAATTTTTTCAGGAATTATAGGTCCTCTTTCAACACTTGTAAACAGCCTTAACTATTGCTTTATAGCAGTTTTAGGTGCATTATGCAGTATTCAGCCCGGGGTTATAACAAGCTTTCTTATTTATTCAAGACAGTTTGCAAGACCTTTTAATGAAATTGCCACTCAATATAATACATTGCTTTCGGCAGTTGCCGGTGCGGAAAGAGTTTTTGAGGTTATGGACGAAAAGCCCGAACCTGAAGATGATATATCTGCAATTGAGCTTGTAAATGTTGACGGCAGAGTTGATTTTGAAAATGTATTCTTTGAATATGAAGAAAATAAACCTGTATTAAAAAATATAAATCTTTATGCAAAGCCGGGACAGACTATTGCCCTTGTCGGTCCTACAGGTGCGGGAAAAACCACAATTATTAATCTTTTGACCAGATTTTATGATATACAAAGCGGTATAATAAAAATTGATAATAAGGATATTACAAAGCTTACAAGAAAAAGCCTTCGGTCAGCTCTTGGAATAGTACTTCAGGATTCCTATTTGTTCTCCGGTACAATTATGGAAAATATTCGCTACGGCAGACCAAGTGCTACAGATTCAGAGGTTAAATATGCGGCTATGCTTGCACAGGCACATGAATTTATAAGGCGATTGCCTTGCGGATATGACACAATATTAAACGAGGACAATGATTCTATATCTCAAGGTCAAAAACAGATGATAGCAATTGCAAGAACAATACTTGCAAATCCGTCAATACTTATTCTTGACGAGGCAACAAGTAATGTTGATACAAGAACAGAAGTTAAAATTCAGAAAGCTATGCTCAACCTTATGAGGGGCAGAACAAGCTTTGTAATAGCACACAGACTTTCTACAATAAGAAATGCAGATTTAATTGCAGTTTTAAAAGATGGTGAAATTGTAGAAAGAGGAAATCATAAGGAACTTCTGAACCAAAAAGGATTCTATCATACATTATATATGAATCAATTTAGTGATTAATAAATTTTAGAGGTGCCCTTTAGAGGAATAGTTATTATGTCAGATATTAAATTAAGTGAAAATCAAAAGCTTGCTATTAATACAAGGAATAAAAATATACTTGTAAGTGCTGCTGCAGGAGCAGGAAAAACCTTTGTGCTTGTGCAGAGAGTTTTGAAGCTTATAACCGATAAACAAAATCCTATAGATATTGATTCTCTGCTTATTGTAACATTTACTCAGGCTGCGGCAGCAGAAATGCGTTCAAAAATAGGCAGAGCTTTAAATAATTTGCTGGAAAAAAACAGAAATGACAGAAATTTAATAAGACAGTCACTTTTGCTTAACAAAACATCTATTTGCACTATGGATGCCTTTTGCGGTAATCTTGTCAGAAATTATTTTTTCAAAATTAATATTGACCCAAGCTACAGAGTGTTGACAGATTTTGGAGAAATTGAAAGATTAAAGCTTGAAGTTATTGATGAAATATTTAATGAAAACTATGAAAATAAAGATGAAAATTTCATAAGACTTGCAGATTTTTACTGTGATAAATACAATGATGATAACTTAGTTACAATTATTCTTGATATTTACAATTGTTCAACAAATAATCCATATCCTGAAAAATGGCTTGAAATGTGCAGAAAAAACTATTCCGGCACATTTTATAAAACTCCTGTGGGAATTGAGATTAAAAGAAAAATTGACATTGCCATTAGTGAGCTTAAAATACTTTATGACAAGATAGCAGGTTTCAGCGGTCCAAAAACAATAGTTAATAAAGTAGATGCAATTGCCGGCATTATAGAACAGTTTGAAAACAAGTCTATAGAAGAAATAATTTATGTTCCTAACTTAACACCTCTTACAGCAAAGCAGAGAGAAAAATGCACTGCTGAATTTTGTGCTGATATGGATTTGGCACTGTTTTATTATGAACAGATAAAATCACTTATAATTAATACAGAGGAAACAGATTTTATATTAAAAGAACAAAAGCCTCTTGCTGATACTCTTATAGATATTGTTTTGGAATTTTCAAAAAGATACAGAGAAAAAAAGCTTGAGCTTAAAGCGGCAGAATTTAATGATATTCAGCATTATGCTCTTGAAATATTAAGGGACAGCAACGGAAACCCTACTGATGTTGCAGAAAACCTTAAAGAAAAATACAGAGAAATTATAATAGACGAATATCAGGACAGCAGCAATATTCAGGAGGAAATATTCACCTCTTTTTCCAGAGGAAATAATATGTTTATGGTTGGTGATATTAAACAGTCCATATACAAATTCAGAGAAGCTAATCCTGAGCTTTTTAAGGAAAAATACAACAGCTATGGTCAAAGTGATAATTCGGTACTTATTCCTCTTTTTGAAAACTATCGTTCAAAAAGCTGCATTATAGATTTCTGCAATACTATTTTCAGCCAGCTAATGAGTGATGAATTTGGGGATATTGATTACAATGCAGAAGGCGTTGCCTTGAAAAGCACAGATAAAGAGTCTGAAATATACAACAAAACCGATATTTATATGCTTGAAAACATACAATCTGATGCTGAAATTTCAGAGGATTTCCTTGGACTTACAAAAATTGAATATGAAGCTAATTTTATAGCCGAAAAGGTTAAAAACATTTTGGAAGAAAACCCTGATATAATGCCTGAAGATATTGCAGTTATTTCAAAAGACAGACAGTCTGTATTTTATCAGCTTTTAAAAGCATTTGCTTTAAAAGGAATACCCGCTTCTGCCGAAAACAACAGCTCTCTTATTGACACCCTTGAAGTTCAGACAATAATTTCAATGCTTAAAATAATTGACAATCCATATAACAATATACCTGTTATTACCATACTTCATTCTCATATTTATAATATTACAGACAGTGAGCTTGCAAAAATAAAGCTTAAAGGCTCAAGCTCTCTTTTTTATAAATGTGTAATGGAATATATAGAAGGGTGCAGTGATGAGCTTTCAGAAAAGCTTAAAATATTTGTAAATGACATTTCAAAATTCAAAACCTTTGCATTTAACAATAATATTACTGCAACACTTAATTATTTATATGATGAAACCGTCTACTTCACTTATGTAAGCATACTTCCAAACGGAAATCAGCGTCAGGCTAATTTGCTGTATCTTATTGAAATAGCTGAAAGATATGAAAAATACAGTCCAAAGGGTCTTGGTCCTTTTATTGACTATATGGAAAATTCCAACAGTAATAATGAAGCAGTTATTTCAGACAGCAGCATAAGCTCTGTTAAAATAACAACAATGCACAGCAGCAAAGGACTTGAATATAATATAGTTATAATCGGATTTTTAGGAAATAGTATTTTAAGAAATATAAAATATCCATCTCCTGTTATTCATCCAAAGCTTGGGTTTGCTCTTAAATATATTAAGGGCGATAACTACAGACTTTCAACCGCTCTTGAAAATATGATAAGATATTGTATTAACGAGGAAAGTCTTTCTGAAAATCTAAGACTTCTTTATGTTGCTCTCACAAGAGCAAAGAAAAAACTTATACTCACAGGAGTTTGCCCTCCAAGAAAAAATATTGAAGATTTTATTGACCTTGATACAGCAAATCCTATTGTTTACTGCAATAAAAACAAATATTTTATAAGCTGGATATTTGCCTGCAAAATAAGTGATAAAATTGCAGAAAAACATTTTGTAAGGTTTAATACCGATTTTATGGGTTATAAGGTTCAGGAAAAAAAATCTGTTAATATGCTTGATAATATAAATATACTTGAAAAAGCATCTGTCAATAATAAAGTATATAACAGGGTATGTGAAACACTTAATTATGTATATCACAATTCTAAAGGGCAGGAACTTCCTGCAAAGCTTTCAATTTCAGAAATTAAAAGAGGAAATTTAATTGAACCTGACGGAAGTGTAAATTTATACGGTGATAAAATTACAGATAATGTCAAGTGTACTCCTCCTAAATTTTTGCAGCCTAAAAAAACAGGCATAAGCGGTGCAAGACGGGGAACAATATATCACTGTGTTTTTGAGCATATTGATTTTAAATCGGTAAACACAAAAGATGACATTATAAAAGCAATTAATAAGCTTATAGAAGATGATGTTATGAGTAAAAAGGACTCAGAAGCAATAGATATTTCTAAATTTGAAAAATTTATAAATACCGATTTATACAAAAGAATTCAAAAATCCGAAAATATATATAAAGAAACATCTTTTATGATGGAAATGAAAAGCCATGAAATATTTGGCGACAGATATATTGATTCTGACAGTGAAATAACTATACACGGAATTATAGACCTTTATTTTATAGAAAACAATAATATAATTCTTGTAGACTATAAAACCGATTATGTTAAAAATCATAATACAAATGAGCTTATTGAAAAATATAAAATACAGCTCGACCTGTATAAAAAAGCCCTTGAAATAAACACAGGCTTAAAGGTCACAGAAAGCATTATATATTCTGTATATGAAGATAAGCAAATATGGCTATAAAAAAAGACAGCTTTAAAAACTGTCTTTTTTTATACACTAAACTATCTGCTGTTGCTGTTTCTTTCAGAATTCTGATTTGAATTTCTGTTAGACTGGTTGTTGCTTCTGTTTTCACTGTTAAGCTCTGTTGCAAACTCAACTCTGTTTGAATTTCTGTTTGACTGATTGTTTGAGTTTTTGTTTGACTGATTATTTGACTGGTTGTTGGAATTTCTTTCGCTTCTGTTTTCCATTTATATTACCTCCTTAAATTCAGACGATTTTTTTAACCGCCTTACAAGGATTATTATGTTCCAAATTCAAAAAAATATACGGCAAATTAATTGCCGTATATTGGAAATTTTTTATTTAACACTATAAATTGCTGTTCTTGTATCTGAATCCCAGCTAACATCAACGCCAAGTGCTTCTCCTAATGCCCTGAAAGGAATATACATTCTTCCATCAACAATTTCAGCCTCCACTCCATTATTCATAGCCTTTGATACACCGTTTATAACTGCTATATTACTGTATGCAGTAAATTCAACTGTACTGCCCCCTGTAGAAATTACTGCAGTCTTTGTATCAGCCTTCCACTGAATGATGCTGCTGCTGTCTGCATTTTCAACACTTCCGCCATTAATTGCAATAGCTACAAATCTTAAAGGCACCATAGTTGAATTTGAACTTGTCTGTATATAGCTTTCAGCATCAATTATATAGCTCTTACCGCCAATTTCAATAGACTTACTTCCTACCTTAACCTTAACATCATTTGAAATTACATTTGATTCTGTTGTTATTTCAGTATTTTCAATAGTTATTGTTTCGGTACTTGTTTCAGTACTTGTTTCAGTAGTTGATACGGTAGTAGTTTTAATAATTGTTGACGAACTACCGCCACCACCTGTACGTCTTGCAACTGTAGTAGTCTGTGTGTCAGGTTCTACTGATGGTTTAGCCTCTACTGTTATGCTGCCGTTTATAACGTATGTGTCTATTATATCTTCATTAATATCTGCAGCATCTGATACATTTAATGTTATTGGATATGTAGCAACAGGACAATCTGAATTAAGTTTAAACTTTAAAGTTATAAGATTTCCATTAACACTGGTATCATCAGATGTTCTTACAAATACTAACTTAATAGGATTCTTTGATAAATCAGGCTCTGTAAAATCAGAATTACTAAATACACTGCCATTATTAACAGAGTTTAATGTCATTACTGTAGAATCATAGCTAACTTCAGCTATGAGAAGTGCTATTCCTGTATTATCTGACATATTAATATTAACACTAACCTCATCTGCACCTTCTTCAACTGATGTGCTTACAACTTCAAGCTTAACATTATCTTTTGTTTCAGGGTCAGGTGTTGGCTCAGCAGCTTCCTTAACTGTAATACTGCCATTCTCACCGCTAATACCTAATTCAACCTCATTAATATCACTGGCAATTGAAGGAATTGCTTTTATCAGATATTCACCCGCAGGACAATCTGCTTTAAGTTTAAAATTCAATGTTGCAAGAGTACCGTTTCCATCAACATTTCCTGTAGTTGTAAAATAAGTTAAGCTAACAGGATTTTTACTCATATCAGGAGCCTGTAAATCTGAAGCGCCAAAAATAGTTCCATTAGTTACTGAATCTAAAGTCATGGCATTTGAATCATATTCTACTTCTGTTATAATCATAGCCATTCCGGGATTTCCTGATAATACAACATCTACACTAACATCAGTTGTACCATATTCAACAACCTTATTTTCTATTGATACTTTTGCATTATCTGCTGCCGGTACAGCATTAACAAATAATGATAATATTATACACATTGATAAAATAATTGATAATAATTTTCTCATCTTTCTTTAAATCTCCTTTTATAATATATTTATTCACCAAGCTGAACATCCCAGCCTGCAAAATACTTAGCAAGTCTTAGTAAATCAAGACCATTTAATGTTCCGTCAGCATTTACATCAGAAGCATCACTGCTTATTAAAACCTCCCAGCCGGCAAAATATTTTGCAAGCCTTAACAGGTCAATGCCGTTTACTGCCCCATCACTGTTTACATCGCCATATATAATGCTATTATCCTCTGATATAAGCTTGAATGTCAAAACTGAATTACTGTTGCTGTTAGATGTGGAAATATTTTTTTCCAACTGTGCCCTATTTGCCTCTGTGCCATAAATTTCAAGGCTGCAATAAGCAAAAGTAAAAGTTGAAAAATGTGCATTATCATTATAGATATATACCTTTTTGAGATTATTTGCTCTTCCAAATGCCGTACAAGCAATAGTAGCTGTTTCCTCAGGCAGCTTATAAACAGTATTTGTTTTTAACCTTGGATAATTTAATAGAGCTGATTTATCCTTATTATAAAAAACACCATCTATAGAACAGAAATACTTATTATTACTGTCAACAGATATTTCTTTTATATTTGCATAGGAAAATACATAAGCCCACAAACTATCAGTACCATGCACCTCTTCTCCATCATAGGAGATAGCAGTATAATCAAGCAGTTTTACAGACTCGGGAACCTCTATCTTATTAGCTGTAACTCCCCAGAATGCCCTTGAGCATAAAACCTCAATCCCATCAGAAATTATAATGTTTTGATTACTGAAATTTAAATATTCAAAAGCACTTTCCCCTATTTCAGTTACCTTTATTCCATTAACATAAGCAGGTATAATAAAATTTCCTGTTCCTTTTGTGCTGCCTGTATATCCTATAATGGTAGCATTGCCATTTTTCAAAGTATACACAAAATTGTCATAAACAGCAGTTGTGGTTTCACTGTTAGATTCAATATTTACTGTAGTTGATTTAGTTGTTTCAAAAGGGCTTGCATCTGAAGATGAAAAATCATTGCTATCTATATCCAAGTTTAATTTGTTTGAATAATAAAATTCACTATGATTAGCCTTGAAGCTTTCACTTCCATTTAGAAAGAATTTGTAATAATTATAACTACCTCCATCATCCCATGTGGTATCTACATAGTACCATTTATTATTATTCATTTTTACCTGATTCCATTCATGTCCTCCATTTGCTGAATAACCGCTTTGACAAACAACATCTATACCGGCTCTGTTGCATATAGTTTTAAATGCCTCGGCATAACCTTCGCACACAGCTTTCCCTTTCATGCAAATACCATAAGGAGAGTGAGCATAAAGAAATTCTTCAGAATACATCTCTGCTTCAAAGGCAGCATAATAATCATAAGTTGCATTATCCAAAACTACATCATGAATGTATTTTACTCTATAATAATCTGTTGTATTTTTTTCTGCCTCTTCGGCTATATTGTCACACCATTTTAAATATTGTTCGTTATTATCAATTGCTGTTTGGCTGTCACCGATTGTAACAAAAAGAATACTAACATTTCTTATCTTTTGCGTATTAGAATTATAATTGTAACCATAAAAAGCTGCTCCAATCCATCCTAAATCCGTATGGTCATTAAGAAATGCATTAACAATATTGGCGATACTTGTCCATGAATTATCATCATAATTTATATCATAGCCAATCTCTTCTGCAGACGCTGCAATGCTTATCAAATTTCCGCTGTAAGTTTTCGATCCCTCACTTGTTGTATAATTAAAGGAGTTGTACTTAATATTTTCAGCTTTCGCATAATCAACCAAATAATCATATACCTTCCTTTCTTCTGAATTTAAGGCATCTCTGTATAATGTAGCATTAATAGGTGCTAAAAAATTTGTACCGGTTCTATTCTCATAGCTGTTTCCGGTATATAAATTTCTGATTACATCCTCATTAGTATATATTGGCATTTCAACAATAGGGTCATTGTTTTCTTCCGTCATTTCTAATGCTGAACCGGATACTATTTCATCGAAATTGTAGCTTTCCACCTCTTGGTCACCATATACACAAAGCGCCGGAACAGCCAAACTCAGCGTTAGTATGCAACACATTGTTTTTTTTAAAATATTAATCTTCATTATATCATCCTTTCCTTTGTTAAGATTTCATTATATACAATCAGATTTACTGCTGTAATTTATATCATTGTATCATATTTAATCTGATATGTCAATAGTTAATATCAGATAATTTCTGATGAAAATACATATAAATATAATAGAATTATAATTAATTACAATGTAAAGAAGGTGTTATTTATGTACGAAAGTGAATTTTATAGAAGATTGTATCAATTAAGAACTCAAAGGGGAATATCAGCAAGAGATATGAGTTTATCCTTAGGGCAGAATGCAGGATATATTAACAGTATTGAAAACGGCAACAGTATGCCGTCAATGAAAATGTTTTTCTATATATGTGATTTTTTTAATATTACACCAAGTGAGTTCTTTGATATGTCAGTAGAAAGACCGGAAAAAATAACTAATATTATTTTTAATCTAAGAAAACTAAACAGTAAGCAAATTGATAATATTGATTTTCTAATCAGCGAATTAGTCAAAAGATAAGCAAAAAAATGGGGCTGTAAAAAAAGTCTCAAAAGAAAAATCGCTGTAGGCATAGCACTTACAG
>CAZZLN010000013.1:0-36678 GCA_964654945.1 uncultured Lachnospiraceae bacterium
GTGATGCGTTTCCTGACCGCATTCCAGACGAAAATTTATTATACAAAGACATTCCCGAACTAAAGGAATGTAACAATGGCATAGGCTATGAGCCAAAATCAAAAGGTTAAAGGCACTTAACAAATGTTAGGTGCTTTTTTAATGATACAATTTGCTTTGGTCAGAACAATGCAGGCGGTCAAAGGGCTGTCTTTTTTAATTTTATCACTGTATAAAAACAAAACAAGAGGTGGAAAGTATGAATACACTAATAAAAACTTTAACCATACAGGAAGCAAGGCTTAATCGAATTACAGGCGGAAGAAGATTAGCTATTGCTGATTTTGAGGGCAGAATAGAAATTTATGAACGGCAAGCTCTTGTTCCTATACTTGGACATACGGCAAAAGGAGTAAAAAGTATATATGCCTCATTTATATTGAGTGATGATATTAGATATTGTACTGATACCGCAATAAATACAGCAATGGTTTTTGAGGCAGACGCAACCGTACTTAAATCTGACGGTGAAAGGGAAAAATTCTTATTTTCGGGACTTAGACTTGTTGACAATGACCCTATAAGCGGTGAGATTATATTTGAAATAACCGATTTGTATTTGATAAGAAGTTTGCTGTCGGAAAAATAGTTATACGAGATTGTTATAGTGTATTAGCTAAACTACCGGTAGCAGAATTGAGTTTTGATGAAGAGCTTCAAGCTCGCTCTTGCGGACGAGTGATACTCGCCCCTACAACAAGAAATATGAGGAAGAGCAATGCTCGCCCCTACAACATATCCCTCCACCGGCGGAGCCGGTCCCCCTCCCTTTAGGCAAGGGAGGCTTATGAGGACGAGTGATGCTCGCCCCTACAACAGTTGATACAAAGTTCTGATGAAGAGCTTCAAGCTCGCTCTTGCGGACGAGCAATGCACGCCCCTACAAAATAAAATAACGGACGAGCTGCGGACGAGTGATACTCGCCCCTACAATCTACAATAATCAGAATATTCCTACAATATATCCTCCCTGCAAATGCGAGCATTTGCTTCCCTCCTTTAGGCAAGGAGGGCATAAAGGTTATTGATATTGACGGTGAATGGGTATTTGACATAAATAGATATAAGGATAAATTTAAAACGCACTTTAATTAAAAAATCAAAATAATATAAATATACTTTAGCACTCTTTTAAGAGTGCTTTTTTAATGCAGAAAAGTGGTGACAGATATGGCAGGTAAAGGCAGTAAAATTGAATTAAAAGCGACACTAAGCTTGGTTGACAAAATGACAGCACAGCTAAACAATATTGAAAAGGGCGTTGCTAATTTAACAAGAGGATTTGAAGCGGCAGAAAAAGGAACAGCAGGGCTTAGAGAAATAGAAGTAAGCGTTGACACAGGGGGAGCTGAATCGGCTATGGACGGACTGGCTTCTGCAGCAGCAGATGCAGCGGAAAGAGCTAAAAGCGTTGGAGATGAAGCCGCAAGGGAGCATATATAGGGAAATTTTTTGAAAAAATTAAGATAATAGAACATGTGTAAATAATTATCCAAGAAGAATATTTAATGGCAAAACATCAAATATGATGGTGGATATTAACAAAGTCGCTTAATAAATTTTGTGGACATTTAATATTGCAATTTAGATTTAACAAAATTAAATCAAAAAACTCTTGACAATTTAACAGTTATGCTATATAATTTATTTTGTCGCTTGTGAGTAAGCTCACATACAGCGTAACAGTTAATATGCCCAGATAGCTCAGTTGGTAGAGCAGAGGACTGAAAATCCTCGTGTCGGCGGTTCAATTCCGTCTCTGGGCATTATATTTTATTTTGCGGGTGTGGTACAACGGCTAGTACATCAGCCTTCCAAGCTGAGGACGAGGGTTCGACTCCCTTCACCCGCTTTGTTTTTATATATGCGCGAGTGGCTCAGTGGTAGAGCATCGCCTTGCCAAGGCGAGGGCCGCGGGTTCAAATCCCGTCTCGCGCTTAGAAACAGAGAAGCTTGCTGCTTCTCTTTTTTGTTGCAAAATCACTATAAGGAGCAAAAGAAATGTTTACACCGGAAAAATCTGAATTTTTAGAGGATATAAATTCTATGTGCCATATGTATACTCATCATAGCGGCTGTAAATTAGTATTTATAGAAAACAAAGACCAGAACAGAGTTTTTTCAATAGCTTTCAGAACACTGCCTGAAAATGATAAGGGAACTGCACACATTGTGGAACACTGTGTATTATGCGGTTCTGAAAACTATAAAATAAAAGACCCGTTTAATATTCTGGATAAAGGCTCTCTGCACACCTATCTAAATGCAATGACCTATACAGATAAAACCATATACCCTATAGGCAGTACAAACGAAAAGGATTTTAAAGCAATGCTGAGAGTATACTGTGATGCAGTATTTAATCCTCTTATGTATAAAAATGAAGGTATTTTCCGTCAGGAGGGCTGGCATAGTGACGGTAAAAAGCTTAATGGTGTGGTTTTAAATGAGATGAAGGGTGTGTATTCCGAAAGCTCTGTTGTCCTTGAAGAAGCTCTTAACAAGCAGGTATATAAAAACACACCTTATGAATATGATTCAGGTGGAAATCCTGAAAATATTACAGATTTATCCTATGAGGAATTTTTGAAATTTCACAAGAAAAATTATCATCCGTCAAATGCCATAATATATATTTACGGCAAAATTGATATAAATGAATATCTTGAAATTTTAGATAATGAATTTATAGGTGACTATGAATACAGAGAAAATAAGTTTGAAATAACAGAACCTTCTTTTGACTATTCAGATGTTGTGATACACCACCCTGCTCCCGAAAAAAATATTTTACAGGCTCTTTATCCTACAGGTGCTGTAAGTGATTTTTCAAAATGTATAATGCTTGATATATTATGTGATTTATTTTTTAATGTGGAGGGTGCCTATATTAAAGAAAAGCTTAGCAATCTGGGTGACCAAGTCAGTGCTAGTTTTAGTGACAGCTCCTACTATACAAATTTACAGGTTGAAGTTTCAGGCAGTGAAGAAACTGATATTTCAAATTTTAAAGAACAGCTTAACAATGCTTTTAAAACTGCCGAAATTGACAACTACAAGCTTCAGGGTGTAATAAACAGTTATAAATTCTACTTTAAAGAGGAAGATTTTGGATACAAACCAAGAGGACTTTTTTACAATACACTTCTTTTGAGAAGCTTTATGTATAACAACTATACATTTGAGCCTCTTAAAATAAACAAGCTTTTTGAAGATATTAAAAATATAGATATTAAAGAGCTGATAAATAAATATTTTGTGGATAAAGGCTGTTTTGGAATACTTATAAATGAAGATATGGAAAAAACCGAAAAAACAATCCCTCCAAAAAATAATCAATGTGTTACAGAATATCAAAGCCAAAAAGATGATGAAAATGAAATACACAAAATAAATATTTCAAAGGTTTCAGATATTTCAAAAGAGCCGTTTATATTGGACTACAGAGTTCATGGTGATAATTTATATGTGCCTCTGCGTTCTGACGTTACCTATATAAATATTCTTTTTGACACATCAGTTGTACCAAAGGAGCTTTTGCCTGCTCTTGGCTTATGGCAAAGTATAATTGATCTTTATACAATAAAATATGCAAATGATATAGACTACTATTTAGGCGGATTTAATGTAGGAGTTACAACAATTCCCATAAAAAACACCTATAATCCTTATCTTTCCATAAGAATAAAGGTGCTTAAAGAAAATATAAATATAGCTCTTGAAATATTCAGAAATGTAGTTTTTCAGACTGTTGAAGATATTGACAGACTTTTTGTGCTTATAAATGAACAGAAACAGATTATAATAAACCGCTATATTTCATCAGGTCAAATAAGGGGATATACAAAAGCTCTATCAGTAATAAGTGAGGAATACAATTATATTGACAATGTTGTGGGAACAAAGCTTTATGAATATATAACAACCACTCCTATAATAAAAATAAGTCAGGATATAAATAAAGTTACAGACCTTGTTTTCAGAAAAAACGGTGCTGTTTACAGTGTATGCGGAACAAGATTTTTAGACAGCGATATTATACTTAGAGATTTTGAGGACAAAGATCTTCCAAAATATAAATATGGTCTTGGAGAGGAAAAAAGCATTGCAGTAAAGTCAAATGTAAATTTTAACTGTGCAGGATTTCTTATTAACTGCAGAAACGGCTGCTACAAGGCATTGCAACAGCTTTTGACAAGAGAATATATTTGGGATAAAATAAGACTTGAGGGAGGTGCTTATGGCGGAGGATTGCGTTTTTCAGAGGGAAGATACTGCTATATGTACAGCTATCGTGATCCTCAGCTGGAAAAAACCTACAAAATATTTGATGAAATAGGCAGCTATATTTCAAAGAAAAAACCACAGTCAGATATTGACAGATTTATTCTTGGAGCTATAAATGAAGCTGATGCACCCCTTAAAAACAATTCTCTTAATTCTATTGCATTAAGAAGAAATATTCTTGGAATTACAGATGAGCTGCTTTTAAAAAGACGTGAGGAGCTGCTTTCAACCACATCGCAGGATATTGCAGCTATAGGTGAAAAAATAAGTGAAGCAATGAAGAAAAAAGCAGTCTGCACTGTAGGCAAAAAAGAGGATATTCAAAACAATATTAAACTGCTTAAAGATTATATTGAAATATAAATTTTAATATGATATTATATAATAAAGTGACAAGGGTGTGTGCTTATGTACACACCTGTATTTTTATCGGGAGATGATTTTATGACAATAAATGATGCACTTGACAGGCTTTTAAAGGAAGCATTAAACAATTCTGAACTTAAAAATGCACTTCTTGCTACAGAAAACGCTGATGACCCCGTATCTGAATTCTGCAAAATTTCAAGAGAATACGGAATAGCAATATCAGAGGGCGAGCTTTTTGCATTAAATGAGATTATGCTCAGTAATCTGCTTAAAAGCACAAACGGAGGTGCTACATATCCTATTGAAGACTGGGCAGATACCTATGAGCAGTTTATATGCTCACTAAAAATAGGTTAAAAAATCTTGTAAGTATAACCCTTTTGTGTTATACTTATATTCAGTAAAGGAGTTGTTATTATGAATGAGCCAATTGAAAACACTGTTATGAAGCTCCTTTGTGAAAAGGGATTGACAATAGCAACTGCTGAAAGCTGCACAGGAGGTATGGTTTCTGCAAGGCTTATAAATTATGCGGGTGCATCGGAAGTATTCATAAACGGAATGACAACCTACACAAATGAAAGCAAGTCCAGATTATTGGACATTAATCCTGATATTATAAACACAAACGGAGCAGTAAGTCCCGAAACTGCCGAAGCAATGTGTCTTGGTGTTTCAAAAGTAAGCAATGCAGATATAGGACTTTCCACAACAGGTGTGGCAGGTCCGGGAGGCGGAACAAAGGAAAAGCCTGTGGGTCTTGTGTATATAGGCGTTGCAATAAAGGGAAAGGCTTATGTTAAAAGGCTTATGCTCAAAGGCAGCCGTAATGAAATACGTTCTGAAGCAACCTATGAGGTAATTAAATTTTTACTTGAAAAACTAAGCGAATAAAAGCAACATATGGAGGATATTAAAATGGCAAAAGCAAAAAAAAGCGATTTGTTTGCCAAGGCAAGCGGCGATAAAGAATTGGCACTTAAAACAGCTATTTCACAAATAGAAAAGGATTTTGGCAAGGGTGCTATAATGAAGCTTGGCGAAAACGCAGCAGACAAAAGTGTTGAGGTTGTGCCAACAGGCTCACTTTCTGTTGACATAGCTCTTGGTGTAGGCGGTCTGCCAAAAGGCAGAATTATTGAAATATACGGGCCTGAAAGCGGAGGTAAGACTACATTTACGCTTCACGTTATAGCACAGGTGCAGAAAATGGGCGGTATTGCAGCCTTTGTAGACGCTGAACACGCTCTTGACCCATCTTATGCAAGAAAGCTTGGAGTTAATATTGATGAGCTTTATGTATCACAGCCTGATGATGGCGAACAGGCTCTTGAAATCACCGAAACAATGGTTCGTTCAGGTGCTATTGACATAGTTGTAATCGATTCTGTTGCTGCCCTTGTTCCAAGATCAGAAATTGAGGGTGATATGGGTGATGCAACAATGGGTGTTCAGGCAAGACTTATGAGTCAGGCTATGAGAAAGCTTACATCTGTTACTGCAAAAAATAAATGTATAGTTATATTTATAAATCAGCTTAGAGATAAAATAGGCGGTATGATGTTTGGTCCGTCTGAAACCACAACAGGCGGCAAAGCACTTAAATTTTATGCTTCTGTCAGAATTGATATAAGAAAAATTGAAACATTAAAGGCAGGAAGTGAACCTATAGGCAACAGAACAAGAGCTAAAATTGTTAAAAATAAGGTTGCTCCTCCATTTAAAACTGCTGAATTTGACATAATGTACGGTCAGGGTATAAGCCATTCGGGTGATGTTCTTGATTTAGCTGTAGGACTCGATATAGTTCAAAAAGGCGGAGCATGGTATAGCTATAATGAAGCCAGAATTGGTCAGGGTCGTGAAAACACAAAGAAATATCTTGAAGAAAATACCGATATTATGACAGAAATAGAAAATAAAGTGAGAGAACACTATGGTCTTGAGGCTATTGCTGTTCCTGTTATTAATACAGAAAATGATACTGAAATCGAAACAAAAGAATAATTTACCAAGAGGCTGACATTTTGCCGGCCTCTTTTAATTTTCAGCTGTTTTCAATTCTGCCGTTCATACACATAAGAGCCATCACTCCTGCAACCATCATTACAGTCCAAAACATACCCTTTACTATAACTTTCATCAAGCATTTACTCATTTTTGTTTTCCTCCTTTTCTTTTTCAACAGTCATATCCATAAAAGATAAACCAATAAAATCAGTGCTTCCCTCCGACAAATGAAGCAAATCTGCATCAGAACTTGGCGTTATTCCAATCATAAAATCTTTCATTAAATCACCTCATAAATATTTTTAAATATATTAGAAAAAATATACTTTAAAATAATAACCGTTTATGGTAAAATAGTATAAGAAAAATTTTTATAAGGAGATGTTAAATTTGGATTTTCTTAAAAAGAATTGGAAAGGCTTTGTGCTATGTCTTGCTATAGCAGGTCCAAGTTGGATTTTAGGTAATATAGATGTTCTCAAGGTTATTGGCGGTCCTGTTTTTGCAATAATAATAGGTATGATTGTCACAATTTTTATTCCCGACAAGGGGGATTTGCAATCGGGCATTACATTTACATCAAAAAAAATACTCCAGTATGCAGTAGTTTTACTTGGATTTGGTCTTAATCTCACAACTATTGCAAAGGTTGGAGGACAATCTCTGCCTATTATATTATCTACAATTTCAATTTCCCTTATTATTTCCTTTATACTTTGCAAGATTATGAAAATACCTTCAAAAATTTCAATTCTTGTAGGTGTAGGCTCATCAATATGCGGCGGTTCTGCTGTCGCTGCCACTGCACCTGTTATAAATGCAGATGATGAAGAAATAGCTCAGGCAATTTCAGTTATATTCTTATTTAACGTTATAGCTGCAATAATATTTCCAACATTAGGAAATATTATTGGTCTTTCTGATGAGGGATTTGGTCTTTTTGCAGGAACAGCAGTAAATGATACTTCTTCCGTTACTGCCGCTGCCGCATCATGGGAAAGCATAAAAGGTGTTACAGGAGTGCTTGAACAGGCTACTATAGTTAAGCTTACAAGAACTCTCGCAATTATTCCCATAACTCTTGTTCTTGCATTTATACAGACAAGAAAAAACAAGGCTGAAGGTGCAAATGTCAGCCTTAAAAAAATATTTCCTTTTTTTATAATTTATTTTGTGCTTGCTTCTATTATTACTACTATTGCAACAAGCTTTGGTGTGCCGGAAAGCTTTTTTGGCATTTTCAAAAGTATAAGCAAATTTTTCATTATTCTTGCAATGGCAGCAATAGGTATTAACACAAATATTGTTAAACTTATTAAAACAGGAGGAAAGCCTATATTTATGGGACTTTGCTGCTGGATTGGAATAGCTGCTGCAAGCCTTATTATGCAACATATTTTAGGCATATTTTAACCAAGCAGGGAAGTCCGCCGCCTCTTAGGCTCATAAGCTTTGCTTTGTAAAAATCCACCTTTCCATTGACAACTTCTTTAGGTAAAAGTGTAACCAATCATTGACACTTTAACAAAATTTTTTTAAAATTTTTTTTAAATTCGGTTGACTTAAAGCAAAAAATTGTGTATAATTTTGTAGTGTGCAATTTATTGATTGTACGGATTGATGTAATCGGAGGGAGGGAAGTAATATGTCTGAGGTTAGAGTAAAAGAAAATGAATCTTTAGATAGTGCTCTTCGTCGTTTTAAAAGAAACTGTGCTAAGGCAGGTATCATGGGCGAGGTTAGAAAAAGAGAACATTATGATAAACCAAGCGTAAAACGTAAGAAGAAGTCTGAAGCAGCAAGAAAGCGTAAGTATAATTAATTTAAAAGGACTTGATTTTGTGTCATTAAAAGAACAGCTTTTCAACGACTTAAAACATGCTATGAAGAACAAAGACACTGTTAAAAAAGAAATAGTGCAGATTGTTCGTGCAGGTGTTTTACAGATTGAAAAGGATCAAAAAATTGAAAACCTTGATGATGACAGCGTTTTAACTGTTATTTCTAAGGAAATTAAAAAAATTAATGATGTTCTTCCGGATTTTAAAAGGGCTGAACGTCAGGATTTAGTCGATATAGCTAAGAAGAAAATCGAACTTTTGAAAGCTTACCTTCCCGAGCAAATGTCAGAAGACGAAATTAAAGCTATTGTAGACGATACTATCAAAGGCGTTGGAGCAGTGTCAATGAAAGATATGGGCAAGGTTATGGGTGCCGTAAGTGCAAAAACTAAAGGCAAAGCTGATAACAAGCTTGTGAGCGACATTGTTAAAAATGCTTTAAAACAATTATAAAACTTATAGGGCAGCTGCATCAATTTGCTCTGTCCTTTTTAATTTTAAGCTATTTTATACATATGAGAGGGGATTTTTATGAAAAAACATTTATCAATGCTTATTGCTTTTGCTATGATTTTATCAACTATGGCTGTGCCTGTGAGTGCATCTGATGAAATCAGTCTTGTTGCATTTGGAAATAAAGTTGAATGTGATCAGCCTCCTGTTGTTGTTGACGGCAGAACACTTGTGCCTTTAAGAGCCGTTGCCGAAACAGTCGGTGCTGAGGTTGAGTGGAATGATGAAAACAGAACTGTGAGTATAGAAACAGGATTGATTGGACTTCTTATTACAATAGGAGAAAATCAAATGACTGTGAACAATAAGTCGGATAACAGCGGAATAAGGGTTATTCCTCTTGACGTTTCTGTACAGATTATAAACGGCAGAACTATGCTTCCTGTCAGAGCTGTTGCAGAGGGGCTTAATCTCAATGTTGACTGGGATGCTGATTCTAAAACCGTAAACGTTTCAGCTGTTAATTCAGATGTGAATAACATTGCTTTTGAAGAAAACACAGAAGCTGACACTGATGAAATATCCGAAACTACTACAGTTTCAGAAGCTTCAACAGAAACTGCTACAGCTGCCAATGTCGTTATAAAATCTATTTCTAAGAACGATTATACCAAAAATGCAAAACAAAAAACAGTTGCTGAGGATAAAATTACTGCTGATGATGTGGATTTGTTGACAGTTAAGGTGCTTTATGACGAGGTTGAGGGCAACTCAGCTTATAATCAGTTTATGGCTGAAACAGCCAACAATAAAATTGCCAATTATATCAGTAAATACCGTAAGGAAGTTGAGCAAAAATATAATAACCTTGCATCTGATGAAAAAAGCGGCTTTGATACATACCATATTGAAGTAACCTATGATGTAACATATGCTGATGACAAGGTTGTATCTGCTTTATATACTCCTGAAGAATATATTGCAGGTGTAAACAATGTTACAGGCATAACTGCTCTTGTTACTGATGCTGCAGGCACAAAAACTTTATCAATTGAAGAATTAACTGACGGAAAGGTTTCAACTGCCAAGGCATTTGACCTTGCACTTGAAAAATTTAACAAAAAGTTTCAGGATTCTCTCGCATCACTTCAAACAACAAGAAAATTCCAAAACATATATTTTGATTTTGCCGTAAACGGTGAATTAACTGCCGATAAAATTAATTTTTATCTTGATTCAAACGGAAATTATATGTTCTATGCTGACAGAGGAGTTGTTGCTCCTTATTCAGAAGGAATTATAATTGCGTGTGTCACAAAAGATGAAATAAACAGATTATAATTAAAAAAATTAAGGAGCTTAAAACAGCTCCTTAATTTTTATATGAGTTAATATGCACCTTCGCCTTTTAACACAGCAGGTATTGTCTTTAATATCAGTTTTATATCAAGCCACAAATTCATTTCTTTTATGTATTTTACATCCAGCTGCATCCATTCGTCAAAGCTTATGTTGCTTCTTCCCATAACCTGCCAGTAGCAGGTAAGACCGGGCTTAACCTTTAATCTGTTTCTTGCAAAATCATCATATTCTTCAACTTCTTTGGGAAGTGCAGGTCTTGGACCCACAATTGACATATCGCCCTTTAAAATATTGAAAAGCTGCATAAGCTCGTCTAAACTGTATTTTCTGATAAATTTGCCTACTTTTGTAACTCTTGGGTCGTCTTTCATCTTAAACACAGGACCATCGGCTTCATTTTGTTTTTCAAGCTTATTGAGAATATCTTCTGCATTTACAACCATTGACCTGAATTTATACATATAAAATTCTTTTCCGTTTTTGCCAATTCGTTTTTGACAGAATATAACCGGACCTTTAGATTCTGTTTTAATGGCTACTGCAATAATAAACAGCACAGGAGACAGCACAATTATAGCAAGTCCCGAAAAAAATATATCCATTGCTCTTTTAATAAAGAAATATACAGGTCTATATAAATTAAAACTTATTGTTTTATTATGAATTTTCGTTTTACTTTTAAGAGCTTCCATACTACCGCCTCCGAATATTAAAAACAAAATATTATCTTTTACATTATATCACCTAATATATGTTTTGTAAATATAAAATTACAAATTTATTAATAATATCTTAAAAAAAAGATAGGTTTTTCGTAAAAAAATATGAGAGCTTAACATTTAAACGGTCAAACTCCCATGTGGAACTTCGGTCTTTTATTTGTAAAATTATGCTGGAAAAGTGTCAAACTCCCGTGCCAAGGCATTATTGAATATTTATAATTTATTTTTTGGTAAATATGACGAATTTTTAAAATATTCTTTATATATAATTGAATATATGTTATAATAAATTATCATTTTATAATAAGAGAGGAGTTTATAAAAATGAGGAAAAATTTTCTTTGTGCAGTACTTGCGATGACTATGGTTTTTTCATCTTTTAGTATAACAAGCTATGCACGTTATGAAAGTGAAAACAATACCTATAACTACAGATCAACTACTGACCTTGAAGCAGATATTGACGATAACAAGATAGTCCTTACATGGCCTGCTGTTGATACTGCCGGAAATTTAATCAATTCAAATCCGTTAAAGGCAGATGGACAGGCAAAATCAACAGGCAACCCTACTGCCGGCTGGACAACCCCTACACAAGGTATGATTATTGCATACGATGGCTGGCTGCCTGACGGCAGTCACAACTCTGTATCAAACGACAGCAAAACTGACCACGATGTTATATTCGGCCTGACAGACAGTGAAACAGAGTATCCTGTGGCTGTACTTGATCCAACGGATAAAAGTTTTATTAAAAAAGCTTATATTGACACAACCGTTGTTACAACAAGTTTTGCAACAGCTTATCAGGTTCAGTATTCAAAAGACGGTGTAAACTGGACTGAAGACCATATTGTTTCTACATTTAATCATGGCAAAAAGCTTAGCCGAATAAATGATGACGGTACATACAGCGATGATTCAAAAAATACTTTCTTTTTAGAAGATCAGCTTACTGAAGCCGTACAGACAACTTTAGAATCCGATACTCAGTATTATATAAGAGTTAATGCTTATGATGCTACAACCCCTGCTACTAAAACAAGTCCCTTCAAGACTTATGAAACTACCGTTGTAACACCTAAATCACAGGCTCTTACTCCTGCTTTTCCTACTGTAGAAGGCGGAGGCAAATATACTCAGGGAGGCAGAGGAGATGAAGATCAAAAAGCTGATATTTATGTTGTAACAAACTTAACCGACTCAGTATCCGATCCTCAGCCGGGTTCTTTAAGATATGGTCTTGAAAGACGTGACAGAGAAGACGGCAATAAATCTTATCCAAGAATTATTACTTTTGCAGTGGGAGGTACTATTTCTGTTGACCCTGCCGCTTCAAAAAGCGAAAGAAGACTTAATATAGGCGACAATACTACTATTTTAGGTCAAACTGCTCCCGGAGAGGGCATTACAATTTATGGTGCTTCTGTTAAATTTTCAGGAAAAGACATTATAGCAAGATATTTAAGAATTAAGCTTGGAGAAGGCTATGACCAGGATGCCGCTACTGCAAGCGGTGAAAATATTGTAATTGATCACTGCACATTTAACTGGGGTGTTGATGAATGTTTTACTGCAAAAGAGCTTATTAATTCAAGCATACAGTACAACATTATCGCAAACAGTTTATCAATGGTAAATAAAAACGGTGCTTTAAATTCAGACGTTGAAATTATATCAGGTGAAAGTGAAGCAAAGCATGGTATGGGTTCTATAATAAACGGTTATGAAACCACTCTCACTCATAATCTTTATGCCAACAACGGCACAAGAAACCCAAGATTTGAGGGACAGTTCAGCTATAAGAATGTAACATATTCAAATAAACTTGATTTTTCCAACAATGTTATTTACAACTGGGGACATAACACAGGCTACGGCGGTGAAAGAGGAAGCGGTTTGGTTAACTTTACAAACAACTATCACAAAGCCGGTCCTAACACAATTGAAAAGGTAAAAAATGTATTATTTGATGTTGACGGTGTTACAAGTAAATATTATATAACAGGAAATGTTCTTGATGGAAATGCCGATGTTACAGCAGACAATATTTCAGGCTTTAAGGATTTCAGAAAAACAGTTCAGAATTTAGATTCGCCTGTTGAGCTTATTAATCCTTATGAAGCTGAAAGTGCTTATGATGCATATGAAAACGTGCTTAATTCTGTTGGTGCAAGCAAAGTAAGAGATGCCCAGGATTCAAGACTTATTTATAATGTTAAAAACGGTGCAGGCAACTTTATAAACAGTGAATTTGAGGACGGCGGCATTAACACTGCTGTATATACTTCAACAGATACTGACAGTGATAATGACGGTATCCCTGATATTTGGGAAGATTCTAACGGTCTTAACAAAAATGATGCTTCTGATTCAACAGCTATTATTACTGACGAATCAAGTGAAAATTATGGTTACACAAATATTGAGGTTTATGCTAACTCATTATGCACAACTGCTCAGGGTCCTGTCGTTACAGGATTAACTATTAAAGATGAAAACGGCAATATAATTGGCACAAGCGGAAATTCTCCTTATGCAGCATTAACCTTAGGCAAGAGCTATACAGTAACTCCTAGCTATGAAGGTTCTGATTTAAGCTGCAGCATATATCTTAATGATAATAAAATATCTGAGGGCAGCACAATTACAGCAAATGAAACAGGAAGATTTAACCTCTGTGCAAAGGTTACTGATAATAATGGTCTTTCAAGCTTATCTCCTATTATTACCGTAACAATTATTGATTCTGTTGCTTCTGAAAACTTAGACGGATTTACCTCTGCTGATATAGGCGATGTTAAGGTAGCGGGTACAGATAATTACAATCCTGCTGACGGCACTCTTATTCAGCAGGGAGGCGGTCATATAGGCATTTTGGCAACATCAAGTGAAGAAAAACCGGATTCTTTCCACTACAATTATAAAAAGATGACAGGTGATGTTACATTTGTTGCTCAGATTGACAATATGGCTAAGCTTGACTACTATCAGCAGGCAGGCATTATGATAAGAGGCAGTCTTAACACTGACAGTGAATTTTATATGTCATCACTTACATATTTAAAGGGTGAGGATTATGAAGGAATTACAGACATCAGCGGCAACAGCGTAAAAGCTAAAAACATAAGAGTTCTTGCAAGAAAGGAAGACGGCAGCACTACTTATTATTCAGGCAATACATTCCTCGGAATAGCTCAGACAAGAGCCGGTGAAGAACCAAATCATGGCTGGGTTAAACTGACAAAGGTTGGTCAGGATGTTACTATGTCTGCATCTACAGACGGTCAAAACTGGTATGATATGGAAACACTCACAACTACATTGCCTGAAACATTCTATGTTGGGTTTGCAACATCTGCTGCACAGGAAAACTCAGATTTTGTAAGATATAACACAACTAAATTCTCTAACATTTCATTAGAGGGAACAGAAGCTCCATATACTCCTGTTCTTCCTGATGCAGACCTTTTAGGTGATGTAAACTGCGATAAAGCAGTAACAGCAGAAGACGCTTCACTTCTGTTACAGTATGTTTTAAATAACAAAGCTGAAGTTTCTTTACAGGGACTTGCTAATGGAAAGGTTACAAATTCAGACACTATCAATTCTCAAAATGTGGCTGAAATATTACAAAAAGCTCTTGACAGCACATATATAATGGAAGCAGAAAGATAATTTATTAAAAAAATTCCCGGCAAATTGTCGGGAATTTTTTATGCAAGCTTGTCAAGCACATCATTAATTTCATTTAATAT
This sequence comes from uncultured Lachnospiraceae bacterium, assembly GCA_964654945.1. Classification (GTDB taxonomy): domain Bacteria; phylum Bacillota; class Clostridia; order Lachnospirales; family CAG-274; genus HGM11788. Next base: position 14,842 of record CAZZLN010000013.1, read on the forward strand.
ATCATTTTCTTTTTTAAGATTTACACTTAAATAGGGCTTTGCAGCACTGTTTGTAAACAGTATTCTTCCTGCGTTCTCCTTAATGAGATTCATAATTTTTCCACCATCGGCATTTGCATCAGCCTTAAATGCAATAATGAATTTCCCATTTTTTTGTGTTATATTTGTAATGCCAAGTTTATGAGCTTTAGCCTTTATAGCCGCAACATCAAGAAGGTTGTTTACTGCTCTTGGAATATTTCCGAATCTGTCCTCAAATTCCTCCTGAACATCATAGTATTCATTAAGCCCTGTTATGTTGGAAATCTTTTTGTACATATCAAGCTTTTGTTCTTCATTTGAAATATAATTATAAGGAATGTACGCATTTAATTTAAGCTCAACAGACGTTTCAAAATCAGCTTCAACAGCTTCTCCTTTAAGTTCTCTCACTGCCTCATTTAAAAGCTTGCAATACATTTCATAGCCTACACTGTCCATATGCCCATGCTGTTCTGCACCTAAAATATTGCCTGCACCTCTTATTTCAAGATCACGCATTGCAACCCTAAATCCTGAACCAAACTCCGTAAATTCTCTAATAGTCTGCAGTCTTTTTTCAGCATCAGTTTGCAGCACCTTATCTCTTTCATAAAGAAGATAAGCAAAGCTTGTTCTGTAGCTTCTTCCAACTCGTCCTCTAAGCTGATAGAGCTGACTAAGTCCCATTTTGTCGGCATCAGAAATAATAATTGTATTTACATTTGAAATATCAAGACCTGTTTCAATAATGGTTGTACATACGAGAACATTGATTTCATTATCCATAAATCTCATCATTATATTCTCAAGCTCATTTTTGCTCATCTGCCCATGGGCATAGGCAACATTTGCTTCAGGAACAAGCTGCTGTATTTTTTCAGCAGTCTTTTCTATATTATTGACTCTGTTATAAAGATAATATACCTGTCCGTTTCTTGCAAGCTCTCTGTGTATTGCATCTTTTACAAATTCAGGATCATACTCCATAACATAAGTCTGAACAGGCAGTCTGTTATGAGGCGCTTCTTCAAGTAAACTCATATCTCTTATACCTGTCATACTCATATGGAGAGTTCTTGGAATAGGTGTTGCAGTAAGTGTAAGCACATTTACATTTTTTCTTAAATTTTTTAATCTTTCCTTATGGTTTACGCCAAAACGCTGCTCCTCATCAACAATCACAAGACCTAAATCCTTAAATTCCATATCCTTGCTTAAAATTCTGTGAGTACCGATTACAATGTCACATTCGCCCTTTTTAAGCTTTTTTATTATATCTTTTTGCTGTGCCGGAGTTCTAAATCTTGAAAGCATTTCTATATTTATCGGATAATCTTTCATTCTCTCCTTAAAATTAATATAATGCTGTCTTGCAAGAATTGTTGTGGGCACAAGATATGCAGCCTGCTTTCCATCCTGAACAGTCTTAAATGCAGCTCTTATTGCAATCTCCGTTTTACCAAAGCCAACATCACCGCAAATAAGTCTGTCCATTACTTTGCCTGCTTCCATATCATTTTTTACATCTTCTATTGCAAGAAGCTGGTCATCAGTTTCGGTATATTCAAAATCTTCTTCAAATTCTCTTTGCCACACAGTATCTTTTGAATATACAAATCCCTTTGCTTCCTGTCTTTCTGCATAAAGCTCCACAAGGTCATAGGCAAGCTTATAGGCTGCCTGTTTTGCTCTTGCCTTTGCCTTTTCCCAGCCTGATGTTCCAAGCTTGTTAAGTTTAGGCTTAGTTGCTTCACCGCCTATATATTTCTGTACCATATCCATCTGATTTATGGCAACATAAAGCACATCTTCTTGTGCATAGCCAATTTTCATATAGTCCTTACTGATGCCGTCTGTAACAATCTGCTCAATACCCTTGTATACCCCGACACCATGATTTTCATGGACTACATAATCCCCTATTTTAAGGTCTGCTATATTCTCAATGGCAGCTCCGTCTTTTCTCTTTTTTATTCTGCGTGACTTTTTTCTTTCTTCGCCAATAACATCATTTTCGCTTATAATTGCTATTTTATTAAGAGTATATTCAAAGCCTCTTGTAATGCTTCCTCTTGTAATATAAATACAACCCTTTTTAAGCTCTGTATTATCTATATTTTCAACATAAACAGCCTTTAAACCTCTTTCAGTAAGCTCCTTTAATATTCTTTCACATTTTGTGTGACCTCCCCCAAGGAGAATAATTCTATATCCTCTCTGACACATATAGCCTAAATCCTCAGCAGTCATATTCATATCATTTTTAGTAATAGATGAAGATTTAACCTTAAAATCAATAATTTCCTTTGGTTTGAAATAATCCACATTATGAAGTATATTCTGAAGAAGAATTGTTTTTTTGTTTGCAAGCCTGTTTATAATATACTCATAGGTATACACCATATTCATTGCAGACGGCAGCATATAGCCTTTTTCAATTCTGTTTTCAATACTATCAGTAAATTCTCTCAATACAAATTCAGAATGGTCTTTAACCTTTGAAGGCTCATCAATATAAAATATGGTATTTTTTGAAAAATAATCAATTAATGTGCAGGTATAATCTCCATAAAAATACTCTATATATTTGTCTATACCCGAAAAACCTCTCTGTTCTGCAAGCTTTTCTGTTGTTTCCTCAACTATCATTTTAATTTTATCAGGAGCATTTTTATATTCCGAAAGCTCTTTTTTTATTTTTAAAACAGCATCGTCAACCTGATTATCCTCATATATAAGCTCTCTCATAGGATAAATTTTTACACTGTCAGTATTTTCAACAGACCTTTGCGAGCCTGTATCAAGAATTCTTATGGAATCCACCTCTGTATCCCAAAGCTCTATTCTTGCAGCATTTTCACACACAGGAGAGAATATATCCAAAATTCCTCCTCTTATGGCAAACTGACCCTGACCCTCAACCATTTCACATCTTTCATATCCCATAAGCACAAGCTTTTTTGAAAGCTCCTCAATGTTAATATCATCACCAATTTTAATTTCTGTTATAAATTTTTTTATAATTTCAATTGGCACCAGTCTGTCAAAAAGTGCCTCCACAGAAAGCACAACAGTTACCTTTTCTTCATCTATAATTTTTGAAATAATATTAAATCTTTCCTTTATAATATCAAGAGATTTAACATCTGCCCAATAGAAAATAATATCCTTTGACGGATAAAGCATTACATTTTTCCTCATAAAAAATTTCAGATCGTTATATATCTCCTTTGCTCTAAGCTCTGAACTTGTTATTATAAGATTTGAACAGTTAAGGCTGTCACTTACAGCAGAGATAAGATGAACTTTCTGCGTGTCAATAACACCTGTTGTAAGAACAGGTGTTATGTCTGAGTTTATAAATTTTATTAAGCTGTTAAAATCAGTGTTTTCTTCCAAAAAACCATTAAATATATTCATACCTTCCGCTTTCTTTCAGGATATTTTATAAATATATTTTATCATATTTTTATTCTGTGCACAACACAAATAAAAATTTTATTTAGACTTTATAAATTTAATTTTGATAAAAAAATTGTATAATACTTATCGGCTTTACTTAAAATATGAAGAACAATTGTCTTTATTTATGTATCATCAGTATCTGCAATACAACTTGCGGTTATACATATGGTTAATACAATACATATTACTAATAAGTCAAATATTACTTTCTTTATAAAAATTCTTCCTATTTTGTTTCAGCTTCCTTTGCTGCCTCATAGGCGTCTGCCGCTGTATTTATGGCATTCATGGCATTTAATGTTCTTGGATAGCCATTATATGGAACACATAATAAAACCGCCGCAAGCATCGTATCTCTTGTATTTCCTACAGTAAGGTTGCCGTTTGTATGACTGCCTATCTGACTTTCACATCCGCCGTTTGCAGTAAGAACAGAAAGAGTTAAAATTTCTCTTGTTTTAACATCAAGGGTTTCTCTTGTATAAAAATCTCCAAAGCATATACCTGAAAGATATTCGGTAATGACCTTTTGACTGTCAGCCATATCATCTGTAATTGTTCCTATTTCAGAACCAAATATTGAACGCTGAACCTCTAAGCCTTTTTCATATCTGTTGCTTTCCGTAACAGTTGCCTGAGATTTTACGGTAGGTATTTGTCTTTCCTTAAACGCCTCATCTACGGACTCCATAGCACTTAAAGCCTTTGTATATCCGCAATATGGCGCAGCCTGATAAACCGCTTCCTTAATTTCAGCAGGTGTTACACCATTGTCAAGTGCCGTAAAGGTCTGTTCCTTAATCTGAGTGTATGCCTGCAAAGAAGTCATTGTTGATAATATTACAAGCTGCTGTGTTTTTGTATCCAAATGCTCATTAATAAAATCACTTCCGTAATGCTCCATCATATTCGCCAGCTCCTGACCATTATCTGATGGCTCAGCATAAGCACCTGCAGCAGGCATAACACCCATAGTCAGCAATGCTGTCATAGTAATAATTCTCTTAAAAATTGATTTCTTCATAGTTTTTTCCTCCTAAAAAAATAGTTTAGTTTTATTTTTAATTTCATAAATTATGTAATCCAGACAATCCAGACTTTTTTGTTTTTTGTGGATTTCGTCGAGCAAGTTTTGTCTGTACAAATTTAAAAGCCTAATTTGCTCAGTACTTTTTCCATCATTATTCAATATTAAAAACCGTTTTATATCCCCTAAACTTAACCCGCTGTCATATAGGGTGCCATATAGTATAAGCCGTTTTAATGCAACGTCATCAAATTCTTCCAAAGTTGTTATAAGCCCGCTTTTTTCAAAAGCTCTCAGCTTTTCAATGTCAATATTATAACGTACGCTCAGTTCATTAATTGTCAACATTCATAACCTCCTCACAAAAAAATATAAGTGCAGCAAAAATTTGTTTCTCGCTACACTTATATAATAAATCAAAATATTAAAAATGTAAAATACCTATATTTCATTGTTATTCATACGCAAATTGCATTGAACGTGTTCTATAAATTTTGTTACAGCCAAACTGAAAGGCTGATGCTTTTTCCATGCAAAGACAGATGTGGCAATTCTTTCGGGATATAACGGTCTGTATGTAACCTTGGATTTATCCGGAAAAGGCATTGAGCCTTCAATTATCAAAGCATAGCCTAAACCCTGTTCAACAAGAATAGAAGCATTTGTAGAAAGATTACATGAAGCTGCAATATTCAATTTCTCCATATAACCTCTGAACCAGCTTTCAATTTCATTTCTGATACTCTGCCTCTTTGTCATTATAAGGGGCAGCTTGCTTAATTCTTTGGCAGTAATATAATCCTTTTTCGCTAAAGGGTCATCAGTTCTCATCAATACTGCCCAATTTTCCTTAATATTTAAGCGTATAAAATCATATTTTTCAATTTCAACAGGCTCAAGCAAAATACCAATATCCGTAACACCATTGTCAATACGCTGCTTTATCTGGTCTGCATCGCCTGTATATAAATCCAAGCTGACATTGGGATATTTTTCTTTAAAAGATATAAAAAGCTTTGTTATCACCTTTACTGATTCCAGCTCACCACAACCAACAGCTATTTCACCGTCTATTAGCTGCTCACTCTCTGAAAGCTCCTTCTCAGCCTTATCAGCAAGCTCAACAATTTCACTTGCTCTCCTGCGAAACAACATTCCCTCATCGGTAAGAGCTATTCCTTTTTTACCTCTAAGTAAAAGCTGAACACCTAAATCATCCTCAAGCTTTGAAAGCTGACGGCTTAATGTGGGCTGAGTAATATGCAGAATATCCGCTGCTTTTGTTATATTTTCTTCTCTGACAACAGTTAAAAAATATTTAAGAACTCTTATATCCAAGATTATCCCTCCTAAGCATTATTGTATATTAATTATACAATATTTGCATATTTAAAACAACCTTGATAATAGTTTAATTTAATTCGTTAATTTAAAATTCCTCCATTTTAAATATATATTGTAAGAAATTCTTTGTTTTTAATAGGCTTCTGCCCACGTCTTTAATTCGTTTTCCGAAAGTCTGCCATTCAGCATTTTTCCCGGAACAAGATTTGCTCCGCTGCAGCTTTTTTGAAGCCTTGAATTGGTATTTCCCATTCCGCTTCCCCCTGATGTTGCAAAAGGAACAATTGTCTTACCTGTGAAATCATAGCTTTCCAAAAAAGTATTTATAATTGTAGGAGCTACATACCACCAAATGGGAAAGCCTAAAAAAATAACATCATATTCTTCCATATTATATAATTTACCCTCAATAGCCGGACGGGAATTAGGGTCATTCATCTCTATTGTACTGCGTGATTTTTTATCCATCCAGTTTAAATCAGCTTCTGTATAAGGTATCTCAGGCTTAATTTCAAAAATATCAGCACCTGCTGCCTGAGCCAATTTTTTAGCAGCTCTCGCTGTTACTCCCCCTGCACTAAAATATGCCACCAGCTTTTTATTCATAAGTTTTTCCTCCCTTGTTAAATTACAGATTATTGTATTACAAGCTCTCTTTTAAAATATTTACTATCTCGTTATGATTTAATACCTTATAACCGTCTGTCAGAATAATTGTGGCGCTTGCTATTCCTTCAATCATATCTTCATCTGCTCCAAGCTCTGTAATATTCATTACAAGACCAAGCTCTTTCATCCAGCTTTCCATTTTACTAAGTCCTTCAAGGGCAATCTGTTCATCTGTTTTTCCTGTTTCATCCACATTCCAGACATTAACGGCAAACCTCTTAAATTTATTAAGTCCATAAGCCATTATATATCTGTAATAAGGCAGTGATACCGCTGCCAATGTCATTCCATGAGCAGCATTTGTATAAGCTCCTACTGCCTGTCCAATCATATGAACCATCCAATCGGTTGATTTTCCCTTTGCAACAAGAGTATTAAGCGCCCATGTGGCTGTCCACATAATGTTGCTTCTTGCCTCATAATCCTGAGGGTTTTTATTTGCGATAAGGCTTGAATGAATAAGAGATTTCATAAGTCCTTCACTTATATAATCACTTGTATTATCATCATCTCCCGAAAAATACTGTTCGCAGATATGATTGAAAATATCATAAATTCCTGAAACCATCTGGTAATGAGGAAGTGTCAGAGTATACTTTGGATTTAATATGGAAAACTTTGGCATAATATTTTCATCTGCAAATACATGACCAATTTTCATCTTGCTATCATGATTTGTAATAACTGCTCCTGCATTCATTTCAGAGCCTGTTCCAACCATAGTAAGCACACAGCCAACAGGAATTATCTCACAATCAGGCTCCTCAAATTTTACATAGTATTTTTCCCAGGGGTCCTCATCACAATTAACGGATACGGAAACCGCCTTAGAATAATCACATACAGACCCGCCGCCTACTGCCAAAATTAAATCTGCATTATGTTTTCTTGCAATTTCTATACCTTCATATAATTTATCAAGTGTAGGATTTGGCATTACACCTGAAATCTCTGCAATATTCTTAACGTTTGCCTTTAAAATAGCTATGACCTCATCATATATACCATTCTTCTTAATAGAGCCTCCGCCATATACCAATACTACATTTTTACCATACTTTTGAAGCTCTGTATTTAAGTACTTTAATGAATCATCTCCAAAATATAATTTAGTCGGGTTACAATAAGCAAAATTTCCTAACATTTGTTAATCCTCCTTAATTTTTTTTATATATATTATATCACCAATAAACCAATATGTAAAATGCTTATATTTTATGTGTATCAATACAAATTTTGCATATTGATTTATAAATTTTATATATCTTATTCGGGAATTTAACGGTTAAAGACCAAAAACAGCTTTAAAGGCAGCAGAAAAACCGTATATAAGTGGTTAAAACGATATTATGGGACAATAGAAAGCTTATATTTTTGCGGGGACTGTTCCCCGCAAAATCCCTAGTCTTGTCTTATAGGGCGGTTTTAGAGTTATTTGTGTTTAAGTTGGTGTGTTTAATTTATAAGACAAAATACCGCAGAATACAACGATAATTGCCCCTAATGCTCAATTGCAAAAAAGGGGAGGGATGGGGTAAGAATTAAAATTCTATATTACTTAGCAAAAATAATTTTTAAACATATTGTAATTATACTGTGTTTTGGTTTTATCCAACACAGCCATTATCACGTTATCGAAAGTGTTGCTCATTTCGTCAAAGGCTTGGCGGAACAGTTTTGCAATTGTTTTTGCATCATTTCCAAAAGCACCGCATCCCCAGGCGCCCAGCACGAGATTTTTGTAATTTTGAGTTAATGCAAGATAAAGCATTCCCTTTATTCTTTGGTGAAGCAAATGCTCATAATTTTCAATGCCCATATTAATGGCGGCTGTTGACATTATAGGGGCGGCACAGGTCAACACTGATATCACAAACGGCTTGTCCGACAATAAATTATCGGCATTTCTGAACACTTCAACAGCTGATTTCGTAAGAAGCTTAAATTTGTTTTCCTGCATTACTGTGCAATTATAAACCGAAAAATAGCACATTATTCATTTTGTTTATAATGTAATTTTGACATATTCATTATATCATATATTTTATAAATTACATTTAGTTTATGAGAATATCTAAAATATTTTATAAATATATTTTTATATAGGAGGGATTTTATGATTAAAAATTTTTTCAATAGAAAAAAGCCCACTATATGGGCATTAATTATTGTATGTGCTTTTGCTTTTACAGTCGGAGCTTTTAAGCTTGCCCTAAACAATGAATCAGTTCCGACCTCTGCTGCAAAAAAAGCCTTGCCAATATATTGCGTTGATACTCAGGGTAAAAAGCAGGTTGCCATAAGCTTTGATGCCGCATGGGGAGTGGGTAATGTAAGAAGGAATTCCTAACTGATTTTATATGTATTATTTATATATATTTTACTTTTTTATACCTAAGCTAAATATTTTGGCTTTATGTTATATTACAAGATTATTTCAAAATTAGATTAACGTGTTAGCTGTACCCACCATTATTGACAAAGTTTCAGTAATAAGCCATAATGAAAGTCCATTAGTTATTATATGCCTACTATTTGCAAAAGGTATGTTAAAATGCTATTATATAATATTTTTCAGGAGGCAAAAATGTTCCATCCTTGTTTATAGTATACTGCTAAATTTTATATTGTCAATGTGCTAATTTTATACTGCGTTAATACGTTCTTAAAAATATATTATAAGCTGTGCTCTTATTTTACCCCAATCCTGTCTATTACCTGTCCATTTTCTGGTAATATCCATAGCTGCAAGATACAGCATTAATCAGGCTATTATCGGTTGGGAAAACGGATTTTTGGTCACCTTACGCAGCTGGTAGTTAAAGCCTTCCACTATATTGGTAGTATATATTTAATATCCCCATATTTTATCTGAAGTTAATAATCTTATGTATAGTCCTCTAAGAAGTTTGTATACAAATACTACATATCCGCCATATAATTAATTATACAATAGAATAGAAAATAAAGGCATTAATTATCTATATTTATTATATAGAAAAGATATATTGATTCTATATAAAATCCATAAGTTAATCGATATAAATCAAGAGTCCACAATCAGTTACCAACTGATAATGCTTTCAAAGACAGCTGCCTGCCAAGTTTCAAGCATAGCAGAGTTGTACTAAAAAGCGTGTTGATATTTTTCGAAAGCATAAGGGTACTCAGTTTCTCAATTATTGAACAATAAGGCATAGATTATGGCAAACGCTTCGAATTCACGCCAACTACCACTATTTTATACCATCGGTTGTAGACAAAACACATCTACATATATTGTGCTTTAAGATATCTATTAATCAAAATTGCACATTTTTATCTCTTGAGTTTTTTCTCCAGTTGTCATCCCATAGATTATAGTGATATCCATATCTTTTATTGCTAAATATATTTTTGGATATAGTTCCTTTGTTTTTGCCAAATTTTTGCTTGTCCTATGATATTTATCCTTTGGCAACATTGGATTTTTCGCGTGAACAACTTCCCAGTTCGTTATTCCAATAGGGTATATTCCATCACTATCATTATCAAGTTTATCATATCTTAAAATTGTACGTCTTGAATTATCTGACAGCCTATATTCTATTGGAATCTGATTATTTAAATGGCTCACAAAATCCTTAATACTGAATTGACCTTTTTCTCTTCCTATACTAAAATAATTCGTAAAATCTTTATATTTCTCGTTTCCTTCTATAGTAAAGCGATATCCTTTCTTTATTGGAACAGTCAGTGTATCACCATTACCTCTTTTTATAAAAAACAATTGCCAAAATTCAGAACCAGAACCTCTTGTATCAAAAATCACATCTGATACTACACCATTATATGTATATTCAAATGTACCAATTTGTACATTTATTTTTTGCATAGAATAATAAAATGCTTCCAATCCATCTATTTTACTACTATAAAAAAATTCCATACCTTTCACCTCACATTTTTCCTGGCATCTTATAGCACTCGTCCAAATACTTATGTGCGAAAGAAATCAGTGTCAAAATATCAAGTGCTTTTACCTCATCGACCTTCCAATTTATTTTAGGAGTATGAGCTGCCGGATTTCTGACTAAATGAAAGATTGATTCCATAAGCTCTTTCAATCCAGTAAACTCACTTTTTTCACTATCTGTCTGCATACTATTAAAGAACAAATAAGGATCGTTTTTAGCAAAAGCAGTTTGAAACAACGTACCTCCATCTGTAGTCAATCCAGTAATTTGTCGCACTCTTTCTGCCAGTCCTTTTGCGGCCTCAAAAACAGCATCGTAATAGTCTTTTTGTAAATAATCTTTGATACAATATTTCTGGACTTCTCTATGTATCGTTCTGTTATATAATTGTTTCTGTAAACTATTTACCCTTCTATCAACTTCATCAAGCGTTTTTGCTTGTACAACTTCAATCAGTCTACCTTCTTTTGTCAACTCAAGACCTGCAAGCAAAAGTGCCTTATTTGTTCCTTCCAACAAATAATTGTATTTATCTCGACTTCGTTCATCTGTAAAAGCAACGGGGTTTAGTGCTTTTTCTAAAAAGGTATAAACAAGTTTCAAAGAATGACTCTTATTTATTTCTGTTACCAAACAATTATATAACCAATCTCTTTTATTTAATCCCCTTTTATATACATATCCATTACTCCACTTCCCATCTGAAACAATTTCTATCCCACTTTGCTCAAGTAATCGTGTTAATTCTGTTTTCGTATGTCCTAAATTTGTTTCAGCCAAAACATCACAAACGGCCTTTAATTGCTGCTCATTCAAAATTTTCTTTATCATACAATCTCCTTAAACATAATACTGTAATTTTTTCATCATCAGGAATGGCATTCATAATTTAATCTTAAATCTTCTACAATCTTCAATATATTTCAGTCTTTTAACAACCCAGAATTTCACATAGCATGAATTATAAATTCCAAGGCATTTTCTCTAATAGTATTATTATACCTTTGAACTTCCTCATCGGTAATATGAGAAATATAGTATACATTAGAATTATCTGTACATTTGCCTTGTGACAACATAATGCGTGGTGTTATTGGCATAATTCCTTGCAACAATCCATCATCTCTTTTAAACACGAATGATGGACTATCTGATGTATTAAAATAGTTTGGACCATCTGATATTAAGAAGTGAAAATCTATATGTTGTAAATACATTTTAGCATATTTATATATAACACCTTTATCATCTAAATATTCCCTATAAAATTTCTAAAGAAGTTCGTGTCTATTTTCATCCGCTGCTGTTTTTAAACATAGCAATTTTCTATCTTTAAGAGGAATTTCTATCTGGTCTAGCAAATCTTTTGTAAACGCTTCCAATGCATCTTCAAATTGCCTGTTAGATTGAAATCCTCGCCAATTAAGAACTACAAAAAACTTCATCAAATAATCTTTATGGAATGAGGGTATATATTCCACAGTTGTACTCAATACATTTGTCTCAATATCCTTAACAACCGATTCCCACTGATTTTCATATTTAACAGACCAATTTGTTTCAATGTCCTTAATTTTGACCTTTTCAATTTCTCTCTTCAAGGATTTTTTACCTACCAATGTTCCATTTTTTCTAGTGATTACCCAATTATCAAAATCATAGAAGTGTCTGTTCATATCCATTGAATCTGTAATTACTACTCCATCAACTTCAACATGATAATCAGAAAGAACCGAGAAAAATCTATCTGTATCTGCTTTAGTACACAATGGCATCCCAGCTTGAATTGAATGATAATCTGTTATCCCTGCAATATTCTCTTTATTTCTAGGAACAATAACTCCCGGTTTACTTAAAAATTCTATATTTAAGGTTCCAGATTGATTTGCCCAAGCAGACATATATGTTTGCGGTATCAAATGATGGTACTTAGCTTGTGTTTCTGCCATTGTCTCGACCTCCTCAATAGCCAATTATTTATAGAATTTATTCATACTAATTAATACATCAGCGTTAAATACGACTCATGCCTAATCCTTAAATGCCCAAAAAAAATTCTTAGTCATATCAAGTCTTAGTCACATCATAATATAAGTTGTGAAATAACCTTTTATAGACACCTCTACACAAACAATATTATTTAGGTAGGATATAGATACAGAATCCACCAGCTAATATTTTCTGAACCCTAAAATCAAATCTTTTATTTGCTCTTTTGTACTTTATAATTAGCTCCTTTAAACTGCATATCAACAATCATATAACACACAAAATTAAGATTTATTATCTGCTTCTCCAGAAAGTGTTATAAAATTTTCTATTTATAACTTCACTCTCTATAATATTCATACATTAATCTAATATCCTGTTATGTTTAAATGAACTATTTATATTTTACAAAAATCTATCTATCCATAAAACTACACATTAAGTATACCACATTATAAGAAAATAGTCGACAAATAAATTATACATATTTTATTTTTTTATTTAACCAGCTTTCCTCATAGTAACTACCATATTAATATATTAAATAATTTGATAGTTAAAAGCAAATAATGTGGAATTTTGCAAATATTTCTCTCTAAAAATGTGTAAAATATCATTGTATAAACTAAAATTATGTGTTATAATAATCTTGAACAGAGGTGATTTATGTGAAAAGAAAAGCTTTTGATTTACTCATTAAATGGAAAAACAATAAATTTAGAAAACCTTTAGTATTAAAAGGAGCAAGACAGGTAGGCAAAACCTGGCTTATGAAGAAATTTGGCGAAGATTATTATGAAGATTATTTCTACTTTAACTTTGACGAAGAAGATAGATTAAATTCTATATTTGAAGTCAACAAAGATCCATTCAGAATTATTGAACTTTTAGGGCTTATTGTAGGCAAAAAAATTTTACCCGAAAAGCATTTAATAATATTTGACGAGGTTCAAGAATGTCCTGATGCATTAAATTCCCTGAAATATTTTTATGAAAAAGCAAATGAATTTCATATTATTTCAGCCGGAAGTCTTTTAGGAACACTTCTTGCTAAGCCTAAATCCTATCCTGTAGGAAAAGTAAATATTATAAATATCTATCCTCTTACATTTGAGGAATTCCTTGAAGCTGTAGATGAGGGAATGTATAAATACTACAACTCCGTTGAAAAAGGACAGAAAATAGAAGATATATTTCACAATAAGCTTTTAGACCTATATAATTATTATATTATTATTGGTGGTATGCCTGAATGTGTTCATTCTTGGATAACAGAAAAAGATCCCGAAAGAATAAAGCAAATCCAAGAGGAACTTATTACTCTTTATGAAAACGATTTTTCAAAACACAACGGAAGTGTAAACAGCGGCAGGATACTTATGGTTTTCAGAAGTATTGTTACCCAACTTGCAAAAAACAATGAAAAGTTTTTATATGGTCTTGTTAGAGAAGGTGCCAGAGCAAGAGAATACGAAGAAGCTATAGAATGGCTTGTATCTGCCGGTATAGTAGTTAGAATCTATAATGTTACTAAACCGGAACATCCTTTATCAGCCTTTCAGCAATTAAATCATTTTAAGCTCTTTATGTTTGATGTTGGACTTTTAAAACATATGGCAGGTGTAAGCAACGAAGCTGTATTGCTTAGAGCTGATTATCAATTTAAAGGTGCACTTACAGAAAATTATGTTCTTCAGCAAATAAGAGATTTATATGATGTTGAACCTAAATACTATGCTCCAACATCAACAAAAGAAATAGATTTTGTACTCCAAGATGGAATGGACATTATTCCTGTAGAAGTTAAAGCTGGCGAAAGTATAAATGCTGAAAGTTTTAAAAACTACTTAAAACAATACACACCAACTAAGGCTATAAGATATTCAAAACTTGGCTATGAAAAAAATGATAATTTTACAAATATACCATTGTATATGGCTGGTAGAACAAAGGATTTAATTTAAGCCCTAACCCTACAATAAAAAATAATACTTTAATGGATATAAAAGAGCTATTGCAGAACATAGTCTACAACAGCTCTTTTATTCAAAAGGATTTTTAAACTTAAATACAATTTCAACTTCCTTTGTACCATCAAGTTCAGAAATATAGATTTTATCTATAAGATTTACAAGTATTTCTCTTGTTACCTCTTCTATATCCCTATACTCCAGTATTTTGTTAAGCCAGCTATTATACTGAGATATATGATAATTTTCATCTTTAAGTTTGTCCTCTAAAATAGAAATATTTTCTTTTAAACTTTCAACTTCAGCTTTATTTGCAGTATCAAACGCTCTAAAGTCATTAATATCAATTACATTCTCAGAAAGATGATTCAGCATATTATTTCTCTTTTGGATGCACTTTTCAAGATTTTCATGAAGTTTTGTAAGCTTTACACTTTGTTTAGACTTAATGTCAAGCATACTTTCTTTTTTTATGTATTCACAGGCTTCATTATCAAGGGCAATTTTTATATTTCTCTTTATTTCCGTTAATACAAGTTCATCTAAGTCTGATTCTTTTATTGAATGGATTGTACAAATATCCTTACCAAATTGTGAATATGAACCACACTTAAATGTAATATAACGACTACCATCTTTTTTTGGCTTACTCAGAAATTTATTCATAGCTCTGCTACATTCCTTACAGAAAAATAATCCTGTGTATTTTGACATATTATCTGTCATATTCAAATTATGCCTTCTTGTGGCAAGCATTTTCTGTACAATCTCAAAATTTTCTTTTGATATAATAGGTTCGTGAGTATTTTCTACAATACACCATTCACTTTCGGGTATTTGAACTTTTTTATGAATGTTATACGCCTTTATTTGTGACTTGTGCTGAACCATATTTCCAATATAAACTTGATTAGATAAAACTTTGTTTATGGTTGAATATGTCCAATAACTTGTAGTATTAAGTCTATTAGAATTAACATAGTTCTGTTTTAAAACAGTTCTTTTGTACATAGTCGGATTTGGTATTCCCTCTTTATTCAATGCTCTGGCTATAGAAATCTTACCTGCACCACCTATATACATACCAAATATTCTTCTTACAATTTCCGCCGCTTCCTCATCAACTATCAGCTTATTTCTATCCTTTGGAGACTTGATATAACCATAAGGAGCATGAGAACCTATAAAATCTCCCTTTGCCATTTTAGCAGCTTGCGCAGAACGAACTTTCTTAGAAATATCAGCACAATAATAATCATTTAAAAGCAACTTAACAGAAGTACTTAACCCATCACTTTTAGATGGATTAAAACTGTCATAATCGTCAGTTATTGCAATAAACCTTATGTTTTTAAGTATAAATTTTTTCTTAATCAAGTTAAGTGTTTCAACTTGTTCTCTGCCTATTCTGGATAAATCTTTTACTATAATGGCATTTATTAGACCATCATTTAAAGCTTCCATCATCTGAGTGTAGGCAGCTCTATCGTAAGTCATACCAGAAATACCATCATCTATAAAAGTGCCAACAACCTCAAATTCATCACTATGTGATTTTATGAAACTATTTATGATAAGTTGTTGATTTTCAATACTTTCAGACTGTTTATTTATATCATCGTGGGATAATCTACAGTATATTGCCGTTTTGAATTTTTGCATAGAGCCGCCCTCCTTTCCTCAGATTTTTTCTTTTTTAACTTGCAATTTGCTTTGAGCTGGCCTTAATTGCATTTATGAAGCAATCTTTGAATTCTTTGTTTCCGTATGTAGTCTTTACTTTCACTTCTGTCCTTTTCATATAAAAACCTCCTTAAATATGTTTTCATATTTATAATATATGATTGAAAAAAATCATAATTCTTTATTAGAGTTAGTATCATCATCTGTACAATTATTAGTAAGCTTTATAAAATTTCCATTTTCAATAAATCTAAAAGGTATATTATGTCTTGCAAGAAGATTATTGGCACGAATCATTGTATAAGGCTTTTCAGATCTATCTGGTCTATCAGTTGGATCGTTACCTAAAATTTTATTGCATAAGGCTTTAAAATTTTCAAGAACAACCTGTTTATCAACTTGATATCCTGTAAAATAATATTGTTTTTTTAATTCATTTATTAACTCAAATTCAAATCTTGTATAGCCTAAGTGGTTATAACTCTCTTCTTCTCCTAATAGCTTAAGTTGGGCTTTAATGCAAAAATCAGGATCAGAATCGTATCCTTCAATAATGTGATTTATGAAACTAAGTTCAAACTCATTTTTATATTCTGCAAATTTATTGATTTCCAAACAATCACCAATACGATTAATGCAGCGTATAGAAGATGTGTTCCCTGAACAATAATTTTTGTACATATAGTCTAAAGGATCTTTTTTAACTTCTTCTAATTCTTTTTTGAAATTAAGTATTTTAGTTTTTTTCTTGTATAAATATTTAGCATCAAAATTAGGTAACCATATTGTGAGAGTATCTCCTTTTTTCATTCGCTTTCTCCCCACTGATTGAATATATCTAATGGCATCTAAATATAGCACAATTATGTTGTTTAATTCAGAATCTTTGATATTAACACCATTGTCAAGTACTGGCGTAGTAATCAAAACATTTTCGCTAAACTTTGAGGATTTAACTATATCATTATAAGTAGCTGAATTTTTCTGTTCACTATCAAGATATGTTGCCTCTATTTCATTACAGTTATCTTGAATGTACTTACAAAGTATTTTGCCAAAATCTTTTGAGTCAACAAATATAAGCGTCTTCTCCTTTTTCCCAATATCATTAATTATATTGGCAATATTACTAAAAAGAATTTTTGAATCACTATCATACTGAAATTTCATAAATTTATAGTTTGTTTCAGACTTTGGGACTTCATAGTAATAAAGTTTTGCACTATATTCGTAATATACTGATTGTTGTCCACTATAGTAGTCGTAGGACAATGTACCTCTGGACATGTCTATCTCATTTTCTTCAATTACCGATATAACTTCATCAGGACTAGCTGAAATATAAATTCTCATAACATTGTTAAAATTTTTTATTATTTTCTGTAATGTTCTCTCCGTTGTTGGATTAAATTTACTATCATCTAAAAAATAGTGTGCCTCATCACAAATCAGATACATATACTCATAAGGGTCAATGTACCCGGGTTCTCCTCTTTTAGCATGGTTATAATAAAATTTTTGGTAAGACATCACTGACACTCCTGCAATAGGTTCGTTATAATCCTTTAACCAATCATCACTACACCCATATTTTTCATAAAGTTTTCTTACTTCAGGATCAAAATCTAATAATAACAATTTAACCTGTTTTAATAGTGGATCTCTATTAACAAAATAGATTATCTTTTTTCCAAACCTTACTGCCAAAATTCTAAGTTCATTTATAATGTAATGAGTTTTACCTTTTCCTGTCGGAGCATTCACCATAACTGCAGGTTTTACAACCTTATTATCACTAATAAAATATGCATTATTTAGTTCTTTCACAATTACGGTAAAATTGCTATCTGAAAAATAAGGACCTTCCATTTCTACTGATAATTTTTCAATTTTTAAAGACCAATCATAACTTTTCCAACCATAATGAAGAATATTTTTAAGCACCTCTTAAAACCTCCTTGATTTTTGATTTTTTTGTAAAATTAGCTAACTAATTAAAATGAATTATACGATCAAGCCTTATAAAAATAAAGGCTTTTTAGAACATGAATGTCTCGAAAAGCACTCTATATTTTTATATCTTTTTTTAGACACATACATAATATGAATCATTGATATTTTATATAATATGCTATATAATAATAGGTTAAAAAGGAGGAATTGTATGAAAAAACACTTAGCTTTTAACAGAGATATCTATTATAAATATTTAAAAAACAAAAATGTCGAACCCCAAAATGTGTTTTCAGAACAAAAAGAATCTAAGCGAGATTTTGCCTACTATAAATTTAATGAATTAATGAATTATCTTTCCAAAAATCCTGATAGTCTTAATTATGATAATAAAAATTTGTTTATTAATAATGATTGTATATCAAACTTTAAATCAATTTACCCATTGGTTTATAACAACTGTAAATATAATAATTCGCCAGAAATCATCACATTATATGAATTAACAAATGGAAATCTATTTCCAGGCCCAATGTCATCAAATTATGTATTTCCAATACCTGATGAGAATTTATTATTCAATTCTGCACTTTTTATGGCTGGGCTTCACATTAGTGCTTATGATGGTCATAAAATAGATATTAAAATAGATTTAGATAAAATAAATTATAAAACACAGAATAATAACAACAAAAAGAAACCATATTTTTCAAAAATGCTTAATAATTATAAAACAAAGTGTTATGAAACTTATTTCCATTCAATTAAAACTGAAATGAAAGATCTAAAATATAAAACCCAAACATATAGTGTTGATATACTAAATGGCAGCTTCTTTCATTTATTGTGGGAGGAATACAATAAAAATGAAGAAGATTGCCTAAAACTAATTCTATTAAAAAAATTACCACAGAAAAAATTTTTAAATAGAGATGATGGAAATGGCTATTATTATAAAATCAAAGGAATATTTAAAAAATTGATGAATACTGATGAGACAAAATTTAACAGTAAAAAAACATATCACAGCAAGTTTTATGATTTATATTTAACAGATATGATAACAAACTTTACATTTTCTAAAGAAGTATATAATTACATTGAAAATAATCATATTAATACAAATTCACAAGAGCTAATTATTAAGGCAGCGAAAAAAATATCTAAAATTAAAAGTCCTATTATTAGAATTGATTTATTTAAAAAAATAACAGACAAGATTCATTATTCATATGACGAAGAACCAATTGACTTAATAGGAACTCTGATTGAAATAATTTATGATAAATCTAATGACTATACTGAATTGTCAAAATATGATATACTTTCAAATATATATATCAATCTATTATACATTGTTTTGAGTAAATATATCTCAAAAGGCAAAGACTCAGATTTATCAAAGGACAATAACCAGATATATAATAAATATAAAGAGGTATTTATTGATGAAATTTCAGGGGTTGATGAAACTATTTACAAAGAGTTATTTAATAACTTACATAACCCTCATCTTCTTAATATTATAAGAGAATCTATTGATTTTATTTTTAATTACAGTCAAAATAACATTTTAATCTTTTTAAGATATATTAATAATCTATATAGTGACAATATAAATGATAGAATAAAATGTTATTCTGAATTAGTACTGAAAGATCTTACAAAACAGATTAAAGATTCCAAAAAATATAATGAAACATTTATTGATGCAATAAATGAAATTAGCTTACCATTTATTATATTTATTAATAAACTTATTGATAAAACTATAGATGGTATCCCTATTTTTACCAGCCAAAACAATAGATATTTGACTATAGACTCTCAAGTTGCATTAAATAAATTTTGTAAAGAATGTGACCATAATTATATAGATTTCATTAATAATACCATAAATCAGTATTCCTTAATTTGTCATATAGTTTTAAATAAGAGTCTGGGAGCAAATTACAAAGCTTTTGTTTTTGATATTTGTAACAACGATTTAGGAGAAGCATTTTTTAAACCATATATAAATGATTTAGAAAATTATGAATATATTAATCACAATTTATTTAACAAAATATTATCCGAATTTGTGTATTCATTCAGAGAATACACAAATAACTCATTTAAAGATAATTTTTAAAATTAATCTGTTTCAAAAAAGCCGAAGGAAATTTACTTCTTCGGCTTTGTTAATCACTATTTTTCAAGTAAAGAATCTATTATATTCACATTTTTAATATCACCTATTATTGTATTATATCCTATATTTTGTAATTAATAAGTTTTCTAATCATACTATAAAACATAAGTACATCCTTCAATGAAAGTATCAGGAGCTATTTCGGCAACAGCATCTTTTATAGCTCTGCCATAT
Organism: uncultured Lachnospiraceae bacterium; assembly: GCA_964654945.1. Taxonomy (GTDB): domain Bacteria; phylum Bacillota; class Clostridia; order Lachnospirales; family CAG-274; genus HGM11788. The sequence goes on from CAZZLN010000013.1 coordinate 35,284, forward strand.
ATTTTCACTTTAGTTGAATTTAATATGTATTCTTTGCCATTTATATAGCTTACAGGATTTATTATAAAATGAATATGTGGGTCTATCCCATTTACATGAACACCAAAAATAACTTGATACTCTTTGCCTATGGTATCTGCAACTACATTCGCTATTATCATTGCTAAGTCTTCATCAATACTCAAATTCCAAGAAAATGATAAAATAAGATGTACCAATTTATCACCATCAATTTTGTTATAAAGCATTTGAGTAGCATAAAAACTTCTTTCCATACTCTCTTTATCAAAATTAACAAATCCTCTATAACCTATAAATTCTCCCATAGTTTTATGCCCATTTGTTACATAGTTTATTAATCTTAGCACTACATTAGCCCTTCCGTCAAAAACTAATTCATCATCATAGCTTGTAGTTACTTGTTTAAAAATCATTAGAAATCACCCCTTATTTATTTTTTAATATGCTACAAATATTAATAATGTTAGCATTAATATTGTCTATTGCATCTATAAGTGTGTCAATTCTTTCGTTGTTTATATTTTCTCTATTGTTATAAATCATAGTGTTTAGTGTTCCTATTGCGTTGGCAAGTTCTGCTCCTTTTGGTATAGGAGAAGCCAATCTTCCTTCAATCTTAGCTTTAATAGCATCTAAAGTATATTCAGATATACTCATATTACATTCATTAGCCTTTTCTTTTAATATTGATTTACTTTTAGCATCAATTCTTAAATTAATCATTGAACTTTTCATATTAGTCCTCCTGTTATATATTATTTAGTATTATAGTAGAGTCATATAATAACAATTCTGGTATACATTACTTATTATATTTATATGTATAGGTACTGTTGGTATACGGATACTCCTCTACTTATTTTTGGCAAGTAGAATAATGTAATACATTCTGCTCTATATCTTTGTTATGTAAATATTAAAATAAAATACGATTTGTCAGGGGTGCGGGGAATATATATAAGTCAATAATATTATGACAAAATTTTATTAAAAAATCTCAGTATATAAATTCGTTGTAACCTATATATTTACTAATGTTTTAGATTAAATTGTTTTATTTTAAATTTTTTCACTACTTACTTAAAAATAATTTTGTCAAAGCGCTAAAAAATAGCTTTTTTTATACTCTCTGACATTTTTTATTTTGATTGTATCTATATTTTTAAGTATATATTATAAAAGTGTATAAATCTGGATATGTTTTACTTTATCCATAAAAATAGAAGGAACATAGAAAACTTACAGGAAGTGTTTAAAAAGGTGTACTTTAACGAATATTAGAAAATCAGCTTAAATTGTGTTCGTTAAGTACCAAATTTATTAAGTGAACATATTTGGAAACAGTTATGACCTTTACGTACAGAAAGAGGTGAT
>CAZZLN010000014.1:0-12638 GCA_964654945.1 uncultured Lachnospiraceae bacterium
TTGGTATTGATTAATGTTTTTCATATAACTAATTATACCAAAAAATCGCTGTAAGCACTATGCCTACAGCGATTTTTCTTTGGGGCTTTTTTACAGTCCCTTTATAATAGTAAAAAGAACAAAATACAAAAATCAAAAAAGGTAGTCGCAAATTAAAAATTTTTATAAATACATTGTATAATCATATAAAAATCGACTTTGTAAAACAACAAAGCCGATTTTTTATGCAAATTATATAGATTGTTCACAATTTGTTAATTCTATGGGGCTGCCTTTTCAAGCTCTGCCGTATAATCAATATGCCGGCTTGATATGTTTACACAAAGGCCAAAGCATATTTTTAAATTTTAGCAAGAGCCTGCTCAATATCATCAATAATATCATCAGCATTTTCAATACCCACTGACATTCTGATAAGTTCAGGCTTTACTCCGCATTCTTCAAGCTGTTTATCATTCATCTGTCTGTGAGTTGAGCTTGCAGGGTGAAGCACACCTGTTCTTGCATCAGCAACATGACAAACAATATTACAAAACTTTAAGCTGTCCATCATTTTAGCGCTTGCTTCTCTGCCGCCCTTTGGCCCAAATGCAATTACGCCGCTGCAGCCAAGAGGAAGATATTTCTTGGCAAGCTCATAATCATCACTTGATTCAAGTCCCGGATAGCTTACCCATGCAATCTTATCGTTAGCTTCAAGATACTTTGCTACCTTTAAGGCATTTTCACTGTGTCTTTCCATTCTTAAATGCAGTGTTTCAAGACCTAAGTTAAGGAGAAAACAATTCATAGGAGCAGGTGCAGCACCTAAATCTCTCATAAGCTGAACCCTTGCTTTTGCAATATATGCAGCTTTTCCAAAATGCTCAGTATAAATAACACCATGATAAGAATCATCAGGAGTTGTCATACCCGGGAACTTGCCGCTTGCCGCCCAGTCAAAATTACCGCTGTCTACAATTACACCGCCAAGAGATACTGCATGACCGTCCATATATTTAGATGTTGAATGTGTTACAATATCTGCACCATATTCAATTGGTCTGCAAAGAATAGGTGTAGGGAATGTATTATCTATAATAAGAGGAACATTGTTATTATGAGCAAGTGCAGCAAACTTTTCAATATCAAGTACCTTTAATGCGGGATTTGCAAGAGTTTCGCCAAACACGGCCTTTGTGTTAGGCTTAACCAGCTTCTGAAGCTCATCTAAGGGCAGGTCAGGCTCAGCAAATGTTACATCAAGTCCAAATCTTTTAAGTGTTACGCCTAAAAGATTGAATGTACCTCCATAAATTGTTGCAGCACTTATAATATGGTCCCCTGCACTGCATATATTCATAATAGCAATAAGGGAAGCAGCCTGTCCGGCAGATGTAAGCATAGCACCAACACCGCCCTCAAGGTCTGCAATTTTCTTTTCTACGGCATCAGCAGTAGGATTAGCTAATCTTGTGTAGAAAAAGCCGTCAGTTTTAAGGTCAAACAAATCCCCCATTTCCTGTGCTGATGAATATTTATAAGTTGTGCTTTGTACAATAGGCAATACCCTTGGTTCACCATTTTTTGGTGTATATCCGGATTGCACACATTTTGTTTCTATTTTCATTTAATTTCTCCTCGTATAATAAGTTTAGACATAAATTTTAATGATGTTTAAACTGATTTTATTTTTTCAGCATACTCGGGAAATACCTGTATGCTTCTTTTTAAAATTCCATTTATATAGGCAATAAATATACCATAATTTGTTATAGGAACATTCTGTTCTTTGCATACTGCTACCCTATGCTTCATTTCTTTTTCGTTAAGGGTACAGCCTCCGCAGTGAATTACCGCCTTGTATTTAGATAAATCTCTTAGAAATTCCGTACCGCTTGAAAATTCAAAATTTATATTTTTATCTGTGTGAGATTTTAGCCATTTAGGTATTTTTACGGTACCTATATCATCACACTGTCTGTGATGAGTACATCCCTCTGATATAAGAATAGTATCGCCATCATCTAAACAGTCAATAGCCTTTACCGCTTTTATTGCCTCGTCTAAATCTCCTTTATATCTTGCCATAAGTATGGAAAATGAAGTTAGCAGTATATCTTCAGGCACAATTTTTTTAACCTTATTAAATGCCTGTGAATCAGTAATAACCATTTTAGGTTTTTTCCCAAGACTTTTAAGAGCAGCATCAAGCTCAGTATCTCTTGTAACAACTGATATTGCTCCTGCTTCAAGAATATCTCTTATTGTCTGCTGCTGAGGAAGAATAAGCCTGCCCTTTGGTGCGGCCTTATCAATAGGAACAACAAGCACAACAACATCATTTTTATCAAGCTTATCACCTATAATTTTTAATGTCATATTGTCTGCAGGCACAAGCTTTGCTATTTTTTCTTTAAGCTCCCAAATATTTTCGCCTGTTTTTGCACTTACCCATATTGAATTGGGAAGAGTATATTTGTTATTAACCTCATCAGATTTATTAATAATTATGATATAAGGAAGCTTTTTATCCTCAATTGCTTCAACAATGGCATTATCCTCATCAGTCATACCGATATTTCCGTCTATAACAAGAAGTGCAATATCAGTTTTATTTAAAACCTGATAGCTTTTTTCAACTCTCTTTGAGCCAAGCTCGCCCTCATCATCAATTCCGGGTGTATCAATAATCATAACAGGTCCAAGAGGCAAAAGCTCCATAGCTTTCTGAACAGGGTCAGTTGTTGTGCCTTTAATATCTGAAACTATAGCAAGGCTCTGCCCTGTAATTGCATTTATGATACTTGATTTTCCTGCATTTCTTCTGCCAAATATTCCTATGTGTATTCTGTCAGATTTCGGAGTGTCATTTAAACCCATAGCATTCGCCTCCTAAAATCTGAAATCTCTTTCACCCTTAGAGATTAAGCCAAGTCTTTCAATTACAATATTTTTAACCTTTTCATTAGGTATATTTTCTATTTCTTTCATAATAAGCTCTGTGCCAATTTTCTTTGTATCATCAGAAGCATAGTCCTCAAGATACTCTTTTAAAGTCATTAAAGCATTAGGGTGGCAGCAGTTTTGAATTTGACCGCTCTTGCAAAGGCTCATAAATCTGTCGCCTGTTCTGCCCTCTCTGTAACAGGCAGTACAAAAGCTTGGTATATAACCCATTTTCATAAGCCAGTTTACTACCTCATCAAGAGTTCTTCTGTCTTCAACATCAAACTGCTCAGAATTATTGTCATCTTCTTCAGGATCTGCATAACCTCCAACACTTGTTTTTGAGCCTCCGCTTATTTGAGATACACCAAGATGGAGAACTCTTTCTCTTGTTTTCTGAGATTCTCTTGTAGAAATAATCATACCTGTATATGGAACTGCAATTCTTATACAAGCTACAATTTTTGCAAAAATATCATCATTTATTGCATCAGAAAAATCATCAGTATCAATATCATCAGCAGGTCTTATTCTTGGTACTGAAATTGTGTGGGGTCCTACTCCATGAACAGCTTCCAAATGCTCTGCGTGCATAAGAAGTCCGGCAAATTCATATCTGTATTTTTCAAGACCAAATAAAACACCGCAGCCTACATCATCAATACCTGCCTCCATAGCTCTGTCCATAGCTTCTGTATGATAAGCATAATTATGCTTAGGCCCTGTTGGGTGAAGCTTTTCATAGCTTTTCTTATGATAAGTTTCCTGAAACAGTATATATGTACCTATTCCGGCTTCTTTAAGCTTTCTGTAATTTTCAACAGTAGTAGCAGCAATATTTACATTAACACGTCTTATAGCACCATTTTTATGCTTTATTGAATATATAGTCTTTATACATTCAAGTATATATTCTATAGGATTATTTACAGGATCCTCCCCTGATTCGATTGCAAGTCGTTTATGCCCTAAATCCTGAAGTGCAATAACTTCTTTCCTGACCTCCTCCTGTGTAAGCTTTTTTCTTGCAATATGCTTATTTTTTAAATGATAAGGACAGTATACACAGCCATTTACACAATAGTTGGAAAGATATAAAGGCGCAAACATTACTATTCTGTTACCGTAAAAGTCCTTTTTAATTTGCTCTGCAAGGGCATAAATTTCCTGATTTTTTTCTTCATCATTACAGGCAAGAAGCACTGATGCCTCTCTGTGAGATAGTCCTTTTCTAAGCTTTGCCTTTTCAATAATACTGTCAATTAATTCAGTATTATCTTTGTTCTTGTCAGCATAATCCAGAGTTTCAACTATTTCCTCATGGGATATAAACTCCTCTGCTTTAAGTGATTTAGGATTGTACATTTTAAATAAACTCCTTTCTTTCAGGTCAGAATTATCTTCCCTGTTAGATAATTATTTTTTTATTAATTAAATATTGTTTTTGTTGTTACTCCTGTAAGATTGCCAAGCTTTCCTGCCAATGCGCTTATAGCATCACTTGGAGCATCAAGAGCAACACTTATAATTGATATATTTTTTTCTTTGTACGGAATGCCCATTCTGCCTATTATGTAATCCGAAAATTCGTGGAGATAATTATTGATTTCACTGACACTGTTTTTGTCGGATACAATAATACTTATTAAAGCAACTCTTTTTTCCATATGATCGCCTCCTTAAATAATATATCTATTTTTAACAGTTATATTTTATCACAATTATTTTGCCATATCAACAAAATAGTTTAATATTTTTATATATATTAAATTTTATTTTTAATAGTAATCCTATATGTGTCCAAATTTAAAGAGTTGTTGCAAAATAAATTGCATCAACCAATTTTTTTGTATAAACTAAACATAAATTATTACATTTTTATTTATTTTGTTTCATATTTAGTGTAATTATTACAGTATTTCTGTATAGTTTTGAAATTTTTTCTATAAATTATTACATAATTGTTACACGATTTTTTCTTATTAAGCATTGATTTTTTAAATTTTTACTTGACTTTTACTTGTATTGTGGTAAAATATAGTTCGTAATATTTATGAAATATTTACAAGTGGAGGTTAATAATTATGAAATATTTTAATTTAAAAAATAAGTTTTTAATTCTTATATGTATATTTACAATGTTAAATTCATTATCAGCCGCAAAAGCTGCTGAAGATTCATTTACTTTACTTGGTGCTGCTACATTAGAGCCTGTAAAAAATACAAATCCTGATATTTATGTAACAGTAAATGAAGAAAACGTCATATTGTATTCTGACTCGAAAGAAACTTCAAGAAATATAAAAAAATTGCCAAAAGACTATGCTCTTTCCGTTTTAGGTGCAGAATATGGCTGGATATATGTTCAGGACGATAATAACAATAAAGGATATATAAGGGCAAATATGCTTACATTTAAAAACGGTCAGAAGCCTGTCAATACAGAATTAAAATCACAAAAGGCTATGGAAATAGTAGAATATTCAAAGAAATTTATTGGCACACCCTATGTTTGGGGAGGTACAAATTTAAGAACAGGAGTTGACTGTTCCGGTCTTATTTATAGTGTTTATAAAGATAATGGCATTAATTTAAGCAGAAGTTCAAGAGAAATGTATAACAATAACGGAACATCTGTTAATAAATCCGATTTAAAGGAAGGTGACCTTGTATTCTTTAATACTTCAGGCAGCGGTGTTTCTCACGTTGGTATGTATATAGGAAACGGTCAATATATTCATTCAGGCAACAGCGGCGTTGCCATTGCCAGCCTTAACAGCAATTATTCATCAAGAACATATGTAGGTGCAAAAAGAATTATAGCTTAAGCAAATAGCCGGCAGGGATTATTCTCTGCCGGCTTTATTATCAGATTTTAAATAATCATCAATAATAATTTTAAAAAATGAAACAACAGGAACAACAAATATCATTCCCCATATTCCAAATATATTGGCTGCCACAGCTAACGCTATTATTACAACCACAGGACTTAATTTAACATTTTCACCTACAATTTTAGGTACAATACATATACTATCTATCTGCTGAATAATAAATATAGCAATACCCGCATAAAGAGCATTCATATATTCACCGCTTAAAACAGTAATTCCTACTGTCATAATAAATCCAAAAACAGCACCAAAATATGGAATAATATTTAAAAACCCGCTTATTATTCCTATAGGAACAGAAAACGGAACACCAATCAGTGACAACACAGTACTCATAATAGCCGACAAAATAACGGCATCAGTAAACTGTCCCTTAATATATCCCATAAAAGCTCTGTTTAGATTTATTAAAATATAAGTAGTCACATGGGTTATCTTTTCAGGAAGCAAATTGTAATACATTTTAACATTTTTAAGAATTCTCCCTTTATCTTTCAAAAAATAAACAGATATTATTAAGCTAAGAAAAAGCTGTGCAAACCATTTGCCGATTTTTAATATATATATCTTATCGAATAAACCAACCAAGTAATCTTTAATATCTTTATAAAAGGTCAGATTATATTTATCAGCAATACTGCTGATATAATTTAAAACTTTTTCTGAATTTTTACTGAATGTACTTAAATGATGTTCAATGCCCTCATACATTGTATATTTGCCAAACTCCGTAATATTTAGAGTAATTCCGCCTGCAATAAGGAGTATAAAAATTAAAAGAATTAAAAAAGCTGCCATTACTGACAGCCCTCTTTTGATGTGTAAACCAACAAAATATTCTACCAGCGGATTTAAAACATAAGCTATAGCAAACCCTATGATAATCACAGAAAATACCGATAACACTACCGATATACTTTTTAAAAAGCCTCTGTATATGCCTCCCATATTCAAAAGAGCATATACTATTAAATCTACAGCATTTTTAAAAATATATATTATCATAAAAGTGAATATAATGTAAAAACATAATTTAAAATAGCTTTTGTCCCATGGTAAATTCATTAAATCTTCTCCAATACATTTAATACAAAGTCATACACCCTGTTAATTGAAGAAATACTTGCACTTTCCTTAGGAGTATGAATATCATAAAGATTTGGTCCAAAGCTTACCATATCCATATCAGGAATTTTTTCTGATATAAGTCCGCATTCAAGTCCCGCATGTACAGTTTCAACTCTTGGTCTGCTGCCATACATTCTCTCATAAACCTCTATCATAGTATCTCTAAGGATTGAAACAGGATTGTAAACCCAAGAAGGATAATCCCCTTTATATACAGTATTGCCGCCGCAAAGCTTTCCTAAACTGCAAATCTGATTATAAATATAATCTTTTCTGCTTAAAATTTCACTTCTCAATGCACAGACAATATTTACACAGCTGTCTTTGTGTAAAACAATACCTATATTATTGGAGCTTTCAGCCATATTAAGCTCCATATTCATAGACTGAATTCCATTAGGCATAAGCATAATTGCATTTATAACATTTTCAGCACTTTTATCTGTCATTACTTTGCTGCTGTCAGTTATATCTTCACAGTAAATTTTGATATTTTTTTCCGTATCGATATATTCTCTCTTTACAATAGCTTCAAATTCTTCAGCACATTTTTTAATTTCATCACTATTCTCTGCAGAAACAATAATCTGAGCCTCTCTTGGTATAGCATTATCTTTTGCTCCGCCATGAATATCACAAAGAGCGGATTTTGTATTTTTCAAAATATAATCTGCAAGCCTTGCAGATATAACATTTGCATTAGCTCTGTATTTATTAATATCAATGCCTGAATGTCCCCCTGCAAGTCCCGAAACAACCACCTTGACATAATTATTATAAATAGAATTTGTATATTCAACAGGAATTGTTGTAGTTGTCTTTCTTCCGCCTGCACAGCCTACTGTAAATATACCCTCCTCCTCAGAATCAATATTAAGCATAAGTCTGCCCTTTATAAGAGATGGGTCAATACCGGCAGCACCAAGCATACCGACTTCCTCATCAGTGGTTATAAGCACTTCTAAAGGAGGATGAGCTATTGTATTATCATCAAGCGCAGCCATAGCCATAGCAACTGCAACACCATCGTCAGCACCAAGTGTTGTTCCGTCTGCATGAATAATATCACCATCATATATAACCTTAATAGGGTCTTTTTCAAAATCGTGAATTACATTATGATTTTTTTCACATACCATATCCATATGACCCTGAATAACTACAGCAGGAGAATTTTCTTTGCCCGGTGATGCAGGCTTTTTTATAATAATATTATTTGCACTATCCTGATGCACCCATAAATTTCTGTCATTTGCAAACTTCGCCAAGTAATCACTTATTGCTTTTTCATTACCTGAACCTCTTGGTATTTTATTTATTTCTTCAAAAAAATATAAAACCTTATTTTCCATACTTACACTCCCTGATTATTTATAATATGAGTATACCCTCCAAATCAGGAGGGTATACCATTAGTTTTTAAAACTATGAATAGGAGCAGGCACTCTGCCGCCTCTCTTTATAAAAGCATCACAATTAAATTTATTTACAGGCATAATCGGTGCATAGCCAAGCAATCCGCCAAATTCAACTGTATCACCAACATTTGCACCTAACACAGGTATAATTCTTACAGCAGTAGTTTTGTTATTAACCATACCAATAGCCATTTCATCAGCAATAATGCCTGAAATAGTGCTTGCAGAAGTATCACCGGGAATGGCAATCATATCAAGACCTACTGAACAGACACAAGTCATAGCCTCAAGCTTTTCAAGAGTTAATGCACCTGCATTAACTGCATCTATCATACCATGGTCCTCACTTACAGGAATAAATGCACCGCTAAGGCCGCCAACATAAGAGCTTGCCATAACTCCGCCCTTTTTTACATTATCATTAAGAATAGCAAGAGCAGCAGTAGTTCCCGGAGCACCTGCGTGTTCAAGTCCCATTTCATTGAATATTTCAGCTATGCTGTCACCTACAGCAGGAGTAGGAGCAAGTGAAAGATCAATAATACCAAAAGGAACACCTAATCTCTTGCTTGCTTCAAGAGCAACAAGCTGACCTACTCTTGTAATTTTAAAAGCTGTTTTCTTAACAGTTTCACAAAGAGTTTCAAAATCAGCACCTCTTACACCTTCAAGAGCTCTCTTAACTACACCGGGTCCGCTGACACCAACATTTATAACAGTATCTTTTTCACCAACACCATGGAATGCACCTGCCATAAAAGGATTATCTTCAACAGAATTACAAAATACAACAAACTTTGCACAAGCCATAGCATTATTATCTTTAGTAAGAAACGCCATATCTTTTATTATTTCCCCCATTCTCTTAACAGCATCCATATTTATGCCATTTCTGGAAGAACCAACATTTACACTTGAGCAAACTCTGTCAGTGATGCTCAGTGCTTCAGGAATAGAATTTATGAGTGCTTCATCTCCCTTAGTACAGCCTTTCTGAACAAGAGCAGAATATCCGCCAATAAAGTTTACGCCAACCTCCTTGGCAGCTTTGTCAAGAGTTTTTGCAAGCTCAACATAAGCAGAAGGGCCGCAAGAACCGCCAACAAGTGCAATAGGTGTAACGGATATTCTCTTATTCACAATAGGCACACCAAATTCAGTACCAATCTGATCACCTACACTTACAAGATTTGAAGCATAATTTGTAATCTTGTCATAAACCTTAGTTGTCAATTTATTTATATCGGAATCTATACAATCCATAAGGCTTATACCCATAGTAATAGTTCTTACATCAAGGTTAGCCTCTGAAATCATTTTATTAGTTTCCTGTACTTCACGATATGAAATCATTTAACTTACCTCCGATTAAATCCTGTGCATACTGTCAAATATATCTTCTCTCTGAAGCCTTATATCAACACCAATTTCATCACCAAGCTCATCAAGTTTGACTACAATTTCATCAAATTTATGGCAGCTTGCAGTTAAATCAACTACCATCATCATATTAAACCAGCCCGAAACAATTGTCTGAGAAATATCTAAAATATTAATTCCTTCATCGGCAAGAGCTATGCAAACCTTTGCAATAATACCAACCTGATCCTTGCCTAATACAGTAATTATACCTTTCATTAATTTTAATCCTCCTAAAAATAAACTTAGGGTATATTATAACACGAATTAATATACAATTCAATATTTACTTTTTTATAATTTTAAGAGAATTTAATACGGCTATAAGAGCAGTTCCAACATCTGCAAACACTGCAAGCCACATATTTGCTAAGCCAAAAGCAGCAAGCAAAAGCACAATAACCTTTACGGTCACAACAAATGCTACATTTTGTCTGCATACCATCATGGTATATTTAGCTGATTTTAAAGCAACAGGAATTTTACTTAGCATATCATCCATAATTACAATATCAGCAGCTTCAATTGCGGCATCAGAGCCTATACCTCCCATGGCTATTCCAATATCGGCTCTTGCAAGCAACGGGGCATCATTTATACCGTCACCAACTGCTGCAACAACATTATATTGATTACAAATTTCTTCAAACTTAGCTACCTTATCCTGAGGTAAAAGCTCTGAATATACATTGTCAATACCAACCTGCTTGCCAATTTCCTCGGCAATAGATTTTTTATCACCTGTAAGCATTGTAACATTTTTAACACCTAAGCTTTTAAGCTCTGAAACAGCATTTAATGAATCGCTTTTTACACTATCCTCAACATTAATATAACCTATAATTTCATTATTCAATGCAGTATACACATTAAAGCTATCTTTGTCAATACTAATGCCAAGCTTATTCATAAGCTTATTATTCCCAACTGCAACACTGTCATTGCCAATATCAGCAGTTATTCCATAACCGGAAATTTCTTTAAGATTTGCTGCTTCATAAAGCTCCCCGCTGTAAGCATTAACAATTGCCTTTGCAATAGGATGGTTTGAAAATCTTTCAAGAGAAGCTGCATATTTTAATGCAGTATCTCCAATAATATTCATAACCTGAAATTCTCCCTTTGTAATAGTTCCTGTTTTATCCATAGCAATTGCATCAAGCTGTGACAACATCTGAAGATAATTGCTTCCCTTTATTAGAACACCTTTTTTAGATACGGCACCTATTCCACTGAAAAAAGTGAGGGGAATTGATACAACCAAAGCACAAGGACAAGATGAAACGAGAAACACTAAAGCTCTGTATATCCATATATCTGCATTATATCCCAAAACAATAGGTATAACAGCAAGTAAAACTGCCAGTATAACAACTATCGGTGTGTAAATTTTAGCAAATTTAGTAATAAAATTTTCTGTCTTTGACTTTTTGCCTACAGCATTTTCAACCATATCAAGTATTTTTGCTGCAGTGGAATCCTCATAAAGCTTTTCAGCTTTTACATAAATTACGCCATCTTCATTTATAGAACCGCTTAAAACCCTGTCACCCTTTTTCTTTTCAACGGGCAGGCTTTCTCCTGTAAGTGCTTTCATATCAAGCACTGTATTTCCTTCGGTTATTATACCGTCAACCGATATTTTTTCTCCTGCCTTTACAAATATAATGTCACCTATTTTTATTTCCTTTGGAGATTTAATAACTACACTTCCATTTTCAACAACATTAGCACTTTCAATATTAAGTGACATAAGTCCTTTAATAGACCTTTTAGATCTGTCAACCGCCATATCCTGCAAAAATTCTCCTATTTGATAAAAAAGCATAACAGCAACAGCTTCATTAAATTCTCCAATAAGAAAGGCTGCTATTGTAGCAATACTCATAAGGAAATTTTCATCAAATACACGTCCTTTTAAAATATTTTTAAAAGCTCTTGAAACAACATCATATCCAAATATTATGTAAGCAAAGATATATGATATAATTCTTACAAATAAATCAGGCACAAATAATGCACATATAAAAAATATGCCGCCTAAAACTATCCTTATAACGGCTTTCTTTATAAAATTACTGTTATCCTCTGTTTTATCATATTCAGATGACAAAAGCTTTGTATTTACTCCATCTTCAATGCTGTCTACAATATTTTTTACAGTATGCAACATAGTTTTTTCATCTATGTCAGTTTCTATATCCATTCGTTTATTTATAAAATTAAATTCAACTGAATTAACTTCTTCAAGATTTCTGACAGCTTCTTCAATTTTTCCTGCACAATGAGTGCAATTAAGATTTTCAAGAATTAAACTTACCATATGCTAATCCTCCTCATAACCATTTTTATGGCAAATATGCTCTATACCCTTTTCAAGAAGTATTGAAACATGGTCATCATCTAAAGAATATATAACACTTTTACCCTCTTTTCTAAACTTTACAGCATCATTTTGTCTTAAAATTCTTAGCTGATGAGATATGGCTGATTGTGACATACCCACACTATCTACAATTTCACTTACACCCTTTTCTCCCTGATAAAGAGCATATAAAATTTTTAATCTTGACGAATCGCCGAATATTTTAAAAAAGTCACTTAAATCATAATATAAAGAATCATTCATTATATCTTTATTTTTCATTGCAATACCTCCTGATGTTCACTTGAACAATTGTTCATATATTCAATATACTATACTTTTAAATTTTTGTCAATATATATTTAAAAATTTAACATAAAAAAAGGACGGCTTTAAACCGTCCCATAATCAAGGATATTCGTACTCCGCTAACGCTACGTACTTCTTTCGTGTACAATCAGTAGTTTTAACTACGTTAAAACC
>CAZZLN010000014.1:12738-36671 GCA_964654945.1 uncultured Lachnospiraceae bacterium
CTCTGCCTTTAGGCAGAGTCCCGACTTCTTTCGGGTACAATCAGTAGTTTTAACTACGTTAAAACCCTCTGCCTTTAGGCAGAGTCCCGACTTCTTTCGGGTACAATCAGTAGTTTTAACTGCATAAAACCCTCTGCCTTTAGGCAGAGCCCCGACTTCTTTCGGGTACTAACTGATAGGAAATTAACCTCCACCGCCTAAGAGGCTTGGACTTCCTCACTTGGTTAAATATTAAGAAGTTTTCTTATTTTTCCAAAAAATCCGGTTTCTTCATCCTCTGTCTGATATTCAACAAATCTGCCTGTACCAACAGCAACACAGCTTACAGGGTCATCTGCAATAACGCATTTGATGCCTGTCTTTTCTTCAATAACTTCATTGAGTCCGCTAAGAAGTGAGCCTCCGCCCGTCATTACAATTCCCCTGTCTGAAATATCACTTGAAAGCTCAGGAGGTGTCTGTTCAAGAACATATCTTACTGCATCTACAATTGCAGTTACTGACTCACTGAGAGCTTCATAAATCTCATCTGATGTAACAGAAATATTCATAGGAAGCCCTGTTGTAATATTTCTTCCCTTAATATCCATAGAAGTTTTAGGAGTATTTTTACAAGCAGTACCTATAATTATTTTAAGATTTTCAGCAGTAATCTCTCCAATAAGAATATTATGCTTTTTTCTCATATATCTGCTGATAGCATCATCAAAACTGTTGCCTGCAACCTTTATTGAAGTTGAAACAACTATACCGCCAAGAGAAATAACAGCTATATCAGTAGTGCCTCCGCCTATATCTATAATCATACTCCCACATGCCCTTGATATATCAAGTCCTGCTCCTATGGCAGCTGCAATCGGTTCTTCAATAATATAAACCTGCCCTGCTCCCGCATTTCTTGTGGCTTCTTCCACTGCCCTTCTTTCAACTTCCGTAACCTTGCTTGGCACACATACGGCTATTTTAGGCTTTTTCATCCAGTGCTGACCAACAGATTTATCAATAAAATATCTTATCATTTTTTCTGTAATTTCAAAATCAGATATAACGCCCTCTCTCAGAGGTTTTATTGCAACAATATGGTCCGGTGTTTTTCCAAGCATTTTTCTTGCATCTTCACCAATAGCAACAATAGCTCTTTTTTCTTCATCTACTGCAACTACAGAAGGCTCCTGCAAAACAATCCCCTGACCCTTGCTGTATATTATTACACTGGCAGTACCTAAGTCAATGCCTATATCATTCCCCATTAACATAACTTAGCTCTCCTTTTCATCAATTTCTTCTTTTTCTTTGACAGTAATTTTAATCTGTCCGATTCTGTTTTTATCTATATCTATAATCTCAAAAATAGCACCATTACTTTCAATAACTTCACCATTTTCAGGAAATCTGTCTATAAGTGCTATAACATATCCGCCAATTGATTCAACATCATCATTAACAAATTCAGTTTTTAAAACATCATTTACATCATCAAGCTTTGCACTGCCCTCAACAATAAATTCATTGTTATTAACAGCCTTTATTTCTTCCTCATCATCTCTTATTTCGTCTAATATGTCGCCTACAATTTCCTGAATAAGATCCTGCAATGTTACAATACCGGCAGTACCGCCATATTCATCAAGGACTATAGCCATTGAAACCGAATCACGTTTCATAACAGCAAAAAGGCTTGAACAAGGTTTAGACTCATAGGTAAAATAAGGCTCTTTCATATAATCAGATACTTTAAAATCCTTTGTATTATCTATAAACATAACATCTTTAAAAGATATTATACCCACAATATGGTCATTTGTTTCATTATAAACAGGAAGTCTTGTAAATCTTTCTGTCTTAAATACATTTAAAACCTCATCATATGTAGAGGTAACAGGAATAGCAACCATATCTGTTCTTGGAACCATAATTTCCTCAGCATCGGAATTTCTGAAATCAACCACATTTGTAATCATTTCTCTTTCCTCAACCTCAAGAACCCCTTCCTCATGGCTTACATCAACCATAGTTAAAAGCTCTGTTTCAGTAACTGAAGGCACATCTTCGTTATTTCCGCCTATAATTTTAAAAATAGCACCCGTAACAAAATTAAGAATAAAAATAACAGGTGTAAAAATAATTGTGCAGAAATAAATCGGCTTAACCACAAATATACTTACATTTTCAGCATTATTTCTTGCAAAAGTCTTTGGGGTAATTTCGCCAAAAATAAGCACAACAAGGGTCAGCACACCTGTTGCAATCCCCACTCCGTTACTTCCGAATATTCTTGTAGCAATAACCGTAGCAAGTGATGACGCACCTATATTGACAAGGTTATTTCCTATAAGTATTGCACTTATAAGCTTATTTGGCTCATCTAAAACCTTTTGTAAAAGCTTTGCATTTTTTTTATTCTCATCTGCCATAGCCCTGAGCCTTATCTTTGAAATAGAAGTAAGAGCTGTTTCAGAGCATGAAAAAAATGCTGAAAAAATCAAACATATAACTAATAAGATATACTGCGAACTATCCGAGTCCACGAAAAATCACACTCCTAATTTTTTGTAGAATTTTCCCTCATTAGGGGATTATCAATCATTATATCATATTTTATAGAAAATACCAATAAATTTTTTAAAATTTTCCTTAAATTATTTTTGATAATTCTCTTTAAATTTAGGCATTTTTTTGATATACTATATTCAAAGTAATAATATATTAACCCAAGGAAGTAATTAATAATGAGTATAACTAATATTCATGGCGGAGATTTAGATGAGGTATCAAGATTATACCATATAGATAAATCAAAAATAATTAATTTTGGCGGAAATGTAAATCCTCTTGGACTACCACCATCAGTAAAAAAAGCCATAGCAGAAAATGTTGATTTATGTATCAATTATCCTGATGTGAGCTATTTAGAGCTTAGAAAATCAATATCAGCCTACACAAACGCTGACTATAATAATATTTTAATAGGCAACGGTTCTACCGAACTTATTTCAGGCTTTATAAAATATGTTCAGCCAAAAAAGGCAGTTATTGTTTCTCCCGCTTATTCAGAATATTTAAAAGAAATAAAATCTGTCAAAGGAGAAACTTGGCTGTTTGAATTGGAATATAATAATGATTTTATTCTTGACATTGATAAATTTATATCTGCATTATCATCTGATGTTGATTTAGCTGTAATATGCAATCCAAATAATCCCACAGGTTCATTTATTAATCAAAATCAAATTGAATACATATTAAATCACTGTCAAAAGCAAAATATAAAATTAATGATAGACGAAACCTATGTTGAATTTGCAAATAAAAAAATATCTGCTATACCTCTTACTGACAAATTCAAAAATCTTTTTGTTATTAGAGGAACTTCTAAATTTTTTGCCTGTCCGGGTTTGAGGCTGGGATATGGTGTATGCTCTGATAAGAGTACTTATGATTATATAAATTCTCACAAGGATTTATGGTCTGTCAATGTGTTTGCAGAGCTTGCAGGAAAAGTTATGTTTTCAGATAAAAAATTTATAACCGATACACTTTCACTTATTAATAGCGAAAGACATAGAATTATTCAAGAATTTGGCAAAATTAAAGGTATTAGATTATTTCCAAGTCAATCAAACTTTTTCTTATGTGAAATTACTAATAAAAAAATAACGTCAGATTATATTTTCAGCGAACTTATTAAAAAAGGAATATTAATAAGAAACTGCGAGGATTTTCCATATCTTAACAACAAATTTATAAGATTTTGTATTTTAAGCAAAAATGACAATTCACTGCTTATAGAGAATTTAAAATATATTTTATGGAGGTATTAAAATGAGCAACGAACAAAATTTAAACAACGACCAAATGTATGATGCAGTGCCATTTACAATGAAAGAAGCTCTTGCAGAAGCTAAAAGGTGTCTTAACTGTAAAAAACCAATGTGTAAAACAGGCTGTCCTATTGAAAACAATATTCCTGAATTTATTCATCAGCTTTCAAGAGGTAATTTTGGTGAAGCAAGAAGTCTTTTAGCTGAAAAGACTAATCTTCCTGCTGTTTGCGGACGAGTTTGCCCCCACGAAAAGCAATGTGAAGGACACTGTGTAATGAATAAGGCAAAAAAGCCTATAAGAATAGGCAAGCTTGAACAGTTTGTAGCTGACTTTGATGCTGATATGAACCTTATCAGAGAAAAAATTCCACCAAAAACAAGAGGAAATGTTGCAGTTATAGGCTCCGGTCCTGCCGGTCTTACAGTAGCAGGTGACCTTGCTATGATGGGATTTAATGTTACGGTATATGAAAGTGAAGCTGAACCGGGCGGTGTATTATTATATGGTATTCCGGAGTTCAGACTCCCAAAGGATATTGTAAGACGTGAAACAAAGAGAATTTCTGAACTTGGCGTTCAGTTTATAAATAATACAATTATAGGACAAGATATTACTATTGACCAGCTTTTTGCAAAGGGCTTTGATGCTATATTTATTGGCACAGGCACAGCAATTGCAAGAGAATTAAATATACCCGGCAAAAATTTAAGAGGTGTGGTAAAATCTCACTACTTCCTTAGAATGGTTGCCCTTTACAACAGCAATAGTCTTGAAAGAAAAGAAGTTCCCGTAAAAGAGGGTGATACTGTACTTGTAATCGGTGCAGGCAATGTTGCTATGGACGCATCCAGAACTGCTTTAAGAATGGGGGCAAAACAGGTAACTGTAATTTACAGGAGCACTGTTGATACTATAACAGCCGAAAAGCTTGAATATGATTCAGCAGTTGCCGACGGCGTCAAATTTATGTGGAATGCTAATTCTCTTGAATACATAGGTGATGCAGAAGGCAAAAAATTAAAAGGTCTTAAAGTTGAACAGGATGGTAATGAGCTTATTGTGCCTTGTGACAAAGTGCTTATTGCAATTGGTGCAAAACCTGCTAAGAGAATTATATCAACTACAAAGGGTATTGAGGTTAATGACAACGGCTATCTTATTACAAGTGAAAAGCCATATGGTATGACTACACTTAAGGGTGTGTTTGCAGGTGGAGATGTTGTTCATCAACCTGCAACAGTTGTTCTTGCTATGAAAGAAGCTAAGAAGGTTGTTGAAGGTATATCATCTTATGTAGACGCTATTAAGCTTCTTGGTTTATAATATTAAAGAAAAAACTCCTTAATTGGAGTTTTTCTTTATTTTTAATTTTTTCATATTCCTCTAAAAATAAATTAATCTGTTTAAAATATTGCAAATACTGCCTGTTTATTATATAATTAAAGCAGTAATAAGCAGGAGGTATCTTTATGATAAAGGGAATAGGCACAGACATTATAGAAATTGAGAGAATTAAAAAATCAGCAGAAAATCAAAGTTTTTTAGACAAAATATATACAATATCAGAACAAAAGCTTTTTCATAATAAAAATTATGAATTTCTTGCAGGAAGATTTGCGGCAAAAGAAGCTATAGCAAAGGCTTTGGGAACAGGCTTTAAAGGCTGCTCACCTTTAGAAATTGAGATAATAAGAAAAAACAGCGGCTTGCCTTATGTAAATTTATATGGTAATGCCAAAATTATATTTGAAGCATTAGGCGGAAAAAATATTTTAATATCTATTTCACACAGTAAAGAAAACGCTATTGCTTTTGCATTAATTGAGGGAGTGTAATTTATGTATATTTTATCAAATGCAGAAATGAAAGAAGTTGAAAGATATGCAATAGAAGATATGGGAGTGCCATCTATTGTGCTTATGGAAAATGCGGCTAAAAACGCATCAGAGGTCATACTTTCACGAAAACCTGAAAAAGCAGTTATAATTGCCGGAAAAGGCAATAACGGAGGCGACGGACTTGCAATAGCAAGGCACCTTATTACAAACAATGTTAAAACAAAGATTTATTTTATTGGCGACAGCAAAAAAGCAACTGCTGATTGTAAAATTAATCTTAATATACTTAAAAATTACAATGCAGATATTATATTTGATAATAATATTAATTTAAATCACTGTGATATTGTAATTGATGCCCTTATAGGCACAGGTCTTAAAAGAAAGCTTAGTGAAGAATATATAAAAATAGTAAATATTATAAACAAAAGCAATAAATTTGTTGTTTCAATAGATTGTCCTACGGGCATAAATTCTGACACCGGAGAGGATTATGGTATTGCTGTAAATGCCGATATTACAGTTACATTTCATCAGCCCAAAACAGGACTTATGCTCTACCCTGCATATTCTCACACAGGCAGAATTATAGTTAAAGATATTGGTATACCTTATATAAACAAAAGCAATACATTTAAGCTTGATAATATATCTATGCCAAAAAGAAATTCTGATTCCCATAAGGGTACCTACGGAAAAGCTCTTATTATAGCCGGAAGTGATAATATGACAGGTGCGGCAGTGCTTAATGCAAAGGCTTGCTACAATGTGGGAGCAGGTCTTGTAAATATATGCTCAACTGACCACGTTATTGATATTATTCAAAACAGTGTTCCCGAAGCAATAACCTCAAAAAGAGAAAATATAGATTATAATTACGGAAATGTATGTGCCATAGGTTCAGGCTTGGGAAGGAATTATGAGCTTGTTGAAAATGTAATATTAAACTGTAATAACAAGCTTATTATAGATGCTGACGGAATTAATTCATTGTCAGAAAATACAGATTTGCTTTTAAAGCATAAAAATGACTGTATAATAACTCCTCATATAATGGAAATGAGCCGTCTTACAAAGCTTGATATAAATTATATAAAAAATAATATGATTGAAACGGCAAAGGAATTTGCTAAAAAATACAATGTCACAGTTGTTTTAAAAGATGCTCACACTGTCATAGCATCTCCAAAGGGAAAAATTTGCATAAATACAACAGGCACTCCTGCAATGAGCAAAGGAGGAACCGGAGATTGTCTTTGCGGTGTTATTACAGGTCTTATTGCACAGGGAATTGAAAGCTTTAATGCAGCCTGTATGGGGGCTTATATTAACGGAAAAGCAGGTGAATACGCTGAAAAAAAGCTTGGAACATATAGTGTAAGAGCAAGTGATATTGCAGACAATATTCACAATTGTTTTATTTCTGAAACATATTTATAGGCATTTTTCCCAATATAATTTTTATAAATTTCAAAATATCGGTCATAGGTTAAATCTGTTCCTCTTGATAAAACTTCCATTTCAACACCAAACAGATTTACACCTATGCCTGTTTCAGTTATGCCATTTCTTTTATAAAAATTTTTTCGTCTTATTCTTTCATTATAATTTTCAGATGGAATTTTTGTGCTTTCTATTTCAAGAATAAAATCCTTATCTTTATAATATTTTTGCAGCTCTAAAAGAGCCTCAGAACCATAACCTAAGCCTCTCATACTCTCATCAATGGCAAAATAAGCAAGAAGCACAATATTTTTATACAATATTGTGGAAGCAAGACCGCAGAATTTATTATTTTTTTCTAAATAAAAAATATCAGTTATTCCAATTTTCTGCTTTTTTAGCATGAGCCAAAACGGTTTTCTTTCCCATTTGGGAAATGCGTGTTTATAAAGCTTCTTTATTTTATAAAGCATAAAAAAATTTGTGGTTTTAATAAGTTTCATTTTTGCTCCTTATTATTATATACTTCAAATTTAATTCCGCTTTGCTCTATCATTTCCTTAGCCATTTCATCAGGATAAAGCTCCTTTGCAACAACTCTTGCAATACCTGCATTTATAATTTGCTTAGTACACATTGTACAAGGTGATGCGGTAACATAAAGAGTTCCTCCTTTACAGCTTACGCCATTTACGGCACATTGAGTAATTGCATTGCTTTCAGCATGAAC
This sequence comes from uncultured Lachnospiraceae bacterium, assembly GCA_964654945.1. Lineage (GTDB taxonomy): Bacteria > Bacillota > Clostridia > Lachnospirales > CAG-274 > HGM11788. The sequence goes on from CAZZLN010000014.1 coordinate 20,575, forward strand.
AGCTCTGCAAAGCTCATGACGTTCACCGCTCGGAATATTAAGCTTCTGTCTTATACAATCACCTATATCACAGCAGTTAGGCAACCCCTTCGGAGCGCCGTTATAGCCTGTTGCAAGAACCTGATTATCCTTTACAATTACTGCTCCTACATGACGTCTGTTGCAGGTTGAACGTTTTCCGGCAAGCTCTGCCATTTCCATAAAGTATTCATCCCAGCTTATTCTTCCCATATAAACACCTCACATCCTTTGTCTTAATGCTTCATATATCATAATTGCTGCTGCAACTCCCGCATTCATACTTTCTGCCTTGCCATACATAGGTATTTTAACAAGATTGCAGGCTTTTTCAGATAGCTTGTCGCTTATTCCATTGCCCTCATTTCCAATAATGATTGCAACACCATTTTTCATATTAACATCATAGGGAGTTTTAACACCATATAAATGTGCGGCAACAGAGGTTACATTTATTTCAGATAAAAGCTTTATTAAGTCAACATCAGTATATATTGGCAGATGAAAAACAGAACCCATTGTAGCACGCACAACCTTTGGATTGTATATATCAACACAACCCTTTGAAAGAAACACACCGTCAGCACCTGCTGCATCAGCAGTTCTTATAATAGTGCCCATATTCCCGGGGTCCTGTATATTTTCAAGAAGAATATAAAGGGGATTTTTATCATTGTTATTGAATTTATGCTCTGTAATATGACATACAGCAATAACCCCCTGAGGATTTACAGTATCGCAAACTTTATTAAAAAGGCTGTCACTTACAATGTAGTCTGATTTTATATCTCCTCTGTAGCTTTCTGCTGATACAACATAGGCTATGTTATTTTCAGCTTCTTTTATAAGTCTTTCGCCCTCAAGAACAAAAAGCTTCAGCTTATTTCTATTTTTTCTAAGCTTAAGAGAATTTATTTCTTTTATAATTTTGTTTTTATCACTTTGTATATACATTAGCTTAATCCCTGTATCTTTTTATTTTCACCAATTACAACAAGTATATCATTTTCTTTTATAACATTTTTAGGGCCAGGGGATACTATGACTTCCTCACCCCTTTTTACACAACAATATTAATGCCATAAATCCAAGTTCTATTATCTTTGGGTTCAAATTTTTAATATTTTCATAATATCTCCAAAAAAATGTTGTAATAATTCAAAAAAAATGATAAAATTCCATTAAGTATTACTAAATAATAGTATACACAAATTTGTTTGATTTTTCAAGTATAATTGAGGTGATAATATGTCAGGCTCAACATTTGGTAATATATTTAAAATTACCACTTGGGGTGAGTCCCATGGAAAAGGTCTTGGAGTAGTAATAGACGGCTGTCCCGCCGGTATTGAATTAAATGAAGATATAATACAAAAAGACATGGACAGGAGAAAACCCGGCTCAAATAAATTCGGTACAAAAAGGCAGGAGGGTGATAAAATAAATATTCTCTCCGGTGTTTTTGAAGGGAAAACAACAGGCACGCCTATTTCACTTGCAGTATTTAACGAAGACCAAAGGTCAAAGGATTATTCTAATATAGCAAATATCTACAGACCCGGGCATGCTGATATGGGGTTTGAAGAAAAATACGGTTTCAGAGATTACAGAGGAGGAGGCCGTTCCTCTGCAAGAGAAACCCTTGCAAGAGTAGCAGCAGGTGCAGTTGCAAAGCAAATATTAAATGAGCTTAATATTAATGTTTATGCCTATACAAAGGCTATAGGCTCTGTAACAATAAACAGTGTTAATTTATCATTAAGAGATACAAACCCTCTTTATATGCCTGATGAAAAGGCTGCACAGGAAGCTGCAAGGCTTGTCGAAAAGTCAATGAGTGAGTGTAATTCAATGGGTGGTATAGTTGAATGTGTGACAACAGGACTTCCTATTGGTATAGGAGAGCCTTGCTTTGATAAGCTTGACAGCTCTGTTTCAAAGGCAGTAATGAGTATAGGCGCTGCAAAAGGTATAGAGTTTGGACTTGGCTTTGATGCAGCAAGAACCTATGGCAGCATAAATAATGACAAAATGTATGCTGAAAATGGTATAATCAAAAAATATACAAACAATTCAGGTGGTGTTCTCGGAGGTATAAGTGATGGTGACAATTTTATATTCAGAGTTGCATTTAAGCCTACTCCATCTATTTCACAGCCTCAGAAAACTGTTACAAATTCTCATGAAAATACAGAGGTTGTAATAAAGGGCAGACACGACCCTATAGTTGTGCCAAGAGCAGTTGTGGTCGTTGAAGCAATGACAGCAATAACCATTGCAGATTTGCTGCTTATGAATATGAGTGCGAAAATTGACAATTTGAAAAAAATCTATTTATAATAATAAGAAAGGAAACAAAAACAATGGCAAAAATTAATTCAAAGGTAACAGATAGTGTAAATTTTTTTAAGGGAAACAAACCACAGGATTTAGTTGCAAAATTCGGCAGTCCTCTTTATGTTTACAACGAAAGCATTTTAAGAGAAAGATGCAGAGATATTAAGCATCTTGTAACTTATCCTAAGTTCAGAGTTAACTATTCTGCAAAGGCTAATTCAAACCTTGCATTTTTACAAATTGTACACGATGAAGGACTTGATGTTGATGCAATGAGCCCCGGGGAAATTTTTGTTGAATTAAAGGCAGGTTTCAAGCCTGAACAGATATTCTACATCAGCAACAATGTATCAAAGGAAGAAATGAAGTATGCCATTGACCACAATGTACTTTGCAGCGTTGACTCATTATCACAGCTTGAGCAATACGGTCAGATTAACAGAGGCGGCAGAGTTGCCGCAAGATTTAACGGCGGTATTGGCACAGGTCATCACGAAAAGGTTGTTACAGCAGGCAAAAAGACTAAGTTTGCAATAAACCCTGAATATATTCCTGAATTTAAGGAGATTTTAAAGAAATATGACTTAAAGCTTGTTGGTATCAATCAGCATATAGGTTCATTATTTATGGACGGCAAGCCTTATGTTGATGGTGTAAAAGCGATTTTAAATATTGCAAAGCAGTTTGATGACCTTGAATTTATTGACCTTGGAGGCGGTTTTGGTATTCCTTATGAAAAACTTAATGCCCAGCCCAGACTTGATATGAAAGACTTAGGAAAACAGCTTGACGAGGTGTTAAAAAATTTTGCTGCTGAATATGGCAAGGAAATTACATTTAAAGTTGAACCCGGCAGATATATTTCTGCTGAATGTTCAGTGCTTCTTGGTACCGTTCACGCAGTTAAGCACAACGGAGAGGACAAATATATAGGTACTGATTTAGGCTTTAATGTATTACAAAGACCTATTATGTATGATTCTCACCACGATATTGAAGTTTATAATGACAGTGAAAATGTTGAAGATGTTACTGTTGTAGGAAATATATGTGAATCAGGTGACATTATTGCTAAGCACAGGATAATTCCCGAAGCTAATGTTGGTGATGTTATAGGTGTTCTTGATGCAGGTGCCTATGGTCATGTTATGTCATCTAACTACAACAACAGGCTTCGCCCTGCTGAGGTTTTGATAAGAGAAAATGGTGAAGTTGTTCTCATTAGAGAAAGAGATGAGCTTGAAGATTTAACAAAGCATATGAAATCTATTATGTAAGGAGGTGTTTATATGACCGTACAGGAAGAATTTAACAAATTAACAGCCGAAAATTTAATTAAAAATCTTGAAAAAAGAAATATGGAAGCTTATTATGCTCCAAATAAGGCGGAAGCAGTTAAAACTGTACTATCTATTATTAAAGAGGGTTCTGTAATAAGCTGGGGCGGCTCAATGACAATGGGTGAAATTGGTCTTAGTGATGAGCTGAAAAAAGGCAATTTTACTCTTATTGACCGTTCAGAGGCTAAAACTCCTGAAGAAATAAAAGATATGTACCACAAAGCCTTTAGCTGTGATTATTATATTATGAGCAGCAATGCAGTTACCAAAGACGGTATTTTATTAAATATAGACGGAAACGGCAACAGAGTTGCGGCTTTAATATATGGTCCTGAAAACGTAATTGTAATTGCCGGTATTAATAAAATTGCAAGTGATATTAATTCAGCATACAAAAGAATGAAGGATATAGCCTGTGTTAAAAACACTATAAGACTTAACAAAAATACGCCTTGCCATAAAACAGGAAAATGTTCTGACTGTTTAAGTCCAGATTGTATATGCAATCATATTGTTGCAACAAGAAGAAGCGGCATTAAGGGCAGAATTAAGGTAATTATAGTTGGAGAGCATTTAGGATATTAAATCAGAGAATGAGAGAGGGAAGTATTTTATGAATGATGAGTATAAAAATAATTATGATGATGATAATGAAGTTGTAGATTCTATACCTGAAGGCACAAAACACCTAGGTGATGACGACAATATTCAGGAATATGAATATAACAACAAAGACTTCTGCAACGGAAAAACCAAAATAATAATTGAGAGTGGTCCTGCATCCATAGTTACAAAAATAGCCCTTGTATTAAGTCTGCTCTCTGTTATATTCTGCCTTTTCCCTAAATTTGCATTTATAGCTGCTCTTTTAGGTGCAGGTATTGCATTGTTGTCAATTGCATATAATCTTAACGGCAAAATTATTGCAGCATTTGCAATTTTTTTAAGTATATTGGGAGGAATATTTGCAGCCTGCAGTACAGTTATTTGGGCAATATTATATGCCATAATTGGGTTATTTTCATAATTTAGGAATATAGGGGAAATATAAGTTAAAAATATTTATGACTTAAACATTCCCCTATTGCCCTAAAATCTATAATATTTTCTTTAACTTATACAAATCTTTAATATATACCTCTCTCAAACTTCTGTTATAAATTACTGATGCAGGGTGATATAAAGGAAAAAGTTTTATATTATTAACCCTCATAATCTCTCCATGACAATCACCTATAACAATTTTATTATTGAGTGTAACATTCTTCAGAGCAAAATTTCCAAGAGTAACAACTAATTTTGGCTTTACAATTTCAATTTCTCTATGTAAATAAGGAACAAAAAATTCAAGCTCAGACTTATTGGGCGGTCTGTTTACAGGCTTGTTTGTTTTGGGACTAAGCTTAAAAGGTCTTAGCTTTACAACATTAGTAATATAAATATTATTTCTTTCAAGACCTAAAATTTCAAGAAATTCATTAAGGTTTTGCCCTGCTTTCCCAACAAAGGGCTTTCCCTGTTTTTCCTCCTCTCCTCCCGGAGCTTCTCCAATAAGCATAATTTTAGCACCTGCATTTCCTTCACCAAAAACAATTTTTCTTCCCTCAAAAATTCTCCGGCTTTCTTCAGCCATTTTTTTATTAAAGCTTTCCATATATTTTCTCCTATTCAAGTAAATATTTATTGCCAAAAATTAAATCATATTGTAACAAATAATAATCTCTTAATTCATCTCTGTCCCAATTGCTTAAAAATTCCTTATGTATGACAGGATATTTATCCCTAAGACTAAATATATAGTCAAAATAAGAACTGTGTTCTATCTCAGCATCTCTTAAAATCTGGGGTGCAAGCTGATTTGGGGTAATTTTTATATTATTTTCTCCAAAATCTATATCCTTATAATTTGAATAAGCAATAAGAGGTGTCTGATATTTTGTCCATTTATTTTTATAAATTTCAGTTTCTCTTAAAGCAGCCAACGGAGGCAAATGGTCACCAAAAACATAAAGAAGCGTTGGTCTGTCAGTATTATCAATATAGTCAATTACATTCTGTATCATTTTTCCACCATTTATAATTGACTGTGAATACTGTTCAATTTCTTCTTTATCAGAGCTGCTTAATTTTTTACTGTTTATATTAACACTAACCTCCATATCCTCTTTATTATATTTGTTACTATAGGGAGAATGTTCCTCCATAGTTACGCCAAGAATAAATTTTGGCTTTGAATTATCAGAAGCAATATCAATTATTTTATTCCCTATAAAATCATCCGGTATATATTCCATATTGCTTGAAATATATTTATCCAGAATATCTTTACTGTAAAAATTGTCTACCCCCATGCTTTTATAAGCATTTGCACTATTATAAAATGACGGCTGAACAGGCTGAATAACATTTGTTTCATAGCCATTATCCTTAAATTCTCCTACTATACTTGGAAATCTGCTGTCTTTATTAAAATATATTGTATAAGGAATTACGCCCTCAAGCATATAATAATTTGAAAGACCCGTCATCATTTCAAATTCAACTGCTGCACTTTCTCCCCCAAAATAAGGCGATACAATATTTCCTTTTCCATATTTTCTGTAAACAGGAAGTGCATCACAGCTTAATGTAAATTCCTTAGCCTGATTAATATCAAAATAGGATTCTACCAATATCACAATAACATCAGGCTTTGTATCTGAAACTACAGGTTTATATTTATCTGCTATATTTTTTATTTCGGATATATTTTCTTTTGTATAATCTTCAGGCTTCTCAGGGAATAAAGTTTTCCAGCTTTCCTTAAAATTATCATAGTTGTAAAGAAATATACCTTCATTTATATATTTTGTAGTCTGGTCTGAATTTTCATTTTTAACCTCTGAACTAAAAAACACAGAATTTCCTGATAATACAAAAAACAATGTAAGAACAGTTACAACAGCCGCATAGCCTGCTCTTGGTGACGGCTTCAAAAATTTTATAATCCTTTTTATATTTACTAATACAGCACTTAATATAAATATCCCAATAAGCACTAAAAAAACTATTCCGACTATTCCAATATAGCTTTTAGCCATAAGCACCATTTCTCTTATGAGTATAAAATCAACAAGTTTAAAAACCGAATTATGAAAATGCAGCTTTATGGCATTTGCAACTAAATATACAATTGCTGTATTTAAAATTACAATAATTGTTAAATTTTTTCCAAACGCAGCATATATTAAATTTACAATACAATAAAATATAAAAAGGTTATAGAAAAATGTGCCTGATACAAAATAGCTTAAAACATTTAAAACTCCTTCTGATGTTACATCAGGCATAGCCATAAATCTTATAAACATTTCAACACCGCATATTAATACAAATAGAATTGATGTGGAATATATTTGATTTTTAACGGAATTCCAATATTTAATAGTATTGAGCTCTGTTTTTTTATTTTTAATATGTATAAAATTTATTTTTTCAAAATATCTTAAAATCTCAGAATTTTTTATATTTTCAGAAAATACTATAACACTAAGCCAAAGCACATAAATACTTACTATAATATAAGTTCCATATCCAAAATTTGAAATTGTAATATTTTTTATTGAAAAAACAGCTTTGTTTAAGTATATATAAATAATTGCAATAATACCAAAAGCAATAAATAAAGGCTTCATACTATCCGTATTTTCTTTGTTTGTATATGCTCCAAAAAAGTAAAGAAAAGCATAATAAAGCATAATATAAACATTAATATGAAAAACATAAACACTGATAGCACTAATAATAAGAATTATTACACCTATAACATCTAATATGCCTGATTTTTTAACACACTTCCAAGATAAAATACAGTTAAAAATTTTGTTATTTACAAATGTCATAATTTGAACAGATGGAATAAATGAGCAAATCGCAAAAAGCATATCTTTTCTGCTTCCATCAGCCATATTAAACATTATTAATATTGAAGCAGCAAATAAAACCGCACCTGCAATATAGCCCCATTTGTTAAAATTATAATTTTTTGAAGCAAAGCTTATTGTAATCATTCCAAATATTACAAGAATAGCATAATATAATAAATCATAAATTATATACGCAGTTTCATTTGAAAAATATCTTCCAATTTCAGATACAATACCAATTATAATAAGCATTATAAACAAAAAATATATCCTTTTTGCTTTCACATATATACACCTCTTTAGTTACTTTTCAGCTTTTATTAATGCTGATAAAACTATTCCTCCGATTAGTCCTCCTATATGAGCAAAATTATCCACATTAGGAATTAAAAAACCGCTTGCGGCACCAACTATTGCATAAATAACAGCAATATAAAAATCAAATCCGCCTACACTGTGTTTTAATTTATATGAAAGATATATAAGCATACCAACTATGCCAAATATAGCTCCTGATGCACCTACTGCAAGTCCATAAGGTGTAAAAATAAAGCTTGTACACCCTGCAATTATTCCGGATAAAATATATATTGTCAAAAATTTAATATGTCCTGTGTATTTTTCAACCCTTGAGCCTAAAATAAGCAAAGAAAAATTATTACATATATAATGCTCCAAACCTCCATGAGTAAACATATATGTAAAAAATCTGTATATTTCTCCCTGTGAAACCATATACTTATCAAGAGCCATTTTATATATTATTTCTTCACCTGTTTTTGTATACATAATAATCCAAAAGATTGTATTTATAACAAACAATATATATGTTATGTATGGCTTTGTACATTTCATTTTTGACGCATCATATTCTGCCCCATACATTTTAAGCTCACCGGTATTGACACTAAAGCTCTGATTTTTTCCAAAAGCTGAAACAAGAGCCTGTCTTATATTCAGTATTTCACTTGGCTGCTGACCCTTTACAACAATATCATTTTTTGAAATATCAACAACCCACTTTGCTTCTACAAAATCAGCACTGTAATCATCAATATCATTTTTTGAATATTCAATAAGGTTTTCATCGGGAGCAGAAGAAAGAAATACCATCAAAAATATTTTTTTACCCTCAACAGATTTAAAGCTTTTTGATATAATCTCTGCATATTTTTTATAATCACTTTCCATATTACAGTTTATAACACATATTCCATAAACAATATGTCCCTGTCTTTTTGAAAATGTCATAAATTTAGTAAACTCTGTTATGTTCTGAGAACTGCAAAGTCCCGGAACAATATTAAAATGTATATTTGTAAGCTCCTTAGCCACATCTGCAATATAAGCCAATTAAATCATCCTCTAAATCATAAAATAATTCAGACAATACATCATAGCTACTCCGGGTATTCCAAGCACACCTGAAACGAATGCCGTAAATAAATTTATGCCCAGCACTAAATTATAAGCCGATAATATATAATCTGCAACTAAAATTGTCGAAATTCCTGTTAATCCTCTCCAAAAAAAGCCCCTTAATATTTTTGAGCCGTTAAAAATAACTGCCAACGCAAACATAGCACTTGATAATATTAACCAGCCTATTAGAAGCTGCGAATTTAATTCAAACATATTTGTCACCCCCTGTACAAATATATTTTTAAAAAACTGTTTTTATTACTCCACAGCTATTTTATATTCACATTTTTCACCTGTATATATCTTTGCTGAAAAACCGCTTAGTGCATATTTTTTGCCATATAATGCAGATATATCCTGTCTTAGCTCTCTTTCGGCCTTAACACCTTTATTTCCCATAAAAATATATACAGTGCATTTTTTTAAAGACTTAACATAACCGCCTATATACCATATGCCATCTCTGAAATATGAATATTCCTCAACGTACTCGATATTATTTTTAATATCTTTATTAATTTTTTCAGGAATTAAAATATTCTTGCTTTCTAAACTGAAATCAGCCCTGTGCTGAGTTAAATTAACATTATAAAATCTATCATTACAACAAAACTCACTATGTTTTTTATAAAGCCTTTTCTTTTCGTCTGCAAGTCTTTTAAGCTTTAATATATCAATTCTGTCATCACCTCTTGAAAAAGATTCATAATGATAAAGCTTAACATTATTTAAAACAACATTATTATATCCTCTTTCAACAAGACTAAGGCACAAATCAACATCATTGTATCCGACTCTGAAATCTTCATCAAAGCCTATAAATTTATCTTTTTTAATCATCATACAGGCGGCAGTTACGGCAGACACATTATAATTGTATCTGTTTCTGCCAAAATAAATATCTTTATTATCTCTCATTCCTATCAGATAATGCACAGGACCGGGTTTTATATTTATAACGCCACAGTGCTGAATAATGTCGGAATTTGGGTAATACAGCTTAACACCTACTGCACCTATATTTTTTTCACTTGCATATGATGCCATAATTTCCAACCAGTTTTCAGTGATTACTTCTGTATCATCATTAATAAACAATAAAAAATCACCATCAGCATTTTCAGCACCCATATTACACATTTTAGAAAAATTAAAATTGCATTTTTCATAAATATATTTATCAGCAAGATTTTTATATTTTTCAGGCTCTTTACTTCCATTATCGGCAATAATAATTTCATAGTCATAATATGTGCTTTTATTCCTTATGCTATCTATACACCTTTTTAGGACAGTGAAATTATCCTTTGACGGAATAATAATGCTTATTTTATTATTTACACTATTTAATTTTCTGTTATTTTCATTAAGCTTGCGTCTGCTTTTATATAATATTTCGGATATATGATAAACTGAAATTTTACTGTCAGCAAGCATAATAATATTAGAATAGAAATCTCTGTTTTTATCTAAAATACTTTTTTTAATAAGAGCAAAACCAATGTAATCAAAAGCTTTTAATGTGTCAGGTGACCAGTCAGGCTTATAAAAATTTTTGTCATTCAAACACTCATCACTGTATACAATATCATACCTTTCATTTTGCAAAGCAGCCACCATATTATAAATAGTATATTCAAAAAGAATATAATCTTCATTTAAAAAGCATACATACTCTGCATCATCAGAAAATGTTCCTGTTGTCACAACAATATTTTCATAGCTTTGATTAATGCTGACATTTTTATTAGCAACAATATTTACAACAGGCTTATATTCCAGCTTTTTTGCATTTGAAATATATGAAAACTTATTTTTTACTATTTTATTTTTAATTTTATTTTCAAAAAGGAATAAATTGCCCTTTAATCCTATAGTTTTGTTATATTTCACTTATGTTCATCCAATCTTCTTTTCAATTTATCTTATTTTATCACAACCAACGGTAATATATCAAGCATATAACTATTAAGAATAATGAAAATTTGTAATTAATTTGTCATATAAATATCATTGACTTTTTTTTTGAATATATTATAATAAATAAGATATAATAAATTATGAAATTCTTTTCTTTTAATTATGGGGATGCAATGGTTTCGACGGGGATTTTGAAAGTTGGGATAGCCATTGGAGGCGGGAGACTCCTAAAAAGCCCAAAACTTTTAAAAATAATCGACAACGATAATTTAGCTTTAGCAGCTTAATTTATGCTGCTCATCAGCCTCAGATTTCTCGCAGTCTGAGTTACTGATGCCGACTTTTGCGAGGCACTTTTTATACAAAGCTTTGAGTATAAAAAAGATTTATGAAGCTACCGAATTTTAAAGCCTGTTTGCTGGCGTTAGAAATTGGAAATTTTAAAAAACAAACTGTAATGGAAGAAGTCCTGACCAACGGATTTTCGGACAGGGGTTCGATTCCCCTCATCTCCACTATATTATATCTTTATATATTATTTAAAGATTAATCCCTTTAAATCCTTGTATTTAAGCCATTTTTTAAGATGTTTAATTCTTAAATGGCTTATTTTTTTGTTATCATATGTTTTATAATTTTTTTGTGAAAATACCATCTAATATCGTAATTTATCATATAATATCAGAAAAACTATGCCCCCAACTATGCCCTCGAATAATATAAATCAAGTACTATAAGCGCTAAATATTTTTAAATTATATTGTATCTATTAACGATATAGCTCTTACTTTCTGCTCTTCTAAGATGTGTATATAAATATTTTGAGTAATAGTTGGATTGCTATGCCCAAGCAGTTTGCTTACAGTTAAAACATCAATATTATTCCTAAAGAGTCTACTTGCAAATGTATGTCTAAGAGTGTGTATAACCCTGTATTATTGCAATAAAACCTCTAAACTTAATATATTACAAGAAGTTCGCACTTCTTGTTACTGTGCTCGCTTTGCTCACACAGTTACCCTGTTTAACAGGGTAATATAACTACCTCAGCTGACGCCTCGGTAACTTATCCTCAAAAATCGAAAACAAGCTTTCATTTTCTTCGGATAAGTTATATTATCACTTACTTTACTTATACTTCTTATATCATAAGGAATTTTCCCCTGATTTTATTTACACTTGAAATTTTATAATTAAATTATTATACTAAATATATACAATACTTAAGGGACGTGATTTTATGATAAAAAATGTTATAAATGAAATGATAAACTACTATAACACAGACATAAAACGTATTAATCATTTTATGAAAGTATATGCCTTTGCAAAATTTATAGGCGAAAACGAAGCCCTTGATAAAAAAACTCAGGAAATTCTCGAAGTTACTGCAATAGTTCATGATATAGGAATTAAAATAAGCGAAGAAAAATATGGCAGCTCTGACGGAAAATATCAGGAAAAAGAGGGTCCTGCAATTGCAGAAAAATTATTAACAGAACTTGGATATGACAAAGAATTTACAGACAGAGTATGTTATATTATAGCTCATCATCACACCTATGATAATATTGACGGAATAGATTATCAGATACTTGTAGAAGCGGATTTTATAGTAAATTTATATGAAGACAGCTGCTCGCCTATTGCAGTTAAATCTGCCTATAACAAAATATTTAAAACAAAAAGCGGTAAGAATTATGTAGAAAAAATGTTTATGGGAGAATAACGCTATGGTATATGATGATTACACAAAAATTTTATATTCAATTAAACAAAAAATTGACTTTAATCCAAAAATAGCTATTATACTCGGTTCAGGTTTAGGCTCATTTGGTGATGAAATGGAAATTAAATACACACTTAATTACAGTGATATTGAAGGATTTCCGGTATCCACCGTTGAAGGTCATAAAGGCAGATTTTTATTTGGCTATATAGAAAATGCGCCTGTTGTGGCAATGCAGGGACGAGTACACTACTATGAGGGCTATTCAATGGAGCAGGTTGTGCTCCCGACAAGAATTATGAAGCTTTTGGGAGCTGAAATTATTATTCTTACAAATTCAGCAGGAGGTATAAACTTTGGTTTTAAACCCGGTGAGCTTATGCTCATTAAAGATCATATATCAGCATTTGTTCCATCTCCTTTAATAGGAAAAAATATTGATGAATTTGGTTTGAGATTTCCGGATATGAGCAAAGTGTATAATATAGAATTATGTAACATAATAAAAAAGACAGCTCTTGATGCCGAAATTAAATTAAAAGAAGGGGTCTATGTTCAGCTTAGCGGCCCTGCTTATGAAACACCATCGGAAATTAAAATGCTCAGAACTCTCGGTGCTGATGCTGTTGGTATGAGTACAGTCTGCGAAGCAATTGCAGCAGTACACTGTGGAATGAAGGTATGCGGAATATCCCTTATTACAAATATGGCAAGCGGTGTTTCAGATAAACCTCTGTCTCATAAAGAAGTGCAGGAAACCGCTGATAAATCAGAAAAGTATTTTAAAGAACTTATTAAAAAGGCAGTGATTAATATATATGATAAAATTTTATAATTGCAGCATTTTAACAGATAATATTATTAAAGGAGAACTGTGGGTTAATAAAAACAAAATTGAATATATAGGAAAACACAAAGAGGGAGTTTTTGAAAAAGAAATTGACTGTAACGGGGGCATTATTATACCCGGATTTAAAAACTGCCATACTCATTCGGCAATGACTTTTTTAAGGTCAAAGGCAGATGATTTACCTCTTGACAAATGGCTTAATGAGCTTGTGTTTCCTATTGAGAAAAAACTAGATGCTGAAACTGCAAAATGGTTTTGCAAGCTTGCAATAATGGAGTATCTTTCAAGTGGTATAACAAATGTTTTTGATATGTATTTTATTCCAGAAGCTATGGCGATTGCAGCTAAAGAAACAGGATTCAGAACAGTTTTGTGCGGTGCTGTAAATGATTTTGCAAGCAGTCCAAAAGAGCTTGAATCTGATTTTAAAAAATACAACAGATATTGCCCTAACCTATCTCACAGGCTTGGTTTTCACGCTGAATATACAACAGGCTATGACAGACTTTGTGAAATATCCGAAATTTCAAACAGACTTAAAGAACCTGTTTACGCCCACTGTTCGGAAACAAAAAAAGAAGTTTATGACTGTATAAAAAAATATGGCAAATCTCCTATTAAGCTTTTTGAGGATATTGGTTTGTTTAATTACGGAGGCGGAATTTTCCACGGAAACTATGTTGATGATGAAGATATTGAAATATTAAAAAGCAGAAATATAACAGTTGTTACAAATCCTGCGTCAAATCTTAAGCTTGCAAGCGGAATATGTCCTGTTGAAAAGCTGTTTAATAAAGGAATTAATATAGCAATAGGTACTGACGGTGCTGCAAGCAACAATGCTCTTGATATGTTCAGAGAAATGTATCTTGTAACTTCACTTCAAAAGTATTATAATAACAATGCTTCCTCTATGTCTGCCGAATGGGTTTTTAATATGGCATGCAAAACTAATATGCTTGGAAATGACTGCGACAGACTTGCAGCGGGAAAGCTTGCAGATTTTACTGTTATAAATATAAATACTCCTAATATGCAGCCTGTTCACAACATAATAAAAAACATTGTTTACAGCGGTTCAAAATCTAATATTTATATGACAGTTGCCGATGGTAAAATTCTTTATAAAAATGGCAGATACAATATTAATATTGATGAAGAAGAAATATATAGAAAATGTAATGAATTAATAAAAGGTTTGATGTAATATGGCAAAAGAACTTAAAACAAATGCAATGAGAATATTGGATAAAAATAAAATATACTATGAAATTAACACATATGAATGTGATGAATTTATTGACGGAATAACAATAGCAAAAAATCTCAATCAAAATCCGTCACAATCCTTTAAAACTCTTGTTGCATCAGGAAAAACAGGAAATTTTTACGTATTTGTAATTCCTGTTGACAAAGAGCTTAATCTAAAACTTTGTGCAAAGTCTGTAGGAGAAAAATCCGTAGAGCTTATTCACGTTAAAGATATTAACAAAATTACAGGCTATATAAGAGGAGGCTGCACTCCTCTTGGTATGAAAAAGCTTTATAAAACAGTTATTGACACCTCTGCACAAAATTTTGACAAAATAATAATAAGCGGCGGCAGAATAGGTGCTCAGATTATACTCAATCCAAATGACCTTGTAAAAGTTGTCAATGGAAAATATGAAAAAATACTTGCGGAGAACTAATATGGGCAATTTAGCATTTATAACTTTTAAGAAACTTATAGAAATGTTTATTATACTTTTTGTCGGTATAATAGGCTATAAAACAAAAGTAATATCAGAAAGCGGAAATAAAACCCTTTCTAATGTACTTCTTATGATAATAAATCCTATTGTTTTGTTTATGGCATTTCAGCAGGACTATACTCCGGAACTTCTTAAAAATTTTATTGTATCGGTTTTTTTTGCAGTTATAGCACATATTGTTGGTATAATAATTTCATACATATTTATTAAAAAAACCGCAAAAGATTTTGAAATTGAAAAGGTTGCCTGCACATATTCCAACTGCGGATTTATTGGAATACCTATTATAAATGCAATTTTCGGTTCAGAAGGTGTGTTCTATCTTGCAGCCTATCTAGCAGTATTCAATTTGTTTTTATGGACTCACGGACTTGTTGTAACAACAGGAAAATTTAATATTAAAACTATTATAAGCGGGCTTTTATCACCTTGTATGACAGCAATATTTTTAGGTGCTGCTCTTGCATATTTCAAACTTCCTGAAATTATAAGCTCTCCTTTAAACGCAATAGCTGATATGAACACACCTGTCGCTATGCTTGTTGCAGGTGCAACAATGGCACAGTCTGATATTTTAAAGGCAATTAAAAATTACAGAGTTTATATTGTGGCACTTCTAAAGCTTTTTATTATACCGGTTATAACAGCAGTTGTGCTTTTTTTATTTCAATATGACGATATGGTAACTACAATTACAGTTATAGAAATGGCTTGTCCTGTTGCAGCGTCAGGCACTATGTTCGCTCTCAGATACAACAGAAATGCAATATATGCTTCTGAGCTTTATATTATATCCACATTACTTTCGGCAATTTCTTTGCC
>CAZZLN010000015.1:0-6093 GCA_964654945.1 uncultured Lachnospiraceae bacterium
TCGCCCCTACAATCTACAATAATCAGAACATTTTTGTTATCAAAATTAAAAAACATAATAATATAAATCTACTTTAGCACTCTTAGAAGAGTGCTTTTTTAATGCAGAAAAGTGGTGACAAATATGGCAGGTAAAGGCAGTAATATTGAATTAAAAGCGACACTAAGCTTGGTTGACAAAATTATACACAATATGTTATAATATAAACCGTAATCCATAATAGTAAATTTTTTTACAAAGAGTGCAAGATTTGAACCGGCTTGCACTTTTTGTATTAGTAATGTCAATTATTAATATACGGCTGTTATTTTAATATGTTATGAGATAATGTATTGTTAAATTTTTGCTGAAAAGGATATTCCGTTAAAATCAGAAAACCTATTTGCATTATATTGAATTTATGCAAATTTATGAGATTAGTTTCTATTATCCATTTAAAACTGATTAATTTTACAGTTTTGCTGCCAATTTAGATTTTATAAATTTTTAAGACAATATTCTTGACAATAATGAAAAAAAATTTTATATTAAAGTTACAATTAACAGATAAAAGGAATATTTATTATGGATAAAAAGTTTTTTTATAAAAGAGATATTTTTATAATTTTACTTATAACTGTATTTGCCGCAATTGTATATTTAATATACAGCAGTTTTTTTATGAAAAAAGCTGTTATAGCAGAAATTGTTTATGATAATAAGGTTATACAGACAGTAGATTTAAGTGTAGATAAAACATTTTCTCCTGAGGGTTTTCCTGATATAGTTTTTTGTGTTAAAAATAATTCAATTGCATTTATTCATTCTGACTGCCCGGATAAAATATGTGTAAATACCGGATTTATTAATAAATCCGGGCAGACAGCAGTCTGTTTGCCAAATAAAATGGTTATAAGACTTAAAATCAATAATGACGATAATCAAGCAGATGCAGTTTTATAAGGTGATTATTATGAATATAAACAGAACAAGAAAATTAACTCATTTGTCAATGCTCCTTGCATTGACAGTTGTGCTATCAATATTTGAAGGTATGCTGCCTGCTTTTGTGCCTGTTCCCGGTGTAAAAATAGGACTTGCAAATATTGCGGTAATGTATAGTCTTTTGTTTTATGGCAAAAAAGAAGCAATTCTTCTTAATACGGCAAAGGCTGCCCTTGGATTTGCCACAAGAGGTGCTATAGCCGGAATTTTAAGTCTTTGCGGAGGTCTGCTTTCAATATTTGTGATTATTGCACTTTCAGCAGCTTTTAAAGACAAAATAAGCTATATTTTGTTAAGTGTGTTTGGTGCGATTTTTCATAATATAGGTCAGCTTACGGCAGTATATTTTATTTTAGATAATTATGATGTTTTTTATTATCTGCCTGTACTTATAATTTCAGGTGTAGTTATGGGTATCATAACAGGTATTCTTTTAAAAACCCTTATGCCTGTGCTTTCATTTTATCCTAAGAAAGGTAAATAATATTTATATGAAAAAACTAATTATGGCATTATTTATTATGCTCTTATTTACCGGCTGCAGTCAGACAAAATACAGCACTTATTATAATGATGTGTTTGATACATTTTCAACTTTTATCTGCTATTCAGACTCTCAGGAGGAATTTGACAAGATTTCTGATAAGCTTCACAGCTATATGCTTCAGCTTAATAAAAAATTTGATATTTATAATGATTATGAGGGCATAAATAATTTAAAGACAATAAATGACAATGCAGGAATTAAGCCTGTAAAAGTGGATAAGGATATTATTGAGCTTATTAGTTACGGCATAGATATTTATGATATGACAGATGGTACTGTTAATATAGCTATGGGTTCTGTGTTTGAGGTGTGGCATAAATGCAGAGATAATGCCCTTAACAATAATGTTTATGCAATACCGTCTGAAAATGAGCTTAAATCTGCATCAGAGCATTCAGATATAAATAGTATTGTAATAGATGAAAAAAACTCAACTGTATTTATAAAAGATAGTAATACAAAAATTGATGTAGGGGCAATTGCAAAAGGTTTTTGTGCCGATAGGGGAAAGGAGTTTCTCAAAAATAACGGCGTTAGAGCTGCTCTTTTAAATCTTGGAGGAAATATTATTGCTATAAATGATGATAATATAAAGAAATTTTGGACCATTGGAATTCAAAATCCTGATAATGAAAATGAATTTATTACAAAGTATGATTTAATAAATAAATCAGCAGTTACAAGCGGTGACTATCAGAGATTTTATGAATATAATGGAAAAAAATATCATCATATTATAGACAGTGAAACTCTTATGCCTGCAAATAATAACAAATCCGTTACAATTATAGGTGAGAGCAGTGTGCTTAATGACGCTCTTTCAACAGCGCTTTTTATATTGCCCTATGATAAAGGTGTTAAGCTGGCAGAAAAATATGGTGTTGAAGCTGTGTGGGTGAAAGAAAACGGAGATATTGAATATTATACTATAAATAATAATTAAGGGTGGTTAAGCAATGAAAATGCTCAACCACCCTAATAAAATCTTAAAATTATCAAAAAAGCCCATTTATATAAGAAATTTCACACTGTAATTATATACAGTATAAATTCCCCTTGCTAAGTTCTCTGTCTACAAGATCACTTAGAGTAATGTTATCTACCACGTTATTAATTGCATCATAAAGTTTTTTCCATACATATAAAGTAGAACAGGTATCAGCTCTGTCACACTCATTTGGCTCATATTCAAGACAAGCTACAGGAGCAAGAGAACCTTCAGTGAGTTTTAATATCATACCTACGGTATATTTATCAGGAGATTTTGCAAGCTTATATCCGCCGTTTGCACCTCTTACACTTTTAACATAGCCGGCAGGTACAAGAAGCCTTATAATCTGCTCAAGATATTTCACTGAAATTTCCTGTCTGGAAGCAATATCTTTTAAGGAAATATATTCACCGTTATTATTTAAAGCTAAATCTAACATAAGTCTGAGTGCATAACGACCCTTTGTTGAAATCATCATAGCTTATCCTCCTCCTTCTTATTTTAGTATAACTCTAAAAAACTTTACATTCAAGCATTTTTTATTTTTGAATTGTCTTAAATGCTTCATCAAGGTCAAAAATAATATCGTCAATATGTTCAGTACCAATTGAAAGTCTGATTGTATTTGGTTTAATTCCCTGTTCAAGCAATTCCTGCTCATTAAGCTGAGAATGAGTAGTAGAAGCCGGATGAATAACAAGGGATTTAACATCGGCAACATTTGCAAGAAGTGAAAATATCTGAAGATTATCAATAAATTTCTTAGCATCTTCTTCTGTTCCCTTTATTTCAAATGTAAATATAGAACCTCCGCCGTTAGGGAAATATTTGTCGTATAATGCCTTGTAAGGACTGTCAGGCAATGAAGGATGATTTACTTTTTCAACCAACGGATGGTTAGCTAAATATTCTACAACTTTCTTTGTATTTTCTGCATGTCTTTCAATTCTTAATGAAAGAGTTTCCAACCCCTGAAGGAAGAAGAAAGCGTGGAATGGTGAAAGAGTAGCTCCTGTATCTCTTAATAATATTGCTCTGATTTTAGTAACAAATGCAGCAGCACCTACAGCCTTTGTAAAGCTAATGCCATGATAGCTTGGGTTTGGCTCTGTAAGTGATGGGAATTTTCCGCTTGCTTCCCAGTCAAATTTACCGCTGTCAACTATAACTCCGCCTATTGTAGTTCCATGACCGCCTATGAATTTTGTTGCAGAATGAACTACAATATCAGCACCATATTCAATTGGTCTTACAAGATAAGGAGTGCCAAAGGTATTGTCAATTACAAGTGGTATATTGTGTCTGTGAGCTATTTTGGCAAACTTTTCAATATCAACTACATTTGAGTTGGGATTTCCAAGGGTTTCAATAAATACTGCCTTAGTATTTTCGTCAATGGCTGCCTCAACCTCTTCATAATTATCAGGGTCAGTAAATTTAGCGGTAATTCCATATTCAGGAAGTGTATGGGCTAAAAGATTGTATGTACCGCCATAAATTGTTTTAACTGATACAATGTTATCACCTGCGTGAGCAAGATTTTGGAATGTATAAGTAACTGCGGCAGCACCGCTTGCAACGGCAAGTGCTGCAACACCGCCCTCAAGAGCAGCAATTCTTTTTTCAAATACCTCCTGAGTAGGGTTAGTTAATCTGCCATAGATATTACCTGCATCTTTTAAAGCAAATCTGTCAGCAGCATGCTGGCTGTTGTGAAATACATAAGAGCTTGTCTGATAAATCGGCACTGCTCTTGAATCTGTAACTGCATCTGCCTTTTCCTGTCCAATGTGTAACTGTTTTGTTTCAAATTTTAAATTAGTTCTTGTTAAATCACTCATTTTTAATATCCTCCCAAAATTAATAATTTCCATATCATATATGATTAGTATGAATTGCTATGGCTGTATATTAACACACAATTCATACTTTGTCAATAGGAAAAGTAAAAATTTTTAATTTTTTGAAAATATGCTTAATTTAGCCTTTAAAGCAAAGGAGAGATAAGCCTTGCCGCTGCCTCTTTAAATTTTACAAATTTGCTAAGACTATTATAAATTTCATTTGTGATTTCTTTACAGTCATTAAAATCAATATCAAATTGTCTGTCAAATTCAGCCGTTACCTCTTTATCATATATAACTGCATTGATTTCAAAATTTAGTCTGAAGCTTCTTATATCCATATTGGCTGTGCCGACAGCAGTAACCATTGAGTCCATAGTCATTACCTTTGCGTGTATAAATCCCTTTGTGTATTCATAACATTTTACTCCTGCATCAAGAAGCTCTCCCATATAATTTATACTTGCATAATACACCATAGGGTGGTCAGGCTTTGCAGGAATAATTATTCTCACATCTATTCCTGCAAGTGCTGCTATTTTTAGTGCTTCAAGCAGGCTGTCATCGGGAACAAAATAAGGGGTTGCTATATATACATTTTTTGTTGCATCTGCAACCATTTTAAAATAATTTTTGTGAATACTGTCCCATCTGCAGTCAGGACCGCTTGAAATAATCTGCATAGGAATATTTGCTTCCTGTTTTTCTGCCTCCGGAAAATATTTATCTTCAATAGTAAGTTCGGTTCCGTTTGTGAAATTCCAGTCCATTATAAACCTAAGCTCTAAATCCTTAACTGCATTTCCTACTATTCGAATATGACTGTCACGCCAAAAGCCAAATCTCTTTTTTCTGCTTATATATTCATCACCTATGTTAAGACCGCCAACGTAGCCTATTTTCCCGTCTATTACAGCTATTTTTCTATGGTCACGATAATTAAGTCTTACACCTCTCGGAGGAAGAAAAAGCTTTGCTTCTCCTCCTGCTTTTTTAAGAATTTTTCTAAACCCAGGTATATTTGAAGCATTGCCCATACCGTCATACATAAGCTTTACCTCAACACCCTCCTGTGCTTTTTTTGCAAGAGCTTTCATTATAAGGGTGCCAAGACGGTCATCGTGCACAAGATAATATTCCATGTGTATAAAGCTTTTAGCATTTTCAATATCCTCTAAAAGTGCATCAAATTTTGATTTGCCTTCGTGGAATACTCTTATACTGTTGTTGCAGCGATAAGGAAAATTTCCGCTTTTAATGTTCATAGCAATTAAACTGTTAATATAAGGAGTATTTTCATTATATTTTATTTCGTCATTTCCTTTATATTTATTAAGAAATATTGAAAGCAGAGCTTCATCACGTTTTGCTTTCTGAGCAAATCTTTTGTGTTTTCTGCCGTCAAACCCAAATATCATATAAATTATAAAACCTATACCGGGAAGAATAAAAAGCACCATAAGCCATGCCCAAATTACACCGGGCGTCTTTTTTTCATAAAAAACCACATAAAGTGCCCATAAAATGTTTAATATATATAACATATATATTAAGTCACCAAAAATCTTAGACATATTGCACCTTCTTAATTGACATTATTTTAAAAAATGATATAATTATACTATAAGAACTTTGCTTTTATCGCAAGAAATATAACTGCCTCGCCCTGACGGCTCGGTAACTTATCCTCGAAAATCAAAAGCAAGCTTTCATTTTCTTCGGGTTTG
>CAZZLN010000015.1:6193-9633 GCA_964654945.1 uncultured Lachnospiraceae bacterium
TGACAGCTCGGTAACTTATCCTCGAAAATCAAAAGCAAGCTTTCATTTTCTTCGGGTTTGTTATATTATAAGAACTTTGTTCTTATTGCAAAATGTTTTATAACATTTTGCCCTTGCTTCGCAAGTAATATAACTGCCTCGCCTGACAGCTCGGTAACTTATCCTCGAAAATCAAAAGCAAGCTTTCATTTTCTTCGGATAAGTTATATTATACCATAAAATGGAGGAAAAAACTATAAATATGGAGGAAAAAACTATGGAAAATTGTTTATATTGTAAAAACAAGGAAAAGCTTGATTCATTAATGATTTATATTGCTGATTTAAAGGTTTGCAAGCTTTATTTATTTAAAGAACAGACTTACTATGGCAGATGTGTAATTGCCTATAAGGAGCATAATGTTGATTTTACTCAGTTATCAGAAAAAGAATCTGCTGATTTTATAAGTGATATGCAGACAGTAGGAAAGGCTATTATGAAGTCTGTTAATCCTGCAAAGGTAAATTATGGAATGTTCAGTGATACGCTTCCTCATCTTCATGTGCATATTGTTCCTAAACAGAAAGACGGATATTCCTTTGGCGGCACATTTGAAATGAATGTAAATCCTCCTAAGTATTTAACTGATGATGAATATAAAGAAATTATAGAAAAGATTAAGTCAAATTTGTAATAATTATAAAATAGTTATTTTGATTGATTATATAAATACAATATGATAAAATAATTTTTGTATTTAAAGGAGGGGAGAATGTGAAGAAAAAGGGAAATGCTATCTGTATAATACTTGTTTTTGTAATTTTGATATTGTTTGGTGCATTCAAATATTATGAAAATTCTGTAAGTGAAGAAAATAAAGCTGAGCTTGATATGTTAAGACACCAATATGCTGAAGAAATAAAAGCCGAGGAACAGGCAAGAGCTGAAAAAGAGGCTCATTATCAGGCTATTAGGGAGGACATACCGGGAATAGTATGCTGGGGAGATGATATGGTATACGGTAAGGGAGGCATCGAAAAGTCATTTCCTTATGTTCTTGAAAATCTCCTTGAAGATAATGAATATCAGTTGCCTGTGTTCAATATGGGTGTATCCGGAGAAAGTACTCTTACTGTACTTGGCAGACAAGGAGCTATTCCTTATATAGTTGATGAATTTACAATAGAAAATAACGGCAATCTTTCAGATGTATCTGTAGTTTCTTCTTATAAGGGAGAAGAAGTAAATCCTCTTTTAAGAAAGAAAAATCCGGGTATCAATCCTTGCAGCATTAATGGTGTAGAGGGTACTCTTTACGGACTTGTGCTTTCTGCGGATTTAGATAAGATAGACACATTCTATTTTGCAGGAAGCGGAAACAGTGAAAAAATATATGTACCTAAAGGCACTGAAATAGTAACATCAGGAAATGATTATAAGGATTATATAAATATTCTTGCAATTGGAGAAAATGGCGGTTGGAGTGATAATTTAAGTCTTGTAGAACAAAATCAGAGATTTGTGGATTTCTTAAAGGGCAGTAAAAATGAAAACAGCTATTTAATTCTTGGTATGTCAAAGGGTTCAAAGGATGAAAATGCTGAGATTGAGGCTATGATGCAAAGTCAGTTTAAAGAACATTATATTAATATAAGAGAATATCTTTCAACTGATGCTATGACAGATTTAGGTCTTGAACCTACGGAAAAGGACAAAGAAATGATGGCAGAGGGCAGAGTGCCTGAAAGTCTTATGTTTGATGAAAATAATCTTAATGATAATGCCTATGATGCTGTTGGAAAATTAATTTATAATAAGCTTGTTGAATATAATTATATAAAGAAATAATACATAATATAAAAACCTGTGGTAAAAATATTAAAAGCCACAGGTTTTTTATATTGTAAAAGGAGAAAAAATATGAAATTAAATTATGATGGAATAAAACATAAAAATGATTATGAAAATATAGGAATAAAGCTGCCTGCATATGATGCTGAAAAAATAGCCGAAAATACTAAAAAATCTCCCGTATGGCTACATTTTGGAGCAGGGAATATATTTAGAATTTTTATAGGCGGTATTGCTCATAAGCTTATTGAAAAAGATGAAATTGATAAGGGTATAGTCTGTGTTGAAACATTTGATTTTGATGTTATAGAAAAAATATATAAGCCCTTTGACAATCTTGTTCTTTCAGTAACATTAAAAAATGACGGCACAACAGACAAATATGTTATTGGTTCTCTTTCAGAAGCTCTCAGAGCAGACAAGGATATTGAAAGATTAAAAGAAATTTTCAGAAATCCTGAACTTCAAATTGTTTCATTTACTATTACGGAAAAAGGTTATACGGATAATGAAAATTCAGCTATGGGAATTTTATGTTCTCTGCTTTATGAAAGATATAAAAAAAACAAAGCTCCTGTTGCAGTTGTGTCTATGGATAACTGTTCACATAATGGTCAAAGGCTTATGAACTCAGTTATTGCAATTGCTGAAAGAAAATCAGACAAGGACTTTGTTGATTATTTAAAAAATGAAAATTTTGTGTCATTTCCTTGGACAATGATTGATAAAATTACTCCAAGACCATCAGAAATAATTGCCGCAGAGCTTGAAAAATCAGGTGTTGAAAATATGTTGCCTGTTGTAACATCTAAAAAAACTTATATTGCACCTTTTGTAAATGCAGAGGAAGCAGAGTATCTTATCATAGAAGATAAATTTCCTAATGGCAGACCTCCTTTTGAAAAAGCAGGAGTTTATATGACAGACAGAGATACCGTAAACAAGGTTGAAAGAATGAAAGTTACCACCTGTCTTAATCCTTTGCATACAGCTCTTGCAGTTTATGGCTGTCTTCTTGGATACACCTTAATTGCTGATGAAATGAAAGATAAGGAACTTAGAAAGCTTGTGGAGCAAATTGGTTTTGCAGAGGGTATGCCTGTTGTTACTGACCCTGTAATAATATCCCCTAAAAAATTTGCAGATGAGGTTTTAAATGAAAGAATGTCAAATCCTTTTATGCCTGATTCTCCTCAGAGAATTGCAACTGATACTTCACAAAAGGTTGGTATACGTTTTGGAGAAACAATAAAGTCTTATGTTGAAAAATATGGTGATGCAAAAAAACTTGTATTTATACCCCTTGCTATAGCAGGCTGGTGCAGGTATCTTCTTGGTATAGATGATAATGGCAATGAATTTGAGCCTTCATCTGATCCTATGTTAGATGAGCTTAGAGAAAAACTAAAGGGTATAAAAATAGGGGAGCAGGAAACCTTTAAAAATAAGCTTAAACCTATTTTATCTGATAAAAATATATTTGGCATTGATTTGTATTTGGCAGGTATAGGTAATAAAATTGAAAAAATGTTTTCAGAGCTTGCATCCGGAAAGGGTGCAGTTAGAAATACACTTAAAAAATATCTTGACTAAAACTTGATGAGATAGGC
>CAZZLN010000015.1:9733-34116 GCA_964654945.1 uncultured Lachnospiraceae bacterium
GTGCAGTTAGAAATACACTTAAAAAATATCTTGACTAAAACTTGATGAGATAGGCATGTAGTTTAACCAAGCAGGAAGTCCCCGCCTTTTCAGGTAGTTTTGCCCGGGGCAAAGCCTGCCTGGGGCAGTCGGACACCTTGCCGATACTTTTAGGCTCATAAGCTTTGCTTTGCAAGGTCTGCCCTATGGGCATCCCAATTTCTTTTGGGTTATAGGCGGGAGTTACTTACCTATCAGTAGGAGTACGAATATCCTTGACTTATATAATACAATTTTATTTTTTTAATTGATATTGTTATAATATAATGTTAAAATATAAATAATATTGTTGATTGAGAGGTTTGTTATGAATTTACCGCAGAAATATACAGAAAAAATGAAAAAACTTCTTGGAAGTGATTTTGATAAATATATAGAAAGCTTTAATCAGCCAAGATTATATGGACTTAGAGCAAATACTCTTAAAATATCTCCTGAAGATTTAAAAAACAGTGTAGACTGGGAACTTGAGAATATACCTTGGTGCAAGGAGGGCTTTTATTATGACGGAGAAAACATAAGACCTGCAAAGCATCCTTATTATGGAGCAGGATTATTTTATATACAGGAGCCTTCTGCAATGTCCACAGGTGCAGTACTTCCTGTTGAAGCCGGTGACAGAGTTATTGACCTTTGCGCAGCTCCCGGAGGCAAAAGCACACAGATTGCTGCAAAATTAAAGGGAAAGGGAGTTCTTGTGTCAAATGATATAAGTGCATCAAGGTGCAAGGCACTTCTTAAAAACATTGAAGTCAGCGGTGTTACCAATGCAATTATTACAAATGAAGACCCTAAAAATCTCGCTGAAAAATTTGAGGGATATTTTAACAAAATTATTGTGGATGCACCTTGCAGCGGCGAGGGAATGTTTAGAAAAGACGAATCTGCCGTAAAAAGCTGGGAATCTCATAAAACAGAACTTTGCTGCGAGCTTCAGAGAAATATTTTAAAATCAGCAGCTAAAATGCTTTCAAATGATGGATATATTGCATATTCAACCTGTACCTTTGCACCTGAAGAAGATGAGGGTATGATACAGGAATTTTTAAATGAAAACGAAGATTTTGAAATTGTTGAAATAGATAAAAGCAGCGGTTTTGATGACGGACACCCTGAATGGATTGAAAACGGCAGTGATGAGCTTAAAAAATGCGGAAGACTAATGCCATATAAAATAAAAGGTGAAGGGCATTTTCTCTGCCTTTTACATAAAAAAGGCAACTATATGGATTTTTACGCAAAAAAAGATAATGTTGCTGATAATAAAGCTCTTGCAGAATATTTTGATTTTATGAAAAAATATATGAATACTGAAATTAAAAATAATCTTGTGCTTCATAAAAACAGTTTATTTTGTGTGCCCGAATGTCTTGATTTAAGCGGTTTAAGAGTAATGAGAAGCGGTCTTTATATTGGAGATATTAAAACAAAAAGATTTGAGCCAAGTCAGGCTTTTGCCATGACACTTAAAAAGGAAGATGCAAAAATAACAGTTGATTTTAATATTGATGATGAAAATTTAAAAAGGTATATGCGTGGTGAAAGCTTTAATGTTGACTGTTGTGACGGCTGGGCTTTAGTCTGTGTTAATTCTTATCCGATTGGCTGGGGAAAGGTGTTAAAAGGCAGACTTAAAAATAAATATTTGCCAAGCTGGATGAATTAATTTACGGGTTACTTCCGCCATAATACAATACGCAGGCATAAATTTAAAAATTTGACAAAAAGCCTTTATGCAGATTTTAAGTTTTTTAGCTTTGCAGGTGTCAAATTCCCGAATTTACATTTAATATTGCAATAAAAAATTTGTTTATTATAACATTTGCTATTGAAAAATCTTCCCCATTGAGTTATAATATAATTAATTATTGTTATATTTGGGGATATTTTATTAGTAAAATGTTCCCCCTTACAGAACAGGGGGTTATGTCGTTGATTGACGCAGTAAGCTGCGGAGGCGTTGTAATCCATAATGGCAAGGTTCTGTTGCTTTATAAAAATCAAAATGGAAGATATATGGGTTGGGTGCTTCCAAAGGGTACTGTTGAAAGCGGAGAAACCTATAAGCAGACTGCCCTTAGAGAAGTAAAGGAGGAAACTGATTCTGATGCTGAAATAATAAAATATATCGGCAAGACACAGTACACCTTTAAAGGTACTAACGATATAGTAAATAAAACTGTACATTGGTATCTTATGATTACAGATTCATTTAACTGCAAACCTCAGGCAGAAGAATTTTTTGCTGATGCAGGTTTTTATAAGCAACATGAGGCTTATTATCTCCTTAAATTTCATGATGAAAAACAGATTATGAGGAGAGCATTTTTGGAATACAATGAATACCGCAATAAAAAATTCAGATTTAAAAAACAATTTATCTAGGAGGCTTTAATTATGAAAACAGATCTTTCAATTTATGAAATCAAACATTTACTCAAAAAATTTGAAAAACAAAATCGTGTTAAAACTATTATGATTATTGGCATAGGTGTTGCAGTTTTTGTAGCCGCTATTATCTACATTATTTTAAAAGCAAAGAAAAAGGATTGTCCTTTATCTTATGACGGACTTGATATGGAAGATTTTGATGAGCTTGACGATCTTGATTATGATGATTACGATTTTGATGATTATGACGATGCAGAATATGAAGATGCTGATTTCGGTGATGAAGAAGAAGCTGAGGAAGAATAATATCATTTCAGGCTGCCTTTGTGCAGCCTTTTTAAAATAAGGAGGTAAATTATGTTAAAAAGGGTTTCAGCATTAATGCTTTCCGCATTAATGACAATAAGCGGTATTGGTGCAGTAAATGTTATGGCTCAGAATAAAGCTAAAATATTTATTGCAGGTGATTCAACTGCCTGTATATACGAAAGTGATGACAATTATTCCGTAAAACGTGAGGGTTGGGGAATGGCTCTGCCTTATATGATTTATGAGGATAAGGCTGAAGTTGTTAATTTAGCTATGTCAGGAAGAAGCTCAAAAAGCTTTACTGTTGAAGAAAATTATCAGACACTCTTAAATGATATGGGTGAAGGTGATTATCTTATAATTCAGTTTGGTCACAATGATGCAAAGAAAACAAAACCCGAAGATTTGGAAAACAGGTACACATCTGATGAGGGTGATAAGGATACTGACGGTTCTTTCAAAAATTCCCTTTATAAAAACTACATATTAAAAGCACAGGAGAAGGGTGCTGTTCCAATTCTTGTTACTCCTGTTTCAAGAAATGATTTTGATGAAAACGGTGTATGCAAGGATACTCACGGAAATTACGATGACTGTGTAAGGGAGCTTGCAGAAGAATTAAACATAAGCTGTGTAGACTTAACAAAGCTCACTTCTGATTTATATACAAGCCTTGGCAAAACTCAAACTAATATGCTTCACGCAATTTATAAAGATGCTGAAAAAGGTGCTTACGGTCATGACGATACACATTTTAACAAACTTGGAGCATTAACAGTAGCGGAACTTGCAAGGGGAGAATTTTTGAAAATTGACGGAATTAAAGATTTAGTAAGACCGGCAAAAACCTATACACAAAACTTTACTAAAAACTATACAGTTACAAGAGCTGATTATGCAGTTACAATGGCAAGAATATTAAAGGCTGATTCTGTTGAAAACGCTGACAATGTATTTAATGACGTTAAAGCTGATAATGAAAATGCAGGATATTTACAGGCTGCAAAAGATTTAGGAATTATAAAGGGTGATGACAAGAATAACTTTAATCCTGATTTGCCTCTTAAATTCGGCGATTTAGCTCTTATGACATACAGAACTATTAATATTGGCAAATCCGACAGCTATTCATATAGTGATGAATTGACACAGGCAGTTTCTGCTCTTAAAGATGAATTTAAAGATGCAATTGTTGATGATGTTAAAAATGATGAGCTTATTGATATGGCATCTGCATTTTCAATGTATGTAAACGTATATGATTTAGTTACAGACAGCTCAAAAGTTGAAAAGATACAAACCGCTGATGAAATTGAAAAAGTTGAATAAATTTATAGGTGCTTTTTACAGCCCCTAATTTTCTGCGGTTTTCTGTAAATATTATAATAAAAGAAAGAAAACAGCTTTGGCTGTATAGACAATATAAATTTAGCGCTTAAAAAAGCCTTGCAAACAGCAAGGCTTTTTTAGTGCCGATTTTTTGTTATGATAAGCTGCGAAATGTGAAATAAGCATATATATAAATATAAAATATAACTCACATCTGCAAATGCCGATGTGGGTTGTGTTAATTTGGGATTTTTTACAGATTCCGTTTTTTACTTTACAGCAATTTTACAAAGCTAAAACCAAAAGCTGATAGAAGCACAGATATATTTTATATATAATTTTATTGTGATTAAAACAGAAGTGATAAAAAGGAGATCATTATGAAAAAGACAATTAAATTATTAGCTTCATCAATTTTTATGGCAGTCTTATTAGCAGGCTGCGGCGTAACAGGAACAACAGATGATACAACCAATTCAGGTTTAAGCGATGTTATTACAATGAGTGGTTCAACCTCAATGGAAAAGCTTTGCAACACCTTAAAGGAGCAGTATCTTGCCGATACAGGCATTGAGATTGATGTACAGTTTACAGGCTCAGGTGGAGGCATTCAGTCGGTTACAGAGGGTACAGTCAATATAGGAAATGCTTCAAGAGCGTTAAAAGATGAAGAAAAGGCAGCAGGCATTGTTGAAAATATTGTTGCACTTGATGGTATCGGAATTGTAATTGATAAGTCAAACACTGTTGAAGATGTTACAAAGGAACAGTTAGCTCAGATTTATAAGGGTGAAATTAAAAATTGGAATGAGCTTGGCGGAAATGATGTTCCTATTGTTGTAATAGGCAGAGAGGCAGGTTCAGGCACAAGAAGTGCTTTTGAAGAAATTTTAGGTGTTGAAGAAGCCTGTGTATATTCTCAGGAAATCAATTCAACAGGTGCGGTTATGGCAAAGGTTGCTTCAACTGTTGGTGCAGTAGGATATGTATCTCTTGATGTAATTGATGATACTGTAAATACAGTTAAAATTGACGGTGCAGAGGCTACTGCTGAAAATATTAAGGCAGGCACTTATCCCTTACAGCGACCTTTTGTAATGGCTACAAAAGGAGAAATTTCAGCTCAGTCACAGACAGTTCAGGATTTATTTACATATATTTACAGTGACAAGGGGCAGGAAATTATTTCAAAGGTTGGATTAATCAGTGCAAAATAAAGGGGCAATATTTATATGGAAAAAATTATTTCTTTAGATAAAATTAAAAAGAGTTCCAAATCTAAGAATAAAAATTCAATATTGGCTGACAAAAGGTCAAAAGCACTTATTGAAACAGTTATGGAATTTATATTTACAATTTGCGGATTGTCTGCGGTAATTGCAGTGACGGCAATTACTGCTTATATGATAATTTCAGGCACACCTGCAATTTTTAAGGTGGGTATCGTTGAAATGCTTTTCAGCTCTGAATGGGCACCGACAGCTTCAACACCAAGCTTTGGTATTGCATATATTGTGCTTACATCAGTTTTCGGAACATTTGCGGCTATAGCTTTAGGAGTTCCTGTTGGACTGCTGACAGCAGTTTTTATTTCAGAGATTGCAGGCAAAAAAACTGCATCTGTTATAAAGCCGGCTGTAGAGCTCCTTGCAGGTATACCATCTATTGTCTATGGTCTTTTGGGACTTCTGATTATAAATCCGATTATGGCATATATTGAAAAAATAATATTTGCAAATTCTGATAATCATATTATGAATGGCGGTGCCAATATGTTATCGGCAATTATAATTCTTGCAATTATGATTTTGCCAACAGTTATAAATGTTTCAGAAACATCATTAAAGGCAGTACCTCTAAATATTCGTCAGGCTTCACTTGCTCTTGGTGCAACACCGACTCAGACAATTTTTAAGGTAACAATTCCTGCTGCAAAATCAGGAATTATTACTGCTGCAGTTCTTGGGGCAGGCCGTGCTATTGGAGAAGCAATGGCAATAGTTCTTGTGTCAGGAAATGTTGTAAATATTCCTTTGCCTTTTAATTCAGTGAGATTTCTTACAACAGGCATTGTTTCAGAAATGAGCTATGCTTCGGGACTTCACCGAGAAGCATTGTTTACAATAGGTCTTGTGCTGTTTGTATTCATTATGGTTATAAATATAATAATAGGCAAAATTCTTAAAGGGGGAACGGAAAATGATTAATTCTTCAAAGAGCATTTGTGTAAAGCAAAACAGAATTAAAGACAAAATAGCTATGTTTTTCATAATTTTTTCAGCAATATTTTCAGTTGCCATACTTGTTGGAATTATAGGTTATGTAGCCTTCAGGGGACTTGGTTCAATAAGCTGGGAATTTTTATCAACCGTAACCTCAGAAACAGACAACAGATTTGGTATACTTGGAAATATTGTAAATACCCTTTACATAATAATTATAACACTTCTGATTGCAACTCCTGTCGGAATAGGTGCTGCTGTTTATCTTACGGAATATGCAAAACAGGGAAAGCTTGTTAAATTAATTGAGTTTACCACAGAAACCCTGCAGGGTATTCCATCAATTATATATGGTCTTTTTGGTATGGTGTTTTTTGGAGTGACTATAGGTCTTGGCACTTCAATACTATGCGGCTGTCTTACGCTTACAATTATGGTGCTGCCTCTTATTATAAGAACTACTCAGGAGGCACTAAAGACTGTGCCTTCAGGCTATAGAACAGGTGCTCTTGGTATTGGTGCAACAAAGTGGTATATGATAAGAACAATAATTATTCCAAGCTCGCTTCCGGGTATTTTAACTGCCGTAATATTAAGTATAGGACGTATAGTTGGCGAGTCAGCGGCACTGCTTTTTACTGCCGGTGCAGGCTATTATCTGCCAAGAGCATTATTTTCTCATGCTCTTAAATCAGGAGGCTCACTTACAATTCAAATGTATTTAAGTATGGAAAGAGGAGAGTTTGACCATGCTTTTGGAATTGCACTTGTGCTTGTGGCAATAGTGCTTGTAATAAATTTTGTGACTAAGGTTATTATCGGAAAAATGGAGGGAGCTAAATGATGAATTCCAAAATAAGTGTTGAAAATCTGAATTTATACTACGGCAGCAATCATGCCTTAAAAGATGTTAATATGGAAATTCCCCAAAATGAAATTACAGCCTTTATAGGGCCTTCAGGCTGCGGAAAATCCACATTTTTAAAAACCTTAAACAGAATGAATGACCTTGTGGAGAACGTAAAAATTGACGGAAAGGTTACTCTTGACGGAGAAGATATTTATTCCCCAAAGGCAGATACCACTCTTTTAAGAAAAAAGGTGGGTATGGTATTTCAGCAGCCTAATCCTTTCCCTATGAGCATTTATGATAATATAGCCTATGGTCCCAGAATACATGGTATTAAAAACAGAACTGTTTTAGATGAAATAGTTGAAACCTCTTTAAAAGGTGCTGCTGTTTTTGATGAAATTAAAGACAGACTTAAAAAATCCGCACTTGGTCTTTCAGGAGGTCAGCAGCAAAGAATTTGTATTGCAAGGGCATTGGCTGTAAAGCCTGAGGTGCTTCTTATGGACGAGCCCACATCAGCTCTTGACCCTATTTCCACATTAAAAATTGAGGAGCTTATGGCTGAGCTAAAAAAAGATTATACTGTTGCAATAGTTACTCACAATATGCAGCAGGCAACAAGAATTTCTGACAATACTGCCTTTTTTCTTGTAGGAGAAATGGTTGAGATGAACAGAACCGATGAGCTTTTTTCAAGACCGAGAGATAAGAGAACAGAGGACTATATTACAGGAAGATTTGGCTGATTGGAGGATTAATATATGGCAATTAGAATGAATTTTGAGGCAGCTCTTAAAGAACTTAATGTAGAGCTTATTAAAATGGGAGCAGTTGTTGAAAATGCTATAAAGTCTGCAGTTTCTGCTCTTGAAACTCACAATACAAGGCTTGCCCAGGAGATTATTGCTGAGGACAGAACTATTGATGATATGGAAAAAGATATTGAATCAAAATGTCTTTCACTCATATTAAAACAGCAGCCTGTTGCAAGAGATTTAAGAGTTGTTTCCACAGCCTTAAAAATGGTTACCGATATGGAGAGAATCGGTGATCAGGCATCTGAAATTGCAGAGCTTGTATTAGAGCTTGAAGATGATTATTATTACAGAAGCATTGAGCATATTCCTCATATGGCAGAGCTGGCAATAAGTATGGTGCATGGTGCAATTACCGCTTTTGTAAATGAGGATTTAAAGGCTTCAAGAGAAATTATTGCTAAAGATGATATTGTAGATGATTTATTTACAAAGGTTAAAAAAGATATTTCGGATATTCTTAAAGAAAATCCTGAAAAAAGCGATATGTCAATTAATTTTCTTATGATTGCAAAATACTTTGAGAGAATCGGCGACCACGCAGAAAATATATGTGACTGGATAGAATTTGGAGAAACGGGAGATTATAAAAACGACAGATTAATTTAAAATATTTGTCAGTATCGGGGACACTTCTGAATAAACTTGGAGGTGTCCTTTTTAAATTTTGCCTATATTCCGTATATACTTGACTTTTTAGCAAAAAAAGTATATACTTTGATTATCAAACTTTTATGAAGGGAGCAGTGCGTCTATATGGAAATGACAGTTAATACCTTAAACAGACTTATAAGCTGTGCTTTTAACGACATATCAAGGGCTGAACAGAATGCTTTATATGCAGGCGGTATGACAGATGTGTCTGTAAATGAGGCACATACTGTTGATGCTATAGGCTATTATGTTCCTAAAACTATGTCTGAGGTTGCTTCTAAGCTTGAAATAACTATGGGTACTCTTACTGTTGCAATTAATCATCTGGTTAAAAAGGGTTATGTAAAAAAAGAGAGAAGCTCAAAGGACAGACGTGTGTTTATGCTGAGCCTTACCGATAAGGGGAAAAATTTATATAAGGTGCATCAGAATTTTCATTTTGAACTTGTTAAAAATCTTATTCTGGACTTATCGGATTATGAGGCAGATATGTTTATTGAGGCTCTTTCAAGCCTTAACAAATATTTAAGTGATAAATTAAAAATTATTAAAGGAGAAAAACAATGATATATTCCGAAATATCAGCATTGGCTCATTATGTGCCTGAATCTGTGCTTACTAATGACGATTTAAGCAGGATTGTAGACACCAGTGATGAATGGATTAAACCAAGAACAGGTATAAGCAGCAGGCATATATCAAATGGTGAAAACACATCAGATATATGCACTGAAATTGCTAAGAAGCTTCTTGAAAAATCCGGAATGAGTGCTGAAGATATTGATTTAATAATTGTAGGTACAATCAGTTCTGATTTTGCAACACCCAGTGTTGCCTGCCTTGTACAGGGAAATATCGGTGCTGATAATGCTTTTGCTTTTGATTTGGGTGCAGCCTGCAGCGGATTTATTTATTCTCTTGCTGCAGCAGACAAGTTTATTAAATCAGGTCTGTATAAAAATGCTATGGTAATAGGTGCAGAGGTTATGTCAAAGCTTATTGACTGGAGTGACAGAAGCTCATGTGTGCTTTTTGGCGACGGAGGCGGAGGTGCTCTGCTCACTGCATCAGACAGACCTTGCGGAGTACTTGCTGAAGAGCTTAGAGCTAGGGGTAAAGACGGTCTTTGCCTTACAGTTAATCAGCGTCAGACAGCTAATACTCTTACAACTCCTGAAAATGAAGATAACAAATATCTTTATATGGACGGTAAAAAGGTGTTTAATTTTGCAACAAAGGTTGTGCCTTCCAGCATTAATAATATTTTGGAACAAAGCGGACTTACTGTTGATGATGTTAAATACATAGTTCCCCATCAGGCTAATTCAAGAATAATTGATATTATAGCAAGGAAAGTAAAGTGTCCTATTGATAAATTCTATGTAAATATTGAAAATTACGGAAATACTTCAGCAGGAAGTGTTGCTATTGCCCTTAGTGAAATGCAGGACAAGAGCCTTATTAAAAAAGGTGATAAAATTATTATCACAGGTTTTGGAGGCGGTCTTACATGGGGAAGCTTATTAATTGAAATTTAATTACTATATATGAAAGGTAACAAGGTGTATATTATGGAATCTCGTATTTGTAAAATGTTGGGAATTAAATATCCTATTTTTCAGGGTGCTATGGCGTGGATTGCAGATGCAAGCTTAGCCTCTGCTGTTTCTAATTCAGGAGGACTTGGTATTATTGCTGCAGGCAATGCCCCTGCTGATGTTGTCAGAAAAGAAATTGATGAATGTAAGAAGCTTACAGACAAGCCCTTTGGCGTCAACATTATGTTATTATCTCCTTTTGTGGATGACATTGTTGACCTTGTATGTGAAGAAGGTGTAAAGGTTGTTACAACCGGTGCAGGCAATCCTACTAAATATATGGACAAGTTTAAGGAATATGGCATTAGCTTAATACCTGTTGTTCCAAGTGTAGCTCAGGCTAAAAAAATGGAAAAAATAGGTGCCGGTGCAGTTATTGCAGAAGGTATGGAATCAGGCGGTCATATAGGCAAGCTTACTACAATGGCTTTAGTTCCTCAGGTTGTTGATGCGGTTAGTATTCCCGTGCTTGCTGCCGGCGGAATTGCAGACGGCAGAGGTATGGCAGCAGGCTTTATGCTTGGTGCTGAGGGTGTTCAGATTGGTACCCGTTTCCTTGTTGCAAATGAATGTACTGTTCACGAAAACTATAAGGCTAAGATTTTAAAGGCCAATGACCTTTCCACTGTTATTACAGGCAATATTACCGGTCACCCTGTAAGAGTTATAAAAAATAAGCTTTCCAATACTTTTTTAAAGGCTGAAAAAGAAGAAATGGGCAAAGACGAGCCTGATTTGGCAAGATTTGACCAGCTTGGCACAGGTGCATTACAGAAATCTGTAAGAATGGGCGATGTTGACAACGGCTCTGTTATGAGCGGTCAGATTGCAGGTATGGTAAACAAGGAGCAGAGCTGTAAGGAAATTATTGAAGAAATTATGGCTCAGTATGAAGCTCTTGTAAAATAGGAGGAAGTATGAAAATAGCTTTTATTTACAGCGGACAAGGCTCTCAGTATGCCGGTATGGGCAAGGAGCTTTATGATAATTTTGAATGTGTTAAAAATACTTTTGATAAGGCAGATGAGGTTCTTGATTTTAAATTAACAGACCTTTGTTTTGGAGAAGATGAAAGGCTGAATGAAACAGAATATACTCAGCCTGCACTTCTTACAATGTCTGTTGCTCTTACAAGACTTATGGAAGAAAAGAAAATTAAAGCTGACTATGTTGCAGGTCTTAGTTTAGGTGAGTATTCGGCTCATACTGCAAGCGGAACTTTCAGCTTTGAAGAAGCTGTCAGGCTTGTAAGAAAAAGAGGTAAGTTTATGACAGAGGCTGTGCCAAAGGGCGTTGGTGCCATGTGTGCGGTTTTAAAGCTTGATGCTGATAAAATTCAGGAGGCTTGTGATGAAGTTTCAAAAATCGGCAGATGTATGATTGCCAATTATAACTGTCCCGGTCAGATTGTTATTGCAGGTGATAAGGCAGCAGTTGAAAAAGCGGCTGAAGCAGTTCTTGAAAAAGGTGCAAAAAGAGCGGTTATGCTTAATGTAAGCGGACCTTTCCACACTCCTCTTTTAAAGCCTGCTGCAGATAAGCTTAATGCAGAATTAAATAATATGGATATTAAGGATATGAATATACCTGTTATTACAAATCTGACTGCTGAAGTGGTTGAGGATAAATCACAGGTTGTAGATATTCTTACAAAACAGGTTATGTCGCCTGTCAAGTGGGAACAGTCTGTAAGAAAGCTTCTTGAACTTGGTGTTGATACATTTATTGAATTAGGACCCGGCAAAACACTTTCTTCATTTGTTAAGAAAGTTACAAGAGAAGCTGCAGTTTATAATGTTGAGGATTTAAAAACTCTTGATAAATTACTTGGAGGATTGGGATGTTAAAGGATAAAACAGTTATAGTAACAGGCGGGGCAAAGGGCATAGGCAGAGCTGTTGCAATTGATTTTGCAAAAGAAGGTGCAAACATTGTATTAAACTACAGAAACACTCCTCCCGATGAGGTTAAGGCTGAAATTGAAGCTCTTGGTGTTAAGTGCTTTACTTTTAAGGCTGATGTAAGCAAATTTGATGAAGCGCTTGCTCTTGCAGAAGCTGCTAAAGCTGAATTCGGTATGGTTGATGTTCTTGTGAACAATGCAGGAATTACCAGAGATACTCTCCTTATGAGAATGAGCGAGGAGGATTTTGATAAGGTTATTGAAACTAATTTAAAAGGCTGCTTTAATATGACCAAGCACGTTTCTAAAATTATGATGAAGCAGAGAAGCGGTTCTATTATAAATATGAGTTCTGTTATAGGTCTTGCCGGCAATGCAGGTCAGACTAATTATGCCGCAAGCAAAGCAGGTGTTTTAGGTATAACTTATTCTGTTGCAAAGGAGCTTGCTTCAAGAAATGTTACCTGTAATGCAATTGCACCGGGTATGATTGATACAGATATGACACAGGTTTTAAGCGATAAGGTTAAAGAAAATATTCTTGCCAATATTCCTCTTAAAAGATTTGGCAAGCCGGAAGAAATTGCCGAAACTGCTGTATTTTTAGCTAAGTCAAAATATATTACAGGTCAGGTAATAACAGTTGACGGCGGAATGGTAATAGGAGGTTGATTATATGGAAAGACGAGTTGTAATTACCGGTATGGGTGCCGTTACACCTATTGGTAATAATATTTCTGAATATTGGAACGGACTTAAAAACGGTAAGTGCGGTATTGACAAAATAACTAAATTTGAAGATGCTGACTGTAAGGTTACCTGTGCAGGCGAGGTTAAGGATTTTGACCCAACTACAGTTGTAGATAAAAAAGAAGTCAGAAGAAATGACTTATTCAGCATTTATGCTATGGCTGCCGCTGATGAAGCAGTAAGCTCCAGCGGTATAAATCTTGATGCTATTGATAAGCACAGACTTGGAGTTATTATAAGCTCAGGCATCGGCGGCCTTATTACTATTGAAGAACAGGCTGCAAAATTGACTGAAAAGGGCATTAACAGAATTGCGCCTTTATTTATTCCTATGGCTATAAGCAATATGGCAGCAGGCAATGTTGCAATAAGGTTTGGTGCAAGAGGCACCTGTCTTGATGTTGTTACTGCTTGTGCATCAAGTACTCATGCAATTGGAGAGGCATTTAGAAATATTAAGCATGGCTACAGTGATTTTATTATTGCGGGAGGATCTGAAGCTCCTGTGTGCAGACTTGGTATAGGCGGTTTTGCCGCATTAAAGGCACTTTCAACAAGCACTGACCCTAAAAGAGCATCTATTCCTTTTGATAAAGAAAGAGGCGGCTTTGTAATGGGCGAGGGTTCCGGTATATTATTTATTGAGAGCCTTGACTCTGCACAGGCAAGAGGTGCTGAGATTATTGCAGAGATTGTGGGCTACGGCTCAACCTGCGATGCTTATCATATTACAAGTCCTCTTTTAGATGGTGACGGTGCCTGCAAGGCTATGGAAGCAGCTATGGCTGAAGCCGGCATTGATAAAAGTGAAGTAGGCTATATCAATGCTCATGGCACTTCAACTCATATTAATGATGCTGCCGAAACTCTTGCTATAAAGAAAGCTTTCGGTGATATGGCAAAGGATATTAACATTAGTTCAACTAAGTCTATGACAGGTCATCTTCTTGGTGCTACAGGTGCAGTTGAGGCTATTGCTTCTGCTCTGGCTCTTAAAAATGGTGTAATACCTCCGACAATCGGCTATAAAGTGCCTGATGAGGAATGTGACCTTAATATTACTCCTAACATTGCTGTTGAAAGAGATATTAAATATGCTCTTTCAAATACCTTAGGTTTTGGCGGTCATAATGGTGTGCTTTGTCTTAAAAAGTGGGAGGAATAATTTATTATGATGGATATAAAAGAAATTATGAGTATTTTACCTCACAGAATTCCTATGCTTTTAATTGACAGAGTTTTAGAAATTGAAGAGGGTAAAAAGGTTGTTGCCTTAAAGAACGTTACAATGAATGAACCTTTTTTTCAGGGGCATTTTCCCCAGGAGCCTGTAATGCCCGGTGTGCTTATTATTGAAGCTATGGCTCAGGCAGGCTGTGTTGCTATGCTTTCTATGGAGGAAAACAGAGGTAAAATAGGTTATTTCGGCGGTATTGATAAGGCTAAATTCAGAGGCAAGGTTGTGCCCGGTGACACTCTTAGATTAGAGGTGGAAATTATCAAGTATAAGCGTTCCGTCGGTCTTGGAAAAGGTATTGCCTATGTTGGTGATAAAAAGGTTGCTGAAGCTGAATTAACTTTTATGATTGGCTAAGAGGTGCAGTATGAAATTATTCGATAATATTAAAGAAAATATTAATAAGATTAGTGTTGATACCCTTAAAGATAAGGTTGATGCAATTAAAGATAATTTGCCTAAAAAGGAAAAGTCTGAACAAAAAGAAGCTCCTAAGGAAGAAATTCCCAATGGCTCCATTAAATGCCCAAGCTGCGGAAATATTATGGAAAAGAAAGCACTTGGTCCTTTAAAGATTTGTCCTAAATGTGCAAAGCTTTTCAGAATGAATGCAAAAGACAGAGTTAAGACTATATCAGATAAGGGCAGCTTTGAAGAATTTGATATAAATATGGAAGCTAAAAATCCTCTTAACTTCCCGGGCTATGAGGTTAAGATAAAGAGCCTGCAGGAAAAAACAGGATTAAAAGATGCTGTTAAAACAGGAAAATGCACAATCGGCGGTTATCCTTGTGTCATTGCCGTTATGGACAGTGGTTTTCAAATGGGTTCAATGGGTTCTGTTGTTGGAGAAAAAATAACAAGAGCC
Source organism: uncultured Lachnospiraceae bacterium (assembly GCA_964654945.1). Lineage (GTDB taxonomy): Bacteria > Bacillota > Clostridia > Lachnospirales > CAG-274 > HGM11788. The sequence goes on from CAZZLN010000015.1 coordinate 24,702, forward strand.
TTTGAATATGCAACAGAAAATAAACTTCCTATTATTGTTTTTACCTGTTCAGGTGGTGCAAGAATGCAGGAGGGCATTGTTTCCCTTATGCAGATGGCTAAGGTAAGTGCTGCCTGTGCAAAACATTCAGATGCGGGTCAGCTTTATGTGACAGTTCTTACCGACCCTACAACAGGCGGTGTTACTGCATCTTTTGCAATGCTTGGAGATATTATTCTTGCCGAGCCTAAAACTCTTATTGGCTTTGCAGGCAGACGAGTTATTGAGCAGACTATTAAACAGAAGCTTCCCGATGAGTTTCAGACTTCGGAATTTCTTCTTGAGCATGGCTTTGTAGATGCTATTGTTGAAAGAGAAAAGCTGGTTGAAACTCTCAAAACAATTCTTATGCTTCATACTAAGAAGGGCGGTGAGCAGATTGGCTAAGGCTTATGATACAGTTAAAATTGCCAGAAAGGTTACAAGACCTACTGCTCTTGATTATATTAATCATATTTTTGAAAATTTCATTGAATTTCATGGTGACAGAAATTTCAGAGATGACAGTGCAATTGTAGGAGGTATTGCATCTTTAAACGGAACTCCCGTTACCGTTATAGGTATCCAAAAAGGAAAAACAATGGAAGAAAATATTGAAAGAAACTTTGGTCAGCCTCACCCTGAGGGTTACAGAAAGGCTTTAAGACTTATGCAGCAGGCTGAAAAGTTCGGCAGACCTATTATTAATTTTATTAATACAAGCGGTGCTTACTGCGGTGTGGGTGCTGAAGAAAGAGGTCAGGGAGAAGCTATTGCAAAAAATCTTATGGTAATGGCTGATTTAAAAGTGCCTACTATTTCTATTATTATAGGAGAGGGCGGCAGCGGCGGTGCTCTTGCACTTGCTGTTACAGACAGAGTATGGATGCTTGAAAATTCCGTTTATGCAGTTTTATCCCCTGAAGGATTTGCAAGTATTCTCTGGAAAGATGCAAAAAGAGCTAAAGAAGCTGCCGATGTTATGAAAATTACGTCAAATGACCTTTTGGAGCTTGGAATAATTGAAAAATCTATTAAGGAAGTCAGCGGAGGTGCTCAAAATGATTTTAGCTTTACAGCTAATCTTTTGAAATCAAAGCTTGAAACAGAGCTGGATATTCTTATGGAAAAGGATACTGAAATTCTCTTAAATGAAAGATATGAGAGATTCAGAAGGTTCGGTGAGTTTTCCGAATAATGAAGAACATTATTGTTTATATTATAGCAGCAGCAGGTGTGTTGGCTGTGCTTGCGGCTTATTGCTGTGAGCTTGTTTTACAGGGTGTGAAATTAAAATATGCAGTTATATTTATATTTGTTGCTGCGGCTGTATTTTTAATTGGATTTTTTGCTGCAAAAATTTTTGCTAAAAAATTTTATAATAAAAAATGATATTTATAGGGTGTCTTTTAAAGGCACCCTGAATTATTTATATAATATACTTTTTGCGGGGGACTGCAAAACCCGCAAAACGTTTTTTATAGATAATTACTAATTGTGTAGGTTTTATAGAAACTCAATTTTGCGGGGGACAGTCCCCCTCAAAATTTTAGCAAACATTTATTTCATTGCTGCCAATACATCATTTGATGACTTAAAATTCTGCTCCTTGATGTAGCTTCTTAATAATTCCTTTGATACTTTTGACATAAAATTAGTCCTCCTTGTTTTTAGCAAATTTTTACATTAATTTCTATTTGCATTATTGTCAAGAAGGACTGTTTTTATACTGTTTACACAAAATTTTTAAAAGGCTCGGTTATGTTAATTAGGGATTTTTTTACAGCACCTTTTTGTGTTTTAATAGTTAATATTTAAATTTATATAACAAAACCTATTCCTTTATAATTGTTTCTTCCCCAAGCTCAAAAAGCAGCTCATCACATTGAGTAACATTAATTTTTTTATTTATAGCAAAAATAATTATACTATCCCTTTTAATACGGGGATAAAGCTCATTAACACCTGCGATTTTAAGTAATCTTTGAGTATCTTTAATATTAAGTCCCATACCGAATATAAGCTGAATAAGCTTATCACGGGAGGGATTTTTCTTTTTGCCGTCGAAAATTTGGTAGCCATAAATCTGATTAAGTTCAGAATTATTAATAGCTAAATTTTTAGAAATATCATATTTTTTTAGCATATCATCAAGATAATCTGAAAGACTTAAATCAATAAGATCATCCTTATTCTCCTCAATATAGCTTTCTATTTCTTCTTCCTGATTCAATATTTTTAAAAGCTCATCTGTCGATTTTTGAATATTCATGTTTACCACCTCTGAAATTTATGATATAATATTTTTTACAAATTTGCAATCAAATTTTTAAGAAGGTGATAATTTGAGCGGCTTGGCAGATGAATTTGAACTTAGTCAGTATAAGGAATTGGAGTGTCTTGATAAAAAGGGAAATGTATATATTGTAAAGGACATTCGAGATAATAAGCTATGGGTGAAAAAGAAAATTACAAAGAACGGATTTGATGCCTATAACGGAATAAAGGGTATTAAAAATGATAATGTTGTCTATGTTAAAGAAATATTATGCGCAGATGAAAAATATTATGTAATAGAAGAATACATAGATGGTGTTGACCTTCAAAGATTAATAACTGAAAAAAGTCCAATGGATTTTAAAGAAGTACGCATCATAATGTGTCAGATTTGCGATGGATTGAAATTTATTCATGACAAGAATATTATTCACAGAGATATAACACCGTCAAATATTATTATTTCCAATGATGGTATTGTAAAGCTTATTGATATGGGGATTGCAAGAATAAAAAAAGAGGAAAGCAATAGGGATACTACAATTCTCGGGACAGCAGGCTATGCAGCACCGGAACAGTTTGGATTCAGCCAGACAAATGTTACGACCGATATATATTCATGTGGTGTTCTTATGAATGTAATGCTTACAGGTAAATTTCCTTTTGAATACAGATATAAGGGAAATATGGATTATGTGTTAGAACATTGTATCAGAATGGAACCAAAAGAAAGGTATCAGACAATAGGAGAGCTGAAAAGGGCTTTGATTAAATCTGAAGGGAAAATTGCCAGATTGGGAAACGTTTTTGATAAAACACCCGGTTTCAGGACAAATAATAACACAAAAAAAGTAATTGCAATTATATTATATACAACTGTTGCTGTGTTTTTATTCTTTTCTGTGTTTATGTTTCCTCTTGATTTTAAAGCCGGAATTTTATATTTATCTATAGGAATTTTCACCTTTTTACTACCTTTTCTTATAGGTGCAAACTATTTAAATTATCAGGAAAAGCTGCCTGTCGTAAAATTATGGAGAAAGTCAGCGAGAAATAGTTTTGGCATAGCCGCAGGTCTGGTGATATTTTATATCAGTGTTATTTGTGTAATAATATTTTATGTAAAGGATTAAATAAAAACTGAGGGATGAATATGAAAAAATCAAAGGATAATATGACAGTATACAGTAATAAATCATTTGATACTCTACCTCAAATTATAACTATATGCTGTGCAATAATAATCGGAATATGCTGCTTTTTTTCTCTTTTAACACCTGATTACGCAGAAAAGGGATATACATTAATAAATATCAGCAATAATTATATTCTCATTTTGCCTGTATTTATTTTGCTTAATTCCTGTTTTGACGGATTGTGGTTTTTAAGATATAAATTTACATTTGTATTAGGCTTAATCGGAGTTGTTATTCTGTATTATTTTCATTGCCGTTTTTATCTTGAGGGATTGTCATATAAGGCATATTCAATTTGTTATTATATATCGTTTTTCTGTTATATAGGGGTTATGTTTTTACCTTTCTTTATTAAAGACTGTGATAACAGTGGTTTAATACCTATCGGAAAATTTGATTATATATGGATATTATTTTTTGCTGCAGTTGGGATATTTTTTCTGTTAAAATCAAATTCGCTGAAAAATCCTGTGATGCTGTATATACTTTCAATGATATAATAAGCAGAGGAATAATTGGCAGCAGCGTGTAAAAGCAACATTATTTTTTAGTTAATATCAGATATTATGCTGACAGCATAGTACAAAAAAGGCATCTTTTGTTATTATAATGGCAAAAGATGCTTTTTTATTAGGAGGTATATATTATGAAAAGAAAAATCACAGCATTGGTATTAGCAGGAATAATGGCATTTTCATGCTCCGTATTTGCAGCAAATAATCTGCGAGTAGTGGTAGATGGCAAAGAGGCAGTATCCGAGCGGGCAATTATAAAGGACGGAAGAATACTTATGCCTTATGAGGATTTAGGCAGTGCTATGGGAATGACTGCTATATATGATGAAGCGTCAAAGTATATTGTAATTGGCAGCAGTGACTGTGCTGTCAGTATTCCTGTAAGCGGAACTACAGCTAAATATTTTGTTAATAATGTTCGTAACACTATGGAGCTTGATGTGCCTGTTCAGACGGTAAACGGAGAAATGCTGGTGCCTGTGAGAGCAGTTGCAGAAATGCTTGATGCAGAACTCAGCTGGAATGGTGACAGCAAAACCTTGACAATTAAAACATCAGATAATATTGCAAAGGCTCCATCTGAAAATTCCGCATCAACAGTGGCAAATAACAATTACGGTATAAGCAATGAACAATATAGTGCAATAACTGCGGAATACAGAGAAATTATAAACGATATTGCAGCAACTAAATCTGCCCATGAGCTTAATGTTTATATAGAAGGAATTGAAAATTCAAAAATAGGTCAATTTGCTATTAAGTGGACTGATAATGCAGAAAATGATAACGCAGAACGCTATGTAGGCATACTTAGCTATGGTTTATCCTATATGATTACAAACAGAGAGTCATATTTTATACTGACAGCTACTGAAAGCGATAAGGAAACTGTTGATATGGGAATAAAGCTTTACGGAATAATTACACAGGGATTAAATCAGCTTCCTGATAAGTCAAGCCTTGATGAAGCAGAAGCTCTTGCTAAGGATATAATAGAACAAACAGAAAACTTTTATAATATTGTGCGATATTATTAAAAATCTGTTTGTATACTGAATAAAAATCCTTTGTCATTATAGGCAAAGGATTTTATACTATATTTTTTTAAATGCCTTTATATTTCTGATAAGTTTTAGCAGTTCGGACTGTTCTTCCTCTGATAAAGATGAAAGCTGTGCATTTATTTTATTAAGTGTAGTGTTTGTGTTGTTAGGCTTAATTTTTTCATCAAAAAGAAAAAGGTCGTATATTGAAATATCAAGGGCATTAGCTAGCTTATCCAAAACTTCTACAGTAGGAGATTTTTCAGCTCTTTCAATCTGACCTAAATATGTGGTGCTTATAGAGGATTTGAAGGCAAGCTCCTCCTGACTTATACCGTTTTCCTTGCGAAAAGCTCTGATACGATGACCTAAATTTTCTGCAACTTTAGACAATTACATCACTCCCGTTCTAAAGTTAATGATAATAAATATATTTAGTTTTTGCAAATAACTATAATTTATTAAAAATAACAGCAACTAAAATTGTTGACAAATTGTATAAAATATTGTAGAATTGTACTGTTAAATCTAATTTCATTAAAAAATATATATTTAAAAGGAGGAAAAGAAAATGGGTTTTTTAATTGTTTTAATATATAGTGCTATAGCATATTGGGCTGCAGGAAAAACTATTTATGCAAATAAAATAAGAATTGGAACATCACAGGCTCTTTTTGGACAAAGATTGATTACGGGATTTATATTTGGTATAATTCTAATACCAGTTGCAATTATCAGAGTGATTTTTCGCATATAGCAAAATGTACAGTTATTTATTAATTGAGGCTAAATAGAAAAATAAATAATTAAAAGGAGTGTGTAATTATGTTTTCTACTAATTGCGGTAAGTAAAATGAAGAAGGGAATATTTTTTGTTCAGAATGCGGTAACAGAATTTCAAGTCAACCATCTGCAAATATAATGCAGGAAAAAGCTAAAGGAACAATTATATTTAAACCTAAAAAGATTTTTGGTTAATTTATGCTTAAATATGCAATTATTGAAATTAACGGTGAAAAAAATAAAGTACGATTTAAAAAAGAGCTGCAAATAGATTTGCCGGCAGGTGATTATGATTTTATGTGTTATGGTAAATATATGGGCAAAGCCAATAAGGCAAACGGCAGATTAAGTATTAATACGGGTGAAACTGTAAGTGTTATATATAAAACACGTATACTTGTGTTTTTAAGAGGTAAGATAGAGAATAATAAACAATAATAATTTGAAGAGCAGAGGGAATTAATATGTTTTGTAAATACTGTGGAAAAAATTCAGGGACCTCGAATATATGCAGTGAGTGTAATGAAAAGATAAATAATACTATGCAAAACTGTAGTGTTGGGGAAAATATAAACAGTAATCAGGAATATGATAGGTATAAGGAACAGCGTAAAACCTATAAAATAGCAGATGGACATATCGAATATAAAGGATTTTGGACTTTTCCCAGAATTATGGGTATAGTTGCTGCAATTCTCTTTGCTATTTGTTGTATTGAACCAATATACATATGCGGCGACGACGTGTATGTAAGTCTTATTGATATACCAAAGGGAGGAAGTCTACTTTTAATTCCTTTGTTTATGCTGCTAAATGCAATATTTGACAAATCAATAACAACTGTATCCCTTTCAGGCATACATAGTGGTTTTTTAAGATTTAAGCTTTGTATATTTTGGGGAACTATAGGACTTTGTGCAATTATTATTACACCTTGTATGTTAAGTTATATTATAGGTATAGTTGTGCAAGGCTATATAGGCACTTTTTATATTGCTGTTATAAGTTGTGTATTACAGATTATTGCACCATTTTTAGTCAAAGAAAATGATGGAACAGGTATAAAGCCTGTTAAAAAATATGATTTTATATGGATTGTACCTTTAGTAGTTATTACTTTGTTTTTGTGTTGTAGGGTTTACAATGTAAATTATAATGGTTATAACGATTATGTTGATACTTATGCAGATGATGATTCATACATAAATGATAATACCAATGTAAATAATACATATAATTCTGAAGTTAAACCTCAAACTAATCCTGTATATAATAAGAGAGATGCTTATATATCAAAAATGGAGGAAATTGTTAGAGGAAGTGGTGGCAATAAGTATTGTGTTTACGACATTGATAATGATGGCACTGATGATTTTATTATTTTCTATAGAGGGTATGCAGGTTGGAATAATTACGAAGCATATGTTTATGAGGGTGATGATTTTATAAATGCTGGAGTATTTGAAGGTGTTGCTGGTGAAGATACTTGTATATATAAGAGCAGATATATAGGATTTTATGTTTATAGTGAAGATCTTTCCGGAGATTCCTTTAAATACATTTATTCAAAATATAAATATAATAATGGTATCGTATCTCTTGATTCAAATGATTATGTAGAAGAGACTATTTATGGTGATTACATTGTTGATGGTGATTATGTAGATTATAATGCTTTTAGTCAAAATGTAAATATAATATTAGAAAATTATTTACCTTTTTCAGATAATAATGACTATTCAGCTATTGAAAGTGCAAATTTTAATAATTAACACTTAGTTTAAAGGTGCTGTAAAAAAATCCCTAATTAACACAACCCATATCAGCATTTTGTTGATGTGGGTTGTCTTTTATCTTTATATATGCTTTTTCATCTTTTACGGCTTATCATAACAAAAAATGGGTACACTAATCGGGGCTTTTTTTACAGCCCCTTTATTATAGATTTGATTTTCCTGTTATATGTTCTATATCTATTTTATATACAGCTGCTTTGTGCCCGCCGGTATTTATATATTTCATACCTGCTTCTTTAAATTCAGGGGCAAATTTATCAATAAGCTTTTCAAGATATATTTCCTTATTTTCGGTTATTTCTGAAATTTTGCCAAAAATAATTACACTTTCATAATTTGTTGTAAATTTTTCAGAATTTACATCACTTTTACCCACAATAGTAAAGGATATTTTTTTGCTGTTATTTATATTCTCAATTTTATGACCCTCGTTTTTTGCACAGTGAAAATATATGGCATTATCACAATAAACATAATTTAAAGGTACGCCATAAGGATAGCCGTCACTTCCTATGGTTGAAAGTATACCATATTTTTCTTTTTCAAGAAGCTTAAATGTATTTTCTTCAGTCATAAGCCTTTCACATCTTCTCATTTTTCTGAACATAAAATCACTCCTTTTTTAATAAATAATTCATATTTTAATACCCATATCTATGATATAATAGAAAAAATAAAAAGTAAATACTTAAAATTCTTAATTAATACTATAAATGGAGGTATATCTATGGGAATTTTTGATGATTTTAATAAAGAAATAACAGATGCTGCAAATAAAATTGTATCAAAAACAAAAAGGTTTAAAAATGATACAATTTCTCAGACCAAAGCTATGTCTGATATAAATAAACTTAAATCCAAGCGAAAAGATGCTGAAAAAAATATTGTTCGATTTTATATGGATTTGGGTAAAATGTATTACCAAAATTCCGGAAATAACTGTGAGGATATTTATAAAAGCCTTGTTGATAATATTAAAAGGGAAGAATACGAGCTTAATAATATAGAATTACAAATTGCTGCTATAACAGGTGTTAAAAAATGCCGGAACTGTAATTCAAAAGTTCCTGATGGCAGTGTTTTTTGCAATATATGCGGTTCTAAATTAGAACCTGAAAAAACAGCAGAACCTCAGTCTGATGAAAAAGCTGAGGAAGCACAGGCAGCTCCTGCTGAAAAAATATGTGAACAATGCGGCAAAAAGCTTCCTGACAATGGTGTATTTTGCACTAATTGCGGCAAAAAGTACAATTCTTAAATTACGAAAGAAAAGGATATATTATTATGAAGAAAGTTGTTTTAATATTTTTTTTGGCAGTGATTGCTGCCTTGCAGCTGCCTTATGCAAATGTTATGGGCAGTGATATAACCTATAGCTTAAAAACCCTTTCCCTGTTATTTACAGATGGTATAATCAATAATCAGGGAACATTATTAATATATGCTCTGCCGCTTTTAGGCGTTATTACATCCTTAATCGGTATTTTTTTTAATAAAAAGACTGAAATTATAACATCTCTGTTAGGGCTTCTTGGTGTAATGTACAGTGCATTTGTTTATTTTGCTTTTGCAAATATAGGAGCAAATGCAGGGGTGGGCTTTATTGTTTCATTAATTTCTTATATTTTTGCCCTTACGTTTTCTGTTGTAATACTTCGTGTAAATAAATATTAAGTGTTTTTTTGTTCCCTTATTATATGTTAATATATGAGGGAATTTTTAAAAAAAACTGAAATAAATATGTTGACAATGGTAAAAAGATGTGTTAATATATTTTTTGTTGCTGA
>CAZZLN010000016.1:0-31763 GCA_964654945.1 uncultured Lachnospiraceae bacterium
GTCAGCAAAGCTGACACACACGCCGCACAATAATGCCAAGGCATTATTGAATTACCCACAATGTATACATAAGACTTGTGCATATAGTGCGTAAATTAGCAATTTAAAAAGAGGAAAAATTATGAAAAGTATAAATAAGAAAGATTTAATTTTATTTATTGCAGCATTTATTATACCTATTGTTTTTATGAGCATTGCATATAAGCTTATTGAAGCATATCCTTTCGGAGAAAAATCTGTTTTGTCCATGGATTTATGGGGACAGTATTACCCTATGATAAAGGGATTATGGTATGATATGAAAAATTTCACATCGAGCCATTATTCATGGTGCGGCGGTCTTGGTATTAATCTTTATGCACAGACTCTTTATTACTGCAACAGTATATTTTTCAGATTTCTTATTTTTGCAGGCAGTTCTAATATTATTCAGGCAATAGATATTATACTTCTTGTAAAATATGGTTTTTATTCTATTGCATTTTTAGCTTTCTTAAAGTATAAATATAAAAAAATAAACGGTATGTCAGTTGCTTTTGCGGCTGCATATTCCCTTTGTTCTTATAATCTTGCTTATCTCAATCAGCCTATGTGGACTGACTGCGTAATGTATCTTCCTATTATTATCATAGGAATTGAAAGACTTGTTAAAGAGAAAAAGCCTGTTTTTTACACAATTATTCTTGCCATATCACTTTATTCAAGCTTTTATATTACATTTAGTGTATGTATATTTGCGGTTATTTATTTTATTGTGACAGTTGTTATATCAGAGCTTAACAAAGACGATTTAATATCAGCAATAAAGAGATTTATTGGACATTCACTTCTTGCGGGAGGAATAACCGCATTTAGTTTATTGGCAATTTTTATGGCTCTGCAAAACAGAAATCCTGACCCCTCTGTAATAGATAAATTAAAATTTTATCACTCTGTTTTTGATATTTCAAAATCAATGTTTGTAAATACAAAATTGTCTTATGAATATTTTGTTCCCAACATTTATTCAGGCTTCTTTGTTATACCCTTTATAGGTCTTTATTTAGGAAACAAAAGTATTAAAATTAAAAACAAAATTGTTTTTGTACTATTGTTTGTATTTTTAATATTATCTTTTAATTTTAATGTTTTTGATTATATATGGCATGGATTTCATTTTCCAAATCAGCTTCCGGGAAGATGGACATTTATATTCTCATTTGTAATGCTTATTACAGCCTATGAGGGAGTCAGAAATACGGATAAAATTGATATTATTCAGGCATTAGGTGCAGCCCTTTGTTTTATTGTCATATATATTTTAGGCATAAACACATCAGTGGATATAGCTGAACTTGAAGCTTCTAAAAACTTTACTCTGGGTTTTGGAATAGGCTATGCCCTATTAATACTTATATTAGCTTTTATAAATGATTTTAGCTTTAAAAATACTAAAATCAAAAAAATACCGGGCAGTATCGCTTATGGAATTATGGTAATTGCCATGATTGCGGAAATTGGTATAAATACAGGCTATTGCGGTCAGAAATGGATAAGAAGCGGAGAGCTTGAGCATAATTATTTCTTTGATGAAAATATGGAAAATATAAGAGAAAATATTCTCAGCAAAGATGAAGGATTTTACAGGGTTGAAATGAACACAGGCTGGACATTTAACCCGGGACTTTTATATGACTACAATGGAATAAGCTATTATTCATCTACAATGAACGGAGGAGTTTATAATCTTCTTGAAGCAATGGGAAACAGAGTATATGCTAAAAATGTAAGCAGTATATACAATTCCGAAAACAATGTTTCAAACAGTATTTTTGGCGTTAAATATGTTATAGACAGAATAAGAAATATTGATTTGAACTGTTACAGACTTGCTGCTGTCGAAAAAGATTACTATGTTGAAATAAACAAAAATTGTCTTCCTATTGCATTTCCTGTCAATAATGAGCTTATTAACTGGAATGATAAGGATATAGGTCCTTTGCAGCTCCAGAATGACTTTTTAAAAAAAGCTCTCGGAACTGATAATGAAGCATTTACAAAAATCAATCCGTCAAAACAGGACGTTACCAATTTAACCTTACAAACAAGTGAAAACTGGCACGAAAACTATTACAGCAGAACAAATAAAAATCTTCCTGCAACATTTGACTATACCTTTGTTTGTGATGAGGACAAGCCTTATTATATTCAACATAATTTTAAAGCAGGGGACTTAACTGTAAAAGCGGGAACAAGAGAATATACAATTAATTCAAGCACTCCCGTAAAATATATAGGAAAGCTAAATAAAGGCGATACCGTAAATGTAAAATTCAGCACTACAGATCAGAACTATGCTCTTTGCAATATTGAGCTTTTCAGATTTAATATGGCAGAATTTTCAGATATGGCGTCAATGCTTAAAGCAGGCGGACTTAATATTGATGAATATTCAGATACTAATATTAAGGGTAAGGTAACTGCAAAATATGATAATCAGCTTTTCTTTACTTCAATTCCCGATGACGGAGGCTGGAGTGTATACTGTGACGGTGAAAAAATTGAAACAGAAAAAATATCAGATGCACTTATAGCTTTCAGAGCTCCTGCAGGGCAGCATGAAATTGAGTTTGATTACAGCGTCAGAGGATATAAAGCAGGTGTTGTGATTGCGGTTATATCATGGGCAGTGCTGATATATGCCAATTATAAGGAAAAGCTGTTTAATTATTGGGAAAAGCTGTTTAAAAGAGTATCTGAAAATTAGGGGAAACGATAATTTTTAGAGGTGTCTTAATGTTTTTTAGAGTATTAATCGGATTAATATACATTGTATTAGTCCGATTTTTATTTTATAGTTTTCACTTTACACTGTTTATATGTTGTGATATAATAAAAAATAATGTTTACTGTAAGGGGTAATTTAATGAATACCGTAAAACAAATGATTTTTGGCAGCAGATATTTTAGGCTGGCGATGTATTCTATTTGTATTATTGTAATACTGGAATTGACGGTTTTTAATTATAAATGCTATTCAAATTTATTTAATAAACCTGTTGATGCCGAACCAAAACCATATGGTGCCATTGTTAATACCGGAAGCAATTATTACAGGCTTAACAATGGTGAAAAGGGCTTTGAAATCACAGACCTTGATACTCATATTAAAAATATATATATTGATATGAGTATTGTAGGAGATAAAACCTTAATAAATAATAAATATATAAATATAAATATTCAGGCTACAGATGCCGGTAATGCAAAATATTTTCAGCTGCCCGAAAGAACTGTTGTTTATGACCAGAGGCAGACAAAATATATTCCCCTTAATCTAAACGGAAAAAGCAGCAGCCTGAGAATTAATATTAAAGGCTGTGATGATAATATTATTTTATTAAAAAAGCTTGTTATAAATTCAAAAATTCCCTTTGAATTTAATTTTGTGAGAGTTATACTTCTTTTTATAATTGTGTCAGTTATTTATATCATAAGACCAAAATCAGGATTTTATAAATATATTTTCAATATAAACAGTAAAAAACAAAGCTTGGTTTTGTCTGCTGTTGTCCTTATAAATCTTGTTGTAATTTTTGCTCTTGGAATAGCTCACCCAAACAACGGAATAAGCACAAATTCTCATCATAATCAATATCATTGGCTTGCAGAGGCTATTATGGACGGTCATTTTTATCTTAATGATGAACCTCCAAAGTCTTTGATTGATATGGAAAATCCCTATGACAGACATTTAAGAGATGAAATTGTAAAAGGAAACGGTGACAGCTATAAATGGGACACTGCTTATTATAATGGAAAATATTATGTTTATTTTGGTATAGTTCCCGAGCTTTTGTTTTTCCTTCCCACAAGATTATTAGGGATTATGATTATAAATAAAGGGCCTGTCATAATTATGACTATGCTTGCAGTTATATTCGGCTATCTTTTAATAAGAGAACTGACAGAAAGATGGTTTAAAAACACAAGCTTTCTTCTTTATTTAATACTTTCTGTTATTTTTGTAAATTCAACAGGTATTTATCTGGCAATTAAAGTGCCTGATTTATATATGATTCCAATAAGCCATGCCTATGCCTTTTCCCTTATGGGCATATATCTTTGGCTAAAGGCACTGCCTTATGGCGAATATGATAAGCTCAAAGGAGCATATCTTTTTTTAGGCTCTTTGTGTATGGCACTTGTAGCAGGCTGCCGTCCACAGGTTGTGTTTGCATCTTTTATTGCAATACCCCTTTTTTGGGATTATGTGTTTAAAAAAAGAGAGCTTTTTTCTGTTAATTCCATATTTAAAACCTTTGGATTTATAATTCCCTATGTTGTTGTTGCGGCATTTCTAATGTACTACAACTATGAGAGATTTGGCAATGTATTTGATTTTGGGGCAAGCTATAATCTTACTGTTATGGATATGGTTTCGGAGAAATTTAATATTTCAAAAATACCCCTTGCAATTTACACCTGCTTTATACAGCCGCCTTATCTTATTGCAGCATTCCCTTTTTTAACTAAAGCGGATATTGTAAGAGATTTTATGGGAAATTATGTTACAGAGGAGTATTTTGGAGGACTTTTTCCCTGTCATATTATACTTTTTACTCTGTTTTTTATTACTAAGGTCAGGTATAATATTAAAGAAAAGAAGCTGTGGATACCATTAATTATTATGATTGTTCTTTCATTTGCAATCTGTATTATAGACTGCAACACAGGGGGACTTGTATTAAGATATTTAATTGATTTTATGTGGCTTATATTTCTTGCTGCCGTTATTGTTTCGCTGGCATTATATGAAAAGTACAAAGATACTGCCTATGGAAATATATTTAAAAAATTTATTTCAATAAGCCTTGTATGGTCAATGTGCTATAACTTTATGCTGTTGTTTAATGAGGGCACAGCAACCTACAAAAACAATATTCCTCAGCTGTACAGCTTTTTTAAGCATACAATAGAATTTTGGATATAAAATTTAAGGAGTCGGAAAAATGGAAGTTAATTTAACTGCACCAATTACAAGAGATATGGCAAGAAGCCTTAAAGCAGGCGATATTGTCAAAATTACCGGTGTTATTTACACTGCAAGAGATGCAGCTCATAAGAGAATGCTTGATAATCTTGACAAGGGAATCAAGCTGCCTGTTGATTTAACAAATCAGACTATATATTTTGCAGGACCTGCCCCCGCAAAGCCGGGTGAGCCTATAGGCTCTGTAGGGCCTACCACAAGCTACAGAATGGACCCATATTCACCAAGAACCATAGAGCTTGGACTTACCTGTATGATAGGAAAGGGCAAAAGAAGCATTGAAGTAATAAATGCTATGAAAAAATACGGTGCAGTTTATATTGGTGCAGTAGGCGGTGCAGGCGCACTTTTAAGTGAATGTGTTAAAAGGTGTGATGTGGTTGATTATAAGGACTTAGGCTCTGAGGCGATACACAGACTTGAGGTTGTGGATTTCCCGGGGATTGTAATTATAGACAGTAATGGAAATAATCTTTATGAAACTGAGCCTGCAAAGTATAAAAAATAAAATAAGTACCCTTAGTATAATGGATAGAACACTCGGCTCCGGACTGAGAGATGGGGGTTCAATTCCCCCAGGGTACGTTTTTTTCGGTGATTTTCCGAAATAACTGTGTTTTTAAAACAGAAAATTATTGCCTTAAAAGTCTGTTTTGTTCTTTAAAAAAACCACACAAAAATTATTGATATTAAATTTCAGCACAGGGAACATTATACTTAATGTTCTGAAAAATGTATAAGGAGATATAAAAATGGCTAAAGAAAAAATGGTAACTGCAATTACTTCTATGAAAGAAGATTTTGCACAATGGTATACAGATGTTGTTAAAAAAGCAGAGCTTATTGATTATTCAAGTGTAAGGGGCTGTATGATTTTAAGACCAAACGGCTATGCTATATGGGAGAATATTCAAAAAGAGCTTGACAGAAGATTTAAGGAAACAGGTGTAGAAAATGTATATATGCCTATGTTTATTCCCGAAAGTCTTTTACAGAAAGAAAAAGACCATGTTGAGGGTTTTGCACCCGAGGTTGCATGGGTTACTCATGGGGGACTTGAAAAATTACAGGAAAGACTTTGTGTCAGACCTACCTCCGAAACTCTTTTCTGTGATTTATATGCCAATATTGTTCAGAGCTACAGGGATTTGCCTAAGTTATATAACCAGTGGTGTTCAGTTGTAAGATGGGAAAAGACCACAAGACCGTTCCTGCGTTCTATGGAATTTTTGTGGCAGGAAGGTCATACTGCTCATGCAACTGCTGAGGAGGCTGAAGAAAGAACAATTCAGATGCTTAATGTATATTCGGATTTCTGTGAAGATGTCCTTGCTATTCCTATGATTAAAGGCAAAAAAACAGATAAGGAAAAATTTGCAGGTGCTCATTCCACTTATACTATTGAAGCACTTATGCACGACGGAAAGGCCTTGCAGTCAGGCACAAGTCATAACTTTGGCGACGGCTTTGCAAGAGCTTTTGATATTCAGTATACAGATAAAGAAAATAAATTACAGTATGTTCATCAGACCTCATGGGGTATGTCTACAAGAATTATAGGTGCTATTATTATGGTTCATGGTGATGACAGCGGCCTTGTGCTTCCTCCTATGATTGCACCTACTCAGGTTATGATTATTCCTATTGCACAAAAAAAGCCGGGCGTACTTGATAAAGCTAATGAAATTAAATTACAGATTGAAAAGATCGCAAGAGTTGGTCTTGATGACAGCGATAAAACTCCCGGCTGGAAGTTCAGCGAATACGAAATGAGAGGTATCCCTGTCAGAGTTGAAATAGGACCAAGAGATATTGAAAACAATCAGGCTGTTCTTGCAAGACGTGACACAAACGAAAAGATTACAGTAAGCCTTGATAATATTGCAGAAGAAGTCGAAAAGCTTTTAAAGACTATTCAATCTGATATGCTTGCAAAGGCTAAGGCACACAGAGATGCTCATACTTATACTGCGTCAAATATGGAAGAATTTTCAAAAATAATTAACGAAACTCCGGGTTTTGTTAAAGCTATGTGGTGTGGTGATGAAGCCTGCGAATTAAAAATTAAAGAAATGACAACTGCTACCTCAAGATGTATGCCTTTTGAGCAGGAACATATTTCAGATAAGTGCGTATGCTGCGGAAAGGCTGCAAAGACTATGGTTTACTGGGGCAAGGCTTATTAACAGAGGTGAATGGCGATGGATAAAATAGCGGTTTTGATACCATGCTGTAATGAAGCAAAAACAATCAAAAAGGTTGTTGAGGACTTTAAAAAAACAGTTCCGGAAGCCGTAATTTATGTTTATGACAATAATTCTACCGATGGCACAGATGAAATTGCAAGGGCAGCAGGAGCTGTTGTAAGATATGAGTATAAGCAGGGCAAGGGAAATGTTATAAGAAGAATGTTCAGAGAAATTGATGCTCACTGCTATATTATGACAGATGGTGATGACACCTATCCTGTTGAGCCTGTTGCTGAAATGATAAGGCTTGTTCTGGATAAAAAGGCAGATATGGTTGTAGGTGACAGACTTTCATCAACATATTTTACTGAAAATAAAAGACCTTTCCACAATTTTGGAAACAGCCTTGTCAGAATGAGCATAAATGCACTTTTTAAAAGTGATATTAAAGATATTATGACAGGCTTCAGAGCATTCAGCTATAGCTTTGTAAAGACTTTTCCTGTTCTTTCAAAGGGATTTGAAATTGAAACCGAAATGACTATTCACGCAATTGATAAAAATATGTTTGTTGAAAATGTTGTTGTTGATTACAGGGACAGAGCTGACGGAAGTGTGTCAAAGCTTAATACCTATAATGACGGCATTAAGGTGCTTAAAACAATAATAAGACTTTATAAGGACTATAAGCCTATGAAGTTTTTTGGCTTAATAGCACTTGTGCTTATTTTAGTTGCAACAATTTTCTTTATTCCTGTTTTTGCTACATATATAAATACGGGAAGTGTGCCTAATTTTCCAACACTTATTGTATGCGGCTTTGTTGCTATAGCTGCTATACAGTGTTTTTTCTCAGGTATGATTTTATCAACTATTATAAGTAAGCATAAACAGGATTTTGAGTATAAGCTGCAAATTGTAAGAGATAAAGAAAAAGATAAAGAAACGGAATAAATAAAACCACCTTTTAAGGTGGTTTTTAAATTATTTATTTTCACTATATTTAATTGCATTTTTAACAAGTCCCATAAAAAGGGGATGAGGCTTATTAGGTCTTGACTTAAATTCCGGATGGAACTGAACACCTATAAAATAAGGATGAACCTCCTTTGGAAGCTCCACCATTTCAACAAGTCTGCCGTCAGGTGATGTGCCTGCAATAACAAGACCTGCTTTTTCCATATCTTCTTTATATTTATTGTTAAATTCATAGCGGTGTCTGTGTCTTTCGCTTATGTTCTTTTCGCCATAAAGCTCAATGGACTGAGTGCCGTCTGTAAGCACACAAGGATAAGCACCAAGACGCATTGTACCTCCAAGCTTATCAATATTTTTTTGGTCAGCCATAATATCAATAACAGGATAAGGAGTTATTTCATTTATTTCAGCGGAATTAGCCTTTGCCAGTCCAAGAATATTTCTTGCAAATTCAATAACCGTACAGTGCATACCAAGACATATGCCAAGCATAGGAATTTTATTTTCTCTGGCATATTTAATGGCTGAAATTTTACCTTCAATTCCTCTTGTGCCAAAGCCTCCCGGAACAATTATACCGTCAATTGAGTCAAGCATTTTGCGAGCACCCTTTTCTTCAACATCTTCTGCATTTACCCAACGTATATTTATTTTAGAACCGCTGTGTATACCTGCGTGATTAAGACTTTCAACAATTGAAAGATACGCATCGTGAAGCTCTACATATTTGCCTACCAATGCAATTTCAGTAGTTTTTGAAAGAGCCTTTTCTTTTTCAACTACGTCAATCCAGTCTGTAAGATCAGGCTTTCTTGACGGCATACCAAGCCTTTTGCAAATAATTTCCGCAAGGCCTTCCTTTTCCATTAAAAGAGGTATTTGATATAATGAGTCGCAGTCTATGTTTTCAATAATACATTCTTTGGCTACATTACAGAACATTGAAATTTTAGCCTTTGCTTCGTCAGAAATAGGGTGTTCGGTTCTGCATACAACAACATCAGGCTGAATACCTATTGAACGAAGCTGATTTACTGAATTTTGAGTAGGCTTTGTTTTCATTTCCTTGCTCTTTGAAAGATAAATCATAAGTGTAACATGAATATATGCTACATTTTCACGTCCCACATCACCGCTCACCTGTCTTATGGCTTCTATGAATGAATTTGACTCTATATCCCCCACAGTGCCTCCTATTTCAGTAATAACAAAATCAACATCATTGTCAGCACCGGCTGCATAAACCTTGTTTTTAATTTCATTTGTAATATGAGGAATAACCTGAACAGTAGAGCCAAGATATTCTCCTTTTCTTTCTTTATTTAATACGGACCAGTAAATCTTACCTGTTGTTATATTGCTGTTTACTGTAAGGCTTTCGTCAATAAATCTTTCATAATGCCCAAGGTCAAGGTCGGTTTCTGTTCCGTCATCTGTAACAAAAACCTCACCATGCTGATATGGACTCATAGTACCCGGGTCAATATTTACATAAGGGTCAAATTTTTGAATAGTTACCTTGTAGCCCCTTGCTTTTAATAAACGCCCTAAAGAAGCTGCAGTAATACCCTTGCCAAGACCTGATACTACACCGCCTGTTACAAAAATATATTTCATAGTAGCACCTCAAAAAATAATAAGATTATAGCTTTATACATTAATTTCTATTATATCCAAATATGCGACAACTGTCAAGATAGTATATTAAGATAGCCGGCTGTCAGTATTCTGTCGTTATTTATCATATCTTCATAAATTTCAAGATTTATTGCATTAACTGTTGACTTATCCATTTTATATGTAACAGGCAGTCCCAATTCAGCCTGATAGCTGCCTATTGCCTTTTCAACTGAATTTTTTTCGTCAATTTTAAAGCCTAAGAATTTCATTGCAGCTATAACGTCATTGTTATCAAGAGTTGAGTCCTCGGCAAGAAACATAATTTTATGTATATTCACATCGGGAATTATACCTATGCCGTTTATTTTTTTTCCGTTTCTTGTGGTATATTCCTGTGTTGTCATTTTAATAACACCTGCATCGCTAAAATCCATTACACTTTGCATAACTCCCTTGCCATAGGTCTGTTCTCCGACTATAGCGGCGGCACCGCTGTCCTGCATTGCGGAAGCTAAAATTTCAGCAGATGATGCTGTCATTGAGTCAACAAGTATAACGCATTTTTCAAAAGGACTTGTTTTAAGGTTTGATGAATATACGGTTCCGTTGCCCATTTTATCTCTGGCAGTAATTATTATGCCTTCGGGAACTATCATTTGAGCAATCTTAATTGCTTCGTCAACATATCCTCCTGTGTTTCCTCTTAAATCTATAATCAGTTTTGTGCAGTCTTTAGATTTAAGCTGATTTACAGCTATGCGGAATTCTTCAGCAGTACCGTTTGAAAATGTGGTAATTTTAACATAACCGACTGTAGGGTCATCAAATTTTATACTTTCAGAACCCTTTCCCGCCTTTGAAATATCATATGAAATAACTGTAGGGTTTACTATTAATGATACAGGCACACTTATTTCACTTATAATACTTCCGCCGGAAGAAATTTTCATTTTTATGGGAGCAGCATCAGAATGAGTGACAAGAGAATTATATTCTTCTTCACCTATTCCATAGGCTGAAACTCCTGCTATACTTCTTATTTCATTCCCCTCACGAAGTCCTGCAAGATATGCTTTTGATGAATTTGTTATGCTTGTAATGACAGGGTATCCGTCTTCATTAAAAATACATACAAAATCAGGAGAATACCACATTTTGCTTTCGGATTCCTTTATTTGCAGATATTCTTCGGGAGTGAGATAATCACTGTATTCATCAAGCTCTTTTGCCATTGCTTTTATAGCAGCGTGCATAAGATTTTCAACATCAACATCATTTTCGCCTATATAATTATCATTAATATATTTTATAACCTCTTCTACATATACTCCTGCTGCCTGTGCTTTTTCTTCATTGGTCATAGTGTCAAAGTCAGAGGCATAAACACTTGTGCCAAGGAGCAGAACTGCCATAAAAACGGCAGAAACTCTCTTTATCATTTTAAACACCTTCTTTAGAATTTGTTTTAATATCAGCAGCTTATTTTAAAACATCTATATTTCTGACAATGTAGTCAACTGCTGAAATAACACTCAGAATTACACTGAGCACAATAAATATAACGGTTATAGCCTTGCATATTGTATTATCAATATTAAGAAGCAAAGCCACAATCATAATCATCTGTGAAACTGTTTTAAATTTTCCCCAAAAGCCTGCCGCTATTACAATATTTTTTTCAACAGCAATAGTCCTGAAGCCGGTTATTGTAAATTCTCTTGCTATAATTATAATTACAACCCAGCATGGAAGTGCAACAACAGCATCTTCAACGGCAATAAGCGCAATCATTGCAGAGCTTACAAGAAGCTTGTCTGCAAGAGGGTCCATAAACTTACCAAAATTTGTAACAAGATTATATTTTCTTGCAATATATCCGTCAAGAAAATCAGTAAAGGCTGAAAGCAGAAATACTACAGCCGCAATATATCTTTTTATGGAAGCATCAACATTAAAAGGTACTAAAAGCACAATAAGAAACACCGGTATAAGGATAACTCTGAGTATTGTTAATTTGTTTGGTAAGTTCATTGAATAATCTCTCCTATTAAATCGTGTACGCCTGCTTCGTTAATTTTGATGTTATAAAAATCTCCTGCAAGAAGTGTATCTTCACTTTTGAAAAATACAAAGCCGTCAATTTCATAGCAATCTCTGTAGCTTCTGCCGCAATAAAGGTTATCTTCTCCTTCTATTTTTCCCTCAACAATTACTTCAAGAGTTTTGCCTATAAATTTACTGCATATATCTGCTGACACATTTTCCTGAACAGACATTAAATATTCTTTTCTTTCTAATTTAATATCATCATCAATTTGTCCCTGCATTTTGGCAGCAGGAGTGCCGTCTTCGGGAGAATATGCAAAAACACCAAGACGGTCAAATTTAATTTCTTCAAGAAAATCACACTGAGCTTTAAATTCTTCTTCTGTTTCAGTCGGAAACCCTGTTATAAGAGTTGTTCTTATACATATATCGGGCATTTTGGCTCTTAATTTTTTAATAATTTCTTTAAGACGGGCATTTGTGCTTTTTCTTCCCATTAATTTAAGTATTCTGTCCTCACTGTGCTGAATAGGCATATCTATATAGTGAAGAACTTTTTTATTTTCAGCCATTTCATCTATAAGCTTTTCAGTAATGTTTTCAGGATAGCAGTATAATATTCTGATCCAGTGTATATCCTCAATTTCACTTAATTTTGAAAGGAGCTTATCAAGGCTTTTTTCTCCGTATAAATCAAGTCCGTACATAGAGGTATCCTGTGCTATTAATATAAGCTCTCTTACTCCCTGCCCGGCAAGTATTTCAGCCTCTTTTACAAGGGAGCTTATTGTTCTTGAACGATATTTTCCTCTAAGTGACGGTATTGTGCAGTAGGTACAGTGATTGTCACAACCCTCTGCAATTTTTATATATGCAAATCCTCCTGTTGTAGTGACAATTCTTTTGTAGCTGTTTTCATCATTTAATATATGGTTTTTATCTGTAACAAGCTTAACCTGTTTTTGACCGTCAATAATATATTTTATAACCTTTCCTATATTTTCAAAATCTCCGGTACCGACTACGGCATCAACCTCGGGAAGTGACTTGAAAATCTCATCTTTATATCTTTGAGCCATACAGCCGGTCACAATTATACCCCTGCATTTTCCGTTAATTTTATAATCAGCAACTTCAAGAACTTTATTTATTGCTTCCTGATTTGCCTCCATAATAAATCCGCAGCTGTTTATTATTATTATGTCAGCATCACTGTCATCATTAGTTATTATATAACCCTCCCGGTCAATAAGACCCAGCATAATTTCGCTGTCTATAAGATTTTTGTCGCATCCCAGGGACACAAAGCTTATCTTCACGCTGTTTTCCATAGTTTTACTCCTATATAACATAAGGCACCTCTAAAAATTATACTTTTGCCTAATTTGCTGTAATTTCCCACAGCTTCGTTAAATTCCCTTGACATAGTTTCAGAGGCACTCAATAATTAATTTTATTATAACACTTTAATGACCGAATAACAATTAATTTTTCATTAATTTTATATCTTTAAATATGACCTTTGATTGTAATTTTTCAATTGCCCTTAAATTTATATTTTTTGTAATGTTTCAATTATTTTAAAAATAATTATAATTGTTGAAATTAATAGAATTAGGTAGTATAATCATTTGTGAATATTATTGGGAGAGTGCATTATGAAAAATAAGTTAAAAATAATAGCGGGAGGGCTGATTGCTTTTGTGACTGCATTTTCAGGAACAGTCAGCAGCTTTGGCTATGGAAATCTTTTATATGAGAAAAAAGATATTCAGACTATAACAAGAGGTCTTACCTATGAAAAAAGCACAAGAATGTATCCGGAGGGCTGGCTTGATGTTTATATTCTTACAATGGATGCAAATGAAAGTGACCTTGCTATGGAAGTAATTGAATCAGTAGATGCAATAGGCGCAAAGGCATCTGTTGAGAAGCTTGCTGAAGATAATGGTGTTATTGCTGCCGTAAACGGTGATTTTTTCGGCTCAGGCACAAGAAAATCAAGTATGGGTCAGGTGGCTGAAAACGGAGAGATGAAAGCTGTTCAAAATTATTATAACGGCAGTGAAAACAAGTATGCAGGCTTTTTTATTGATGATGAAAATGTGCCTTTTATAGATTATGTAAAATCATCAATGGGATTTTATGCAAGTGAAGCTCCTATAGTTATGGGTGCTAAAAATAAGGTTACTGATTTTTCAAAGCCTGTTTATTTTGATAAAAAAACCATTAGCTCAACTGCTTCTATTGACAGCAGCTTTTCTAATCTTTATAAAATAAAAGTTTTAAACAACAAAATTACATATATTTCAGGGGGAGGAGAGGTTGTAAGCCTTGATGACTGTGATTATGTTATTGTTATGAATAAATCTACTGCTAATGATAAACTTGATAATTATGCTGTCGGTATGGAAGTCAGATTTGATGAAAGTGAAGTTTTTCAGTTCAGACCGGCAAAGAGCATATCAAATATTAAATTTGGCATATCAGGAGGAGGAGAGCTTTTAAGAAACGGTGAAATTGTTTCAACAGGTCTTATTATAGGCGAAAGCGTAAGAAATCCAAGAACTATCCTTGGTGTAAATCAGGACAAGTCAAAAATATATATTGTCTGTATAGACGGCAGAGCAAACGGACTTGGTGCAACTCATAAAGAGGCTGCCTATATTATGAAAGAAATAGGTGCCTATGATGCTATTCATTTAGATGGAGGCGGCTCTACAACTATGGTTGTTCAGCAGGAGGACACAACATCTCTTTCTGTTGTAAATGTTCCGAGTGAAGGCTCTTTAAGAGCCGTTGCAAACGGCGTCGGCATAAGAGCAACAGGTGAAGCAGGTGTAGTTCAGAGAGTTAAGGGTTATACGGGAGAAAATTCAGACAGCTTCCTTTTCAGAGGAATTGAAAATCCTATTTATGTAAATGTTTATGACGGTCAGCTTAACTCAATGGAAGTAAATCTTTCAAAGCTCAGCTTTTCTTCTTCACTTCAGGGAGAATGGAGAGAAAATAAGTTTATACCTTCTGAAGAAGGGAAAGGCACAATTACCGTAACCTATGAAGGGGTTTCAGACACATTTAATGTAACTGCCTTAAAGGGTGCTCAGGCTATTCTGGTTTCTGCTGATAATTATGCTCTTGATATAGGTGAAAGCACAAAATTAAGTGCATCTCTTATAAACAGAGATGGTTATACTCTCGACACATCAGGCGTTGATATAAGCTGGAAATCAGATAACAGTGAAATAGGCACTGTAAATAATGGAGTATTTACTGCAAAGAGTGAGGGTATTGCAACAATAACAGGCTCTGCTGATGAGCTTGGAGTATCCTCTCAGCTTACTATTGCAGTAGGCAAAAGACATATTGCGGTTCAGAGCTTTGAATCAGGAAGAAATATGGCTATGTATTACTATCCTGCCGACAGCGGAATAAGCGGAAGCTCAAAGGTTGTTGAGGGTACGGGTATAGACGGAAGATGTTCACTTCAGATTAACTATGAATTTCTTCCTAATCTTACTACAACACAGGTGGTTTATGCAGGGCTTGAAAACAGACCTCTCACTTTGCCGTCAGGCTCAAGTGATATAATATGCTGGTATAAGGGTGATGGAAGCAATAATATTTTAAGACTTGCCCTTACGGATAAAAACGGAACAACACAAAATGTTGAAATAGCTTCTGATTTGTTATCTACAGAATGGAAACAGGGAAAGGCGTCTGTTCCTGCAGAGCTAGAAGAACCTATAAAAGTTGATAAAATTTATGTAGCTGCTCTTAATACTACAGATGAAAACACAACAGGTACAGTTTATGTGGACAATATGTCAGTGCTTGCTCCGGAGGCCAGTGGAAAAGGCTCATCAACAGATGTTACAGACTATATGAACACTGATATTTCATCAAAATCAGGTGAAATTGTTTCAATATTCGGCAGAACTTCCGGCGGAAGTGCATCTGTAATTTCAAGGGTTGTTACTGATATGGCTGAGGGTGCAAGAGCTATTGCATTTGCAGGAAGCACAAATATAAGCAACAATACAGGTGTGCCTGCAATTCAGTGGAATAACAGCTACACCACAAACGGTACTGATAACTTCTCCTTTGCTGCAATTGCAACAGGAAGCGGTTCTCCAAAGGCTGCAAATGGCGACCAGTACAGATATATTAAAGATTACTGCAATAATTTAAGTAAAAACAATATTGTAATTTTAATGGATAAATATCTTTGGACAGGAATTACCGATTCTCGTGAGAGAGAAGCCTTGCACGATATTTTTTCAACTGCTGTTAAGGAATACGGCAAAAATGTGATTGTTGTTTCATCAGCGGGAGAAAGTAATTATGTTGAGCTTAAAGACGGCGTAAGATATATTAATCTTGCAGGCGTAGGAGGAAACAGTATTCAGTATCTCAGATTAAAGGGAAACAGTGAAGAAATGTTCTATGAATTTGTTGACTTAGATTAATCAAAATGTAAGAAAGAGGAAAATACAATGTCAGCACAGACAAACAGAAAAGGCGCAATGGCAAAGGATACAATTATATATATGCTGGCAAAAGGCATAGAGGGCATTGTTGGCATAGTTACAATGTCAGTAATGACATATCTGTTTGTTACAGACCAGATGGGTTATTACTCTACAGTAAACATTGCAGTTACAACTATAGCAATGGTAGCGGTTCAATGGCTTGTTCAGTCTGTGCTTAGATATATCAACAAATATGATATAGAGGGCAGGCATAAGGAATTTTATTCTACAGTATTTTCAGCTTGGCTTGCTGTAAATATTGCAGTTGTTGCCATAGCTATGATACTTATGTTTCTTATTAAAAACACCTTTGCCGATTTTGATATTATTAAAAAATTTACATCAGTATATACCTATGAAGTAATTATAATGGGTGTATTGTGGTTTGTCACCTATAATACGGCACAGCTTTTAATATCAATGCTTGCAGCAGTAAGAGAAGCAAGGCTTAATCTTGTTTTGTCCATGATTACGGTATGCGGCAGACTTATATTTATGGTTATACTGTGCAAAAGCTATGGCAGCAGAATTGAGTTTATATTTTTAAGCTATTTTATTACTGATGCTATTGTGTCTGTAATAGGTATGATAAAGCTTAAAATTTATAAATATCTTAATTTTAAAAATGCAAGCAGAGAAATTTTAAAGGAATTAAAGGATTACGGTATGCCTCTTATGGGCAATCAGCTTGCAACCTCTGTTTTAAATAAATCCGATATTTATATTGTAACAATTATTATAGGTGCAGGTGCAGCAGGCATCTATCAGACTAACTATTCTCTTATAGCAACTGCATTTACTCTTTTAAATGCTTCTGTTATGCGCGGGTGCTATCCTACCATATTAAGAGCTTGGTCAGAGGGGGACAAAAATCAGACTAAAAAGCTTATAGGAGATGCAGTAAGATTTTATCTTCTTGTTGCAGTGCCTGCGGTTTTTGGTGTTGCAGCCGTAAACGATATTCTTGCATCTGCTCTTTTTGAGAGCAGGTACGTTGAACATCAGGTTTTAGGCTTTTTCGGAAATTCGGTTATGTTTTGGGTAGCTCTTGGTATGATGTTTTTGGGACTTACGGAATATTCAATAAAGCATTGGGAGCTAAATGCTGATACAAAGGCAATTTTTCTGCGTTCACTTATTGGCGGCATAGTAAATGTTGCACTTAATATTGTTATAATTAATATTACAAAAAATTATTATGTGGCTGCAATAACTACATTTATAGGATTTTTGGTTTATTTTATTCTTGCAAAACTTGGCACAAGAAAGTATCTTGGCTGGAATGTTAAATTTATTGTTTATTTCAGAATTATATTCTCAGGTTTAATAATGTATTTAGTTATTCTTGCATTAAAGTCAATTTTAGAGTATAATAAAATTAATTTGGCAGCTTGTATAATCTGTGGTATTATAGTTTATGGATTGCTGCTTTATATATCAGGTGAAATTAAAAACGAAGTTAAATTAATTTTAAATAAAGTCGGTAAAGCCGGTTAAACAAAGTCAGTAAAGGAAGGTAAGGGAATTTTTAATAATATAAAAATTCTAAGGATATGAGAAAAGTATTAATTATTGCAAATCAGTTTCCTCCTATGGGCGGTTCGGGAGTGCAGAGAAGTGTAAAATTTGTTAAGCATTTAAGAAGCTTTGGATATGAGCCTGTTGTGTTTACAAGAAAAATAGGCAATATGGCTCTTAAAGATGAAACTCTTTTAAATGATGTTCCAAAGGGTGTTAAAATATATAGGACAAAGCCCTATGAGCTTCCCGAATTAAAGGGTATTTTAAGAATACCGGGAAAGGTGCTTGGAAAATTTGTTATTCCCGATACTGCAAGATTTTGGATGGAATTTTCAAAGAAAAAGGTACTTGATGTTATTAAAAATGAGGATATTGACCTTATATACACAACATCTGCTCCTTACAGCGACCATCTTTTAGGACTTTATATAAAAAAGAAAATGCCTCATATTAAGTGGGTAGTTGATTTTAGAGATGAATGGACAAACAATCCCTATACCCTTGATAATCCTTATGGCAAAAGAAGAACAAAAACAGAAAAAAATATGGAAAGTGAAGTTCTCAACACTGCTGATATGCTTATTACAAATACTCCCGTTATGAGAGAAAATTTTGTAAACAATCATAATTTAAAGGGTGATAATTTTTTTGTTATTCCAAATGGCTATGATGCTGAGGATTTTAAGGATATGGACTGTGAAAATAAGCCAAATAATAAAAAGCTCACTATGGTTTATACAGGTGCATTATACGGAAGAAGAAAGCCCGATACGTTTTTCAGAGCCTTAAAGGAGCTTAAAGATGAGGGAAAAATTGACGGTGATAAAATTCTTGTTAAATTAATAGGAAATTATCATAAGGATAAGCTTCAGGCTCAGATTGACAGCTTTTCTCTTACAAATCAGTTTGAAATTGTAGGCTATGTGCCTCATAATGTATGTATAAAGCATCAGATTGATGCAGATGTTCTTGTGCTTATAGAGGGAAGCGGCAGAGGGGCAAATGCTTTTTATACAGGAAAAATTTTTGAATATATGAACACTAACAGACCTGTCCTTGCCATTTTGCCCGAAGGTGCAGCGGCAGACCTTGTTAATGAAAGCAAAATAGGAATTGTTGCAAATACTGATAATGTTGAACAAATTAAGCAAAATATTAAAATTTATTATGACAAGTGGTGCAGCAGCACTCTTGATTTTGAGCCGGACAGAAATGTTATTGAGGGCTTTGAAAGAAAGAAGCTGACACAAAAGCTTGCTGAAATATTTGACAGATTGTAATATTATTAAAAAAGGTTGTATGAGTAAAATGAAAATTCTCCATTTTATAAGCGGCGGTGACAGCGGAGGTGCCAAAACCCATGTGCTGACACTTCTTGACAATTTAAGAAAACTGAATATTGATGTAGAGCTTCTTTGTATTATGGAGGGTATATTTACAGAGGAGGCAAGACAGCTTGGAATACCTGTTAAAGTTATTCCTCAGGCTAAGAGATATGATTTAGCGGTTACAAAAAGAATACTAAATTATATGAACAGCTCCAATGCCGATATTATACACTGTCATGGTGCAAGAGCAAACTATATTTATCTTATTATAAAAGGAAAAATAAAGGTGCCTGTTATAACCACATTACACAGTGATTATAAGCTCGATTTTAAGGATAATTGGCGTAAGCAGATGATTTATGCACCTATTAACTCCCTTGCTCTCAGAAGATTTAAGCATATATTAACTGTAACAAAGGCTTTTAAGGATATGCTTATATCAAGAGGATTTAAAGAAGAAAGACTAAGTGTAATATATAATGGTCTTGATTTTAATCAAATTCTTCCTTGTCTTAATAAGGCAGAGTTTTTTGAAAGACTTAAAATTCCTTATGATGCCGAAAAGAAATATGTAGGCATAGCTGCAAGATTGTTTGCCGTAAAGGGCGTTGATGTTTTTTTACAGGCAGCCAACAAAATCAGCAGGGAATGTGAGGACATAGACTTCATTGTGCTTGGTGATGGTGAAATGTGGGATAAGTGCAAGGCTTATGTTGATGAAAACAATCTTGAAAAAAGAGTGTTTATGGCAGGTCAGATAACAGATTCTATTATTATGAACAGCTTTTACAGAGCTATTGATGTGAACACTCTGACATCTTATTCTGAAAGCTTTCCTTATTCTCTTTTAGAGGGTGCAAGAATGAAAAAGGCTACTGTTGCTACGGCAGTAGGAGGCATACCTGAAATGATTGAGGACAGCAGAAGCGGTTTTCTTGTTACATCAGGTGATGTTGATATGCTTGCAGACAGAATAAAAAGACTTTGTAACGATATGGTTTTAAACAAAACTATGGGTGAAGCCTTTTATGAAAGGGCAAGCAATCTGTTTTCAGTTGAGCAGATGGCTAAAACTCATATTGATATATACGAAAAAATAATTAAAGAGAGAAAATAGTTATATTAAAGGAGATTACAAAATATGAAGCTTATTAACGAAAAGGGTAAGATTTTTGGTTTAATAAATATAGTTGACCTTATAGTTATTGTGATTATTGCGGCAATAGTTGCTGCAGTAGGCTATAGGGCTGTTTCTCCAAAGGTTAATGCACCTGCTGAGGGTGAGGGAGAAAAATATTGTTATGTAACATTATATGGCTCAACTGTTGTTCCCGAATCTGCCGATACATTAAAGGTTGGGGACAAGCTTATAGCAAACAACGAAATTACAGATGGTGAAATTGTTTCTGTAGAGCAGACACCTGCTGCATATATCGGTGTTGATGATGAGGGTAAGGCAGTTTACAGTGAGCATCCTATGTGGAAGGATATTACTGTTGTTGTTAAAGAAAAAATCGACCCGTCTTCAGTTGTTTTAAAAGTAGGCAATCAGGAGGTAAGAGTAAACTATACTTATATTTTAAAAACTCAGCAGTTTGAGGCTAACTGTAAGGTAAGAGGCATTGAATTTAAAGATGAATAAAAGGTTGGTGTTTTTATGCCTGAATTTTTGACCGGAAGCCTTGTTGTTTCTTTTTGCGTTAAAATTTGTAATATATTTTTAAATTCTTATAATAACAGTGTTTTAAAAAGATTTTTAAAGGGTGTTTCAAATTGTTTTAAACAAAGCTGCTTTTATTCGGTGCTTTCTTCCTATGCTAATAAAAAGCCATGGTTCAGATACAGCCTTGTTTTCGGAATAATTATGTTTTTTGCAAAAATATTCGACAAAATATTTGGCTTTATATATAGTATAATAAAAAAATGTATTTTTGGCAGCAGAGTTGTAAATGGCTGCATAAACAGTGGAAAAATGTCTTTAACGGACAAATGCTATTGTGTTGGTGTTTTGCTTATAAGTATGCCTATTGGTGTAATGGCAGCGGCAATTGTATTTAAAAGTGTAGATGTTATGACAATGGTGCTCAGCTGGCTGATATTTGCTATTGGTTTTATGACTGTTCTTGTTGGTGTTTATGGTAAGGACAGTATTGTTGTTAAACTTATCAGAGGATTTATTGCAGCAATCAGGTAGTCTGATTTTTAGCTGCGGGGTTGGTGATTTTTTGAGTAACAAAAAAGTTGTTATTATAGCCTTAATTGGTCTTGCACTGGGATTTTTATGGGGAGGCTCACCTATTGTGGCTCTTGGCATAATTGCATTTGCGGCAGGTGCTGCAATAGTGCTTTCTGATTATACTGCGGCATTATGTGTGCTGACAGGCTATGGTGTTATTGATTATATTTTTAGAAATTTTGCAGAAGCTTTTGCAAGCATATGGGACGAAGCCTTTTTATGCTGTCTTGTGTTGTTGTGGATTTACAAGTGGATAACCTGCAGAAAAGAGGATAATTTCAAAACCTCTCCTATGGATTTGCCAATTATTATGTTTATATCTGCAATGCTTGTTGTGCTTTTTGTAAATTCCTCTGATTTTTCAATTGCTCTTGAGGGTTTCAGAGCTATTGTACAGTATATGCTTTTCTACTTTGTTGCTATTCAGCTTGTTAAAGATGTTAAATCAGCAAGAATAGTTGTGTGTGTATTTGTGATTATAGCCGGAGTTATGGCACTTCATGGTGTCTATCAGTATATTATTGGTGTTGAAATGCCTGCCGGCTGGGTTGACCAGAATGAAGCGGGAGTAAGAACAAGAGTTTATTCAATTCTTACCAGTCCTAATATTTTTGCATCAATGCTTACTCTTTCAACACCTATGGCAGCAGCTCTTGTGTTTTCATCTGATAATAAAAAGGGCAAAATTATATTCGGTATTCTTGCTCTTGCTATGACTGCAAGCCTTGTGTTTACTTTCTCAAGAGGTGCATGGATTGGCTTTGCGGTTGCAGTGCTGATTTATGTATTATTAAAGGATAAAAGACTTCTTATTCCTTGTGTAGTATTTGGTATTCTTGTTATTTTTCTTGTGCCAAGTGTAGGAAACAGAATAGGCTATATGCTTAGTCCTGAATATATTGAGTCCTCATTAAGAGGAGGCAGACTTGTAAGATGGCTTACCGGTTTTAGAATACTTGAGTTTTATCCTGTGTTTGGTGTAGGGCTTGGAAGCTTTGGCGGTGCAGTTGCTATGAACCACGAAGCAACATTTTTGATTGATACGGAATATATAGATACTTTCTATATGGATAACTATTTTTTGAAAACGGCAGTAGAAAGCGGAATTTTTGGTTTAGCAGCCTTTATAATTCTAATGTACTGTGTTGTTATAAATTCCTACAGAGCTATTAAAACCTCCGTAGGTAAGCTTGATAAAGAACTGTCTATAGGAATTATGGCAGGTCTTTGCGGTGTGATTACTCACAATTTTGTTGAAAATGTATTTGAAGTGCCTATGATGACAAGCCTATTTTGGGTATTCGTGGCAGTAATAATGGGTATATGGTATACTAATAACCCTGTAAAAAATGAGGGATAACTATGATTAATCTGTTGATAGCAGGCTATCATGGCTTTGGAAATTGTGGTGATGAAGCTATTTTGCAGGCAATGACCACAAATATAAGAGCAATGGCTGATGATGTTCAGATAACTGCTCTTAGCAACAAGCCTGAGTTTACAAAAACTGAATATGGTATAAACTCCGTACAGAGGTTCAGAGTTTTTGGAGTGCTTTCTGCTATCAGACATTGTGATATTATGTTAAGCGGAGGAGGCACACTTCTTCAAAACGGCACAAGCACACGTTCGCTTCTTTATTATCTTGCAATTATAAGAACAGCAAAGATTTTCGGAAAAAAAGTTATGCTCTATGCAAACGGCATAGGACCCATAACAGGCAGGCTTAACAGAAAGCTTGTTAAAATGGTTGTAAATAAAGTAGATGCAATTACTTTAAGAGAAAAGCTTTCAGAAGCAGACCTTATAAAAATAGGTGTAAAAAAACCTAATATGGAGGTTACTGCCGACCCTGCATTTAA
Source organism: uncultured Lachnospiraceae bacterium (assembly GCA_964654945.1). Classification (GTDB taxonomy): domain Bacteria; phylum Bacillota; class Clostridia; order Lachnospirales; family CAG-274; genus HGM11788. The sequence continues at coordinate 23,345 of CAZZLN010000016.1, forward strand.
TCTTGCTTCAATAAGTGATTATGAAGCTCGAAAGCTTTTTGAAAATGAGGATATTCCTCTTGATAAACCTACTGTCGGAGTGTCTGTCCGTTCATGGCAGAAAGCTCTTTATGGTGAAGAAGATTATATTTCAGCTCTTGCAAAAAGCTGTGATGATATAGCAAAAACAGGAAAAAACATTGTATTTCTTCCTATGGAATATCCAAGAGATATTAGTGTGTCAGAGAGAGTAAGAGCTAAAATGAATGAAAAAAGCTATATTTTTAAAAACAGATACACACCATCTCAAATTCTTGGCATAGCAGGTGTTTTTGATGTTATGGTAAGTATGAGACTTCATACACTTATATTTTCGGCAGTTAAAAATGTGCCTATGGTTGGCATTATATATGACCCAAAGGTTGAGTATTATCTTCAGGAGCTTGATATGCCTGAAGGTGGAGATATAAGAAGTGAGAGGTTAAGCTCACAAAAGGTCACTGATATTGTAGCTGATATTTTTAATAATATGGCAGGCTATAAAAAAAGACTTAAAGAAAAAGCTGATATTATGAAGGATAAGGCTCATAGAAATGATGTTATTCTTTCAGCTCAGCTTGATAAACTTAGAAAAAAACATTAATGTTGTTTAAAAGGAGATTTGTTATGAAGAAAAAATTATTAATAGGTTTAGAAATTTTAATCGCAACAATGGTGGTTATAGGGGCAACTGTTTATGCTGCATCAGCAGGTTCGGAATCAGACCCTCTTGTGTCAAAAAGCTATGTTGATGATAAAATCAATCAGGTAATTTCAATGATTAACACAGGCTCTGCAACTGAAGTTGTAGATAATAGTTCATCAGCAGGCAGCTACACACCTGTTTATGCAAGTGTCGGTCAGACAGTTGTAGGCGGTGAGGGCACAGAGATTATTTTAAGGTCAGGCAAGGGTACTGTTGTTATAAGCGGTGCAGACGGAATCACAGATGCAACTACAGGGGGAAACCTTACAAACGGCAAGGCTGCTTCTTTAAACCATCTTATGATAGTTCCGAGAGCTGACGGCAGAGGCATTAAGGTTACAGAGTCTGCATGGTTCTTGATTAAAGGAGATTACTCTATAAAATAAAGGAGTCTTTTATGAAAGTATGTAATATTTTAGGTGTTCCCTTTGCAAACATAACTCCCGGTGAAGCAGTTGATACTCTGTTTTCATATATGAATTCAGACGGCAAATATATGGTATTTACTCCTAATCCCGAAATGGTTATGGAAGCACGAAAAAATGACGAATTTATGAAAATATTAAACAAAAGCTCAATGAATGTGCCTGACGGCATAGGTATTGTCTATGCTTCAAAGCTTACAAAAAATCCCATTAAATACAGGGTTGCCGGCTATGATATGCTTCTTGGGGTATTTGACAAAATGAAAGATAAGGGAAAGACTGCATATTTCTTTGGCTCTGCACCGGAAATTGCAGATAAGGCAAAGGAAGCTGTTGAGCAGAGATTTAAGGGATTAAAAATTGTAGGCACAGCCAATGGCTATTTTGATGAAAAAAGAGAAAATGAAATTATAGCCGAAATAAATGAAAAAAAGCCCGATTTGCTTCTTGTTGGCATAGGTTTTCCGAAACAGGAAAAATGGATATACAATCACTTAAATGACCTTGATATTAAAGTGGCAGTGGGTGTAGGAGGAAGCTTTGACGGCTGGAGCGGCAATGTTAAAAGAGCACCTGAATTTTTTGTAAAACATGGACTTGAATGGTTTTACAGACTTATAAAACAGCCTAGCAGAATAGGCAGAATGATGCAGCTTCCCCTTTTTATGCTCAAGGTTATAGGATATAAGATTTTGGGTAAGCTTTAAAAAAACTTGCATATATTTATTATGCAAGTCTTTTTTGCTACAGGAGGGTTAATAATTTATGACAATATTAGAGTTGTTTATTCTTGCTGCGGGACTTTCAATGGACGCCTTTGCAGTTGCAGTCTGTAAGGGGCTTGCTATGAGCAGGCTGTCAATTAAAAATTCAATAATTATAGGTTTATGGTTTGGCGGATTTCAGGCTTTAATGCCTCTTTTAGGCTATCTGCTTGGTGTTAATTTCAGGGAGTACATAACTGCCGTTGACCATTGGATTGCATTTATTCTTCTTGGAATTATAGGCGGAAATATGATTAAGGAAAGCCTTAGCAAAGAGGAAGAAAAAGCCGATGCCTCTGTTGATATTAAAACTATGTTCCTTATGGCAGTTGCAACAAGTATTGATGCCCTTGCAGTGGGCATAACATTTGCATTTTTAAATGTAAATATTGTTTATGCTGTTTCGTTTATAGGTGTTACAACGTTTGTTTTTTCGGCAGCAGGTGTTGGAATAGGTCATATTTTTGGTGTAAAATATAAATCAAAGGCAGAGTTTGCAGGGGGTACAATTCTTGTGCTTCTCGGACTTAAAATTTTAATTGAACATCTTGAAATTATAAGCTTTTAAAAATCGGAGGAGGGAATTTTTATGAAAAAATTAGCAAGCATTATTCTATCGGCTGTAATAGCTTTTTCGGCATTTAATTTTGTATATGCTGATGACACCGGTTACACAGAAATTCTTGAAGGAATAAAATTAATAATTGATATTCCCGAGTATGATAATTTCAGCTATAATGTTTTGTCAGACGGTGAATATTATGAATTTAGTTGGAGCAATGAAAATGTAAGAGATATTTTGACAATAACTGCCGATAAGGATTTAAACATCACAAGCTATTTCAGAAATTATGATGAAAATAGCCACGAAACAACCCTTGATATTACACAGGCACAGTCTGTTGCAGATGAGTTTTTAAAAAAGGTCAGCGGCGACTGCTATAAATATTACAAAATAAATAATGATAATGTTGAAAGAAATTTAACTTATATAGGATATGTATACGATATTTATATTGACGGCTATAAAGTTAAAAATGAATCTGCCAAAGTGGAAGTAAGCCTTATAGACGGAACAGTATTAAACTACAGATCCGAATTTTTACATAGAAATAAGTATATATCTTCTGAAAAGCCTGTGTCAGTTGAAGCTGTCAAAAAAGCCCTTTTTGATAATGACAATTTAACCCTTACCTATGAAATTGTAAGAGAAGATGGTTTATATGAGGACAATAAAGTTATTTTAAAGCCTTTATACAGATTTAAAAACACTTATGTAAATGCTTATACAGGAAAGCTTAGGGGCGAAGATGAAGATGATGAAAATGCAGCATCTTCAGCTTCCGGTGCTGCCGTAAACGAAATGGCTGTAACAGAAGATGCCGATAACGGCTCTGTTGGGAAATTTTCACTTACTGACACAGAAAAAAAGGAAATAGATAATCTTGAAAATGCCGTAAAGCCTGAAGAAGCGGCAAAATTAATTGCAGATAAATTTAAGATTAATATAAGTGCCGATAATTTAAGATGCGAGTATTTTAAAAATGACAATAATGATGGCTATAATTTAAGATTTACCAACAATGACAATGTTAAAGATATGTACTTTGGAGGCACAATCACACCTGATAAAAGCTTTACGGAATTTTACTATAATGATGATAAAAACAACATTCTGTCAGGTCTTAAAAATATTGAAAATTATGTAAAGGGTATATATCCTGCTGCCGATGTTCCAAATGATATTAAAACAAACAAACACACATATAATGACAGTAATTATTATTATTACTCTTTTTATGATAAGCACAATGGCGTTAATGACAGTTCAAATTATGTTGTGCTGGGATTTGATGAAAATTACAATGTAAAATCTGTCAATTACAGAAAAAGTAATTTAGAATATGAAGAATTTTCAAGAGAGCTTACAAATGATGAAATATTTGATTTAGCAACAGAGGTTTATAGCTTTGAGCCTTTTTATTACTATAATAATAAGGATAAAAAATATGAGCTTTATTATAGCTTTAACGGTACCTTCAGCATTGATGCCGCTACGCAAAAGGTTGTCACCTATTACGGACAAAAAATTTCAAATGACTTTTCATCTTACACCGATGTTGAGAATACTTGGTATGGAGAAATAGCAAACACATTAATAGGCTATGGCTATCAATTTGACAGTAATAAATTTGAAGGAAATAAAATTGTAACGGGAAAGGATGTTATTCAGTTTTTTGCTCATACAGATGTAGCTAAATTTAAACAATGGGATGCTTCATTAAGAGAAAAATATAACGAATATGCGGAAAATCCTGATAAAAATGTTACAAAATATGATTTGGCAAATATTATTGTAGATAAGCTAAATCTTAAAACCCTTGCCGAAAAGGCAGAATTTGTAAAACCCTTTGAAGATGTAAATGATGAAAATATTGCAAATGTTGCCATATGCAAGGCATATGATATTGTAAAGGGAGATAATGGAAAGTTTAATGGAGATAAACCTATAACAAGAGCGGAAATGGCAGCTATGGTTTATAATTTTATTAATATTAAAAGATAAATAAAAAAGGGACAGAGTGATGTCCCTTTTTATGTATAAATTATCTGTGAGCAATGCTTTCATTCATAAATTTATCATGTATGGCAACAGCAGCTCTGTCTGCATCTTTTTCTGCAACAAGAATGGATATTTTAATTTCAGAGGTTGAAATCATCTTAACATTAATTCCCGCATCATAGGTAGCCTCAAAAAGCATAGATGCAACACCCGGGTTAGTAGCCATACCGGCACCGACTACAGACACCTTAGCTACATTTTCATTATAGCTTATATCACCAAATCCAAGTCTGTCTTTGTTTTCATTTAAAATTTCAAGGGTTTCTTCAAGGTCGCCTCTTGAAACCGTAAATGAAATATCCTTGCTTGTTTCACGTCCTATTGACTGAATAATAAGGTCAACACTTATTTTCTTCTTGCTTAATAGTGAGAAGATTTTAAATGCTGTACCGGGCTGGTCTTTTAAGTCCACAAGAGCAATTCTTGCTACATCTTTATCTACGGCAACACCGTTTACTAACATTCTTTCCAATTTAGTTTCCTCCTTAACCACTGTACCTTCAGCATCTGTCATACTTGAACGTACTACAAGATTTACATTATATTTCTTTGCAAGCTCTACAGAACGATTGTGAAGAACCTTTGCGCCTAAGCTTGCAAGCTCAAGCATTTCATCATAAGTAATTTCATCAAGCTTTCTGGCTGTTTTAACAATTCTTGGGTCACAGGTATAAACACCGTCAACATCAGTATATATTTCACAAACATCAGCACCAAGCTTTGCTGCAAGGGCAACTGCTGATGTATCAGAGCCGCCTCTGCCAAGAGTAGTTACATCAAGATGTCTGTTTATACCTTGAAAACCTGTTATAATTACAATATTTTTTCTTGCAAGCTCATTGTTAATTCTGTCTGTTGAAATATCCTTTATTCTTGCATTTGAATAATTTGAAGTTGAAATAATATTGCACTGAAATGCGTTTAATGAAATAACAGGGCAGTCTAAGGCTTCAATAGCCATAGCCATTAACGCAACTGACTGCTGCTCACCTGTTGCAAGGAGCATATCCATTTCTCTCTTGCTGGCGTTTGGATTTATTTCCGCAGCCTTTTCAATAAGCTCATCTGTAGTATCACCCTGTGCAGATAATACAACAACTACCTGATTGCCTTTTTTGTAGCTGTCGGTAATAGTTTTGGCAACGTGCTTAATTCTTTCTGCATTGGCAACTGATGAGCCTCCAAACTTCTTTACAATTAACATATATAAATTGCCTCCTAGCCTTCAATTCTTATTGTGTTGAGGATACCGATAATTCCCGAACAGTTTAATAATTGCTCAAGTTTATTGTTTATTTCACCCTCTTTTGCTTTTTCTGTCACAAAAGCAAATTCATTTTCAAGTCCGAAAAATTCCATAATTTCTTCAGTATTGAATACTGATTTAACATCTTCAATAGCCTTAGCCTTATCATTATATTCAACTCTGACAAATTTCTTTACTTCGACTTCTTCAATAGACATAAGCTCCTGCTTAATTTCTGACCAGCCTATGCCAAGATTTACATTTTTGTGCTTAATAGCGTCAACTATATCACTTACTACTGCTGAAGCAGTCGGAAGCTTTCCTGCACCCTTGCCATAGAACATAACATCACCAAGCATATTGCCCTTTAATAATATTGCATTAAATACATCATTTACTGTTGATAAAGGATTATTGCTGCCTATAATTGCAGGAGCAACTCTTGCCCATACTTTGTTTCCATTAAATTTTGCAGCAGCAAGAAGCTTTATTGAGCAGCCCATTGTCTTAACATAGTCCATATCAATTTTAGAAATATGAGTGATGCCCTCTGTATATATATCGTTAAAATCAACTGCCTTTTCTGTAGCAAGAGATGCTAAAATAGCTATCTTTCTGCAGGCGTCATAACCCTCAACATCAGCATCGGGATTTTTTTCTGCATAGCCCTTTGACTGTGCATCACTTAACACATCATTGTATTCAAGTCCGTCACGACTCATTTTTGTAAGCATATAGTTAGTAGTACCGTTTAATATACCGGTTATTTCTTCTATTTTATCAGAAGTAATACTTCTGCCAATTGGTCTTATGATAGGGATACCTCCGCCTACACTGGCTTCATAAAGGAAGTTTACATTGTTTTCCTTTGCAATTCTCATAAGCTCTCCGCCATGAGCAGCAACAAGCTCCTTATTTGATGTACAAACACTTTTGCCCTTTAAAAGTGCATTCTTTACGAATGTATAGGCAGGGTTTGTACCTCCCATAACCTCAACTACAACCTCAACTGCAGGGTCATTTAAAATATCGTCATAATTATGAGTAATAATTTTTTGAACAGGGTCATTTGGAAAATCCCTTAAATCAAGTACATATTTAATGTCAATAGGCTGTCCTGCCTTAGCTTCAATACTTATTCTGTTTGTATTGATTACCTCCACAACGCCTGAGCCTACTGTACCATAGCCTAAAACTGCTATAGCTGCCATTTGTTTCACTCCCTCGCAATAATTTTGAGGGAAATAACACCCTCAATATTTTTTATTTTCTCTGCTAATTTGTGTATATCCAGCAGCAGACCGCCGGTTTCCAAGCTTATAGTTACGTTTGCCATACTATTTATCGGAATTGTCTGATTAATGGTCAGTATATTAGCTCCTTCTTTAGCCATAATATTTAAAACATTTGATAAAAGACCTGCCTCATCTCTAAGATTAAAGGCTATTATAGCAGTTTTTCCATGACTGCCGCCAAGAGGAGAAATATAGTCCTTGTATTTATAATAGGCGCTTCTGCTTACGCCTGCGGCTTTACAGGCCTTTTGAACAGATATTTTACTGTTGTTTTCAAGCAGCTCCTTAACCTTAACCACCTTTAAAAATACTTCAGGCAATACCTTTTTGCTGACAACGTAATAATCAGAAGAATTTTTCATTTTTTGTTCTCCTTCTGTGTACATTTGTGCACCATACAAGGAACTATAACATATTTTAGTGTAAAATGCAAGTGATTTTTAATTTTTTTTAAATTTTTTTGCTGCCAATAAAGATACTTGTTGTTGTATGATAATTGCAACAAAAATTAAGCTTGTAAATACCAATATTTTTAGGTTTATGAATATTTTATGAATATTTTATGAAATATATTGTAATATTAGGGGAATTAAATTACAATATATACGTAACTTTAGATAACACAAAAATATTTACAAGCAAAGGAGGAATAGGCATGAGTAAATTTAAGCTCGGGAGTTTGACACTTGTAAAGCCAAAAAAACACTTAAAAGCCGCATAAAGGCTTTATTTTTTTGTCAAATTTTTTAAAAAAGACTTGCGTTGCTTTGCGTTATGTGCTATAATAAAAGGTATGAGGTGATTAATATGAGATTAAATGTATCAAAATCAAAAAACGCAGCATCCTTTTATGTTATAAAAACAGAATACATTGGTAAAAAAGAAAAAACTGTCATTGTTGAAAAACTTGGCACAGAGGCTGAATTAAAGGAAAAACTTAACGGTCAGGATCCTTATGAATGGGCAAAAAACTATGTAAAAGAATTGAATAAGTTGGAAAAAGAGAAAAAAAGAAAAATAAACGTAGCATACAGTCCTATAGAACAACTTGAAATGGATAAGCAATATCTTTTTAACGGTGGCTATCTTTTCTTACAGCAAATTTATAATAAGCTTGGATTGGGGAAAATATGCAGGGAAATAACAAAGAAATACAAGTTTGATTATGACCTTAATTCAATACTTTCAAGACTGATTTACAGCAGAATTTTATTTCCTGCTTCAAAAGCTGCAACCTTTGAGCTTTCCAAAAAATATATTGAACAGCCAAACTTTGAGCTTCATCAAATTTACAGAGCGTTAGAGGTTATATCAAAGGAAAAAGATTTTATACAATCGGAGC
>CAZZLN010000017.1:0-2435 GCA_964654945.1 uncultured Lachnospiraceae bacterium
GCTTTAGTAGTTGCTTCTGTTGTAACTTTAGTAGTTGCTTCTGTGGTTGTTTCTGTTGTAGTAATTGTTGTAGATTCGGTTGTAGTTTCTGTAGATTTAGTTGTTGTACTTACAGTTGTACTGCTGCTATCTATAGATTTATTACCACTTACAGTCACTTCTCCGCTAACTGTGGTATAAGCAACATCATCTAAATTTTCATTCCAAACAGAAGCCTGTAAATAATTTGATGTCCACGTAATAGCAGTTACAGTTGTATCAATATTATCAACAGCTTTAAATCTAAATGTACCAATAACCCCATTTGTATTAATGTCATTCATAGAGTCATAAGTAACATTAATCGAATTTAAACTGTCAAGGTCTATATCTTTAGAATCAACTGTAGTGAGAGCTGTAAAACTGCTCTTATTTTCAAATGATATAGGTTTAATGACAGTATTATCAAAGTCAAAAGATAAAGTAACACCTGCAATGCCTGGATTGTTTTCCAAAGACAAATCAATTTCAAATTCTTCACCGCTTGCTACTTCTGCATTGCTCAATTTTACCACAAGGCTTGTTTGTGCATTTACAAACAAAACACTGCCTGATATTAAACATATTGATATTAATATTGCTATTATTTTTTTTAAATTCATATTTCATTGCCTCTTTTCTTAATTATAATGTTATTCCCGGAAAACCAGCTATATATTGTCTTATTTTAACAATATCCTTGCCATTTGCAAGTCCGTCACCTGTAACATCACCTGTGTCAATTTGTTCAGATGTAAGTGTTGCAGATGGAAAACCTGCAACATATTGTCTTAAAAGTACAACATCTTTGCCGTTGACTATACCGTCTTTATTTACATCACCTTTTAAAATACTGCCAATTACAATATTATTTAAAATAACTGAATATAAAACATCATTTAAACTGCTATTGGCAAAAATTGTTGTATTTTGATTTAATCCAATGGAATAATTACCACTTTTAACATTATCCATTATTTTAAATTTAACTGTAAACAGGCTATAGTCACCGCTAATATTACTCAAGCTATCCCATACAAATTTAACTTCTTTAAGTTGAGACATATCAGAACCTGAATCTAATGTTGAAATCATATCACTAAAACCATTACTTTTTGTATAAGATACAGGATACATTATACTGTTATCATAAGTAATTGCTATTGTATATGTTGCAATTCCGCTATTATTACTGATTTTCACTGGTATATCAACATAACCGCCTGCAATGCCTGAACCACCTCCAATATTTAGTGCTAATTTATCATCAGCCGTCCATATAGCATATAATGTAATATTACCACTGTTTTTGATTACATATGAATCACCGGGACTATAAGATGTTCCTGTACCATCTGCTTTTGTATTCCAATTTACAAAAGTGTAACCTGTTCTGGTAGGCTTTATACTGCTCAGTTTTGCACTAAAATTACCTGTAGTATCAGCTACAACTATTTGTGTTGGCGGAGTTCCCGTGCCTCCATTGCTGTTGTATGTAATTGTATATGTATTGCTTGTTGACCATATAGCATATAGTACTACATCGCTGTTGGCTGTATATGTACCCCCTGCCGAATAAGAAGTGCCTGAACCGTCAGCCTTTGTGTTCCACTTTACAAAGGTGTAACCTGTCCTTGTTGGCTTAGTTGAGCTTAAAGTAAGACTTTTGCCATACGTCTTGGTCTGACTGCTTGGTGCACCTGAGCCACCATTTGCATTGTATGTAACTGTATATGTATTAGCTGTCCAAATTGCATATAAAGTTGCTCCGCTGTTGGCTGTATATGTACCACCTGCTGAATAAGATGTACCTGAACCGTCAGCCTTTGTGTTCCACTTTACAAAGGTGTAACCTGTCCTTGTTGGCTTAGTTGAGCTTAAAGTAAGACTTTTGCCATACGTCTTTGTTTGACTGCTTGGAGCACCCGAACCGCCGTTTGCATTGTATGAAACTGTATATGTATTAGCTGTCCAAATAGCATAAAGTGTAACTGTACCTCCGTTTTGATCCGGTGTATAATTCGCCCCCGGATTGTATGACGTACCTGAGCCATCAGCTTTTGTATTCCATTTGACAAAAGTATAGCCTGTTCTTGTTGGTTTTATAGTACTTAAATTCAGTTGTACATCTGCTGTTTTTGTTTGTGAAGCAGGTGCACCTGTTCCGCCATTTGCATTATAAGCTACTGTGTGCTTATAAGGAGTCCATATTGCATAAAGTGTAACTGTTCCACCATCCTGATCCGGTGTATAATTTGCACCCGGAGCATAAGAAGTACCCGTACCGTTAGCCTTTGTATTCCATTTCACAAAATTGTAACAATATCTGGTTGGTTTTGTAGTGCTTAAATTCAGTTGTACGTCTGCTGTTTTTGTTTGTGAAGCAGGTGCACCTGTTCCGCCATTTGCATTATAAG
>CAZZLN010000017.1:2535-6080 GCA_964654945.1 uncultured Lachnospiraceae bacterium
CTGTTCCACCATCCTGATCCGGTGTATAATTTGCACCCGGAGCATAAGAAGTACCTGTACCGTTAGCCTTTGTATTCCATTTTACAAAATTATAACAATATCTGGTTGGTTTTGTAGTGCTTAAATTCAGTTGTACTCCTGATGTTTTAGTTTGCGAAGTAGGTGCACCTGTTCCGCCATTTGCATTATAAGCTACTGTATGTACAAGCTTTTTTGATATAGTTGCCGTTTTAGGTGAATTTTCTAATAAAGTATTATCGTTTCCGCTGCCCACATTAATAGCATATACATATACAGCCTGACTTCCTGTTTTATCCGTAGGTATAGTTGCTTCAAAGCCGTGATTGTTTCCACAGCCATAAACATTGTTTACATCTGTTCTTGTAGTATTTGCTGTAATAATATGTCCTTCACCTGAACCTGCCGGTCCGCCTATATATACATGTACAGACAAAGCAGTCGATGTACTGTCTTGATCAAATGCCCAGCCACTTACTGCTATATAACCAGGTCCACCTGTTACGCTATCTAAATAGCCTATAGGATTGTTGCCGCTACTACCATATCTATAATAATATGTCCAATTTGAACCACAGTTAGCTACACTAATCTCATTACCTGTTTGATCCCCCGGATAAGCATCATCATATATATCATAATATCCCATATGAGCACCAACGCTTTTCCCATCTCCTAAATACATTTCTGTATGTCCGCTTCTCCACAATATGTCACCACGCTGACAATTAGATAAACTAGTAAAACTATAACGATTAAACCCTATGTTAACTAATTGAGCACCCATATTTGCTGTTGCAAACCAAGTAACATTAAAACCTACACTTTTAAGAGCACCAGCTACTAAAGAAGAACAATCATAATCCGGATTGCCATATCTTTGGTGTTGGCTATATCCATGAGAATTATCATTAGCAATATTTATTGCCCATTGTAAGGCACTTTCAATTTTAGAATCGGCAGCTTCAACGACTATATTTAAATTTGATAGTAAAATAATATTTACTATCAAAATTGACATTATCCTTTTAAAGCATTTATGTATATATTTCAAGTAATCACCTTCTTTTGTAGTTTAATTTTTATTTAATATCGAAAAAATTTTTAAACTCAATTTTCATAACGCAATTTGTAATTAAAAATTCATTCCAATCATCAATGTTATTGGCTGATGCAATAACATCATTTAAATTATTAATAACTAATAATTCAGTTATTGGATCTATTGCATTTTCAATTTTTGCAATATTAAAACAATAATCAAAACCCCAATTATTTGTTTCGTAATCATAACCTATAAAATAAGGTGATACTATTTCATCATTGAAATATTCTGCTGTTTTGGCAAAGCCCAAGTTTATAAGATTTTGTTTTGTATCCGCTTTATCCTCTGTCATTATTGATGAGCCGGATAAATTAAAGCTATAAACTGTTTCAAATCTGCTATTTTCATATGAATAAATGTTTACAATATTGTTTGCTCCATCAGCAAAAGTATTATTCTGTATTGCACATTCAAGGACAATGTAATTATCTTTCATAAAGCATTCCAATCCACCAGCATCGGTTCCGCTGTTAATTACAACAAAATCTTCTGTACTGTCAGCAAGCTGTATATTGTTATCTGATAATTCATACATATTTAATCTTACGGTAGTGTAATCATAAATGCCCTCATATTCATTATCTGTATTTAAAATACTAACTACTAACAATTCATTGACACCATCACTATCAAAATCCTTAACCTTACCTCCAATTACTCCGTCAATAAAGTCAGGGCGTTCGGCGATACATTCATCTACCCATCCATATTCTTGATTTTTAAATTCTGCTTTTGGCATATTATTATAAAAATTTTCAAGAATATCATTATCATCAACATTATCTTCCGTTTCTACAGAAGATCCTGATAAGGTATCATCATTTGAATTAATATTTAATGCATTATTAATAGCATCAATAAAATCTGTTTCTTTTGTATATGCAGTACATACTGCACCTGTAGTAAATACCAATATAATAATAACGATAGCAATAAATTTATACATAAATAACATCCTTTCTTAATAAATTAATTTTTTAAAATATTATTGCATTTTCTTTCATACAGTAATTTGACATAGTATATATTTAATTTCACCTCTACTGTACCTTTTTATACTCTACAGATTTTTTGTTATTACTTAAAGTCAATGTATCACCACTAACACTAAAGTCATAAGACAATGCCTCCCATGATGCGGTTATATTTATAGTGTTTCCATCTATTGTATATGTACCTGCAACACTGTCTAAGCTAATATCTCCGTCATTCATTATGCGGATTTCACCGGGGAAAGAACTTACCCATATATCTGAACTATAGTCAACAGCCTCCCATTCACCCACCAACGATGATGCAGATGAACCGCATGCGGACAACAAACACATAACAACCAATAATACTAATAATGATTTAATCTTTTTCATAAAAACCATTCCTTTCTTAAATAAATAACTTTTAACTTACCAGCGAAAAATTAACTTTAAAATCACATAAAGTAAAGAAAATGCACCAATCACATAACCAACACAAAATCCCAAAACCGCTTTTATAATCCTATACTGAACACCTTCCTTTTCAAGAAAATCAAATCTTTCTGAAATCCACTTCCAACCTGAATAATATGCCCACAAAGCATAAAGAATAAAAATTATCGAATATACCATTGTCCATTATACTACCACCCATAACCTAATTCTTATAGCTTAAACAGCCTTGTCTTTCTCTTGGGTAATAATAGCTGCTGTACCAACTGCAATATTGTCTGCCGTTGCTGTCTCTGTCATAAGGATTCCAATATATACATCCCTCAGCAACGTATGTCCTGGGATACTAATTATTTCTTATTTCAGAATTATAAATGCTGTTATAATGAATTGTGGCAAATAATAAGCAATCATTATTATTTAACAAGTAATCATTATTATAGTCAATTGAGATACTGTTCCATTCTTCTTCACTGCCTGCGTAATATACATCGCTCAAGCTTTCACAACCATTAAACGCACCATCAGCAATACTTGCCACACTGCTTGGTATTTTTATGCTTGTTAAGCTGCTGCAATTATAAAACGCATCACTGCCTATACTCATTACACTGCTCGGTATTTCTATGCTTGTTAAGCCGCTACAATTATTAAATGCATAAATACCTATGCTTGTTACACTGCTTGGTATTGTATATACAGCTTCAGCTTTTCCGCCGGGATAACAAATAAGCTCTGACATATCTTTATTAAACAAAACGCCATCTAAGGATTTGTAATTGCTGTTACTTTCTTCAACATTTATGCTTGTTAAGCTGTTGCAATTCCAAAACTCACCATAACCTATATTTGTTACACTGCTTGGTATGTCTATGCTTTTTAAGCCGCTACAACAATTAAACGCATCACTGCCTATACTTGTTACACCACTATATATGTCTATGCTTGTTAAGCTGCTGCAATTATAAAAGGCATAAGAACCGATACTTGTCACT
>CAZZLN010000017.1:6180-29337 GCA_964654945.1 uncultured Lachnospiraceae bacterium
CGGGTATTGTTATGCTTGTTAAGCTGCTGCAATTATAAAAGGCTTCATAACCAATTCTTGTAACGCTTACACCGTTAATTTTGCTTGGGATAACGGCACTTGTAACAGATATATCACAATCGGTTATTTCACCCGTACTTTCATTAAAATAAATACATCCGCCCACAACAGTATCTGAGTAAGCAACATCAGTACTGCTTGCCGAATATGCACTCAAAACCTCTGTAGCAGCAACCTCATTTGATGTAATTTCATCATCTGATACAACCGCCTCACCGCTTACAACCTCATCATTTACAACACCGGCTTCATCATCAACACTTGGCTCCCCTGCAAATGTTAAATTTAAGCTTGAAATCACCAAAATAAATGATAATCCAAGTCCTACAAATTTTTTTAAGCTCATTAAAAAACCTCCTTGCTTTATAATTCAATATCATAAATTTTGCAAAATTATGTTGCAAAATATGAAAAGTGCATATAATCCCCAAAAGAACCGCCCCAATGAAAGTTATATTTCCTAAATATGTTTATTATTTCAGGCACTACCGAATATGGATTTTGATAGGGTTCGTACAGGCTGCCAACAATATTTCCTTCGGAATAAACACAGTAATTTTCATTGGGATTAATATCTATTGCGGTTCCGTAAGCATGTTCAGACAATCTGCCTCCGCTCGCCGTTGTTCTGTAACTGTAACAGCTTGCGGACTTAATTGGAAAATGAAGCTGATTTTGATATATTTCATCAAAAATCTTTGTTACAGTATCCGCCAACTGAGCATTAACCGTTATTGCTATTGTTTTTGTAACCTTTTGGTTATTTGCGTTTAAGTCCCATACCTTTACGCTTATGGTTTTTACATACTTATCTGCACTTTCTTTGTTTTCAAATGCACCGTCGGGGATAATTGTTTCTTTTGAAATTCGTTCTTCTGCCTTTTCAACCTTTGTTCTTGAAATAATTTCCACAATTTCTTGCTTTGCGTCGGCAATTTTTAATATAAAAGGCTCAGAAACAGCATTTCCTGCCTTTACGGTTATTGTATAGGAATAGCCTTTAGCCAGCTTATTTGGCATTATCCTTGCTTTATTTCCGTTTTCCGCCGGTATTTCGGAAATATACCCCGTTTCATCCTGCACAGATACAATACAATTATCACTGCCTGTGTATTTCCAAGTAATTGTTACTTCATCGGAAGATAGAATTGTATCATAAGATTTAGGTGATGTTATTACCGGCGTAAGATATTCTGAATTGTCATATGCCGAATTTTGATAAAACTCGTTATAAAATAAATTCCAAAAGTCGTCAAACTCATCTCCTCTACAGGTGCTTTGTATAGGGAGTACCGATAAAACAGCTAAGGCAATCCCTATAGTCTTTTTAATTTTCAATAACATCATCTCCTCAAATTGCAAAAAATCTTATTTGCTGATAGATACCGTCCTGCTTTCTCCGTCCCAATTAACCTCTGCTCCCAAGCTCTCGCTTATAAATCTTAAAGGAACCATAGTAGTTCCATTAATAATTTTAGGAGCAACATCCAATTCTGTCTCTTTGCCATTGACATCTGCGATATTGCTGTTTACCACTAAAATAATATCTGTTTGCCCGTGTATATCAGATGCAGTAATGGTTTTTGTATCTGCTTCCCATACAACCTTCATTCCTAATTCTTCAAAGATTGTTCTCATTGGAACAAGTGTGACACCATTTTCAATTACAGGCTGCTGATTAAAACCAATTCTATTACCGTTTAAGATAACCTTAATATAATTATCATAGACATTTTTTTCTGTACTACTATATACAGTTTCTTTACCAATTAAAGTTTGATTAACATTATTAATTGTAAAGCCATCTAATAATTTATAATTGCTTAATTCTGATTTCGGTAACTCATGAGTTGTAATTTTTTTTACAGCCTCATTAAACTCATTTTCACTTATATCTGTACCGGTAATGCTTGTTCCATCAAATTTTTGATATCTCACAGTACCCTTAGCATTCATTTTCCAATAAGAAAAATACTTTATATCAGATTTCAAATCAAAATAATCTTCATTTGTATATGATTCAAAGCTACCATCGTCATCTAAACCAACACATTTATAGGTAAATATTAAATCATCACTTAAATAAAAATCTTTAAATTTACTTGAACCCGAACTTTCAAGGAATGTTCCCGGAGTCCTGCTTCCTATATCAATTTGCGGATTTTCAGGTATATATACTTCCATTGTATATCCATTCCCATACTGAGTTGCTATTGCAAGAAGCGGTTGATTATTTTTTACATACACTAATGTATAGTATGCTTTTCTGTCTTCAACTTTGCTGGACTTTTTTGACAAAACATTGATATATTCTTGTTTTGTTTCATTATCAAGCTCAACTTTAAGTTCTGCTGCTTTCACCAATGAAGTACATAATAATACAGATATTGCACAAATATATATTGTTATTATTTTTTTAAGCATCATAATAAAATCTTTCCTTTCATATTTAGTTTATTCATTAATAGTCACCGTCCTGCTTTCTCCGTCCCAATTAACCTCTGCTCCCAAGCTCTCGCTTATAAATCTTAAAGGAACCATAGTATTGCCGTTTATAAGCTTTGCGGGAACAGCCAGAGTAATTTCATTATTGTTTACCTTTGCCATTGTTTCATTTAATGTTAAATTTATTGTGGTATCATCTTTCACGGCTGTAATTGACTTTGTTTCTCCATTCCACTCAACAGAAGCTCCCATTGCTTCAAATATGGCTCTCATAGGCACAAGAGTTGTGCCATTCTCTATAACAGGCGGTTGAGAAAACGCCAATTTTTGTTCATTCAAAATAACAGTAATATCACTCGTTGTCATTTCATCGCTAATACTTTCTTGTTTTTGATTTAATTTATTAATTTTTAAATTACTGAAATCCCAATTATTCAAACCTGTCATATCCTTTACGGAATAAGTAGTTACAGGATTCTTTTTTATTTCTGATTCCAATTTTTTAAACACATCAATATTTTCATTATATTTTCCTGCTAAATTTACATATATCCTTTTGCCATCAATAAATTTATCAATCAGACTTTGACTTATAGATATATAGTTAATACTATTTTGATAATCATTATAATCATTACTAAATAAATACACACTATTATTTTTGTTTAGTACAGAATAATCTCCTTCATTTTCAGTTTTAGAATTATGCTCAGAATCTGCACTAAATAATATAAGATTTTCTGTACCATTGCAATTAATAGTATAGAAACTATAATTACCACCCTTAAATTCATCATATTCTTTTCCATTATACATATATCCTCTGTTACCAAACATACTTAATGATATTATAGCACCCTCTTTAGAACCATCTTCTTTAATACGATTACCATAGTAATTAATTTCTCTTAAGAACAAATATTCTTTATTATTTTCATCTTTTTTTATCATCTCAGCATTATCTGTCAAAATATTGCCATATTCATCAATATTATATATAAATAACTCAGGAATACCCTCCCCATTAGCATCATATAAAAAATATCTTCCACTATTATATTTTTGAATAATATTTTTAAATTCATTTTTTATATCTAATTCAACGGTTTCAAATTTTTCATCATAAATAGACTTGTTTTTTTCATAATCTTGTATTAAATTTTCCAATCTGTTTGTACTATCTTCTAAATTTATATTTTTTACAGAATCAACATATTTAGTTCTTAATCCTGAATCTTTAAAAAATTGTTCTGCATAAGAACCTTTTTCAAAACAATATAAATTATTTTTATCACTATATGTTTCAATATCCGAAATATACGTAATGCTGTTTGGAATATAAATCTCTATCCCGTCTAAAATACCTGTCCAATTATGCCCTAGTCCACACACATCTATTGTTCCTATCTTACTTGGTATAATCACTTTTGCTTCTTGATATTTTATATAGTCTGTTATTTCAACTGTTTCATTTTCTTTCGCTGAATTCAACTCTAAACCTTCTATAATTCCTTCGTTGGTTATAGTCCAACCATCGGCTTCAAAACTCCAACCGCAGTCATCAGCATATATATTAACACTTGACATAATTAAACTAAAAATTAATAATAGCACTAATTTTTTCATTTTAAACACCTCGTTATTTAATTTATTTTTACATTAATCCTGACCTGCAAAGAATTTATTTAATCTGAGCAAGTCGCTCCTGTTAATGTTTCCGTCGCCTGTAACATCAGTAGCCTCAGTATTTATATCAACATCTATTCCTGCAAAATATTTATTTAGCCTTAAAAGGTCGGTTCTGTCCACAGTACCGTCACCTGTTATGTCACCTATTAAAATATCCTCAGCATCTGAATTGTCCTCTACAAATTTAGCAGTTAAACTAATATCCTCTGTTGCAGTAAAATTATAGAATAAATTTGTACTCAGCAAAGTATCATCATTATACCAGCCTGCAAATTTATAACCATCATTCGGAACAGCCTTTAAGTTTACACCGTCACCTTTTACATATTCGCCCGCATTATAGACAGTTCCGTTTTCAGACGCAGCCACTGAAATATTAACCCCTGCTTCGCTTGATGAAACTATATATTCATCATCAATTCTGTCGCCATCTGCTGTATAAACAGTCATATTTTCAATCTCAGAAGATATGGCTGATGTAATAAACTCATCATCTATATCAAGGGGAATATTATAAAAATTCTGTCTGCCTACAACAGTATTGTCAATATAATCCTCAACGGTAATATTAAGTAAGCCATAATCCGTTGCAATAATTTTAAAGCTGACCTCTATTCCGTTTGAAGTATAAATCTCCTTAATATCTCCTGTCTTTTTAAGCATAATATCACTTGAATTACAAGTAATTTCGTCACCTATTATTGAACCGATTTCTGTGCCGTTTTCATCATAGACAATAACATCAACAGGACATTTCAAAGATGTTATTTTATCCCATAGGCTTGGTTCGGGAGTATCTGCAATGTAATTTGTAGCCGCATTTATCAGTTTGGCTCTGCAATTTCTTAAATTGCTGTAAGCCTTTTTTGTTATAGTTGTAGAAATCTTGCTTGTTTCACTTGTACTTAAATTTGTTAACGCCTTTATTTCATCATAGACAGACGCATAATCGCTCATATCTGTTTTGCTTATCTTGTCTACCTGCTTGCATACATTTTTGCAATCGCTTACAAATGACACCACTTCGCCAAGTCCCAAATTATTTAGCTGCGGTGCATATTTATCAATTATTTTGGTAAATTTTGATTTTATATATTTATCAATGCCCACGCTCTGCACAAAATAGTCAATTGTCGCATTAAGAGCTTCATTTAATGCGTTGACTTCCATCTGATTAATCTGGTTGAGGTAGTCAGACATTATCTGTGCCATTTCTGTTGCATTAGTAGTAAATCCAACAGTAACAGGCGTTGAAACCTTATTCTTTTGCGTATAAGTAAGCATACCAAAATTTGCGCCGTTAAAGCCAATAACATTTACTTTGATTTTGTACATGCCATAATCATACTCTCGTTCCTCGGAAGCAAAAGCTTTTGTAATCTGCTTTATTACCGAAGTTGAAACAGTTATTTCATCTTTACTCATATCTATTTTATCAAAAGCTGTTTTAGAGAAAGACATATCCTTTATTGTTTCATATATAGCGTGATAACAAGCCTCCTGAGCAGCCGCAGGTACAGATACCATGCCGGCAATTCTTGTTTTCATAGATTGATAAATATCGTCGTCTGAAACCTCGCTAACCTGTTTATTTTCCATTGCCTTTACAAGGTTTTGTTCATACACATACAGAGCAGTCTCATATTCATCAATTGCAGATTTAAGCTGTTCCTCTACGGTTTTACCCGAATTGGAAGCAGGCTTACTGCTCACACCGTATGTAGGAGAATTTGTTGCAGTTGTTGAGTTTCCTTCATTAACAACCACAAGACAGCTTGCGCTTGCTCCCTTTGAATTTGTAACGGTTATAACACTTGTGCCCACAGACTTGCAATTCAAATCACAGAATAAGCAGTCAGAAGTAACTCCGCTTATGCCTAATCTGGGTGAAACAATTTCAGCAACGTCAGTATTGCTGCTTGTCCATACAATGTCACTCCAGTCATTTGTATGAGGTGTTAGAGTTGCTATAAGACAATCAGTTAAACCTGTTTCAGTACCTACGCTGTAAGTCTTTGTTGATGGCAATTCAAATCTTGAATTATCGGAACCAACTACCGATATATTTCCAACATATTCAATCTGTCCATTACCAACAGCAGAGTTAGCATTTTTAAAACTAATGCTGCCCCCTAAAACTATTATAACGCTATTCCTACAACTACCAACAATACCTCCGATATGGCTTGATGTATATATTCCAGTTAGTCTGCCTAAAGAATAACAATCTTCTATGATTGTTCTTAAACTTCCCTCAGGTGCATCATAGCTATAATTGTTTCCTATAAGACCACCAACGCATGAACCTTCTATATTTGCTAAAGAATGCGAATTAACTATTCTGTATTGATGATCTCCGCTACCACTCATTAAATATCCAATTAATCCGCCAGCTGCTGTACTGGATTTTACATTTCCTTCACTATATGAATTTATGACTAAAACATCTGCTGTATATCCAACTATTCCGCCAGCACTTTCAGAATTCCCTTTTGATTCAACATATGCATTAACATAACTATTATTAATCTCATTGTCATAACCTGAAAGCCTACCTACTATTCCACCTACCTCCCCAAAGCGATTAGCCCCATGGCTAGTTCCAACTATACTTCCAAAAGACGCAGTATTAATTATTTGACCATTAATATAGCCACAAATGCCTCCTACATATACATTTTGACTTCCTATAGCACTAATACTGCCACTAAAATATGAATTACTTATATTCCTGCTACCTTCGCCAAAAATGCCACCACTAGCATATCCAATTAATCCTCCTGATGCATTTGTTGCCATACCTCCAGTTCCTACCGTTATAGTTGTTATAATTGATGTTGAACAGCTTTTATTTATATAAATATTTCCTGCATAACCAACTAATCCTCCACTGTATGTACTGTTAGAACCATTATTATTAATTTCTACATTTGAACAACTATCTTCTATATTTATGTTTTCTGCATAACCAACAAAACCACCTGCATATGTTCCTGAATTTATTTCTCCTGAAATACTACAGTTTTGGATGATTGCTGTGCCTGCCCTAGAAACAATTCCCCCTGAATATGCCTGTGAATTTATTTCTCTAATTTGTAAATTTAGATTTTTAATGTGTAATGTGTTTTTTGTATAATTAGAACAAATTAATCCACTATAAGCATTATCAACATTAGGCTGATATAGATTAAAAATCGTATACCCTTGTCCATCTAATTCCAAGTCATTATCAATAAAAATAGTTTCCCATTCGCCATTATTATATGTGCTTAAATCAATATCACATCCTAAAATATAGTTTCCTGATTTTATGTTTGCTAATTCTTCAGCACTTGTAATGACAATAGCACTTTCTGAAACATTTGAGATATCAGATATAAATCCCGTCTCTTGAACAATTGGCATATCAGTAACAGCATTTATAAAATTGAATTCAGTAACAAAATCCTTATTGGCATATGTTATTTCTTCAGTATCAGCATAGTTTAAAATCTGTACTGAATCTTCTCCTGTTGGTTCTGTAATTTCAACAGTCAAGCTCTCACCGCTTACAACCTCATCATTTACAACAACTTCATCATCAACACTTAGCTCCCCTGCAAATGTTAAATTCATGCTTGACATTATCATAACCAATGTTAAGCCAAAGCCTGCAAATTTTTTTAATTTCATCTTATCACTCCTTAAAATATTAATTTTTATTTCTAAATCATTGTTGAAATTTTCCGCAATTACATTAATTTTATCAAATGCAGCTCAGTTTTACACCATACAAACAACTGCTTTTTACTACTAAAGTATACTTTTTTAACAATAGTATAATTTCATAAATTTACATAAATATCTTAGCATTTTTTTGTACAATTGTCAATAAAAAAACAACAAATTTCACCATATAAAAACACCTGCACAAAAGTATACCTTAGTAACAATTTTTATCATATTTTTTCAATTCTTTTATTATTCTATAGTATGTTGTCTGGCAAGCTCCAATAAGCTGCATTGCTTCTTTTTGTGTTATTTCCTTTCTTTTGAATTTTTCGTATATTTCAATATAGCTTTCAGGATTATACCGTTTTGGTCTGCCGAATTTGACACCTTTTGCCTTTGCCGCTGCAATGCCCTCTGCCTGTCTTTGTCTTATATTAATTCTTTCATTTTCAGCAACATAAGATAATAACTGCAAAACCAAATCGCTTATAAGAGTACCCAACAAATCCTTATTTTTTGTAGTATCGAGTATAGGCATATCCAGCACCACAATATCAACATTTTTAATTTTTGTAAGTATTCTCCACTGTTCAATAATTTCATTATAATTTCTTCCGAGTCTGTCTATGCTTTTTATGACAAGAACATCATTTTGTTTTAATTTTTTTATTAACCTTTTATAATTTTTCCTGTTAAAATCCTTTCCGCTTTGTTTATCTATAAAAATTCTATTTTTATTAATACCGTAATTTTCCATAGAAATCATCTGTCTGTCTTCATTTTGTTCTCTTGTTGAAACCCTTACATATCCGTAAATCATTATTAATCCTCCTTAAATAAAAAAAGTGTAGATACTAAATAATTTTAGCATTTACACTTTTTTTTATAATTATAGTCAAGGATATTTGTATTCAGCTAAAGCTGTGTACTTCATAAGTGTTGCTGCCCCATATAGAAGCGGAAACTTCCTTTCTTGGTTAAATTTATAATTTCAACCTGATCCATATTATCTATTCAATTTATTTACACAGGCTATAGCAGCAAAATCCACTCTGTCTGCTCCTGCCTTTTTAAGTATTCTTGAACATTCATTAATAGTGTGTCCTGTAGTCAAAATATCATCAACTATAAGTATTTTTCTATCCTTAATATTATAACAGCATTTAAAAGCATTTTTTATATTAATTTCTCTTTCTTTTTCGGAAAGCGTGCTTTGCTGCTTTGTATTTCTTATTTTTTTAACAGCCCTGACATATGGAATATTCAGGCTTTTTGAAAGCTTTTTTGCTATAAGCTCTGTCTGGTTATATCCTCTTATTCTTTCTTTACTTTTATAAAGAGGCACACAGGTTATGTAATCATAAATACTTTCATATTTACCGTCGGTTTTCAACTTAATATATTCAGCCATAACATCTGCAAAATATTCAGAATATGACTTTTTATTGTTAAACTTATATCTTATAATACAATCTCTAATATTCCCGGCATATTCAAAAAGAACATATCCATTGTCATAAAACGCATTATTATTGCACATAGCACAGTTACCTTTATGCTCAATAATTCTTCCGCATTTTTCACATTTATCAAATTTGCCGTCTATAATTTCAAATTTATCAATGCAGGAATTGCAAAACCATTTATTATCTGAATTTATATTAAGCATTTTGTTACAATATAAACATTTTGATGGGTATAATGACTGTATTAATTTGTCGATTAATATTTTAAAGCTCATAAAAACCTCTTAAAAAAACAGACTGCCGCAAAAATGCAGCAGTCAAATTTATATTAGTATATTAATATAATGGATATTTTTCAGTTAATTTTGCAACTCTTTCAAGAGCTTCATCCTTATTGCCGTCAAAGTCCTTAGCAACCATAGCAATAATATCTGCAATTTCAACCATATCTTCTTCAACCATACCTCTTGTAGTAACAGCAGGAGTACCAAGTCTGATACCGCTTGCAATACCCGGCTTTTCAGGGTCAAATGGTATAGCATTCTTGTTGCAGGTAATTCTTACCTCATCAAGTCTATGTTCAAGTTCTTTGCCTGTAATATTCATAGGTCTTAAATCAACAAGCATTAAGTGATTGTCTGTGCCGCCTGATACAATGTTAAAGCCGTTTTTAACCAATCTGTCACTTAATACCTTTGCATTAGCGACAACCTGCTTAGCATAATCCTTAAATTCAGGATTTAATGCTTCTGCAAAACAAACAGCCTTAGCAGCAATAACGTGCATAAGAGGACCGCCCTGAATACCCGGGAAAATAGCTTTGTCAATAAGCTTAGCGTATTCTTCCTTACAGAGAATAAGACCGCCTCTTGGGCCTCTTAAAGTCTTATGAGTGGTAGTTGTTACAAAATCAGCATAAGGAACAGGACTTGGATGTAATCCTGCTGCAACAAGACCTGCAATATGAGCCATATCAACCATAAGATATGCTCCGACCTCTTTAGCCACATCACTAAAGAACTTAAAATCAATAACTCTTGAATAAGCGGAAGCACCTGCTACAATTAACTTTGGCTTATGCTCTAAAGCTAATCTTCTTACTTCATCATAATCAATAGTGCCCGTTTCTTCCTTAACACCATAAGGAATAATATTATATTGCTTGCCACTCATATTTACAGGTGAACCATGAGTCAAATGACCACCATGAGCAAGATTCATACCCATAACTGTATCACCGGGCTTTAATACTGCAAAAAATACTGCCATATTAGCCTGAGCACCTGAATGAGGCTGAACATTTGCATGGTCGGCACCAAAAAGCTTACAAGCTCTTTTTCTTGCAAGCTCTTCAACTATATCTACCTTATCGCATCCGCCATAATATCTCTTTCCCGGATAACCCTCTGCATATTTATTTGTAAGAGGAGAACCCATAGCCGCCATAACCGCCTTTGAAACAAAGTTTTCTGAAGCAATAAGCTCTATATTTTGTCTTTGTCTTGTAAGCTCAGCTTCTATGGCAGCAGCTACGTCAGAATCAACTATTTTTACATTTTCTAAATCGTACATTACCTAACCTCCTAAAGTTTATAGCTATATCTTATAACAAAAGCAAAAAACTGTCAACATTTAAAAATATAAATTTTAATGTTTAAAAATTGCAGCATATTTTCACAAAAAGTATATATTTTTTACTTATTAATTTATAATGATATAGTTACTGAAGGTCCTATTATTTAATCATATTAACAAAATACTTATGAATTTCTAAATTGTCCGAAAGTTCGGGATGAAAAGCAGTAACAAGCTGATTATCCTGTCTTGCTGCAACAATTTTGCCTTCAACCTCTGAAAGAACATCTACATTATCACTTACCCTTTCTATATAAGGTGCTCTTATAAATCTCATTGGCACATTTCCTATACCTTTAAAATCGCCCTCAGTGCTAAAGCTTCCAAGCTGTCTGCCATAAGCATTTCTTTTTGCTGTAATATTCATTGTTGCAAAATGGCATCTGTTGTCATTGTCTATCTTTTCAGCTAAAAGCAAAAGACCTGCACAAGTGCCGAAAACAGGCATACCATTTTTTATATTGTCAACCAGTGTATCATACATATCAAGCTCTCGGGTTAATTTACCCATAACAGTGCTTTCACCGCCGGGAAGAATTAAGGCATCATAATCATTTGACAAATCTTTTTTCTGTCTTAATTCAAAGCTTTCAACTCCAAGACGTGAAAGCATATGTTCATGCTCAATAAATGCACCCTGCACTGCAAGCACACCCACACGCATATTACTTACCTCTTTCAGCCATTAATAACTCAATCTCATCTTCATTAATACCAACCATAGCTTCGCCTAAATCTTCAGAAAGCTCTGCAATAAGCTTAGCATCAGTATAGTTAGCAACAGCCTTTACAATAGCATTGGCTCTCTTTGCAGGATTGCCTGACTTAAATATACCTGAACCTACAAATACACCCTCTGCACCTAACTGCATCATAAGAGAAGCATCAGCAGGAGTTGCAACACCGCCGGCAGCAAAATTTACAACAGGAAGCCTGCCATTTTCATGAACATACTTTAATAATTCATAAGGCACACCCAGAAGCTTTGCATTGTCAAAAAGCTCATCTTCACTTAAATTTGCAACCCTTCTTATTTCACTTTGCATCATTCTCATATGTCTTACTGCCTGAACAACATCACCTGTGCCCGGCTCACCCTTTGTTCTTATCATAGATGCACCTTCGGCAATTCTTCTTAAAGCCTCGCCTAAATCCTTTGCACCGCATACAAAAGGAACATCAAATTTAGTCTTATCTATATGGTATCTGTCATCAGCAGGTGATAAAACTTCACTTTCATCAATATAGTCAATTTCAATTGCCTGAAGAATTTGAGCCTCTGCAAAATGCCCAATTCTGCACTTAGCCATTACAGGAATAGAAACAGCTTCCTGTATACCCTTAATCATTTTAGGGTCACTCATTCTTGAAACACCACCTGCAGCTCTAATATCGGCAGGTATTCTTTCAAGGGCCATAACCGCACAGGCACCTGCTTCTTCTGCAATTCTTGCCTGCTCCGGTGTAGTGACGTCCATAATTACACCGCCCTTTAACATTTGGGCTAATTCTTTGTTTAACTGGTATCTTGATGACATAATAAATCTCCTTTACAAAATATTGTTGTATTTTATATAAATTATGATATAATTATACACAGAACTGGTATTAAATAAAGTATCAGTTTTAGAAAATATGATAAGGTCAGATAATATGCTAACATATATTTTAAACTCAAACTCTAAAATACCTCTGTATGAACAGCTTTACAACAATATTAAAAGGGATATAAGCAACGGAGAAATTGCTCCTGATGAAATGCTGCCGTCAAAAAGAAAGCTTGCAAATCATCTGGAAATCAGTATTATAACTGTTGAAAATGCCTATGAGCAGCTTCTTGCCGAGGGATATATATATTCTTTGCCCAGAAAAGGCTATTATGCCACAAATATAGACAGCAGCTATGTTAATATAAAAAACAGCAAATTCTCACCTGATATTTATGAAAACAAAACAATAAGCTATAAATATGAATTTAAAACAAACTCAGTTGATACAGAGCATTTTCCCTTTTCAACATGGTCAAAGCTTTTAAGAGAGGTTTTAAGAGATAAGGATAAAAGTCTTTTGAATAAAAGCGAGCCAAAGGGGATTTATGAGCTTAGATATGAAATTTCCGTATTTCTTAAAGAATTCAGAAATATAAATGCTTCACCAAGACAGATTATTGTAGGTGCAGGTTCGGAATATCTTATAAATATAATTATTCAGCTTTTGGGAAATGATAAAAAATTTGGTGTTGAAAATCCCGGTTATCCTAAAATACCAAAAATTTTAAATGCAAACCATATAACTCCTAAATACATCAGCCTGGATAAAGACGGAGTTATCCCGGAAGAATTAAATAATATAGATGTGCTGCATATTACGCCATCACATCAGTTTCCTCTTGGAATTGTAACTCCTATAAAAAGGCGCCATCAGATTTTGCAATGGGCAAACGAGAACAACTGTTATATTATAGAAGATGATTATGACAGCGAGTTCAGATATACAGGAAAGCCTATTTCAGCACTTCAAAGTCTTGACAATGGCAGCAGAGTTATATATCTTAATACATTTACAAAAAATCTTGCACCGGCTCTTAGAATAAGCTATATGGTTTTGCCTGAAAGCCTCCTTGAAAAATACGAAAAATATTTTCAGTTCTATTCTAATACAGTGTCCTGTTTTGAGCAGCATACCCTTGCGAAATTTATGGAAAAAGGTCACTATGAAAGATATATAAACAGAATGAAACTTATTTATAAAGAAAGACTCGATATAATTAATGATATTATAAATAACAGTAATCTGAAAAATTATGTTGAGGTTAAAGGTGATAATGTAGGACTTCATATTCTTTTAGCACTAAAAAAACACAGTGAAAAAGAGTTTATAGATATTGCAAAAAAATGTGACATATATTTTGCTCCAAGCTCTGATTATTATTTTGGAGAAAGCTATAATGAGCCTGCTGTTATTTTAGGTTACTCAGGCATAAGCACTGAAAATATTAAAAAAGCACTTTTAATATTAAATAAAGGGATAGAATAATTATCCCCTCAATTTCATCATAAAATCCTTGTCATATAATACTGCATTAATCTGTGAACCAATTAATATGACATAAGAAAGAATATTCATCCACAGTGCAAATACAAAAAACGTACCAATGCTGCCATATACAATAGAATATCTGTAGAAATTGTTTACATAAAAATTGAATACTGCTGAAGCTATAAGCCATGCACCAACGGTAAAAAATGCTCCCGGAAGTATAATTTTTACAGGTATGCTTTTGTTAATAGCGGTTTTATGGAGAATAACAATAAATATAACACCTACAAAAATTCCTATAATAAGATAAAAAACAGCATTTAATGCTCTGGGAATATATTCTCCCAGATTTAACTCAACAAGAAGGTTTGAAATAATATCACCGAATATAAGTAAACCAAGACTTATAAGAATTATAAAAACAAACACAAACACCAAAACCATACACATAAGTCTTGTTCTTATAAAATTAAGTTTTCTTTCCTGTGCAAAAGCAGTATTCATACCGTCAATCATAGAAATAAATCCTGATGATGCTGAAAAAAGTGCAATAACAGCACTTGTAGAAATGATGCTTATATGTCTTGTTTCAAATACTTCAAATATTACATTATTTACTATAGTACTTATTTCCTCGGGCATTGTCATTAAAAATTCATTTAAAGGCTTGGTAACATCAATATTAAAAAAGCCAAGAGATGCAATCATAATTATAAGCAGCGGAAAAATTGCAAGAATCATTCTGTAAGTCATTGCATTAGCCTGAGTATATAAATCATTGTCAATTATTCTCACTACTACCTCTTTTATAAAAAGATAAATCTTTTTAGTCATTTAAAACATCTCCTATTTAAAATTATAAGGCTGCCGAAAAATTTCGACAGCCCATAAATTTAAAGCAAATAAAATTCAATAATGCCTTGGCATTATTGTGCGGCGTGTGTGTCAGCCTTGCTGACATATTCCTTTACACACGCCTGCAATTCCGCCGACGGCTTAATATTCAGAACTTTTGCTTCGCAAAAGCCGACCTGACGGTCGTCCGATAAATCTTTCGGTTCAATTCAGAACTTTTGCTTCGCAAAAGCCGACCTGACGGTCGTCCGATAAATCTTTCGGTTCAATGATGGGGAGATTGTACTCTCACCGATTTAAAAGTTTGCTTTACTCACCACCTATAGAGGTGGAAGTCTATCTCTCATTCGATTAAAGCTTAATATGCTTTGGAAGACCATTTACCATATAAGGCCATACTTCACCTTGAATTAATGGTAACATATAGTCAAGAGCTTCCTGAGATAAGTATGTACCATCATTAATAATCCATTCCTTTGGTACAGTTTTTTCAACATTAGCAATAGCATTTACATCATAGATGCTTGTGTTCATAAGATAAGGCTTGTTAGAAATTCTGT
Source organism: uncultured Lachnospiraceae bacterium (assembly GCA_964654945.1). Taxonomy (GTDB): domain Bacteria; phylum Bacillota; class Clostridia; order Lachnospirales; family CAG-274; genus HGM11788. The sequence continues at coordinate 21,641 of CAZZLN010000017.1, forward strand.
TGTAGATGCCAACCTTGCCTGTTTCACCATCAAAAGCTGCCTTAACAGCCTGTCCGCCAATAAGAAAAGCTTCATTTACGTCTGTTAAAGAACCAATGTGGCTTGCACATCTCTGAATAGTACTAAATTCAATTGGTCTTGTTTTGCAGCCAAACTTATTGCCAACAAGTCTTGCAAGAGCAGTAGCAGTACCGCTTAATGCCTTATGACCAAAGCTGTCTACCATAAGCTCGCCCTGAGCAGCAGCCTCACAGATATAAGTACCGTTCTTATCTTTAATACCCTCAGACACAGCAACAACAATCTGTTTCTTAGTTTTGCCGATTTCTTCAATCTTTGCAAGGAACTTATCAATGTCAAATGCTAATTCAGGAAGATAAATAAGGTCAACGCCTTCACAATCCTCGCCCTTAGCAAGAGCAGCAGCAGCAGCTAACCAGCCTGCATTTCTGCCCATAATCTCAACAATTGTTACGATATTAATAGGCTGAACAAGAGCATCCCTTATAATTTCTTTTAAAGTTGTGCCAATGTATTTAGCAGCAGAGCCATAACCCGGAGTGTGGTCAGTAACTGCAAGGTCATTATCAATAGTCTTTGGAACACCCATAAAAGTAATGTCAGTGATATTTTTTTCTTTAGCATAAGCACTTAACTGCTTAATAGTATCCATAGAGTCATTACCGCCAATATAGAAAAAGTGCTGAATATCAAGTTTTCTCAAAACCTTAATAATATTATCATAAGTTTCAGGGCTTTTTTCAACAGTTGGAAGTTTAAACCTGCAAGAGCCTAAAAAAGCAGATGGAGTTCTTTTAAGAATTTCTACCTCTAAATCACTCTTGAGATATTCAGACATATCAATATATCTTTCTTCTAAAAGACCCTCAATACCGTTTCTCATACCATAAATTTTAGTTGCACCAAGCTCCTTAGCTGTTTTAAACACGCCTGCAAGACTGGCATTAATAACGGAAGTAGGTCCGCCTGACTGACCAACTATAACATTTCTTCCCATAAATTATAACGCTCCTTTCGCACTTATTTGTGCTTTTGTATATTTTTGTAATTATTATAACAAATTTTTTAGTCATTTTCAATAGTAAATGTGTATTTTTTGAGAACAATTTTTATTTATTTATTTCATTTTTCACAAAATAAGTAAAAATTATTCCAAATTCATAAATATTGACCTTGACTAATTATCTAAAAGCTACTATTATAATTAATTAGGGACACAATTAATATATAAGGAGTGTTATTATGAGTTTTAAACCTATAAGAAAAATGCTTACTGTAGCTGATGTTCAGCGTCTTACACCACTGACACCGGAATTAAAGGCAATTAAAGACGAAAATGACAGACAGCTCAGAGATATATTCAGCGGAAATGACAACAGATTTGCAGTTATTGTCGGGCCTTGTTCTGCTGATGATGAAGATGCTGTAGTTGATTATGCTCACAGACTTGCTGAAATAAAAGAAAATATAAAAGATAAAATTTTTATTGTAATGAGAGTTTACACAGGCAAGCCAAGAACTACAGGTGAGGGCTACAAGGGTATGATGCACCAGCCTGACCCAACAAAAGCACCTAATATGTGTGAGGGTATTTTAGCAATAAGAAGAATGTATTTAAGAGTTATTAAAGAAACAGGTCTTGCAATTGCAGACGAAATGCTTTATCCTTCAAATCTTCCTTTTGTTGAAGATATATTATCTTACATAGCAGTTGGTGCAAGAAGTGTTGAAAACCAACAGCACAGACTTACTGCCAGTGGTATTAACTGTCCTGTAGGTATGAAAAATCCAATGAGCGGTGATCTGTCAGTTATGTTTAATTCTATAAAGGCTGCTCAACATTCTCACGATTTTCTTTATAACGGCTATGAGGTTACGACAAGCGGAAATCCTTATACTCATGCAATTATGAGGGGTTCTGTAAACAAAAGAGGTGTCCATCTTCAGAACTACCACTATGAAGATTTAATGCTTGCAGCAGAGCTTTATAAAAAAGGAGATTACGATTATCCCGCAGTCATTGTTGATGCAAATCATTCCAATTCTAAAAAAAATCATAATGAGCAGCCAAGAATTATAAAGGATATTCTTCATTCAAGAAGATGCAGCAAAGAACTTGAAAAACTTGTTAAGGGTGTTATGATTGAAAGCTATATTGAAGGAGGAAATCAGGCATGCAGTCCCGATACACCTCATGTTTATGGCAAATCAATTACAGACCCTTGCCTTAGTTTTGAAGATACAAAAACATTACTGCTTGAAATGGCAGAATTGCTATAATATATAAGGAGCGATGTTTAAAACATCAGCTCCTTTTTATATCAGCTTATAAATTCAAGTATACCATTTGATATTCCAATTGCACATTTCTCTCTGAATGCAGGAGAAGCAAGCTGCTCTGCCTCTCTCGGATTGCTTAAAAAAGCAATTTCAACTAAAATTGCAGGCATATTTGTAAGCCTTAACACTGCAAAATTTTCAGCATATATACCTAAATTTTTTGTGCCTATTTCAGCTACAAGAGCATTATTAACAGTTTCTGCAAAGCTCTCTGCTCTTGTTCCTGTCCTGTAAAAAAATGTTTCTGTGCCTGTATACACAGGATTAACATTAGAATTACAATGTATGCTTACAAAATAATCTGCACCCCATTCGTTTGCAAGTCTTGCCCTTTCAGCAAGACTTACACTACTGTCGTCTGTTCTCGAATATCTGACAGATATTCCATTTGACTGTAAAATTCTGCCTGTTTTTAAAGCAACATCAAGATTTACATCAGCCTCTCTCAAGCCATTGGGTCCGATTGCCCCGGGATTATTTCCTCCATGACCGGGATCTAAAAATACCTTCATAATTTCTCACCTATCCTTAAATTAATGCTTTTATAATCCATTATATTCAAAAATTAAAGAATAATTATATAAAAATTATGATTTATTACAACATTATTGTCCTGTTAAAGGACTAATATCAACATCAAAAGCTTTAAGCTAATACTAATATCCATTTAAAAAATAGACAAAATCCAATCTCTGCCGGTAATGCTTTTTATCGTTTCGACAGAGATTAAACATATGACATCACAAAGTCTGTCAATAACTTTTTCTAAAGTCGGAAATAATTCATTTTTAAATCCACGTTTTCTGATTTCTTTCCAAATTTGTTCTATTGGATTCATTTCAGGGGTATATGGTTGTAAAAATAAAGATGTATATTAATGAAACCTCCGGTGATTTAGCTTTATGCCAAGCTGCTCCATCATATGCTAATACAATTTTGTCCTTAGCATATGCTTCTGATAAATGCTTTAAAAATATATTCATACAAATACAGGCATTATAAGAAAGCAGCTTTCCCCGGTTAAGGATTTCACAGCTCCATAGGTATATTGGTATTCCATGATATGATGACAAGGTATTGATAGTCTTGTTTATTTTATGCACCAACAGTATTTTGGTTTATTTATGCGACAAAAGCCTGCCTCATCCCGAAACATTAATCTTACAGTTTTTCACTTTCAATCACTAAACTTATCTTTTACAACTGAGTTAATTTTTTTGAGGCTTCTATTGCCTCTTTATTTGCCTTTTTGAGATGCTTGCTAATTGCATTTTTATAACACGGCAGTACAGCTTTGCACCGATGTTTCAAGGCTTAGCGGGGAGGAGTTTTTAAGCTCACCTTTAAGCAGAGTTGCTGTGCTTTTTACAATTGGTTACCTTTATGAACACGGAGAGGAAGCCGACCATCACGAGCTGACATTAACACTTCGTTCCCTTTTGTTTGCTTTAAGAGAAAGAGTTTTCTAAAAAATATAAATATAGGTTGAATTTATCCTAGAATTGTGTTATAATTATAAACAAAGACTAATAAATTGGAGGTGTTTATTTATGTTAATCGATACAAATTCTATGGTTTCTATGACAGAAGCAAATCAAAATTTTTCCAAGGTAGCAAGGATTGTGGATAAAAACGGCTCTGCTGTTATTCTTAAAAACAATGCACCAAAATATATTGTGCTGGAATATAAGCAGGTTGAAGCTGAGAATAATATTTCAGACGACGAGCTGCTTACAACTTCAAAAAAGCTGATTTTGAAAAATAAAGAGGCTTATGAGGTGCTTGCCAAATGATTAAATTTACAAAAAGGCAAGTGATAATGCTTTATAAACAGTTGGTACAGGAAACGGGCGGTGAGTTTGGTTTAAGAGATGAAGCTTTGTTGGAGTCAGCACTGTTGTTGCCGTTTCAAACCTTTGATGATAGAGATTTATTCCCGTCAATTCAAGCTAAAGCAGCCAGACTTGGTTACGGAATGGTTAAAAATCATCCTTTTATTGACGGAAATAAAAGAATTGGAGCACATCTGATGCTTTTATTTCTGTTTTTTAATAATGTTGAATTAACTTATACTCAAGAGGAGCTGTCAAATATATTTTTAATGATTGCTTCGGGTGAGAAGAATTATGAAAACTTGCTTGATTGGATAATAGAGCATCAAAACTAAATTTACACTATCTTAAAGCATCTGTGAAAGCAGGTGCTTTTTTCATGCCTAAAAGGAGGAGTTATATATTTTGACTTCTTGGTTAAATTGTGTTATACTTATTTATGTAAACAGGAACGATTGATTATATACGCAAAGATAAAAACGCAATGTGCATATTAAATTGCATTAGAGCTGGTAGGTAGCCCAGCCGTCCTACATTATGTAGGGTAAGTAACCTGCCCCTCCGGGTTGTCCATTCTTTGCTCTTTAAATTTAAGGAGGGAAATTTATGGACAAAATAGTCGGCAAATTGACGGTGTTTTTTGAAGAACCATTCTGGGTTGGTGTATTTGAGATAATTGAGAATGGCAGGCTCTCTGCAGCGAAGGTAATATTTGGAGCAGAACCTAAAGATTACGAGGTTTATGACTTCATATTAAAACACTATTATGATTTGCAGTTTAGTCCAACTGTTAAAGTTGCTGTGGCGGAAAAACATATAAATCCAAAACGTATGCAGCGTGAGATAAAAAAGCAGATGTCTAATATAGCTATCGGAACAAAATCTCAGCAGGCATTAAAATTTCAGCGTGAACAGTTAAAGACAGAACGCAAAAAAATAAACCTTAAACAAAGGAAAGAAAAAGAACAGCGTTTGTTTGAACTGAAACAGCATAAGAAAAAGGAAAAACATAATGGTCATTAACACACCTTAGCTTCTTCCTAAAATTTAAATTAGTATTTATGGGCAATTTTTTATTTATACTACGGCAACGCAATTTAACATTTATCATTTAGCATCTGTGAAAGCAGGTGCTTTTTTATGCCTAAAATGAGGAAACTATGGCAAACAACATCTTGGAAAGATTAAGACAAATGAAAAAAGGGCTGCGAAACAGATTTAAAGTGTGAGCAGCCCTTTTGGGTATAAAATATTTTATTTTTTGCTGTAAATGGATGATATTATATCAGCACACTTTTCCAAGCCCAACTCGCCACTGTCAAGGCAGATGTGATAGTTGTGTATGTCGCCCCATTTCATGTCGGTGTTAAGATAGTAGAAGGTGCTGCGGTTTTTGTCTTTGTCTTTGATTCGCTTTTCGGGAGATTCTTTTTTTTCGCCGTAGATGCTGACAATTCTATCGGCTCTCTTTTTCTTGTCGGCATATATAAAAACTCTGAGACAGTCAGCCTTGTCACGGAGCAGATAGTCGGCGCATCTGCCAATTATAACACAGTTTTCTTTCTCCGCAAGTCCGCAGATTACCTTTTTCTGAATCTGCCAAAGATAGTCTGACGTGTTTGTATAGCTGAGTTTTCCCAAGCCCGAAAGACCTCTTGCCACAAGGTTTGAATAAGATGTGTTTTCTGATTTTTCCCTAACAAATTCTTCGCTCAAACCGCTTTCTTCGGCTATTTTTAAAAGCAGCTCACTGTCATAACAGGCTATGCCCAGCTTTTCGGCGGTCAGTTTGCCTATTGTTCTTCCGCCACTTCCGAATTCACGACCTATTGTTATAATTTTCTTCATATAAAATTACCTCCCGTTTGAATTGAATTAATCTTTTTATTTGCCGCTCTCTTATACATAAATATGCCAAGAATCAGGGTTATGGTTTCGCCTATGAGAAAAGTCCACCATATGATGTTCGCGTTTTCGGCACCTGTTACAAACCTTGCGAGTATCCATGCCACGGGTACTATGAATATAACCTGTCTGCCTGCCGAAATAACAAGGGATTCAATTCCACATTCAATTGCCTGAAAGATACCCTGAAAGGCGATGTTGAGGCCTGCAAATATAAAGCCAATTGAAACTATTCTCATACAGCTTACGCAAAGGTCATAGGTAACATTTGAAAGCGAGAAAAGGGTTGTGAGAGGTTCTGCAAAACCTTCGATAATAACAAGCCCCAGAACCATAAGAACGGTTGTATAGATAAGACCGTATTTAATGCCTTCATTAATCCGCTTTTTGCTTTTCATGCCATGAGCAAAGGAAACGATAGGGGTTATTGCGTCTCTCATACCTACTGAAGCGAATATTACAAGCTGTTGAATTTTGCAGTAAAGACCGTAGACGGTTACGGCATTTTCGCCGACCTCTTTTATCTGACCCAAAACCATATTAAGACCGCAGGTCATAACCGAAAGCAGTGCTTGAGAAATAATTGCCGGTAAACCAATAGCATATATTTCCTTAATGATTCTGCCCGAAGGTCTACAAAATATTATCTTCTTGTCAAATTCAACATTTAGCTTCATATGAAAAGCAAATGTCAAAACAGCTGAGAGTATCTGTCCTAAAACCGTTGCATATGCCGCACCTTTAACACCAAATTTTGGACAACCGAAAAGACCGTAAATCATAATAGGGTCAAGAATGATGTTTGCGACAGCACCTAAAATCTGAGCTATAGTTGAATATGTTGAACGCCCTGTTGCCTGAAGCATTTTTTCAAATACCGAAAAGAAAATGATTCCAAAAGAAACGCAGCAGCAAATCCGAAGGTAGTCAACAGTCATATCCAGAACGGTTTGGCTGATTGTGCCCCCTGCACTCTGAGTGTTTACATATTGGGGAACGGCGACAATGCCGAATATAATAAAGAATATACAGATAATTATGCCGAGAAAAATTGTGTTACCCGCAACCCGGCTTGCCTTTAATCTGTCGCCCTGCCCCAAACTCTTTGAGAGAAGGGCATTTGCACCTACGCCGGTGCCGATTGCCACGGCAACCATCAGAAGTTGAATGGGAAAGGCAAGTCCAAGAGCCGTCAGTGCCTGTTCGCCGCCCTCTGCCATTTTGGAGAGGAACGCACTGTCAACAATGTTATAGACCGCCTGAAGCATCATCGAAAGCACTATTGGCAGTCCCATTGAAATCATGAGGCTTTTTACGGGTGCGGTGCCGAGCCTGCTTTCGTTGCTTTTTAGGTTTTTCTTATTTACTTTATATTCCATACAAAGATACCTCCTTAAAAATATTGTTACAAACAAAAAAAGTGTGAGGCACAACAGCTGGATTTATGCTGTTATGCCACACACCGTATTCTTATTTTATCTAAATCGGCTCAAAAAGTCAAATAGTAAACTTCCACAAATTTAGCGATTTTTATGTTCCTTTGAATAAGAAAAATGCCATGTTTGATTTATTGCCTGACGGTTATTATTTTACCGTTGC
>CAZZLN010000018.1:0-29017 GCA_964654945.1 uncultured Lachnospiraceae bacterium
GAAACATAAATAAAGAGGAATTAATAAAAGAGTCCTATAATTTGTTTGAAACAAAATTTTCATATAATGCAGTAACTCAAAAGCTAAAACTATTATTTTAGATTGATTTGTTATTTTAGTAAATTATTATTGCAGTTTGGGTCGTTATTGAATTGGAGGTAAATTAAAATGATATATTTCGGTATTCCGTTAAGAAGTAAAGAAGTATCCAATGACTGGAATAAGGTGAGTATGTTCTTTAACAGAACATTATGGTCTGTGTATAATCAGACAGACCCTGATTTTAAAATAATTGTTGCCTGTCATGAAATCCCGCAGCTCAAACATAAATATGATACAAGAGTTGAATTTATACAGGTTGAAAGTCCTATCCCCAAAAGTAGAGAGGAAATGATGTGGGATAAGGGATTTAAGATACATACAATCGGTATGAAAATTAGAGAGCTTGGCGGCGGCTTTACAATGATGGTTGATGCTGATGATATTCAGAGCAGCAGAATTGCGGAATATGTAAACTCTCACCAAGATGAAAACGGCTTTGTTTCACACAATGGATATTATTATCATGATGGGGATAATTTTATTAAAAAAGGTCATAAGTTTCCCAACGGAAGCTCCACTATTGTAAAATATTCCGTTGAAGACTTACCTGATAAATATTATGACATTCCGTGTGCAAGCGAAAATACAAATCCTCATATTTTAAGAAAAAATCATGGGAGTATACCTAAAATTTGTGCTGAATTGGGCAGACCTTTAAAGCCGCTCCCTTTTATTGCCAGCATATATGTAAGAGAAACCGGTGATAATCATTCTCTTATTAACAGAAATGAATCTAAATTCAGGGTTATAGAGCAGATGCTAATGCCTAAGATATATATGAATGACAAAATCAGAAAAGAGTTTTCCATAGATTGGATGTAAGTAAGGAGGATACTTATATTGAGAGTATTGATGATAGAGCATTTTTTACCGGGCAGCAGCTATACTGTAGAGCTTGGTGAAAAGCTTAAAAATTATGTTGATTTAACCGTGCTGTGCAAAAAAGATTCGGGCAGTTTAGGTGAAGCCGATTATATAAAAAAAATCCTTTTAGAAAAAAAGAGTAATAAAATAATGACAGGTCTGGATTATGCTTTTAGCTTTATAAGGGTATTTAAGGAGATTTTAAGGGGAAAATATGATGTCATTCATATTCAGACAGATAAAAGAATAAGATATGAAACAATTTTTTATAACATAATTAAAAAATTGTTCCATCCCTTAATGGTAAATACGGTACATAATGTTATACCCCATGAAGAAAGAAACAATACTGTAAAATTATATGAAAAATTTTACAGTGTGTTTGATGTATTTATTGCTCACAACCAAACAACCGCAAATATTCTGAGCAGAGATTTTAATATAAGTAAGGAAAAAATATGCATTATTCCTCATGGCGCTTATTCTAAAGAACCGCTTAACAAACAATTTAAAAAGAACAAAGAAATGTGTACTTATTTAACCTTTGGCGCCATAAAAAAATATAAGGGCGTAGATATATTGTTAAAGGCAATTTCTTTGCTTTCTGACGAAGAAAGAAAAAATAAGCACTTTATTATAGCGGGAAAGCATGATAAATTAAATGATAAAACCGATTATTTAAAAATGATTGATGAACTGAATATATCTGATTGTGTTAAATTAATTGACAGGAGAATTGAGGAGAGTGAGCTTCCCGAGCTTTTCTCAAAGGCTGATGTCTGCGTATTCCCGTACAGAAAAATATACGGAAGCGGTGCGTTGTTAATGGCTTATACATTTAAAAAGCCTGTTATAGCCGCTAATGTGCCGACATTTATAGAAGAAACCGAGAACGGGAAAACAGGCTTGCTTTTTGATAGTGAAAATTCAAAGGCTCTTGCGGAAAAAATAGTTGAATTTGCAGAGCTTGATGAAAATAAATATAATGAATTTACTAAAAATATTACAAGACTTGTAAATGAAAAATATAATTGGGAATTGTCGGCGAAAAAAACTGCTGAAATTTATTCGGAATTTTTGAAATAAAAAAATATATTTAGGAGCTTAACACTATGAAAGTGGTATTTAGAAGAAATTTTACAATTTCATATATTTGTATATTTCTGATATTGTTATGTGCTTTGGGCTTCCCGGGCAGTTATTCCAAAATATTGGGTGATGCGTTTTCCGTATTATTGGATTATTTTTGTTTTGGATTGCAGATTTTACTTATGTTTTCGGGTTTAAGTGAAAAGATTAGAATAAGAAAAAGCCATATTAGCACATATTTATTCCTTATACTTATTTTTGTTATGTCAATGATTGTGACAAAATATCCTGTGTTGCAGATAATATCCTGCGTAAGATTTTCCGCTACAGCCTGTTTTGGTCTGTGGCTTGCAGAAAAATATGACGTTGAAAGCATTGTGGAAATAACCTGTAATGCACAGTGTGCTTTTGTTATTTTTACAATATTGTTTACATTGCTTTTTACTGCTGACGCCTTTCAGACAACTTTGGGAACGGGATTGTCGTATTGTGGAATATATTCTACCAAAAATACTTGTGCTTCAGAGCTTGCCTTTGGTATTATAATGATGATATTGCTTATAAACATAAGAATGAAACAAGGTAATAAAAATAACTTTGTGCTTTATTTTTTTATTCTCATTCAGGCAATTATGCTTTTAGCCTGCAAGGCAACGGGAGCGATTTTTTGCGTATTTGTTTCTGTTATGTTTATTCTGTTTTTCAGTAAGATACGATTTAATATGGGTCTTATTTTTAGTCTTGGAAATTTGGCATTCTTGTTATTTGTTCTAAAAATATTGCCTCATTTGTCAAAGCTTATGTCTTTAATCGGAAAGGACATAACTCTCACGGGGCGAACGGATTTGTGGAAAAGAATTATTTATGTTATGATGACTAATAAAATGTGGACAGGCTACGGATATGCTATGTTCTGGAGAAATTCCGATGCTTACACACTGGTGCATAAAGGATTTTATAAATATTCGTTTGGTGCAAATATGACTTCCGGTTCTCACAATGCTGTGATTGAATTGTTTGCTAACTTAGGTCTGATTGGTATTATAAGCTTTTTTGCTATGCTTATTATTTCAATGAGAGGTTCGAAAAAAATCAGCTTGAATGCCTACAAATTTATCGGAGCTGTGATTTTGTTTTTGTTAATACATGGATTAAGTGAAAGGTCTTTTGGTACTTTTGATTTTTCAACGTTATTTTTGTTTATGGCTATAGGCTTTGCGTCTAAAAATATTCAAAATGAAAAAGAATAGAGGTTATGTAAAATGAATAACAATAAATATTTTAAATTATTCGCTACAATTTTTATAACCGGTATTGCATTTTGTTTAAATTATATTATAAATCTTGTCCTTACACCGTTTATTACGGAAAATGTAAGCACTGAAGCTTATGGCTTTGTATCTCTTGCAAAAAATTTTGCACAATATGCGACAATTATTACTATTGCCCTTAATTCCTTTGCTACAAGATATATTGCTCTCGATTATCACAGGAATAACAAAAAAAGTGCAAATGTATATTTTAGCTCTGTATTTTACGGAGATATGGCAATAGGCTCTTTGATATTTGTTTTTGCAATTTTATTTACATTGTTTATAGACAAATTTTTAAATGTGCCTTTTAATATTATTAACGATGTAAAGTTACTTTTTATATTTACGTTTTTAAATTTTTGGATAACGACTGTTTTTACTGCCTTTGCTGCCGCTTCCGTTATAGAAAACAAGCTGGATATTGCGGGTGCTTTCAGAGGTGTTTCATATATTGCCGAAGCATTGGGGTTATATATATTATTCAGTCTGTTTAAACCGCACGTGTTTTATGTCGGCATAGGTCTTTTGTTTGCAGCACTTGTTATAGCATTTTCAAATCTTTGGCTTTGCAAAAAATATACACCCGATTTAATAATAAAATCTGCCGATTTTTCATTTGATGCTATCAAAACCCTTGTTTTAAAAGGTATTTGGAACTCCGTAAATTCAATTGGGAATATGTTAAACAGCGGTCTTGACCTTATTGTGTGTAATCTGCTTTTATCACCCCTCGCTATGGGACAGATTGCCATTGCTAAAACTATAGATACTGTTATAAGCGGTCTTTACCACATGGTTGCACAGGCTTTTCAGCCTATGTTTTTAAAAAGCTATGCTCAGGATAAAAATAAACTTATAAAAGATTTAAAATTTTCTATGAAAATATCAGGCTTTATTTCAGGATTTTTTCTTGCAGCTTTCATAGCTCTTGGAATTTTATATTTTAAGCTTTGGATTCCAAGTCAGGATATTAATATGATTTATAAACTTACAGTAATTACTGTTATTGTTGGTATTGTAAGCGGACCTATGACGCCTTTATATTATATTTATACCCTTACGGCTAAAAACACAATACCTTGTTTTATTACAATAATTGGTGGTATCGCTAATGTTTTGGGTATGTATTTTCTTATAAAATATACCGATTTAGGCGTGTATGCAGTGGTTTTAACAACAACAGTTGTAATGGGAATTATTAATCTTGTTACAAATCCCCTTTATATGTGCAGATGCCTTGAAGTTTCCTATTTTACATTCTATCCCGTCTTATTAAGACATATTTTTGCCTGTGGTGCTATGACTATTGTGTTTGTGTTATTAAGCAAATTTGTTACGAATGTTTCATGGCTTGCTTTTATAATTGCGGGAATTACAGATGCTTTTATAGGATTGATAATTTATTGTGTAATTATGATGAACAAAGAAGAAAAAATGATGTTAAAAAAATTTGTAATATCTAAAAAACAGTATTAGGCTTTATGCAAATTGTTGACAACTTTTGTGTAAAATGATAAGATATAATAAGTTAAAGAATAAATTAAATCATATATAATAAACAGGGATATTAGTGTTAAGGAGGATTTGAAATGGTTAATGTTATTGGCTTAGGCTATATAGGTCTGCCGACAGCGCTTATGATGGCATCTCATGGTGTTGAGATAGTTGGCACAGACTATAACAAGGAGCTTGTGGCTACTTTACAGTCAGGCAAAACTACATTTAAAGAAGACGGACTTGAAGAGCTTTTTCAGGCTGCTTTAAATTCAGGTATTAAATTTTCAACTGAATATCAGGTTACGGATACTTATATTGTGTCTGTTCCTACACCTTATGATGCTTTCAGCAAAAAGGTAGACGCAAAATATGTTGTGGCAGCAGTCAAAAGTGTAATGGAGGTATGCCCAAAGGGTGCAACAGTTGTTGTTGAATCTACTATACCTCCCGGAACAATTGATAAGTTTGTTCGTCCTGTTGTGGAAGAAAATGGATTTGTAATCGGAAAGGATATTAATCTTGTTCATGCTCCCGAAAGAATTATTCCCGGCAATATGGTTTATGAGCTTTTACACAATAACAGAACCATAGGTGCCGATAATAAGGAAATAGGAGAGAAAATTAAGAATATTTATGCTTCTTTCTGTCAGGGTGAAATTGTGGTTACTGATATTCGTACTGCTGAAATGACAAAGGTAGTTGAAAATACTTTCAGAGATATTAACATTGCTTATGCAAATGAGCTTGCTAAAATCTGCCGTTCAGACAATATGGATGTTTATGAAATTATAAGAATTGCAAATAAGCACCCTCGAGTTAATATTTTAAGTCCCGGTCCCGGTGTAGGGGGTCACTGTATTTCTGTTGACCCATGGTTTCTTGTAGGTGATTATCCGGGTCTTGCAAATATTATTCTTGCCGCAAGAAAAATTAATGACTCTATGCCTGAATTTGTGCTTGAAAGAGTATATGATATTATGCAGGAAAAAGAAATGAATGATGTTTCAAGAGTTGGTTTTTACGGTCTTACATATAAAGAAAATGTAGACGATATGAGAGAATCTCCAACATTACAGATGCTTGACTCTATGAAGAAACATCTTTGCGGTGACCTTGTAAAGGTTTATGACCCATTTATTACTAAGGATGTTGTTCCAAATCAGCTTCATAGCTTTGATGAATTTCTTGATGCAGTTGATTTTGTTGTAATACTTGTCGGACATGATGAAATAAAAGAAAATATGGATAAGCTTAAAGGTAAGGTTATTCTTGATACACGAAAAATATGTGATATTGAAGGTACTTACAGACTTTAATTTTTTACGGCAGCTATCGCTTTTTAGATTGCTGCCGTTTTTTTATATATTCTGATACAATTTGTGCAAACTATATTATAGTAATTGACTAAAACATCATAAAATGTTATAATTTACATAAATAACTTATACGAAAAAATGAAAGCTTGCTTTTGATTTTTTAGGATAATTGGAGGAAAAATATGAAAGGAATTATTTTAGCAGGAGGCAGCGGCACAAGGCTTTATCCCCTTACAATGGTAACAAGCAAACAGCTTTTGCCTGTATATGACAAGCCTATGATTTATTATCCGCTGTCAACACTTATGCTTGCAGGCATAAGAGATATTCTTATTATTTCAACACCGACAGATTTGCCCAATTTTGAAAAACTTTTAGGTGACGGTTCAAAATTTGGTATAAATTTAAGCTATAAGGTACAGCCTAGTCCTGACGGACTTGCACAGGCATTTTTAATTGGTGAAGAATTTATCGGTGATGATAGCTGTGCTATGATTTTAGGTGACAATATTTTTTATGGAAGCGGACTTTCCAAGCATCTTAAAGAGGCTGCAAAAAGAGAAAAGGGTGCTACTGTATTCGGATATTATGTAAATGACCCTGAAAGATTTGGCGTTGTTGAGTTTGATGAAAACGGCAAGGCGGTTTCAATTGAAGAAAAGCCTCAAAATCCAAAATCAAACTATGCTGTAACAGGCTTGTATTTTTATGACAGAGATGTTGTTAAAAAGGCTAAAATGGTTAAGCCGTCAGCAAGAGGTGAGCTTGAAATTACTGACCTTAACAGAATGTATCTTGATGAGGGAAGATTAAATGTTGTTACTCTTGGCAGAGGCTATGCATGGCTTGACACAGGCACCATAGATGCTCTTAATGAAGCTGCTGAATTTGTTAAGGTAATTGAGGACCGACAGGGAATTATGATTTCCGCAATTGAAGAAATTGCATATAAAAATGACTGGATTACTAAAGAAAAGCTTCTTGAATCAGCAAAGCTTTATGGAAAATCACCATATGGTCAGCATTTAAAAAATGTAGCAGAAAATAAATATCTTTATTAAGCAATAATATTTTCGGAGGTTGAAAATGACAATAATAGTAACCGGTGGTGCCGGATTTATAGGAAGTAATTTTATATTTCATATGCTTAAAAAATATCCTGATTACAGAATAATATGTCTTGATAAGCTTACTTATGCGGGGAATTTATCAACATTAGACTCTGTTATGGATAATCCTGATTTTAGATTTGTTAAAGCTGACATTTGTGACAGAGAAGCTGTATACAAGCTTTTTGAAGAAGAAAAGCCTGATATTGTTGTAAATTTTGCAGCAGAAAGCCATGTAGACCGTTCTATTGAAAATCCTTCAATTTTTCTTGAAACCAATATAATGGGTACTGCTGTTTTAATGGATGCCTGCAGAAAATATGGCATCACAAGGTATCATCAGGTGTCTACTGATGAAGTTTATGGTGATTTACCTCTTGACAGACCCGATTTATTCTTTACAGAAGAAACACCAATTCATACATCAAGTCCCTATTCAAGCTCAAAGGCTGCTGCTGATTTGCTTGTAATGGCTTATTACAGGACCTATGGTTTGCCTGTGACAATTTCAAGATGTTCAAATAACTATGGACCATACCATTTTCCTGAAAAGCTTATTCCTCTTATGATTGCCAATGCACTTAATGATAAGCCTTTACCTGTATACGGAAAGGGCGAAAATGTTCGTGACTGGCTTTATGTAGAGGACCACTGCAAGGCTATTGATTTAATTATTCATAAGGGCAGAGCAGGTGAGGTTTATAATATTGGCGGACATAATGAGATGGCTAATATTGATATTGTAAAGATTATATGCAGGGAATTAGGCAAGCCTGAAAGTCTTATAACCTATGTTACAGACAGAAAAGGTCATGATATGCGTTATGCTATTGACCCTGCAAAAATTCATAATGAGCTTGGCTGGCTGCCTGAAACAATGTTTAAAGACGGCATTAAGAAAACTATTAAGTGGTATCTTGATAATAAGTCCTGGTGGGAAAATATTATAAATGGCGAATATCAGAATTATTACAAAAAAATGTATGAGGGAAGATAAATGAAAGTACTTGTAACAGGAGTTAAAGGACAGCTTGGCTATGATGTAGTAAATGAGCTTGAAAAAAGAAATTATGAAGCGGTTGGTGTAGACATTGAGGAAATGGATATTACTGATTCAATTGCAGTTGAAAATATTATAAAAAAGCATAAACCTGATGTTGTCATTCATTGTGCCGCATATACTGCTGTTGATGCTGCTGAGGATAATGAGGCTATATGCAGAAAAATAAATGCAAAGGGTACAGAAAATATTGCTCTTGTCTGCAAAGAAATAGATGCAAAAATGATATATATTTCTACTGACTATGTTTTTGACGGACAGGGTATAGAGCCTTGGGAGCCTGACTGCAATACTTATAAGCCTCTTAATGTTTATGGACAGACAAAGCTTGAGGGTGAGCTTGCAGTAAGCAAAGCTCTTGAAAAATTCTATATTGTAAGAATTGCGTGGGTGTTTGGAGTGAACGGCAAAAATTTTATAAAAACTATGCTTAATGCAGGTAAAAATCACGATACCGTAAGAGTTGTAAATGACCAGATAGGTACGCCGACATACACTTATGACCTTGCAAGACTTCTTGTGGATATGGCTGAAAAAGAAAAATACGGTTACTATCATGTAACTAATGAGGGCGGATATATAAGCTGGTATGATTTTACCTGTGAAATTTACAGACAGGCAGGCTATTCAACAAATATTGTGCCTGTTACAACAGAGGAATATGGACTTTCAAAGGCTGCAAGACCTTTTAACAGCCGCCTTGATAAGAGCAAGCTTATAAAAAACGGCTTTAAGCCTTTGCCAACTTGGCAGGATGCACTTTCCAGATATTTAAAGGAGATTGAATATTAATGAGTAAAATTAAGGTTACAAGATGTGAAATAGAGGGCTTATGTGTTATAGAACCTAAAGTTTTTGGCGATGAAAGAGGTTATTTTATGGAAACCTATAATCAAAATGACTTTAAGGAAGAAGGTCTTGATATGGTTTTCGTACAGGATAATCAGTCTATGAGCACAAAGGGAGTTTTAAGAGGACTTCATTTTCAGAAGCAGTATCCCCAGGGAAAGCTTGTAAGAGCTGTTAGAGGCAGAGTTTTTGATGTTGCGGTTGATTTAAGAGGCGAGTCAAAAACCTATGGAAAGTGGTTTGGTGTGGAATTATCTGCTGAAAATAAAAAGCAGTTTTATATTCCTGAGGGTTTTGCTCATGGATTTATTGTGCTTAGTGATGAGGCTGAATTTGCCTATAAGTGTACAGATTTTTATCATCCCGGTGATGAGGGTGGTCTTGCGTGGAATGACCCTGAAATAGGCATAGACTGGGAAAGATATGGAGTAAAGGGAAAATACAGAGGTATAGCCGGTGCTGATGGCTATACTCTTGACGGCACACCTCTTAATTTAAGTGAAAAAGACCAAAAATGGTTATGTTTAAAGGATACATTTAAGTTTTAATAATGTGAAAAATTTTATTGAATATTTTTTGACACAGTGACAGCCCCTTATTCATACATTGAATAGGGGGGATATTTATGTTTTTGTATCTTCTTAACTATGTATATATGCTATCTTATGTTGGCAATGCCTTTCCCAGAGCACTGACAGCAGAGGAGGAAAGGCTGTTTATTGAAAAAATGGCATATGGAGATAATGAAGCTAAAAATACACTTATAGAGCATAATTTAAGGCTTGTGGCACATATTGTTAAAAAATATGAAAATGTTGAGGATAACGAAGAACTTATTTCAATAGGGACTATAGGACTTATAAAGGCTGTGTCAACTTATAAGGGAGATAAGGGATATAAGCTTGGAACTTATGCGGCAAGATGTATTGAAAATGAAATACTTATGTATATGAGAAAGCTTAAAAAATATAAAAATGATGTGAGCCTGCAGGATTATATGGCAACTGACAAAGACGGAAACAGTGTAAGCCTTGAGGAAAAAATACCTGATGACAGTATATCAGTAGAAGATAGTGTCACATTAAAAAGTGATGTTTCAGAACTGATTGAAAAAATTAAAAATGTTCTTACAAAAAGGGAAAAGGAAATTATAAAATTAAGATATGGTCTTGGCTGTAAAGTAAAAACTCAACAGGAGATTGCAGATATTATGGGGATAAGCAGAAGCTATGTATCACGAATTGAAAAGGCTGCTATTGAAAAGCTTAGAAAATAAAAAGGGGCTTAATGCAATGCCCCTTAAATTAATTATATAATAAATATCAGATTTTTATACTTGCTGTTATTTTACTATCCGCAGGAATTTCAGCATCAGGAATATCCTCTGCTCCAAGCTTCCAGTTACCATAAACTCCGCTTCTTTCAGAAAGAACACCATAAAAGTTAAGCATAACAATGCCTAAGTTTAAGCGTGAATCATATTCGTTGCTCATATCATCCTGTAAAGCAGCAAGCATTAATGTGCCGTTTTTAATAGCAAAACGATAAGGTTGTCTGTTGAGAAAAGACGGTGCACAGCAGGCAGATACAAGTGCCTGATAAAGGTCTGTATAATGGTCTAAAACAGAATGGTCTGCCTTGATACCCATATCTTCAGAATATAGAGCATCATCAATATAAAGCTTTGGAGCCACGTAGTTTGAACGTTTTTTCAAAGTGACATTTGATTGATTTAAAATATCAAGACGTTTAACACTTGAAGATTGATTTTCATAACCGAAAGCAATAAGAGCAGCAGGAACCTTATCTCCTGAAATTCTAAGTCTTTCTTTAAGCTTCTGACTGTCGTTAATAGTAATCCAACAGCTTGCAACACCAAGGTCAGTAAGCTTTAAAACTAAATCTTCACCAATGAAACCTGCGTTTTCAAGATAATAATCAGCTTTATCAGAAGTAAGCAATATATAATGAGGAGCTTCTATTAAAAAATCCTGATAACCTGCACAGCCGTTCATTTGTGGAGAGGTTTTGGAATCTATAACAGTCAACTCAACATCAATTTCGGGTACAAGCTTTTTACAGACATTAAAATATTCTGTAATTTCTTTTATAATGCTTGCAGAAACTGCCTTGTCTTTAAAATCTCTTGTAGATTTTCTTGTTATTGCGGATTTGTAATAATTCATATTCAGACCCCTTTCTTCAATATTTTTAATTTATTTAATTTAATTTTAGTATATATTTCCTAAAAAGTCAATCAGATTAGCATAGGTTTTTGTAAAAATATTGAAATTTAAAGTCTTGTTTATAAATTTTCAATTATTTTATCCTTAACAGCACTAACATCATCAGTCTTAAAGCTGCCAAAACCAATCTTAACATCATCATTTTTCAGTCTTGGAATAATGTGTATATGAAAATGGAAAACAGTCTGACCTGCAGCTTCGCCATTGTTTTGCAGAATATTCACTCCGTCACAGTTTGTAGCTTTTTTAACTGCCTTTGCAACTTTTTGCGCAACCATATAGCCTTTGCCTAAAAGCTCACTGTCCATTTCAAAAACATTAGCAACATGGCTTTTTGGAAGTACAAGACAATGACCTAAATTTGCCGGTGCAGCGTCTAATATAACTCTGAAATCATTATCCTCATAAATTGTGTTTGTCGGTATTTCGCCATTTGCTATTTTGCAAAAAATACAATCACTCATATTAACAAGCCTCCTCAAAATATTGTTTGTGCCATACTAAGAACATATATATTGTCCATATCTTACGGCTGTTGTCAGCCTTTCCTGCTCTGTGTTCGTCAAGATAAGCAATTATCTTGTCGGTATTAAAATATTCCTGAGCAGCCTTTGATGAAAATGCTTCTTTTATAATGTTATAATACTTTTCTTCTTTAAGCCAAACTCTTGTTGGCACAGGAAAACCAAGCTTTTTCTTACTTGCAACTTCTTCAGGAAGATATTTTTTAGTAGCCATTCTGAAAGCATATTTCGTAGCACGTCTGTTTACCCTGTAATCAGTAGGAATTTTTCTTGCTGTTTCAAATACTTCTTTATCAAGAAAAGGAACTCTTACCTCAAGAGAATTAGCCATACTCATTTTATCCGCCTTTAAAAGAATATCTCCCACCATCCAAAGATTAAGGTCTATAAATTGCATTCTTGTAACATCATCAAGTCCTTTTGTAAAGTCATAATAAGGCTTTGTAATTTCCTTGTGGTCATATTTTCCCGTAGGATTTTTGAGAATTAAAGCTCTTTCTTCTTCTGAAAACATTTTTGCATTGCCTATAAATCTTTCTTCTAAATCCTGACTTGCTCTTATAAGGAAGCTTCTGCCTTTTAGTGATTTAGGAAGCTTTTTGGCAATTGCTGCTGCAATCTTTCTCAAAGGCTTAGGAATAATTTTTGTGATGGCAAGATCCATAGGCTCTTTGTAAATATTATATCCGCCAAAAAATTCGTCGGCACCCTCACCTGAAAGTGCAACCTTAACATATTTTGAAGCAAGCTTGCTTACAAAAAACAGTGCAATTGCAGACGGGTCGGCTAAAGGCTCGTCCATATGATACTGAACTTTTCCTAAATTGTTCCAATATTCTTCAGTAGATATAATCTTTGAATAATTTTTAATTCCCACTTTTTCTGAAAGTGCCTGAGCATAGCCTATTTCATTATATTTTTCATAGTCAAATCCAACTGTAAAAGTTTTGCCTGATTCAAGATCGGCATCTTTTCTGAAAGTTGCCGCAACAAAGCTTGAATCAACACCGCTTGAAAGAAACGAGCCAACCTCAACATCACTGACTACAGTGTGAATACCGACAGACTCCAACATAACATCTTCAACCTTTTGAATAGTATCCTGCAAACCTGTATCTTCTCTTGGAGCAGGTTCAAATTCAGGCTGAAAATATCTCTTTATTTCAATATTGCCGTCTTTAAATTTAAGATAATGCCCCGGCATAAGCTTGTATACACCTTTAAAAAATGTTTCTTCAAGCACAGAATACTGAAATGTAAGATAATTTTCAAGAGCAACAGTGTTGACTTCTTTTTTAAAATCAGGGTGAGGAAGAAAGCTCTTTATTTCTGAACCAAATATAAGATTTCCGTTAATTTGAGCATAGTAGTAAGGCTTAATGCCGAAAAAATCTCTTGCAGCAAAAATCTCATCTGTGTTGCTGTCATAAATTGTGAAAGCAAACATACCTCTAAGGTCATTAAGCATTTCTTCTTTCTTTTCTTCATATAAATGAATAAGTACTTCAGTATCAGCATGAGTATAGAAGGTATGTCCCTTTTTTAAAAGTTCTTCTTTTAAAGGCTGATAGTTGTAAATTTCACCGTTAAATACTATTACAATAGATTTATCTTCGTTATATATAGGCTGAGCACCATCATCAAGACCTATTATGCTAAGTCGTCTAAATCCAAGAGTAACCTTGTCAGATATATGAGTACCTGCACTGTCAGGGCCTCTGTGGATAATTTTATTCATCATATCTATAATTATATTTTCTTTATCAGGAATATTTCCGGTAAAGCCGCAAAAACCACACATAATTTTTCCTCCAATTATCCTTGAAAATCAAAAGCAAGCTTTCATTTTCTTCGTATAAGTTATATTACAAGAAGTTCGCACTTCTTGTTACTGTGCTCGCTTTGCTCACACAGTTACCCTGTTTTACAGGGTAATATAACTACCTCAGCTGACGCCTCGGTAACTTATCCTCGAAAATCAAAAGCAAGCTTTCATTTTCTTCGGATAAGTTATATTACAAGAAGTTTACACTTCTTGTTACTGTGCTCGCTTTACTCACACAGTTACCCTGTTTTACAGGGTAATATAACTACCTCAGCTGACGCCTCGGTAACTTATCCTCGAAAATCAAAAGCAAGCTTTCATTTTCTTCGGATAAGTTATATTATACAACACAAAATCCATTAATTCAAGAAATTATTTATAAGTATATACTATAATTAAATATTGTAACAGCTCAATAAAAAAGGACCTCATTTAAGAGGTCCAAATTTACATATATCAGCAGATGCCCTGAGCCATCATAGCTTCAGCAACTTTCTTGAAACCGGCAATATTAGCACCGGCTACGAAGTTATCCTTCATACCGTATATTTCAGCCTGTTCAGTCATATTTTTGCAGATATTAACCATAATGTTCTTTAATTTAGCATCAACTTCTTCAAATGTCCAGCTTAATCTTTCACTGTTCTGGCTCATTTCAAGAGCAGAAGTAGCAACACCGCCGGCATTTGCAGCCTTAGCAGGAGCAAATAATACCTTAGCCTTTAAGAATGCGTCAATAGCCTCTAATGTTGAAGGCATATTAGCACCCTCACCAACAGCTATACAGCCATTGGCAATAAGAGCTTTTGCATCTTCTTCATTAAGCTCGTTTTGAGTAGCACATGGGAGAGCTATGTCACACTTAATATTCCATACGCCTTTGCCGTCATGGTATTCAGCGTCCTTATGAGTTGCGCCATATTCAGAAAGTCTGCCTCTCTTAACAAACTTTAATTCCTTAACATATTCAATATCTACACCGTTCTTGTCATAGATATAGCCTGTTGAGTCAGAGAATGAAACAACCTTAGCACCAAGCTGAGTAGCCTTTTCAGCAGCATATACAGCAACATTACCTGCACCTGAGATAACAACTGTTTTGCCTTCAAAGCTGTTGTTATGGTCATTAAGCATCTGTTCAACAAGGTAAACAAGACCATAACCGGTAGCTTCTGTTCTTACTAAAGAACCGCCGAATGTAAGACCCTTACCTGTTAAAACGCCTTCGTAAAGACCGGTAATTCTCTTGTACTGACCATACATATATCCAACTTCTCTGCCGCCTACACCAATATCACCGGCAGGTACGTCAACATCAGCACCAATATGTCTGTAAAGCTCTGTCATAAAGCTCTGGCAAAATCTCATAACCTCGTTGTCTGACTTACCCTTTGGGTCAAAGTCTGAACCGCCTTTACCGCCGCCGATAGGAAGCCCTGTAAGGGAATTTTTGAAAATCTGTTCAAAACCTAAGAACTTAATAATACCTAAGTTTACTGATGGGTGAAATCTTAAACCGCCCTTGTATGGTCCTATGGCAGAGTTAAACTGTACTCTGAAACCTCTGTTTACCTGAACATTACCCTTGTCATCAATCCAAGGAACTCTGAACATAATCTGTCTTTCAGGCTCAACTAATCTTTCAAGGAGAGCTGATTCCTCGTATCTTTTGTCTGCATCAATAACAGGTTTAATGGTGTTTAAAACCTCTGTAGCTGCCTGGTGGAACTCAGGCTGAGCAGGATTTTTAGCGATGAGTTCGGCAAGAACTCTGTCAACATAACTCATAATTTTTTCCTCCGTTCATTTTTTTGTTTGTGCTTTTTAGGTAAATGTCATATATATAATCAATTTACTTATTTATAATTATAAAAGCATTTGCATAATTTGTCAACAAATTCGTATTATGCAAATTTCACAACATTTTAAATAAAAATTGTGCAATTTATTAAAAAAATTAAGAAAAAAACGAAAAAACATTAAAAAGTTAAAAATTAATCAAAATTTACAATACTTTTTAAAGCTTAAAAAATTGTACTTTATGAATTTACAAATCTTCTCTTGTATATTCCATAAAAATGGTATAAAATATAAAAAACAAAAATTAAAGATAAGGAGAAATTTTATGAAGGTTGCAAGCTTCACTATTGACCATGACAGATTATTAAGAGGAATTTATGTTTCAAGAAAGGATATTGTGGGAAATGAAACTCTCACAACATTTGATATTCGTATAAAAAGACCTAATATTGAGCCTTGTATAGACACTGCTGCCATTCACACTCTTGAGCATCTTATGGCTGTTTATTTAAGAGGCAGAGAAGATTGGGAGGATAGGGTTATATATGTCGGACCTATGGGATGCAGAACAGGTATGTATGTTATTTTTAAGGGTGACCTTGAGCCGCAGGATATAATTGATATTATGAAAGACACATTTAAGTTTATGGTTGAATATAATGATGAAATTCCTGCAACTACTTCAAAAGAATGTGGAAATTATCTTGACCATAATCTTGCTTATGCAAAATGGGAATGTGAAAAATTCTATAATGAAGTTCTTGCTGATATTAAAGAAGAAAATATGGTATATCCCGGTAGGTTGTAAAATAAAATGGATAGTGTAAAAAACTCTGTAAATATTATTATTTAACAATTAGGCTTCCTATGATAAAATATGAATCGTGGGAGGTCTATAATTTTCACTTTTACATTTTGGACAAGTCATTTTTATTATGAATTTGTTATAAATTTTAATACTGTTTTAGCACAAATTGCTTGTATGTTCAATTATTTTAAAGTTTTTTGAAAAATCTTTATTTTACAACAATTTTTACTTATCCTAAAAAATGAAAAAATATATTGACTTTGGGTAATTTAAGTGTTAAAATATCCTTTGTATGTGGTTTAAAGTGAACCATGTGCAATACCAGAATTTTTTATTATTTATAAAGGAGGTGCAGTTAATGCCAACATTTAATCAGTTAGTAAGAAAGGGCAGACAGACTAAGGTTACAAAGTCTACAGCTCCGGCATTACAAAAGGGTTTAAACACTCTCAAGAAAAAGCAGACTGATGCAAGCTCTCCACAGAAGCGTGGTGTTTGTACTTCAGTAAAAACCGCTACACCTAAGAAGCCTAACTCAGCTCTTAGAAAGATTGCCAGAGTTCGTCTTTCTAATGGTATCGAAGTTACTGCTTATATTCCGGGTGAAGGCCATAACTTACAGGAACATAGTGTTGTTCTTTTAAGAGGCGGAAGAGTAAAGGACGTTCCCGGTGTACGTTATCACATCATCAGAGGTACACTTGATACAGCAGGTGTTGCTGACAGAAAGCAGGCTCGTTCCAAGTACGGCGCTAAGCGTGGTAAAAAGAAATAATATACTGTAAAGCTAATAAGGTTTTGCAGAATGTGCCTCGCACATTATAATGATAAATTCTGTTATTGCAGATGGCTCATTGGCAGTGCAGGCATGTAATACGGTTAAAATCCGTAAAGTACCGTTGAATTAATAAGATTATGATTAAGGAGGGAAGAATCGTGCCAAGAAAAGGTCATGTTTCAAAGAGAGAAGTACTGCCGGATCCTATGTATAAGAGTAAGATAGTTACTAAGCTTATCAACTCTATTATGTTAGATGGTAAGAAAGGCGTTGCACAGAAAATTGTATACAACGCATTTGCTGCAGTTGAAGAAAAAACCGGTAAGCCGGCCCTTGAAGCTTTTGAAGAAGCTTTAGGTAATATTATGCCTGTGCTTGAAGTAAAAGCTCGTCGTGTAGGTGGCGCAACTTATCAGGTGCCAATGGAAATTAAGCCTGACAGAAGACAGGCGTTAGGTCTTAGATGGCTGACAATCTACAGCAGAAAACGTGGAGAAAAGACTATGGATCAGCGCCTTGCTGCTGAGCTTATGGATGCTCTTAACAATGCAGGCGGTGCCTGCAAAAAGAAAGATGAAGTCCATAAGATGGCTGAAGCTAATAAGGCTTTCTCACACTATAAGTGGTAATAAGGAGGAATTACTGAAATGTCTAAAAGAGAATTCCCACTTGAGAGAACTCGTAATATCGGCATTATGGCTCATATTGATGCCGGTAAGACTACACTTACAGAACGTATTTTATATTATACAGGTAAAACTTATAAAATCGGTGATACTCATGAAGGTACAGCTCAAATGGACTGGATGGAGCAGGAGCAGGAAAGAGGTATAACAATTACTTCTGCTGCAACTACTACTCAATGGCATATTGGTGATGCACCTATGCACAGAATCAATATTATTGATACTCCGGGTCACGTTGACTTTACTGTTGAGGTTGAACGTTCACTTAGAGTTCTTGATGGCTCTGTAGCTGTTTTTGATGCTAAGGGCGGTGTTGAACCTCAGTCTGAAACTGTATGGCGTCAGGCTGAAAAATATAATGTACCCAGAATGTGTTTTGTAAACAAAATGGATATTATGGGTGCTGATTTTTACAATTGTGTAGATCAGATTAAGAATAGATTAAAATCAAACCCTGTTCCTGTTCAGTTGCCTATTGGTGCTGAAGATCAGTTTGTAGGTCTTATTGACCTTATGGAAATGAAAGCTTATATCTATAATGATAAAGAGGGCACTGACATTTCTATAGAAGAAATTCCTGCTGATATGAAGGATAAGGCAGAACAGTACAGAGAAGAAATGGTTGAGCTTATTGCTGAAACCGATGAAGAACTTATGGACAAGTATCTTGAAAACGGCGACCTTGAAATCGCTGAAATGAAGCAGGCTTTAAGAAAAGCTTGTATCGCTTGCGAAGCCGTTCCTGTATTCTGTGGCTCTGCATACAGAAACAAGGGTGTTCAGAAGTTACTTGACGGCATTCTTGAATATATGCCGGCTCCTACTGATATACCTGCTATTAAGGGTCATATTCCTGATGATGAAGAAACCGAAATTGAAAGACATTCTTCCGACACAGAGCCATTCTCAGCTCTTGCATTTAAGATTATGAATGATCCCTTTGTGGGTAAGTTAGCTTTCTTCAGAGTTTATTCAGGTGTACTTGAATCAGGCTCTTATGTATATAACTCTGTAAAGGGTAAGAAAGAAAGAGTTGGACGTATTCTTCAGATGCACGCCAACAAAAGACAGGAAATCGATAAGGTTTACGCAGGTGACATCGCTGCTGCAGTAGGTCTTAAAATTACTACTACAGGTGATACACTTTGTGATGAAAATAACGAAGTAATTCTTGAATCTATGAATTTCCCTGACCCTGTTATCTCAGTAGCTATTGAGCCTAAGACTAAGGCCGGCAGAGATAAAATGGGTATTGCCCTTGCAAAGCTTGCAGAAGAAGATCCAACATTCAAGACTTATACAAATCAGGAAACCGGTGATACTATTATTGCCGGTATGGGTGAATTACACCTTGAAATCATTGTTGACAGACTTTTAAGAGAATTTAAGGTTGAAGCTAATGTTGGTGCACCTCAGGTTGCTTATCGTGAAGCATTCCGCAAGAATGTTGATGTTGAAAGCAAGTATGCTCGTCAGTCAGGCGGTAAGGGTCAGTATGGTCACTGTAAGATTAGATTTGAAGTTATTGAAAATAACGAAGAACATCCTTATGAATTTGTAAACGAAGTTGTTGGCGGTGCTATTCCTAAGGAATATATACCTGCTGTTGATACAGGTATTCAGGAAGCTATGCAGTCAGGTGTTGTTGCAGGTTATCCTGTAGTTGGTTTAAGAGCTGTGTTATATGATGGTTCTTATCACGAAGTAGACTCATCTGAAATGGCATTTAAAATTGCCGGTTCAATGGCGTTCAAGGACGCAATGAAGAAGTCTGATCCTGCACTTCTTGAACCTATTATGAAAGTTGAAATCACTATCCCTGAAGAATATATGGGTGATGTAATGGGTGATGTAAGCTCTCGTAGAGGTCGTATTGAGGGTATGGATGATCAGAATGGTGCTAAGATTGTACATGCTTATATACCTCTTGCAGAAATGTTTGGCTATTCAACTGATCTTCGTTCTACTACTCAGGGTCGTGGTACTTACAATATGGAAGTACATCACTATGAAGCAGTTCCTAAGTCCATTCAGGAAAAGGTTGCTGCCGGCAGAAACGAATAATTAAAAATACTAATTTGTGGGCATTATTTAAAAATAATGCTTGCAAATTTTACTAAAGTTTTATATAATGATTATAGTGTTATAATCAATAGTAAATATTGGTGAAGACTAAAAGAAAAAATTTTATTTATTTTAAGGAGGAAACTTTAAAATGGCTAAGGCAAAATTTGAAAGAACTAAACCTCATGTTAATATTGGTACTATCGGTCACGTTGACCACGGTAAAACTACATTAACAGCTGCTATCACAAAGACTTTATTTAACAGGTATCAGTTAGGTGAAGAAGTTGCATTCGATAATATCGATAAGGCTCCTGAAGAAAGAGAAAGAGGTATCACTATCTCTACTGCTCACGTTGAGTATGAAACTCCTAATCGTCACTATGCTCACGTTGACTGTCCTGGACATGCTGACTACGTTAAAAATATGATTACCGGTGCTGCACAGATGGATGGTGCTATCCTTGTTGTTGCTGCTACTGATGGTCCTATGGCTCAGACCAGAGAGCATATTCTTCTTTCCAGACAGGTAGGCGTTCCTTATATCGTTGTATTTATGAACAAGTGTGATATGGTTGATGATGAGGAATTATTAGATTTAGTAGAAATGGAAATTACTGAACTTCTTGAAGAATACGGTTTTGAAGATTGTCCAATCGTAAGAGGTTCTGCTTATCAGGCTCTCCAGGATCCTGCAGGTCCTTGGGGTGACAAGATTATTGAATTATTCGATGTTATTGATGAATATATTCCTAATCCTGAAAGAGATACAGAAAAGCCTTTCCTTATGCCTGTAGAAGATGTATTCTCTATCACCGGTAGAGGTACTGTTGCTACCGGTAGAGTTGAAAGAGGTGTTCTTCACATTTCTGATGAAGTTGAAATTGTTGGTCTTGCTGATGAAGCAAGAAAGGTTGTTGTAACAGGTATCGAAATGTTCAGAAAGCTCCTTGACGAAGCTCAGCCTGGTGATAACATTGGTGCTCTTTTAAGAGGTATTGCCAGAGATGAAATCGAAAGAGGTCAGGTTTTAGCTGCACCTGGTACTATTACTCCTCATACTAAGTTTACTGCTCAGGTTTACGTTCTTAAGCAGGATGAAGGTGGCCGTCATAAGCCTTTCTTCAACAACTATCGTCCACAGTTCTACTTCAGAACTACTGACGTTACCGGCGTAATCACTTTGCCAGAGGGCACAGAAATGTGTATGCCTGGTGATAACGTAGAAATGACTATCGAACTTATCAGCCCAATCGCTATGGAACAGGGTCTTAGATTTGCTATCCGTGAAGGCGGCAGAACTGTAGGTTCAGGTTCAGTTGTATCTATACTTGAATAATTATATTTTATTTATTATTTATCGCAATCCCGTATTAACGGGGTTGCGTTTTTTGTCTTATAATATTGATGAAGTAATTTTTTTGCAGAATTACTTTAGTCAGGCAAAATTTATTTGCATAAAACGGCTGATTGGGGTATATTTAATACTAAGATATTACTAATGTTGAAAATAGTAGGGTTTATGTTTGAAAGAGAGATGATAACTAATGTTTGTATGGATGATTATTCCCTTAATAATAATGATTTTACTGCTTGTTTATATGTTTTATTCTTTCAGACAGCTATTAGCCTTATTTGTTGAAAGTAAAATTATAAAAAATATTGTTTCTTTTTTTTTAACTATAATTTTTATTTTACCGGCATTTAATATGTGGGGAACTTTTAGAATATGGAGCTTGATTGTATTACATATATTTGCAATTAGATTTATAACTCAGATTTTTAATTTATTTTTGAATAAATATAAAATATGGAAATATGTTTACAGACTTATGATAATTCCGGTTGTTTGTACTTTGTTATTGTTTGTTTATGGCTTTTACAATATCAAAAATGTTATAAGAACAGAATATACTGTTACAGCTGATAAAAATATTAAACAAAGCTATAAAGTTGCCCTTGAATCAGATATTCATTTTGGCAATGCTTCTGATAATGAAAGTATTCAGAAAGTTACTGACAGAATATCAAATGAAAATGCTGATATAGTAATCCTTTGTGGCGATATTGTTGATGAAAGCACAACTAAAGAGCAGATGCAGAATGTATTTGAAATTCTTGGAAGAACAAAAAGCAGATATGGCATATATTATGTTTATGGAAACCATGACAAATCACCTTATATTCAAGCTCCCAATTATACTGAAAAAGAGCTTATTTATGCAATAGAGAACAGCGGCATTAAAATTATTGAAGATGACAGCATAAATATTAATGATGACTTGGTTCTTATAGGCAGAAAAGATCGAAGTGAGCCAAGAATGACTGTTGATGAGCTTATGATGAATATTGACAGAGATAAATATATTATTATAATGGACCATCAGCCAAATGAATTTGAAAATAAGGCTGATAATGGTGTTGACCTTCAGGTTTCAGGTCATACTCATGGAGGACAGATTTTTCCTTTGAGCATTATAAATAATTTAAGCAAAATAGTTGAGCTCAATTACGGTATCGAAACTATAAAAAATATGGAGGCTGTTGTAACATCAGGTGTTTCAGGCTGGGGTTATCCTATAAGAACAGACGGTCATTCAGAATATGTCATTATTAATATTAAAAAATAATTATGTATTTACATAAAAGAGGTGTCATTTAAAAGGCACCTCTTTAAAAATAACAACAAATATTTATTATGATTCTTTATTAGCCATCTGTTTTTCTTGCTCCTCAATCATTTTTTTGACCATATATCCGCCTACATAGCCATTCTGAGCAGAAGTTAAGTCACCGTTATAACCTTTCTTTAAAGGCACACCAATTTCTGATGCAACTTCATATTTAAACCTATCCATTGCTTCTCTTGCTTCCGGCACATTTACTCTGTTTGAACTGGAATTACTATTTGACATATTTTTGTCCTCCTGTTGTTAATTTATTTATTTGTTGTTACAATAATTATTCTGTCGCTTTTAGATATTTTTAGTCAGCCAATTTTTTCAATATATGATAAATTTGGGATAGTAAAAAATTAAGTATTTTTGTCAAAAACAAGAGTTTGAAATTTGTATATTTTAACCATAAATAATGTATTAATAGTATAATTCCCCAAAAATTGTGTAAAATATTTGTAAATAACTACCCTTTAATTCTTTTAATTTATTTGTTATAATTATACCAGTTAAATTTTGGTTTTTTTAATATTATGAAAGGAGGATTTGCTGTGTTCAAAGTTGGAGATAGAGTAGTCTATCCAATGTATGGTGCAGGTGTTATTGAGGGTTTTGAAACAAATTCTATTGATAATCGTGATGTAAATTTTTATGTTATCAGAATACCTATTGGTAATCTTAAAATTATGGTTTCTGTTGAAAGAGCTGAAAAGTCAGGCTTGAGGGGTATTTTCTCAGCTGAGGAAGTTCGCTCCATAGTTAATACAGCAGAGCCTGTTTCAATGTCTAATAACTGGAGCCAGCGTTATAAGGATAATATGGCAACTCTTAAAACAGGAGATTTATTTTCTATTATGCAGGTGTTTAAAACACTTATTCTTCGTGAAAGAATAAAGAGCTTATCCAGCATTGAAAAGAAACTTCTTGTTACTGCAAAACAAATTATTTTAAGTGAGATTATTTTATCTCAAAATATAGATAAAGCAAATGCTGAAAAGCTGTTAATGAGTGGTGTATCAGCTACCGTTGCATAAATAATAACTTAGGGGCTGTAAAAAAATCCCTAATTAACACAACCCACATCAGCATTTTGTTGATGTGGGTTGTCTTTTATCTTTATAGGAAACCGTTTCAAGTTTTGTGTAAACACTAAAACTGATATATCAGTTTAGAGGTTTACACAATCTTTAGGATAGACCCATGAAATGTTATAATAAACAAATTTATTTTATATATAAATAATTTTTGTTAAATTTACTTAAATATTCTTAAATCTTTTCCAAAAAATTTATAGCAATTATAATTTCCGATTATTCTTGATATTATTCTTTCGGAATATATTTGGCTTATTTCACGTAATGAAAGATTTGAAGAAATAACAGTTGATTTCCTGTTTAAACATCTTGTATTTATAATATTAAAAAATTCTGTAGTTGTATTTGCGTTTACACCCTCTGTACCTAAGTCGTCAATAACAAGCAAATCACAATCTTCAAGCAGAGAATAGCTTTCAGCATCGTCACTTAAATTAAATCTCTGCTTAATCATTTTGTCAAAAAGACTATAAGCACTCATATATATTACAGAAAGTCCCTTATCCATTACTGTTTTTGCAATGCAGTTGCACATATATGTTTTACCAAGGCCTGAATTGCCTGTAAAAAGCATATTAACAGGTTTTTCATTCATATTTTCAAGCTTTACAATAACATCAATTGCAATTTCTTTCATATTTTGTCTTGAGGATTTACCATTTTCAAAATACTCATCAGAATATAAATTCAGATTGAATTTATCAAAATTTTCTTCTGTTATTATTTTAGAAATATTTGACATATTATAATACTTTTCAATAAGTCTTTTCTTAAAACAATCACATCTTTTGTTATCAATATATCCCGTATCCTTGCATTTACTGCATTTATATTCAGGTTCAAAATAATTTTCAGAATAACCGTTTGATTTTAATATATCAGCTCTTTCAGCTTCAAGCTTGCTGCAATTTTCTCTAAATTGGGCTAAATTTTTATTTCTATCTCCTCCCCTTATAAATATTTCTGCAAGAGCTATGCCGCTTTTGTCAAGCTCTTTTTGTATTTCTTCAAGTCTTGGAAATTTTTTAAACATAGCTTTTTTTCTGTGCTGTGCTGAAATTTCAGCTTCAGACCTATCTCTGTCATAGGCTCTGTAAATATCTGAATAAATTTCATTTTTAGTCATAATCAATTGTTCGCCTTTCTTTTGAGCATTTCATTTATTTCTTTATCTGAATATTTCTTCTGTTCATAGTTATTAAATATATTTTTAACAGGCTTTATATTGTTTGTTTCCTTAATTTTATGCTGCTGATTTTCTTCGTCAAGCCTTTCAATATCCTTAACGGTATTAACACCTTTACTGTACCAGCTTGACAGTATCTTATTTGCATAAGAAAGACTTACTTTTCCTGTGTTTTTTACAGCTCTCTCACAGGCTATTTTTATAATTTCAAGAGACTGTTTATATTCTTTAACCCATATCTCCATATATTTTTTTTCAGGTTCGGTGTAATTTCTGTTTGTAACACCGAAAAATTTAATAATTTTAGAATATATATTGTAGGAATTAAGCTCATCTTCAGCTTGTTCCAATGTGGTTATTCCCTTTTCTGCCCAACTGATAGCTACCTTTTCAACATAAGATAAAGGCTTGTCTGAATAATACTGCACAAGTGTAATTATAACATCATATGTAAATCCCATTTTGTCATATATATTCATAAGAATATTAAGATTATTAGGAGAAAGAGTTCTGCCTATTATTTTTTCGACAGATTCTATAAGCTGGTCAATATTTTTATCCTTATCTGCAAGACTGTTTATTACAGTTGGGTTGTAGAATACATCCTTTGAAGATTTAATATCAGAATTTGAGCATGCAGAAGAATTGAGATTTACAAATATTATACAATTATTTTCAATTCTTACAACACCTTTTTCCTGCCAAAAATCCCATGCCTTTACTACATCACTTTCAAATATGTTAAGCTTGTCTGCTATATTTTTATTTTCTGCACTTATTCCTTTGCAGGCAAGCATAACTGCATATATGTATACCATAGAATAAACAGGTGAAAGCACCATATATTTGTCGATAAATTCATTATAAATACAAGTAAAGCCTGTATCCAGCTTAAATCTTATATTGTTCATAAAACAACCTCAATTCAAAATTAAATCTTTATGTTAATAATTATAACAGAATATCTGTTATTCGACAATTGATTTTATAAAAAAATAATAATAAAAATACTTAAAACTTGTTGATTTAAAAAATAGGCAGCACTAAAAATCAAGGAGAGTGTCCGAAAAAACAGAAAAAATAACATAGAAACCGCTTTTATAATTGTTTATATATGGCAAAAAGAGAAAAGCGTTTTATATTTTTATGATTATGTTATTATTAATTTATAATTTTTTCTTCCAAAAATTGACCTTTTACAATATTGTATAAAAATCCAACATAAACAAATACTAGCTTTACAAGTTAAATTTGTTTGTTAGGAGGAAATACTGTGAAAGCTACAGGTATTGTAAGAAGAATAGATGATTTGGGCAGAGTTGTTATACCTAAAGAAATAAGAAGAACTTTAAGAATTAGAGAAGGTGACCCGCTGCAGATAACATTGTCAGTGTTGAGAACAGTTGATGATAAGCAGGATTGTTTTATTAAAGTAATTAATAAATTAAACTATACATATAAAAACAGATAAATTCAATATAGGTTAAGAAATGTTCAACATTTTTCTTTACCATGTTTTACAAATATGTTATAATTAAATAGTAAAACTTATAAGTATTCAAGCAAGATGTAATTTTTAAGAAAAATTCTAATAATTGTACAAAATAAAATTATATTATTGCCAATATATGTTATAATGATTTAATAAATACAGTGGGCAAAGGAGATGATATTTTGGGATTATATTTTAACTCCGGCAACATAGGCTTTAAACAAAGCGTAAGTTCACAAATCTATGTTGACAAAACGAATTTGATTAAACATACAAATCATGTCATCAACACAGAACAAAAATTTATATGTATAAGCAGACCAAGACGCTTTGGTAAATCTATGGCAGCAAAAATGCTTAATGCTTATTATTGCTGTAGCTGTGATTCAAAAAATATCTTTGACAAACTTAAAATATCATCTGATGAAAACTATACTAAGTTCTTAAACAAATATAACACCATATTTATTAATGTTCAGGACTTTTTAAGTGTTGGAAAGAGTGTTGAAAATCTCCTCAATTTATTACAAAAAAGAATAATAGCTGATATAAAGAAAGATTTTTCAAATATAAACATATCTGATGAGGACGACTTAGCATTTATTATGGCAAGTATATTTGCTGAAACCCATAATCCTTTTATTATAATAATTGATGAATGGGATTGCATATTCAGAGAATATTCCAGTGATATTAACGGGCAAAAGCTGTATCTTGATTTTTTAAGAAATCTATTAAAGGATAAGGATTATATATCACTTGCCTATATGACAGGAATTTTGCCTATAAAAAAATATGGTACTCATTCAGCTCTTAATATGTTTGATGAGTATTCTATGATTGAGCCGGGCAGGTATGCTGAATTTGTTGGCTTTACCGAAAATGAAGTAAAGGCTCTATGTGAAAAATATAATATGAGCTTTGAAGCTGCCAAGGATTGGTATGACGGTTACAGTTTTAGATGTGAAAAATCTATTTATAGTCCCAAAAGTGTTATAAGTGCAATGCTTAACAATCATTTTGATAATTATTGGACCCAGACTGAAACATACGAAGCTTTAAGGGTATATATTAATATGAATTTTGAAGGGTTAAAGGATTGTATTACTAACCTTATTGCCGGAGGAAGTCATAAAATAGACCCATATACATTTACTAATGATATGACAACTATTCAAAATATTGATAATGTATTGACATTACTTGTTCACTTAGGATATTTGGCATATAACTCAGAAAATAAGGAAGTTTATATTCCTAATACGGAAATTGAAAAACAGTTTATATCTACAATTAATATGCTTGATTGGACTAATGTTATTTCTGCATTGCAAAATTCAATGAACCTTTTAAACGAAACTATCAATATGAATTCAGATTATGTTGCAGAAACAATAAGTCACATTCATCAGGAAAATACATCTATACTAAAGTATAATGATGAAAACTCTTTAGCTTGTGTTATTTCTTTGGCTTATTATTCTGCTAAAGCGTATTATAATATTTACAGAGAACTTCCATCCGGAAAGGGATTTGCGGATGTTGTATTTATACCTAAAAAGCAGGTTAATAAACCACCAATGATAATTGAGCTTAAATATGATAAATCTTCAAATTCTGCTATTGAACAAATTAAGGATAAACAATATTTCAGCTCTCTTGAAGAATATAAAGGCAATATACTTTTAATAGGTATAAATTATGATACAAGGTCTAAAAAATATAGCTGTGAAATAGAAAAATACTAAATATAAATTCCCCTGACATACTTGATATTCCGGGGAATTTAAAATATCAATCAAAAGTATTAATATTACCAACCATACTACCAACGGGACAACCTGTCCAAAGCTCTCCTTTTATCACGTTTTTTTAGTTGTGATGGGTTCAAGTCCCATCAACCGCATTAAAAAATCTTATATGTTTAGAATAAAATGTAGTAAATTATATAATTTAGCGAGGTGATATTATGAAGGATAAGTATAAAAATATTGATGAAATAAAATTATTGAAAAAGTCAAAGCTTTATACAGAAGCACTATCACAGGGAATTAATCCTTTTACGGGAGAATATTTTGAGGATTCATTATTGCAAAATACAAAATTGCAGAGCTGCTTTGATTATATCTCTGATGTACTGGCTGATATTATTGAAATGGGTGGTATAAATAAAATAAAAAGAAAGAATATGGGAAGGTTTATAATTACTAATGAGCAAAGTGATAAAATAGTTTATTCTGATGAGCCTATTGGGATTAATGCACTTGCAGCAAGAATAAATGATGTAATAGATTTGAATAAATCGGATAAAATTACGGGTAACAAGCTTGCAAATATAATGTATGAGCTTGAATATTTGTCACAGGTTGAGGGTACTAAGAAAAAGTGTTTAAATGCAAAGTCGGCAGATGTTGGTATTAAGAATATTGACAGAGAGAATTATAGCGGAAGAAAATACAAACAGATTGTCTATAGTACTGAAGCACAGAAGTTTGTTGTTGAAAAGCTTTTAGATAGTGACTTGAATAACAAGGGCAATTATTAAATAATGTTTAGGCTATGAAGATGAGTTGCAAAAGATACTGTTGAAGGCTTTAACCGACAGCTTAGAAAGGTTACTAAAAATAAAGGTGTATTTCC
>CAZZLN010000019.1:0-27051 GCA_964654945.1 uncultured Lachnospiraceae bacterium
TCCTTCTTTGTGTTTATTGTATTGTAACATATGAATGTGTTTTGTGTCTACTTTTATAGTATAGCACCAGGCTTATTGCAGGAATATGATATTCAGTCAGCAAGGACATTCGGGAGGCTTTAAAAGACTTATTTTTTTGTTATTTGTTTTTTAACTTTGTTATTTGTTTTTTAACTTGGCGTTGAATTTATATTGTGAATGTGATAAACTAATTAGGTAAAGGATAAGGTTTGATAATATGAAATATGAAATTTTAAATTTGCTTAAAGAAAGAAATGATTTTGTTTCAGGACAGGAAATTGGAGAAAAATTTAATGTATCCAGAACTGCCGTATGGAAAAATATTTCAAAGCTTAAAAATGAGGGTTATAATATTATTTCCGTAAACAACAGAGGATATAAGCTTAAAAATGATGTAGATATATTAAATGAAAATGAAATAAAATACAGACCTTTGTTATTTCTTGATGAAACAGCATCTACAAATGATATAGCTAAAAATTATGCAAATAACGACTGTGAAGATGGTTTTCTTGTTGTGGCTGATAATCAATCGGCAGGCAAGGGCAGGCTTGGCAGAGTTTGGCAGTGTGAAAAATCTGTTGCCCTTTGTATGAGTGTTGTTTTAAAGCCTGATATTATGCCATATGAAGCACCTCAGATTACTCTTATTGCCGGAATAGCCTGTGCAAAAGCAATTAACAGAATAACAGGTCTTGACAGCAAAATTAAGTGGCCTAATGACATTATTATAAACGGCAAAAAGGTTACAGGAATACTTACTGAGATGAGTGCTGAAATTGAAAGAGTAAAATATGTTGTTGTAGGCATCGGAGTAAATATAAATAATGAGAGCTTTTCCGATGAAATTAAAAATAAGGCAACATCTGTGTTTATTGAAACAGGTGTAAAGCATAAAAGAAGTGTATTTGCAGATGAAATTATAAGGGAACTTTTT
Organism: uncultured Lachnospiraceae bacterium; assembly: GCA_964654945.1. Lineage (GTDB taxonomy): Bacteria > Bacillota > Clostridia > Lachnospirales > CAG-274 > HGM11788. Next base: position 959 of record CAZZLN010000019.1, read on the forward strand.
TCTGTTTACAAAATATACTGTGAAAAAGGGTTGTCTGCACTTGTTGATGAATACAACAGCCTTTGTATAAATATTGGAAAATATGTTAAAACATCAGGCAGAGAAGAAATTGAGGGAAAAGCTTTAGGTATAAATGATAAGGGTGAAATTCTTATTGAAACTGACAGTGGTATAAAATCAGTGTTTTCAGGTGAGGTTTCACTTAGACTTAATGATAACACATATATTTAGAAAGGATAAATGTATGGATAATAACAAAGATATTTTATGTTCAGCTTCTTTTTATAAACAGGGATATTTTTACAATAATAAATTTTCAGCCATTCCCGAAAATATAAAAAAGGAGCTTAAAGTTATAACGGTTTGCCTTAGTGAAAAAATAAGAGGTATATCAATTTTTGGCTTTTACAAGGATAACGGATATTTTTATATTGAAACAATGAATTTACCTGATGACCTTTTATATGATGAAATAGGTGCAAAGCTTGAAGTTAATCAGGTTGAAAATGAAAATCAAGAGCTTTTTAATTCTTTGTCGCTTTGGTACAGAACTTTTATTCTAAAGGAAATTAATTAATATGAAAATAGGAAATGTTGAGCTTGAAAACAACGTGTTTTTAGCACCTATGGCAGGCATTACTGATAAGGTATACAGAGCTTTGTGCAAAGAAATGGGATGCGGACTTGTATATTCTGAAATGGTAAGTGCAAAGGGAATAAAGCATAATAATAAAAATACCAATAGGCTTTTAGAGGTTGACCCTTTTGAAAGACCTTGTGCAATTCAGATTTTTGGTTCTGATCCTGATATTATGGGAGATATGGCTGAAAGGCTTAATGAATATAAGGATATTGATATTTTGGATATTAATATGGGGTGCCCTGCGCCTAAAATTGTTAAAAACGGTGAGGGTTCAGCACTTACACTTAATCCGGAACTTGTTGGAAAAATCGTAAAATCTGTGTCACAGGCATCAGATAAGCCTGTTACTATTAAATTTAGAAAAGGCTTTGATGACAATCATATAAATGCAGTTGAAATTGGCAAAATTGCAGAAAAAAATGGAGCTGCTGCAATAACTGTTCATGGCAGAACAAGAGAACAATACTATTCCGGAAAGGCTGACTGGGATATTATAAAACAGGTTAAATCAGCTGTTAAGACTATACCTGTAATAGGAAACGGGGATATTTTTTCTCCTGAAGATGCCGCTAAAATGCTTGAATATACAGGCTGTGATGCAGTTATGATTGGCAGAGGATGTCAGGGAAATCCTTTTATATTTAAAAGAACTGTCAATTATCTTAAAACCGGTGAGCTTTTGCCCGAACCAAGCTTTGAAGAAAAGCTTTATTTTGCTCACAGACATCTTGATATGCTTGTTGATTTTAAAGGAGAGTATATAGGTGTCAGAGAAATGCGAAAGCACCTTGGCTGGTATATTAAGGGTATGCCTCATTCCGCTGAGATGAGAGTTAAGATAAATGCTACATCGGGAAAAGAAAATATGCACAGTGTAATTTATGAACTGAGCAGTAAAATTAATAAAGGCTGCTTTAATAAAAACAGCAAAATAATGTAATTATTCTTTAGCACTCTAAAAAGAGTGCTTTTTAAATTCAGATAACTAAGGAAACGGAACAGGTAAAGGAGAGGGCTATGCCTGAAACTGAAAAACCACCCGCTATGCAGGTGGATGATTATTGAGATTTAGCATTAAATAATATGAAACATTTTATATAATAATGTTGCATACAGTATTTGCAAAAAACAAGTAAATAATACATTTTCAGAAAAAATTCAAGTATCTTTCTTAATTATATATTATTGTGGAATTTTTGTCAATACCTGTATTTACTTAGTTGGTAAAAAATAACACGCAACATTATTATATAAAATGTTTCATAGGAGGTATAAAAATGAGTACAACTCAGCCAATCAGAAGGATTGAAGATATCAAGAATTTAAAAAATTATTATTTGGAAAGGGGGGAATATAGAAATTATCTTCTTGTGGTACTTGGTCTTAATACAGCACTTAGAGTATGCGATATTCTTAAACTTAAATGGTTAGATATTATTTTAGGGGGTGGGAAAAAGTTTAAAAAGCATATTGTGTTAGTTGAAAAAAAGACAGGTAAGATAACGGAAATATACATAAATAAAGCTGTTAAGGAAGCAGTTGAGTTGTATATTTTAAAGTGTGGCATACAAGGAGAGTATGTAATAGCAAATAAGTATGGAAAACCTTTAAGCAGATTTCAGGCATTTAAAATTGTCAGTAATGCAGGCATTAAGTGTGGCATTGAAGGAAAAATAAGCTGTCATTCTCTTAGAAAGACTTTTGGTTATCATGCGTGGAAAAATGGAACACCACCTGCTGTTCTTATGCAGATTTATAATCATAGTTCTTATGAAATAACAAAAAGGTATTTAGGTATCATTCAGGATGATAAAGATGAAGTTTTTAAGGAATTGGAGCTGTAGTATGTGTATTTGTAAAGGAGGAAATTTATTATGAAGAAAATTATGGCATTATTGTTATCAATTATTATGATTTTTTCAGTTTCAGCTGCAACAAGTATAAATGTTTCGGCTGCAACTAATCCATATTCCTATTCAGGAGCACCAACAAGAGTATTAAAGTATAAAAATCCAACAATGAAGGGTGATGATGTTAAGTGGCTTCAGGCTGCTTTAAATTGCTATGGAATTGCTACAGATATTGATGGTTCATTCGGACCTGCAACAAAGGAATCTGTACAAAGCTTTCAAAGGTCACAGGGACTTAGTGTAGATGGTTCATTTGGTCCTGCAAGCCGCAAGGCAATGATTAATTGGTTAGCAAGTCATGGCTATAGTCAAAATAGCGGCAGTTCATCTAACAATGCCCCTGCAGCCTCTACACTTTCAATAAGTGAAGCTAAATATCCCAGCGACACATTGACCAAGGGCAAAAGCTTTGGCATAAGAGGTATAATAAGTTCAAATTATACAATCACAAACGTTACTGCACAAATTAAATCAGGCAATACGGTTGTTCAGGTTAAATCTGTTAATCCAAATTCAACAAGTTATGATTTAAAGGGTGAAATCAATAATGCTATGGTATTTGGAAGGTTACCGGCAGCAAGCTATACATTTGTTGTAACAGCAAGTGATCAAGTTACTACAAAGCAGTTGATTGAAACATCATTTAATATAGTTGGAAGTAGCGGCTCAAGTTCAAGCAGTGCATCAGGTTCACATTTGTATGATAATAGTAATCCGTTTTATCCTTCTTATGTGGGACAGTGTACATGGTATGCTTATGGAAGAGCTTATCAAATTTTAGGCAGTAAGCCTAATTTATCAACAAGAGGTGCACAGTATTGGTTTGAATACAATAAGTCAAATGGAATATATGCTTATGGTACACAGCCAAAAGTAAACTCTATTGTATGCTGGAGAAATAATTCAGCAGGACATGTAGCTGTTGTTGATAAGGTTTACAGTGACGGAACAATATATATTAGTGAATATTGGGGTTCATCTGACAGAAAGCTGCATCAAAGAAGAATTAATCCTGCAACCTATAAGTCATCAAAACATGGAACATATTCATTGCAGGGTTATATTTACCTAAGATGATAAGGAGTTGTTGATATGAAGAAATTTTTATCCGTAATATTAAGTATTTGTCTATTTGCTATTCCTGTATTTGCTGAAGATGATTATATTAATGAAGATTTTTTAAATGATCCTCCTATAGAAGATGCTGTTATGACAGATGATTCAGGGCAAACAGGATTTGATGAGGAAATTGAAAGTAATAATACTTCAAGTTTAAACAGTAACACTAATATTAATCCAAGTGCAAACAGTACACCAAACGCAAATACTTCAAGTAATGTGGCGGGCAATACACCAAGTACAAGTACTTCAAGCAGTACCGTAAACAATACACCAAGTGCAAGCACTTCAGGCAGTACAGTAAGCAATACACCAAGTACAAGCACTTCAGACAGTACCGTAAGCAATGCACCAAATACAAGTGCTTCAAGCAGTATAGGAAGCAATGTACCAAGTACAAGCACTTCAGACAATATGGTAAGTAATACACCAAGTACAAGCGTTTCAGACAATACGGTAAGCAATGCACCAAGTACAAGTACTTCAGACAGTACAGTAAGCAATGTACCAAGCACCAGTATTTTAAATGAATTAAATAGCAGTAAAAACAATAATGCCTCAGATAAATCATATAAGGGCAATATAAATGATTTTATTAATTCAAATGACGGTACAGATGATGAAAAATTGCTCAAAGAGGGTGTTAAGTCAAATGGAGAATATGCTAACTATGTAAGTGTTCAGATTGGCTCAAATGTTATGATTGTTGGACAAACTGAGGATAATGCTGCAGAATATAAGATGGAAGCTGTTCCTTATATACAGGGAGGTTCTACAATGATACCATTAAGAGCTGTCACAAACCTCTTAATTAAGCCTGAGCAAAATTCTTTAGATGATGAGAGCAAAAGTTCAAATTCAACTATAGAGTCAGAAACGGATACTTCCAAATCAGCAGATTTATTGGTAAAATGGGATAATAGCTCAAAAACAGCAATTATATCAAGTGATTTATATGATATTAAGTTTATAGACAATGCAAATTATATGATTGTAGGCGATTATAAATTTGATATAGCTAATGGAGCTAGAGCTGAAATAAAAGACGGCAGAATGTATATTCCTCTTAGAGCTTTATGTGAAGCACTTGGTGCTGATGTGGAATGGAAAGCAAATGAAAAAATAGTAATTTCTCTTCCCAGTTTATAAGTAAATATTATTTTTTTAGACACGCATCATTTTTGGTGCGTGTTTTTTGTATAAGAAAACCATGCGATAGTCGCGTAGTTCAAAATAGCTTAAGCGATAATACAGTAAAAAAGCTGCTAATGTGATACAATAATGTATGAAGGTAATAAGGCTGATATAGCTGATGAATATTCAAAGAAGCAGGAAGGTTAAAAAGAGGACAAAAAACCTGATAATTTTGACCGTTTATTACAGGCAAGACTGTCTAAAATAATTTTGTGGACATTTAATATTGCAATTTAGAAATATTAAATTTTAATTTGTTTTTAATTGCAAAATACCGGTTTTTTTGTTACAATGTAACGTGGACTAATTTCAGGAGGTAGAATGATGATATTAGCGCTTAATAAAATATCTAAAGCCTTTGGAACTGACTCAATTTTAGAAAATATTTCATTTAACATAGAAGATGGTGAAAAGATTGCCCTTGTAGGCGTAAACGGTGCGGGGAAATCTACACTTTTTAAAATTATAACAGGTGAGCTTTCTGCTGATGAGGGAGAAATTATTATGCCTAAAAACACTGAAATAGGCTACTTTTCCCAAAATCTTGAAATAGACAGTGAAAAGACAATTTATGATGAGCTTTTAACGGTCTTTGAGCCTGTTATGGCTATTGAAAACAAAATGAGAAATATGGAAGCTAAAATGGCAGAGCTTACAGGTGATGCTTTACAGGAACTTATGAAAAACTATGATGAGCTTTCTATTGAACTTGAAAAGAAAAATGGCTATGAATATGAAAGCAGATTAAGGGGCGTTATAAAGGGTCTTGGATTTAGTGAGGAGGAAAGCACACAGGTTATTCATGAGCTTTCAGGGGGACAAAAAACAAGAGTTGCTCTTGGAAGGCTTTTGCTTGCTGATTATGATGTGCTTTTACTTGATGAACCTACAAATCACCTTGATATTGAAGCTTTAAATTGGCTTGAGGATTATTTAAAATCTTATAAGGGTGCTGTTATAGCAGTATCTCACGACAGATTTTTTCTTGACAGAGTTGCTCAAAAAGTAATTGAGCTTGAAAACAGAAAGTCAAAGATATTTTATGGAAATTATTCTTATTATGCTGAAAAGAAATTTATTGACAAAAAAATTGAATATAAACAGTATTTGAATCAGCAAAAAGAAATTAAGCATCAGCAGGAGGTTATAAAAAAGCTTAGAGAGTTTAACAGAGAGAAGTCTATTAAAAGAGCTGAAAGCAGAGAAAAAGCACTCGAAAAAATGGATAAGCTTTCTGTTCCTGAAAATTTGCCTGATAAAATGCACTTTACAATAAAGCCTGAAAAGGAAAGTGGAAATGATGTGTTGAATATTGAAAATGTTTCTATGGCATTTGATGATACGCTTTTGTTTAAAAATATAACATTTGATATTAAAAAAGGAGAAAAGGTTGCTCTTATAGGTCCAAATGGAATAGGAAAAACAACATTGTTCAGAATTATTTTAAACAGGCTTAAACCTAAAAGCGGAAATGTTAAAACAGGTGCATCAGTCATAACAGGCTACTATGATCAGGAGCAAAGTGATTTAAACTTAAACAATACTATATTTGATGAAATATCAGATGCCTATCCTAATATTGCAAATACTAAAATAAGAAATGTTCTTGCGGCATTTGTGTTTACCGGTGATGATGTGTTTAAAAGCATTTCAATGTTGTCAGGCGGTGAAAAGGGCAGGGTAGCTCTTGCAAAAATTATGCTTTCTAATGCTAATTTTCTTATTCTTGATGAGCCTACAAATCACCTTGACATAAATTCAAAGGAAATTCTTGAAAATGTGCTTAAAGAATATGAGGGAACAGTTTTATATGTTTCTCATGACAGATATTTTATAAACAGCACTGCAACAAGAATTGTTGAGCTGACTCCCGATAAGGCTAATATATATCTTGGAAATTATGACTATTATCTTGAAAAGAAAAAGGAAAGTTCTGTTTTAAAGACTGATCAGGCAGAAATTATAACTGAAAATAAGATTGACTGGAAAAAGCAAAAAGAGCTTCAGGCACAGCAGAGAAAAAAAGAAAACACAGTGAAAAAGATTGAGGAAGAAATTTCTGAAACAGAGGGGAAAATTAATGAGCTTACTTCACTTCTTGAAATTGAGGAGATTTATACAAATGCTATAAAATCAAGGGAGATATTTGAACAAAAAGAGGATTTAGAGGTAAAGCTTCTTGAACTTTACGAACAATGGGAAAACCTAAACTGAAAGAGAGATTTTGTATTATGATAAATAAAGCAGTAAAAGCGGCAATAATGGGAGCTGCGGTCATAGGAGTAATAGGAGGCATTATTGTATATTGCTCAGTAACTCCGGAATATGACGAACAGGGAAATATGATTGAAATGACAACTGTTGAAATAATAACAGAAGAAAATGAGGAGTCTACAAGTTTGGAAGAAACTGAAACAACAACACTTTATGAAACATCGACAGAAACAACAACTACATATGAAGCAGTAAATGGGCATATTGTTGAAAGTGTTGAAAATCTTCCTAAGTCACCTGTTGATAAGTATGTTGTATATAATGATAAACTTTTAAAACTTGGTGTTTCAATGGAGGAAGTTAAGAGTATACTTGGAAATCCTATTGTGCTTTTAAGTGAAGAAACCGAACTGCAGACAGAAACAGAACAAACCACTGCAGAAGAAACAACAGAAGCAGCTGCTGAAGAAACAACAGAAGCTGCTGCTGAAAAAACAGATGAGAATTCTCACAGATACAGAGAATTTATAATCAGAACTGAATTTAAAGACAATATTGAAATAGTTAAGGATATAGAGGTTATATCCGATAAAATTAAAAATGCAGCAGATATATCACCTATAGGCAAGGAGATATTTGAAATTACATTAAGCTATGGAGTGCCATATTATGAGGATTGGAACATATGCAGATATGAAATAGATGACAACTCAAATTTGTATTTTAAATTAAGAGATGGAAAGGTTGCCACATGGGGTATTGCAATTAATGATGAAGATGAAAAACAGGATTAAAACAAGGCTACCGCAATCCCACTGGCTTTAGACGGTGGGTTAAGGTTGCCAAAAGTAATGGTTTGTGTTATACTTATGCTATGGGATGCGGAAATCGAAAAACAGATGTGAACTACCACATACCGCAAAGGTATGTGGCTTCTGTTAAATAGTTCACCGGACTAAGTATTCAGAAATAGAATATCCCAGTTTATCGGTATGAAAAAATGATAATTATTGGAGAAATAATAATGACTAATAAGAATATAGAACCTAATATAATTAATATTAAATCTTTTTAAAATGTAAGTTAAAAACACTTATGGCTTTAGCCGTGATAGGTTCAAAATTTAGTCAGAAATAAAGTGATAGAAGATGGTTCCCCGGTGAGTATAATAAAAAAAGATAGCATCATCTGTTATAACAAAGGAGAAGATAGAACTATGCAGGATTCAGCGATAGAAATGGCAAAAAGACTTTTAATTGACAGTATATGGAAAAGTGCTAATCTGGAGGGGCTGGGAACAACTTTTCCTAAAACAGAAGCTATTCTGGCTAATGCACCAACGACAACAAGAACGGAAGAAGTTCTGTTTGTAATAAATATGAAAAGAGCTTGGCAATTTCTTTTAGATAATCTTAACTATAGCAATAATATAGCTTTATTGAGAGAGTATAATAAAATCGTTGGAGAACTTTTATTTAATTATGCCGGTGAAATCAGAACTATTTCTGTGCAGATAGGGGGTACTTCATGGAAGCCGGAAATACCACAAGCCGGAGTCATTATTGATACATTACAATCAATAGATAATATATTAGATGTAGAACTAAAAGCGTTAAAATATTTTTGCTATGTTGCAAGAACGCAAATGTTTATAGATGGAAATAAACGAGTAGCTCAACTTATAGCAAATAAAGTATTAATTGAAAATAATATTGGGATTTTTCAGATACCAATAGATCAACTTGAAAAATTTAAAACTTTATTAATTGCTTTTTATGAAACTAATTTAGATAATGATATTATAAGATTTATGCAATATTTTTGTATAAAAAGAATTGTTAGAAAGTAGAAATTAAATAGTACAAGAAAAAATAATATATAGGGCAGGGACTGCCCGAATTAACGCCTGTGGAGATAGTAGGTTGTGAGGTCTGCGAAGCAGGAAGCCCATTGACTTTAGACAATGGGTAGTTCACAATATACAAAAAATATGTTATACTAAGCTGTATAAAGTTAACGGAGGGTAACAGAATGAAAAAATTTATATTTTTAATAGCTGCAATACTTTTATTTACAGGCTGTGCGGCAGACAGTTTAAAAACAGATAATAATCAGGTTGCCGATAATTCCCCGGAAGAAAAGTTTACAGAGGGTGATTTTACTATTTATGGCGAAAACGGTGTCCCTTTTGTAAATCTTGCAATGGATAAAGAAACAGCAGAAAAAAGGCTTGAAAGCTTCAAAGATGATGTTGGCACATTTGATATTAAATATGGTGAGCATATTATTACTTATCCTGATAAAGATGCAGAAAAAGAGGAGCTTATTAATTATATAAGCTATCTTGGACCAAGGGTTGCCGTTTATACCTCAAAGGGAATATATACAACAGGCATATATGGAGATAATGATAAATGCAGCACTGATGCTGATGTAATAAAAGCTTATGGAATTGATATTGAAAATGAGAGCTATATTACTCATAAAACAGATGATAAAAATTATTTTATAAATCTTTATTACAACAATGATGAAAGAGTTATAATGGCTAAAGACACTGACCTTTCATCAGTTGAAGCACAAAAACTTATAAGATTTACAATAAAAGACGGTGTTGTAAGAAATATTGAATTTTATCAGTATCTTTGGGAGTTATTATGATAAATATAAGAGAATTTTTGAAAGAAAAAACTCTTATGTGATGGCACCTTTGGAACATAGTATGTTCCTTTGACAATGGGATTATGGCTGTGGCAATATTTTTATTGAAAAAGGCAGGGATATATTTGTGTTTGAACCTTCTCATCAGCAGAAAATATTATTCCTGTTGCCGAATATATAAAAAAGAAGATGCTTTTATTATATTTCAGTTTTATGTAAATCACCATTGTTTTGTTATTCCTTTTAACAGACTTTCAATTGCAGAACAGCTTATTAAATAGGAGAAAATTATGTATAAATTAAGAGTTGCAGATATAAATGTAAATATTGAATATAAATATGAAACAATGCTTAAACAGGCAGAGCCATATAAATATGATTTTAAATCACCCAATTGCACTGTTTGTATAACTGATGAAAATATCAATATAATATTAAAAGAAAATCCTCATTTGAGCAGGGCAGATATAGAATATATTTACACAGGTGCTGCTTTTTATGAAGCATTACTTCATTTTGACGGATTTATGTTACATAGCAGCGGAATTGTAAAAGACGGATACGCTTATCTTTTTTCTGCTGACCCTGGTACCGGAAAATCAACTCACACAGGTTTATGGCAGAAATATTTCGGGGAAGATAATGCCCTTATTATAAATGATGATAAGCCTGCCATAAGAATGATTGATAATAAGCTTTATGTTTACGGCACACCTTGGAGTGGAAAAACTGATAAAAATATAAATATGAGAGTGCCTCTCGGTGCTATAGTATTTCTTGAAAGGTCAGATGATAACTGGATAAAACAAATTCAGCCATCAGAAGCTATTCCCCTTATACTTCAGCAGACAATAAGACCTTTTGAAAAAGAAAATATGATACTGCTTCTTAATATGCTGGACAAGGTTTTAAGAAACACAAGAGTGTTCAGACTCGGCTGTAATATGAGTGAAGATGCTGTAATAACAAGCTATAACGGAATTAAAATGGAGGTTTAAAAGTATGAAAATTAAAAATGGTTATTTATTAAGAGAGGTTGCAGGAAGTCATATTGTAGTGCCTATTGGTGAGGGTAATATGGACTTCAGCGGTGTTATATCACTTAATGAAGTTGGTGCTTTTTTATGGAATAATATGGAAAAGGATACAACAAAGGAAGAATTATTAAAGGCAGTGCTTTCTGAATATAACGTTGAAGAAAATGTTGCTAAAGCTGATATAGATGAATTTGTTGAAAAGCTTAAAGGAGCTGAGCTTATTGAATGACAGAAAAGTAAAACTTTCTGATATTTATGATGTAATGGTGGAAATGCTTGAAAGCGGAGGAACTGTTAATTTTAATCCTAACGGAACAAGTATGCTTCCCACGATTATGAACCATGGCGACAGGGTTATTCTAAAAAAAGTAAACCGAAGGCTTAAAAAATATGAGCTGCCTCTTTACAGACGAAGTGACGGAACATTTGTGCTTCACAGAGTAGTAAGGGTTTATGATGACTGCTATGGTATGTGCGGTGATAATCAGTGGCATATTGAAAAGGGCATAAAAGATGAAAACATAATAGGTGTTGTAATTCATATAACAAGAAAAGGCAGAGAAATTGATGCAGATAATTGGCTTTATAAAATTTATGTTTTTATTTGGGTTAATATTATGCCTTTAAGACATATTGTCATAGGCGGTAAAAATAAATTATTACATATGATAAAAAAAATCCCTCAAAAATGAGGGAATTTTTTATACCAATTTTACCTGATGATAGGTTTTTTTGCCTTTCTGAACCATAATTGAATTGTCATCGTCAAAAATATCAGGGCTTATAACAGTGGCTATATCACTTATTTTTTCACCGTTTACCTTTACGCCGCCCTGCTGAACAAGACGTCTGCCTTCACCTCTTGATGGAATAAGCCTGCATTTTTCAAGAAGCTCAATAATCTGAAGTCCATCACCATATTCAGCTTTTGTAATTTCAGTAGTTGGAACAGAGCCGGCAACGGGACCGCCGCCAAACAGAGATTTTGCTGCCTGTTGAGCCTTTTTAGCTTCTTCTTCACCATGAACAAGATTAGTAAGCTCATATGCAAGAATTTCCTTTGCCCTGTTAAGCTGGCTTCCTTCCCATTTATCCATTTCATCGATTTGTTCAAGAGGAAGAAATGTCAGCATTCTAAGACACTTTAATACATCTGCATCAGCAACATTTCTCCAATACTGATAAAATTCAAAGGGTGAAGTTTTGTTAGGATCAAGCCACACAGCACCACTCTGAGTTTTTCCCATTTTTTTGCCCTCGGAATTTAAAAGGAGAGTAATAGTCATAGCATAGGCATCCTTGCCGAGTTTTCTTCTAATAAGCTCAGTGCCTCCAAGCATATTGCTCCACTGGTCATCACCGCCAAACTGCATATTGCAGCCATATTTACGGAAAAGCTCATAGAAATCATAGCTTTGCATAATCATATAGTTAAATTCTAAGAATGAAAGACCTTTTTCCATTCTCTGCTTGTAGCATTCTGCTGTCAGCATTCTGTTTACACTGAAACAAGCTCCAACATCCCTTAAAAGATCAACATAGTTAAGGTCAAGGAGCCAGTCGGCGTTGTTCACCATAAGAGCCTTTCCTTCTGAAAAATCAATAAATTTAGACATCTGCTTTTTAAAGCATTCGCAGTTGTGAGCAATTGTTTCTTTAGTCATCATCTGACGCATATCACTTCTGCCTGATGGATCACCAACCATAGCAGTACCGCCGCCAATTAATGCAATAGGCTTGTTGCCTGCCATTTGAAGCCTTTTCATAAGGCAAAGAGCCATAAAATGTCCAACGTGAAGACTGTCAGCAGTAGGGTCAAATCCAATGTAAAATGTAGCCTTTCCTGCATTGATTAATTCTTTAATTTCTTCTTCATCAGTAAGCTGTGCAAGTAATCCTCTTGCTTTTAATTCTTCAAAAACTGTCATTATAATTTCTCCTTTTAAAAAAAATAACGGGCATTCTCCTAAAGGACGAGAATACCCGTGTTACCACCTTAATTCATACATTATAAATAATGTACCTCTTTGCTCCTATAAGGTAGAGCATACCTGCTGCTCCAAAAGTGTAGCTTCCTTATATCATCTGACAGCCTCTCACCAACCGGCTGACTCTCTGAAAGTAACAGATATAGGCTTATTCTTTTTTCATAGCAGCTAATTATTCTTGAAATTAATCATAACACAGCAGGTTAAATATGTCAAGAATTTATATTTTTTTCGGGAGTCTATAAATCTTTACCAAAATCTATATACTAAATTGTTAAAATTTTGTTAAAAATTTTCGTGATTTTTTATAAAAATCCTTTATTTTTACATTGATTTATGGTATAATTGACCTAAGCAACTATTTTATGCTTTAAGTGTATGTTATTTTGCACAAAAACATTCACCTATATTAGCTGATTAAGAAATATATGGTAATAAGCGGGACTGCCATAAACAATATTACAGCAGGGGGAGTCAGTAATGACGGATAAGGAATTAAAAAAACTGAAAAGAGCTGAGCTTTTGGAAATGCTGTTGGAACAAACTAAAAAGGTTGAGTCCCTGCAGGCTGAATTAGAGCTTAAAAACAAAGAATTGGAAAACAGAAGAATTATGATAGAAAAAGCCGGCTCCATTGCGGAGGCTTCTTTGCGATTAAATGAAGTATTTGAAGCGGCACAGAAGGCTGCGGATCAGTATTTAGAGAATGTTATGCAGATAAGCGGAGGCTTGGAAAATAAGCAGGACAATTCAAATAAAACCGATTAAAAGCCTTGTGGGGTGGCAGAATGAAACTGAAAAAGGAAGAAATTACTAAAAATTATGAAATTCCCAATATTGAGCAGCTTGAAAAGGAGCTAAAAAGGGAAAACTATAAAATACACTATGCAAAGGTGCTAAGGAGTACAATTTATGTTCTTATAACAGTGGCGGCGGTAGCGGTTTTAATTGCTACGCTTTTTTTGCCTGTATTGAGAATATACGGTTCGTCAATGACGCCTTCATTGACGGAAAAGGATATTGTTATCTCTGTTAAAGGCTTTGGATATAAGAGGGGAGATGTTGTTTCCTTCTACTATAACAACAAAATCCTTGTAAAGCGTATCATTGCTTTTGCAGGGGAATATGTAGACATTGATGAAGAAGGAAATGTTTATGTAGACGGTGAATTGTTAGATGAACCCTATCTTACTGAAAAGGCACTGGGTGAATGTGATATAAAATTGCCTTATCAGGTGCCTGATGACAGGATATTTGTGTGCGGTGATCACCGTTTGACTTCAGTGGACAGCCGAAGCCGTTCAGTAGGCTGTGTTGCTGAGGAGCAAATTGTAGGGAAAATAGTTTTCAGAGTGTGGCCTTTAAAGGGTTGGGGATTTGTTAAATAAATTGCATTTATCAGATGGGATAAGTATATATTAATAAGAGCTTTGTTTTTATTGCAAAATGTTCTTTATCACATTTTGCCAAGAATATAACAACCTCGCCTGACAGCTCGTATAATACAGAAGGGGGAATAATATATGTATAGCGGCAATAAGCTGCCTGAGGCAGAGAAATTTGCAAAAAAGAGAAAAAAGTTAAAATTATGGCATCGTCTGCTTATGCTTGCAGGCTCTGTTGTTGTGTTTATAACAACATATATGCTTATTCTTCCTGCTATAACTGCGGAAATAGGTACACTTGATGTTTATTTAAGCGAGGACAGTGTTTTATCGGGAAGTGCTGTTATTGAAGAGGCTGCAGGCAATACAGATGATTTGACTGAAAGCACAACGGAGGCAACAACAGAAAAAACAACAGAGGAAAAAAATACCGGCACAGAATCAGAGGCATCAGGTTCAGGAAGTTCGGAAAGTACAGTATTACCTGACGGAACTGTAGTTAATTTTACACTTGAAGGTGTCAGTGAAGAAAAAAGTGACACTTTGCTTAAAAATGTTTTTTCTTTAGCATCAACTTTAAGTTCCGGTTTAGAAAACATTATATTTTACGGTGACGGCACAGATAAAAAATTTGTTGCTGTTTACGATCCTGAAACAGGGGATTTTAATGTTGATTTAAATATTGACTTTGTGTTATCACAGGCTTCACTTGCGTATTATAGTAAAGTTGATGATGTGACTATATCTGACGGATATACAATGTCCTATTCAATAACACTGCCTGCAGGCGTTATTTTACCTGATAAATTGGTTTATAACGATGATGGTTCTTATGCTGTTCATAACGGATATAGAACAAATACAACTGAAAAAATATTTGAATATTACTTTGTTCCGACTTATGATGAAGCCGGAAATATTAAAACCGATGAATATGGTCATACAATATATACTGTTGTAATGGTGTTTGATGAAACATATCTTGCGTCCTTATCAAGGGGCGATATTGAAGGCACTATGAATATTCATGCTTATTTAAGCAGTGATTATTATACATCAGAAGGTTCAATAATTATAACCGATGAATTACTTGAAGAGCCTATTGAAATCAAATACGACCAGATTAAATTTAACGACAATGAAACAGTCAATTATGACGTAACAGTTTCAAAAAGCGGAAGCTACAACTCCGGGGATAAAACAATAACATATGAAGTTTTGGTACTGACCCAAAAAGGAACCGGCGATACAATCACAATAACCGATACCTTCGGAAATTCCGACTTTATAACAGATCTTAGCGGCAAGCTTGAAAGCGTAAATTATCAGCAGCTGACTAATTTAGCTGTTTGCATTAACCAATGGGACGGAACGTTCTATACATATGAAACCGAAAACACCCAAAAAGGCGATACGGTGACACTTGATAGTACAAGCGAAGGCACAGGATATTATTACGATGAGAGCGGTAATTTAATAATAACTCTCCCGGGACTTAGCACAGCCGATGAAGTTGAATATTCGGATTGGATGATACAAAACGGATATGAAAATTACAATGCCTATATAGTGACATATACATACAGTGTAGATCCTCAGAGCGATACAACCTACACAAGCGATAATACTGCAAAGGTTGGCACTTATGACTCAACCGCACAGACCACAATATATGATGCAAGCACCGTTAAGGTAACTGTAAGCGGTAAAAATACAATAACAAAAGACGGCGCTTATAACTCCGAAACAGAAATAATAACCTGGACAATAACTGTGGGCGACGGTGAAAAATCCGTAAACGGATATATACTGACTGATGATATGTTTGCCGGGCTTGAAGCGGCTGATTTGGTTATAACCGATGATTCAGGAAATGAAATATCAAGCATCAGTTATAAAATATTGTACGATGATGACGGCACTACCATAAAAGGCATAGAATTTACTTGTGATGAAGATGATATAACTCAGTATACTGTTACTTATAAAACAACTGTGAGCCAGGAATGGGCATCTCAGAACATAACAAATGAGGCAGATTTGGAAACTCCTGACGGAGTTCTTTCGGATTCGGCTACTGTGTGGATAGGAGGTCTTAGCGACTGCTTTACAAAGACGTTTGACGATAAGCAGGCGGTGCAGGAGGACAAAATCTATTTATTAAGCTGGACCACAACCTTTAACATACCAAAGTCAGGAATACCTGCGGGAATAACCTTTACAGATTATCTGGAGGGCACAGGTCATTATATGACAGCGGCTCAGGCCATTGCGGTTAAGAACGCCCTTACAGAAGCATGGGGCGAAGGTGTCATTTCAGATATTCAGTTCTATACAGGCGATAACAGATGGAATATGCAAGATGAGCTGTGGGTAAACGCAGAGAATATAGATGAAAGTGATACTGAATCAAAGTATTATCAATTCAGATATACCATAGCTAAAGACGTGGTTCAGTCCGACGACGGCAATAATACCATAACATATTCATATGTAACAACGGCAGATGTTGAGAGTGCAGGATATGTAAACACCATAACATATTATAACTCCATACAGGATTCACAAACATGGACTACAAAAAGTGATAAATGGACATATTATACTAAGGTTATAAAATACGGAACAAAAAGCGACGGAAGCATTGACCCGTCAGGCTATGACACTACAGACATAACTGTGACTGACGGCGTGGTATCATGGATAGTAAGAGTGCTCCTTGAAGAAGGAGAAACATATACAATAACAGATACACTGCCGGAGGGCGTTACACTAAGCGGAATTTATGCCTCCGTAAACAGCACAAACTGCAATAACCAGCTTGCAACACAAGATGGTGTTTCAATTGAGCTTAAAAACGGCGTAAGCGGAACGGTTAATGTTACATATAAGGGCACAGACGGACAAAATGTAACTGTTGAAGTTACAAACGATGCAACAAATGAAAATCTGGTATACATAAAATATGTATGTCAAATAACAAAGAATGAGGAAGAAGAAAGCAGTGACGGCAGCGTGGCGGCAGGCTCTGATGCAACCACATACGAGCTTTTTAACCATGTGGCAGTAACCAAAAGTGGCGAAACCGAGTACGGAAGTGACGATCAGACAACTACCGTAACATGGCAGGATGAAGATAATTCAAGTGAAGTTCTTGAAAAGAGTCAGCAGTTTGACAAAAACAACAATGTAATAAAGTACTCTCTTAATATTAATCCGACCTCTACAACCTATGTTACATCAACAGGTGAAACTTATTCAGACCTTGTAATAAATGATGTGCTGACATATTACAGTTATCCGAGTCAGGGTGTTGCGAGAGATGCAAGCCTTATATTAAATTCTGTTGCATTGTATTATGCACAGACTGATGAAGACGGAAATGCATTGTATGATGAAGACGGCAACATTCTAAAGGGTGATAAGCTTAGCTCAAGTGAGTACACATGGACCTATAAAGAAAATATAACCAGTTATTATCCTGAGTATGAGTGGGGATATGATTATGCGGAAAAAACAATAAAGCTTACAGTACCTAACGGAACGGCATTGGTATTTGAATATGAGTTTTTGGTTACGATAATTGTTGATGATGGTGTACAAGCGGCAGATAAAGGAGCCAACGTTACAAATTCGGCAGAAATAAGTGTAGGCGGAGAAACCATTAAAAGCGTTCCGGGAGTTGAAACAAAGGATCAGGTTGACGACAGCGGCACTTCAGCAAGTGCGCATGGTGCATCAGGCTACACAATATATAAAGTAGACGAGGACAATTTCTCACTGCCTCTTGAAAATGCTAAATTTGACTTATATGTATGGTCAGAGGGTGTAACAGATGAAGATGGTAATGTAACAGAGGCAGCAGGCTTTAAATATATAGACAGCTTTACAACAAGCTCAACAGGATATACAGGCATAACAGGTGCATTAAAGGAAGATGCCGATACGGGAGAAAGGTATTATGAAATAACATTATCAGAAGGCGAGCTATATAAGCTGCCTGTTGATACTATATGTTACTTCGTTGAAAGCTCTGCACCCGATGGTTATAAAACCGACACAACAAAGTATTACTTCTATTATGGTTCAAGCGTTGCCAAAACGTTAAGTTCTGTGTTAGAAAGCTGCGGTTATAACGGTGATGAAACCATAACCTCCGCAAAGAACTTGATTATGTCATATACCCAGTATATTACAAATGCTCACAGCTGGGACTACTATGCTGAAAAAACAAGCATTTCCGTAATTAAGAGATGGGTTGATTCAGAGGGTAATGCAATAACAAAGGACAACGGAAGCATTTCCTTTAATCTTTACAGAGTGTTTACTGATGTTGACGGTGTTCAGGGATACGGCCCTGATTACCAGGGAACGGATCAGACTGACACAGGCTCGACCGTTAAGCTTAATTGGACAGAATATGATAAGTATAATGCAACAGCCGACAGCGGAAGCGTGACCTGCAATAAAAATTCTACGGTTAAGTTTAATATGGCATTTAACAGTACTTGGTATCCTTATGTATTGGTAAAGGATGCAAACGGTAAAGTATTAGCCTATGCTGTAGATTCTTTTGGTAATAATTATAGCGGCATGAGTAGTGATGATGTAACAGTCAAGTGGGAAACTGCCGCAAGCGGAGGTTATACTTTAAGTTTTGATATATCTATTGGAGAAAGTAAAGAGGACATATCAATATATGTGGGCGGAAGCACCGATGAATTGAGTCCAATGACAATATCTATAGACGGTGCAGTTGAAGAATCAACTACTGAATCCACAACTGAAGCCACAACTGCGGAAGCTGAAACAGAGAGCACAACCACAGCTTTTTATTACCATGTTTTTAACAAGGATACCCTTGAGGAAACAGACGGTACTGAAATAAGCCATATAGGCGGCGATTATCTCATATACAAGGGTTCCGATGACGAAAGCGTAAGGGACGCAAATTATTTTAACATAAATGGTTCACTTTCAAAAAGTCACGGAAGTACATATTGGGATATAAACGGTGACGGAACATTAAGCTCTGATGAATTACTTGAAACCTGTTTAAAATGGGAAACCAATTATGACGGAAACGGAACGCCGACAAATATCACCTTTACGGCAGCGCAGGACGGTCTTTTGACCCTTGTGTTCAATACGGACGGCAACGGAAGCGAAAGCTCGACAATAACAAACAGTGTGAATATTGACGGGGAAGTATATTCTGCAACATATAATACCATTACGGCTTATTTAACAGCAGGAGAACATACATTAACAAGATCAAGCTATTGCTTCCTGTTTTATATGTCATATGAAGAGGGTGCTGCAAAGAACAGCAGTGCAGCTTCAAAATATATACATAACTTTAACGACGGCACAAATTCGACATTTTACACTATTACCGGTGATATTGCCAACAACAAGGATGTTGTTAATTATGATAATATAGACATATCAAACTGTTTGAAGATGAACAGTAAGGCTAATATTTCATTTACAACAGAAGAAGCCGGTACTCTGTATATGATATTCACAAATCCAAACGATGCGCCTGTTGTAGGTGCCATAGTTGATGATGTGACCCATTATGCAGCAGCAACAGGCAAGTTTGACAACAACGGCAATGAAATATATGAAATGACGGTGCGTGTATCGGAGGGAACACATACAATAAAAAGAATAAACAGTACGGAAGTAATGCTTTATTACATTGAATATGTTCCCGATGATTTCGGAAGCGGCGAATTGACCAAAGTGCCGCCTTATAATGAGTATGCCGAGCTTGTAGGCACATATACAATAAGTGCAGACAGCAACTGGTCATGGTCAAATACCAATTTGTTATGGCAGGTGCTTAGTGAGGACGGCGACTTACTGGGATATTACAGCTATTATATAGTTGAGGTTGATACAGACGAAAATTATATAACTCAGTATATGAACAACAGCTCAGACGGTATAGAGTCAGGTTCAATGGCTATATACAATCAGGATATGAGTGCAAGCTCCACCTCCATAAGCGTTGTTAAGAATTGGCTTGATACCGAGGGTAATAAGTTAAGCAACGATGAAGCAGCAGAAAAAGAAAGCATTGCCTTTGACCTGTATGCAAGAGTGACCATATATGACGACTACAAGGATCAGTATGACGGCGGTATGGATTACTCAAGGTATTTTACGGACAAAGCAACATTAGATAATGACAGTGACGGCTTCTTTACGGTAAGCGGTTCAGTCGAGGCTTCAAGCAGTGTAGGTGAGGTATTCTTTACTCCTACAACCTTGGGCACCGGTATTTCGTCAAGGTATTACTTAAAGTTTAACGAAGATGATAATTCGGTTTCATTTACGTCACCTGCCACATCGGGCATATTGACCCTTACAACTTATGACTGGAGCAGTACGAGTTTGTCAAAAGGCATTGGTTATACATTGACTTCTCCAAGCGGTAAAACATATAAATTTAAATATTCAGATGATGAAACTAATGGACTTAGCGGAGAGTGTCCCGGTACATTAAGCAATGCTGTTCATACATTGGCAGCAGATGACTCGACACTGACAATAACACCGACTTCATCATCAAAAGACCCAAGCGGTACGGGACTTATAACATTTACGATATTTACAGATGAAGCGGGCAAGTGGACAATAACACGAAACGGTGCTCAGGAATATTTATTATATATGGACTTTTCATATCAGTATCAGTATCTCATAGAAGGTCAGGGCATTTATATTAACAGCTACACAATAGGTGCAGATGATGACTGGAATGTGGATATAAGCGGTCTGCCATATATTATATATGATGATGACGGTGTTACCAAAATAGGCTATTACAGCTATTATGTTGTGGAAACATCGCCAAGTGAGGGCTATAATACCACTATAGCTTACACCCAAGACGCGGATCATTATGTTTCGGGAAGCACGTCAATAACCGCCGGTACGGCAACAATAACCAACCAAGAAAAGGTTGCCGGTGTAACCTTGCCTGAAACAGGCGGTGTCGGCACAAAGGTTTATACTATAGGTGGAGCACTTTTGCTGTGTTGTGCTGCATACCTTTTGTATATAAAAAAATTAATTAGGGGAGATTAATTTTAAAAAAAAGCAATTAAACAGCATAATTATTTTAAAATTTAAAAAGAAAGGATGGGATTTTTAATGAAAAATTTTAAAACAATTATTGGTTTGCTTATGGCAATGGTAATGACTTTAAGCATGAGCTTTAATACAGTTTTTGCTGAAGATGAAGCAACAAATACAATTAGTTTTACAAACACAACAGGAAATCACACTTATTTAATCTATCAGATTTTCACAGGTGATATTACAGATGGAGAGCTTCAGAATATTCAGTGGGGTTCTGATGTACTTGAAAGTTTTACTTCAACACAGGATTCAGCCGGTGTTTATGCTGCAGCGTTAGCTGAAATGTCAGGCGAAGAAGCAGCTGCTGAACTTGTTAAAAGTGTAATTAATAAAGATTCTAATACAATAATTACTGTTACAGGTACAGCAATAAAAGACACAGAAGATACAGAAAAAGTTGTGGGATATAGCTATGATGCTCAGACTGTTGCACCCGGTTATTATCTTATTATTGATTCTGACACTGATGATCCTCTTAATGGTACAAACGATGCTTACTCAGCATATGTTCTTAAGTTGGTTTCTGATATTACAGTTACACCAAAAACAAATGTACCTTCAGTTGAGAAGAAGGTAAAGGATATCAATGATTCTACCGGAGTTGAAACAGATTGGCAGGATTCTGCTGACTATGACATCGGCGACACAGTTCCTTTCAAGCTTACAGCTACTCTTGGCAGTGATAACATTGATAAGTATGAAACATATTATTTACAGTTTGTTGATACATTATCAAAGGGCTTAACATTTGACAGCAATTCAGTAGTTGTTAAGATTGGTGAAACAACCATTGATGCAACAAATTCTGAGAATCAGGCTAATTACAATGTTGATACTTCAACTAATGATGATGGTAGCACTAAAATAACAGTTACATTTGATGATGTTAAGACTTTAGGTGCTACAAATAATAGTGTGATTACTGTGGAATATTCTGCTACGCTTAATGAAAATGCTGTAATTGGCACCGACGGTAATCCAAATACTGTAAAGCTTATATTCTCAAATAATCCTGATAATTCAGGCGAGGGTACAGGTGAAACTCCTGAAGATAAGGTAATTGTATTTACATATAAGTTAGATGTTGATAAGATTGACGGCACAACAAATGAAGCACTTAAGGGTGCTGCATTTGAACTTTATAAGATTACAGGCGTAACTGCTGAGACTATTAAAAGCGTTACAGTAACTTATGAAAATAATACAGCTTCAATTAGCGGTGTAGAAGGTGCAGCAATTGAAAAAGTTGATATTGATTCAACTACAACTGATCAGACAAACTTCGCATTCACCGGTATTGATGATGGATACTATGTACTTATAGAAACAACAACTCCTTCAGGTTACAATACTGTTGACCCTGTAATTTTTGAAGTATCTGCAACTCATGATACTGATTCTGAAGATCCTAAGCTTACAAGTCTTAGTGGAACTGATGTTGCAGGTACAATTACATTAACTGCTTCAGCAGATAATAGTACATTATCAACAGATATAGCGAACTACAGCGGTTCTACACTTCCTGAAACAGGCGGTATGGGCACAAGAGTACTCTACACATTAGGCGGTATATTTGTTATTGCTGCTTTGGTATTACTTGTGACTAAAAAACGCATGAGAAATAACTAACCAAAAAATATGGCAATATATACTCGTTAATTTACCCTTTATATACACATTGTGGTAGATTAATTTAAAAATATTTGCGTAAATTAGTAAAAAATATTAATATTTATCCCGCCCTTTAAGGTGAATAATATCAATTCAAATATATATAGGGGGGGGGGTAACAGCAGGTTGCTCCCCCAATATAGAAAGATCTCCCCTATAATCTTGCTTTGAAATTGATTTTATCACCTAACAGGGCGGGAAAATAAAAAAGCTTTACAACTGTGAGGAAAGATTTATGAAAGATAGACTATCAACAATTTTATTAGTTCTGATGTTGCTCGTAGGTCTTTCCTTGCTGCTGTATCCTACAGTCAGTGATTACTGGAACTCCTTTCATCAAACAAGGGCAATAGCAAGCTATGTGGAAAAGGTTGCAAATTTAACCGACGAAGAATATGCAGCAATGCTTCAGGCGGCAAAAGATTATAACCAAAGGCTTTTATATAATAGAAACCGCTGGAAGCCTACCGAGGAGGAAATTAAAGAATACAACAGTATACTTGACGTAACGGGAACAGGTATAATGGGTTATATTGAAGTGCCTGAAATCGGAGTTACACTTCCTATATATCATGGTACTGATGAGGGTGTTTTGCAGATTGCAATAGGGCATATTGCAGGCTCTTCTTTGCCCATAGGCGGAGAAAGCACACATTCTGTTGTTTCCGGACACAGAGGGCTTCCTTCTGCAAAGCTTTTTACGGATTTGGATAAAATTATTGAAGGGGACAGATTTGTTATAAGAGTACTTGATGAAATTACAACCTATGAGGTGGATCAAATCCGTATTGTGGAGCCTGATGATTTATCACCTTTGATAATAGAGCGGGGGTCAGATTATTCTACATTGGTTACCTGTACTCCCTATGGTGTAAATTCTCACAGGCTTTTGGTCAGAGGACACAGAACAGCAAATGCTGAGGAAGCAGAAGAAATTATGGTAACTGCCGATGCTATGCAGATTGAGCCTGTTATTGTTGCTCCTATAGTGGCAGTGCCTATGCTTATAGCTTTATTTATTATTATAATGACAAGGACAGGCAGGAGAAAAAAATAAATTTATTGAAAGGAAGGTGCGTTGAATGAAACATATTTTTAAAAAGTCATTACTGGCATTTATTACAGCTGTTTTTATATTTGGATTGTTTCAGACAGCATGGGCACAGAATGAAAGCAGTATTACATTCTCTTATATAGGCGAGGGTATTGAATTCAGCCTTTACAGAGTTGGCAATATAAGTGCTAAGGGTGTTTACAGTCTAGAGGGCAAATTCAGCAATTATTCTGTTTCTTTGACAGATTCTGACGCACCTCAGACATTGGCAACATATATATTGAGAGATAATATAAAGCCTGATAATACTGTGTTGACCGACAGTGATTACAATGCGGTTTTCAGCGGCTTAAACAGAGGTGTGTATTTAATTACAGGGGAGAGCTCCACAAAAAACGGAAAGAAATATACTCCTTCTCCTGTACTTGTTGCCCTTAGGGATGGGGACAAAAATATTACGGTAAAAGGAAAGTATGAGTATGAAAGCGAACCTTCCTCAGATAAAACAAAAGAGGTTTCCGTGCTTAAAATATGGAAGGGCGATACAGGCAAAGGGCCTGTGACAGTACAGCTTTTAAAAGACGGAACTGTTTATGAAGAAGTCACTTTAAGCAGTGATAATAACTGGAGATATACCTGGGAAGGTCTAAGCAGTGACAATAATTGGTCTGTTGCGGAGAAAACCGTAATTTCCAATTATAAAGTGAGTATCGAAAAGGACGGAACAGTATATATTATAACTAACACATATACACCTCCGGGTACTCCTGATACCGATACATCAGATGCCACAACAGAAACCACAACAGAAACCACAACAGAAACCACAACTAAAGCACCTTCAAAGAATGGGGGTTCGGGCGGTCCCAGAAAAATAACAACCGAATCAACAACGGAAGTGACAACAAGCTCTGAAAAATCAACAAAAACTGAGCCAACAACTGTTAATACTCAAAATAAAGAAGATGTGCCTCCGCCTGATAATGATACTCCGATTGATGACACTACACCGCCTAATGATGACTGGGAGGATATAGGCAATAAGCTTAATGAGCCTCATGATTCAATAAATAAGCCTGATGGCGGAAATAACCCGATAAGTAAAAACACTGCCAACGGTGAAAAGCTGCCTCAGACAGGACAGCTTTGGTGGCCTGTGCCTGTATTTGCTTTTATGGGTATTCTGTTTATGATAATCGGTATTGGTTATAGGAGAGAGGAAGGATTATATGAATAATTTGAATAAAGGCAAAATTTTTATAAGAATAGGGCTGCTGCTTATTGTGGCAGCCTTTTTACTGACTGCATATAATATTTGGGACAATGCAAGGGCAGGCAGGGCATCTCAGGAGGCTTTGGATGCTTTAAGGGCACAAATAGAGCTTGCCAAAGAAAATTCATTAGATACTAAAACCGCTAATGAGGAGCCTCTCTATAAAAGGTATCCTGAAATGGATATGCCACTTATTAAAATTGATGGAGAGGACTATATAGGAATTTTGAATATTCCTGCCTTAGGCTTGGAATTGCCTGTTAAGGGTGAATTCAGCTTTTCAAATCTTAGAGTAGCACCTTGCAGATATGAGGGTTCTGCCTATATGGATAATATGATTATAGCAGGACATAACTTTGCCCGACATTTTGGCAGACTTAAAAATATTAACATAGGAGATAGAGTAAGCTTTACTGATGGCGACGGAAACAGGTTTTTGTATGATGTGAGTGAAATTATGCAGGTTGACGGAGCTGATGTGGAAGGCATTAAAGAGGGGGAGTGGGATTTGACATTGTTTACCTGCACAATAAGCGGCAGGAGCAGAGTTGCTGTCAGACTTAAAAGAGTGGAATAGGAAAAGCTGCTGTATTGCCAATACTAAAAATATCATTAAATGAAAGGGGAATACAGATTAAACACTAAAAGGTTTTCTGTGAAATCCCTACCTGCATCAGAACATTTTACTTTGTAAAATGCAAGCCTACGGCTTGTCGGATTAATCTTTCCGATTCAATTCAGAACATTTTACTTTGTAAAATGCAAGCCTACGGTCAGAACTTTGTTAGAAAA
>CAZZLN010000020.1:0-3929 GCA_964654945.1 uncultured Lachnospiraceae bacterium
AGGACGAGCAATGCTCGCCCCTACAATAACAACGCTGGATAATTGGACGAGTTCAAACCCATTTTGCGGGGTACTGCTTAAACTTTATTTAGCGGGGGACAGTCCCCCGCTAAATAAAGTTTTTATCTATCGTTATATAAAAAAGACTGCATAAGCAGCCTTAAAAATTTTAAAGTATATTAAAAAGTAATTTGATTAATTGGCATATCCTGAATAGACGAAGCATTTTCATCTATCGGATTAATTTTAATATAATCATTATCCTCATTAATAGTAGCCGTCTTAGTTTCCTCATTCCAGCCAACCTTTGCATTGACAGCTTCTCCAACAGCTCTAAGAGGAAGCATAAATCTGCCATCAATAATCTGCTGAGGCACATCGGGAGTAATAACTTCATCATTAACTGTAAAAGTAGTTGCACCATTAGTAAGCTTAATTACAGTTTCTTTCTTTTCATTTGTAAGTGTAGCTGTTTTTGTATTATTATCCCAATTTACAGTATATCCCATAAATTCAAAAACACCTCTGACAGGCACTAAAGTTCTGCCTTCAAGTATAACGCCCTTATCTGCAACGGGATTTCCATTAGAATAAACACTAACTTCATCATTAGCAAAAACATTAGCTGTTATTAAAAAAACTGATATAGCAGCAGCAATAATTCTTTTCATTGTATTTCCTCCGTATAATAATTAATATTTCAATTTGCATTATGTAATTATATCACAAATATTATAGCTTGTAAATAATAAAAGGAGTGGGCAAATTCCACTCCTTTTATTTAAGTATTCAATTAGAAGTCAATTGTATTTTCACCAATACTTAACTTTCCGCTATCAACCTTAAGACCACCGGAAACGGTGATAAAATCTTCATTTTCGAATAGGCAAACCTGAATTTCAGGCTTTTCATACTTCTTCATATCTATCACCTCTCCTATTTATCTTTAAAAGTCTGAACTAATAAATTAGACTGATCATAATCAGCTAATGGGACATAAGTGCCATCGGCTTTTTCACCATAAATGGTAATATTTGCATAATCTACAGCACCGGTAGTGTTATTTATCGCTACAAGGAATTTAGTAGTTGCATTGGCATATTCAGTACCTTCTTCCCAGTTTGTAGAAAGGTAATAATTTAAAGGCTGTTTAGTTACACCACCGTCAGTAGAAGCTGCCAAAGCAACAACCTCATTACCGCCAAGGTCACCTGTTACATCAAATTGGAATATTGTGTTACAAGACAATCTGGTGTCATACATATCACCCAAAACAACATTTGTTATTGTGAAATCATTGCTTGTAATTTCAGTTGAGCCATTTGCATATTTAAACAATACATTTGCAACGGTATAGGTATCTCCATTTGTAATTTTAGGACTTACGTTATATGCATCTGCATTATTAATATACCAACTAACTGATACCTTATCTTCAGCATAATTAAGATTGTAGCCTATAGATCCAATGTTAACTTCATCACCAAAATCATCTGTATATGTCATTAAATCAACTACTTTTCCCGGTGTAAGTTTTGTATTGTCATAATATATCTGAAAAGAAAATGCTCCTATTCCCTTTTCCAAATCTGTTGATGTAAATTCAATAGGAACAGTAACTACCGTATCTGTAGCTGTAATATTTCCTGCCTTAATGTCAGTTGCTGCATAGGCTGAAACTGACATTATTAATGCAGCACAACCGGCTATTGCTACACCTAAAATTGTTTTTAACTTCATTAACATTACCTCCACCACTATTCTGGAATTGTTTCAAGATTATTTATATATTGTGCAATCTTTTTAGCATCTAATACATCTACAGCACCATCTGCATTGGCATCTGCCTGTAACGTATATTTCTCATCTATTGTTTCAAGATTGTTTATATATTGTGAAATCTTTTTAGCATCTAATATATCTACGGCACTATCTCCATTAGCATCTCCTCTAAGGAAGCTGCCTAAATCTATTGAGCCTGAAGCCGCTTCAACTGTTTGCTGAGTATCTCCTACGGAGGCATCTTCAACAACCACAGCACTTGTAACTGTAATCGGTACACTGTCTGAAGCATCCTCGGCAATTGTAAAACTAACTGCAGATAATTCAGCAGCTTCTGTAACACTGATTGCATCTGCACTAGCCCAAGCAACAGTAAGTGTTGATGTGCCGTCACCATTATCTACGTTATCAGAAACAATAACAGCATTTGCATTATCAAAACTTGTTCCTGCTGTGGCATAAAGTGATTCGTCATCATAAATTGAATCAGTATCTTCATCGGAGTTGTCTAATGTAACCGGTGTTATTTTAGTATTGTCATACTTATAAGAAATAGCATAACCGTTAATTGTAGCAGTTTCTCCGCTGTCAGGTGTAATCTGAACAGGAAGTGCAACTGTCCCTCCGGCAGTACCTTGAACAGCACCGACAGAATATGTAGCAGCCTGAACACCAACAGCCATCAAAGCCATTGCAGCCATTGCAGCTAAAGTGCCAACTATATTTTTTAATTTCATCTCCATACCTCCTTTATATAGTATTTTACACTAATTGATACAATTAGTCAATAATAAAATATAAATTTTTAAAATTTTTTATAAATAGCCTGCCCCCTTTACAGGGGCGACTATTTTTTGTATTATATTTTGTTTAACTAAAAACTGCACCAATACCTTCAATTGCTGTGCCCGCCTTTGGCTGTAAGAATCCGTTAAGCTTAATTGAGCCGTCTTCGTTTCTCATCTGCTCATGGACTTTACTAAGGTCGGTATAAGGCAGTGTTAATGATTCAAACATTGAATCGCTAACTGTAATTTCCGTACCAATTGTTGAAAGCTGACCGGAAGCAGTAAATTTCTTTGTTGTCGGGCCTGTAATCTTATAATACTTATCGTTTTCACCTAATACCGAATTAGTAATAGTGGCATTGGCTCCATAGTAAACACTGCTTGAGGATCCATAAAATCTATCCATACCGCCATTAGTATCGGCATTTAATATATAAGATAAACAGTTAGTCACATCAAGGTCTTCTGTAGCTCTGTATACAGAGAAGTTATGTTTTTTAACATCAATCTGAGCATTCATATAACCTGTGCAGTTCTTTAATTCTGCAAGACCAGGATTGTTATTATCAGTAAAACCGCAAGTACCGTTTAAAAATGCAATACTGTTTTCAACAACGTTCGCAGTGCTGTAACCTGAACCGCCAAGCTTAAAGCCGTTTCTGTCACCGTCTGAATATGTAGTGCCGTCAGTTAATGAACCATTCTTAAATGCAATGCAATTTTTGATTGTAATAGGATACAGGTTCTGCTGGTCGTCTGATTTACTATATAAATCCCAGCCGTCATCAGCGTTGCAGTATGAGATACAGCCATCAAACACTACATTTTCGCCTGCACCCTAACTTAGCTGCAAAACCATCGGCATTTTCAGCCCAAGAATTATCAAATGATGTGCAGTTTTTAACTAATACGTTGTTACCGCCCTTAGAAATCTGAAGACCTGTATCATAGTTTCCTTGGAAAACACAGTTTTCAACATTAATGTTGCTGCCTGTTATATACATACCGTTATCTCCGGCATTTTTAACTACTAAGTTTGACACATTATAATAAGAGCCTGTAGCCTTTATGCCTGCTGTGCCTGTAGCAGTAGCGTCAAAGTCAAGAGTTGCATAGCCGTCTGAACAAGTAATTGTAATTGGTTTAGATGCTGTACCGCTCTTTGAAAGACTAACTCCTGAAGAACTCATACTGTAAGTACCTGCCGCAAGATTAAGCACTGTGCCTGCTGAGGCTGACTTTAACTGAGATTCCAGAGTTGAAGCATCGCCTGCTGAAATATTAACAGCACCACTTAAATCAACAGTAGTTGATTCTGTTGAATTATCTGAACCACTGTTTGAGTAGTTGTTTCTGTTG
>CAZZLN010000020.1:4029-27044 GCA_964654945.1 uncultured Lachnospiraceae bacterium
GTTTCTGTTGTTGTGGTTGTGGTTGTTTCAGAAGAAGCCTCACTGTTGCCTGAAGTACGGATAATTCTGTAATAACCAATCTGTCCGCTTGCATAAATCACAACATCACCATCAGTTGCAACGGTAACTACAACAGGAGTTTCGCCCATTTCAACTTCGTTGCTATTAGTCTTTGTAAATTCGCCGTCGGCTGTACCATTAGTAACAGTTATAGTTCTGTCGGATTTAGCACCATAGTAAACAGTAATAGTATCTCCTGCCTTACAATCGGTGATTAATAAATTTCTGTCAGTAGCACTGCCGCTGCCATTATACCATAAATAATTCTTACCTGTAGAATCAGTAAGAACCTTATCACTGGTACTACTGCCGGTAATAGTCAAACCATCGCCTGTTGATAAACTCTTAGTATCTGAAGTATATGCAAAACCGCTTAATAATGAATTAGTGCTGAAATCCCAATCATTTGAACTGCCTGCAGTTGTTGTAGATTCTGTTGTTGTTTCAGAAGTTGATTCCTGATTAGCTTTATAATAATTTAAAATCCAGACAGCATCAGCCACTGTAATACCTGCTGAACCATCACAATCAGCATTTATAAGATACTGTGAATCGGTGATAGCTGCAATACCTGAAATATGCTTTAATACAACAGCCGCATCAGCCTTATCAACATCGCCGTCACCATCAGCATCACCAAGTAATGTTGACTTAGAAGGATCAGGGTCAACAGCAGTTTCTTCTTCTACAGTTATTTTACCGGAGGTAATTTCAGGAGCTGTCACCTTAGTATCTTGTGCTGTATAAATTTCATCTACAGTTAAATTAATTGTATATACACTAGCTGTGTCAGCCTTAAATGTAACATAGAATAATATATTATTTCCTGCGACAATTTCATCTGTAGGATTTGCACCTGCTACACCAAGGGAGCCTGCCAGATTATAATTATAGCTTAACGAGAAGTCATCGTTATTAATAATATTGCCATTTGTTACATTAACAACCTCAAGAGCCTGATCAAATGTCAGGTTTACATCATAAGATGCAATTGTGTCAACACCTGTAATCATCACAGGAACAATAATTTCATTGCCAACAGTGCCTGTTGCTTCACCTACTGTTAATTTAACACCGTCTATAGGAGCTGTTGTTGTAGATTCGGTTGTTGTTTCTGTTGTGGTTGTTGTTGTAGTAGTTTCTGTTGTTGTGGTTGTGGTTGATTCTGTTGCTGAGCTGTCCATAGTTACAACAATTTCAGAAATTGTAATTTTACCTTGCGTATTATAAATATACCAAGTACCAGCTGACAATCCCGTTGCAGAAACAGATGTTCCTGTGCCTAATGATTGTCCCGAAGTATCGCCTGCGGTTTGAGAAATAAGAATTTCTTTTTCTCCTCCGCCATTAATTGTTACATCGGCAGTATTCCCAAGAGTAAACTTAATATAACCATTTATAGTATCATTTTTAGCTTTATCAACCTTCCAAGAACCGTTTTCATTCAAATCACCATATACAGTAACATAGCTGTCATTAGTTCCTCTTGAAATTGTCATGCTTTGGTTGATAACACCATCACCGCTTGGAGTAACAACTTCAGCTGTTGTGGTTTCTGTTGTTGTGGTGGTGGTAGCTTCAGTAGATGTATCTGAGCTGCTGCCGCTTGTCATTGCGTACTGCATAAAATAAAGATATGAAGTACCACTGCCCTTTTCAATAGTTACCGCACCTTCAGGTACATCAAATGTATTAGCACCCTCTGCTATTGTGTAAGCAGTGCCATTAATTTTAACACTTGAGCCTGCACCGTGCATGACTAATGTAATTGTTCCTGCTACAGGAGCTGTAAATGAAATATTTGTGATTGTTTCTATTTTTACTGCTCTTGTAAGCTCTGCACCTTCAAATGTAAGGTATGTATCTATACTTGACCAGTCATTAGCAGAAACAGTAAAGAAATCTTCTGTGTTTATGTCATTTGTATAATCCCAAGTATAAAGTGTGCCTTTATAGCTTAATACAGCAGTTGCTGAAACCGTACTTGTTTCAACAGCAGTTAATGTTGAAGGAGTAACAGAGTCAGTAGTCCAACCCGGAACAGTAACTGTAACTGTATAAGGAGTTTTAATATCTACACTGCCTGTGAATGTATCATTGCCTGCGGCTGTGAGCATAGTATCTCCAACATATACCTTTGCACTTGCAGTATCAAGAGGTTCTTCTTCACCTGCAGCAGCAGTTAATGTAACTGAAACTGTACCCTGTTTTTTATCAAGATGAATTTCCGTAGCTGCATCTGTTGTCTTAACAACTATTGTCTGAGCGGTTGTCGGAGCAATATAATCACCGGTGTTTGTAATAGTTACATTATATGTGCCGACTGCAATCTGATTTGATGACTTATAAGTGCCGTCACCCTGATCAACCAGCGCTGTGCCGTCAGCTAATGTAACAGTTGCTCCCTTAACAGGCTCATTATTTGAGCCGCCTGTTAATTTAACAACCCCATAGCCGTCATTATCCACCGCCAGATTAACTGTCTGATTAACAGTATCACCGTCATTTTCAAATCCTGATGCAGTGAAAACAACATTTGAAAAGCCTTCTTTAGATACTGTTACGTTATATTCTCCGCCAAGTGTTGCCTGTGCAGTATAAGTACCGTCACCATTGTTCACAAATGTTAATCCGGAGGCTTCTATTGCAGCATCTGTCACTGCATTGCCGTTGTTGTCCTTAACTGTTACATTTACATAGCCGCATTCAGTCAACGGAAGTTCATGCAAAGTACCTGCATAGGTTGTAACATATTCAGGAACATCTTCTGCAGCATTTAATACTGATACTTGAGAATTGCCTGAAGAATCACAATAGAAGTATGTAGAATTAGTATCCCAGTTTGCAATAGAGCCGCCGTCAGGCATTTCAAGTCCATTATCTGAAAGACCGGCTTCTGCCCTTGTTGACGCAGTTACAATAATGCCTTCGTTATCACCGTCTTTTTTTGTATTGACAACTTCATTATTATAGAGCTTTAAGCGACAAGTACTGTCTCTTAAATTCCATGGTCTGGTGCAAGTGTCAAAATAGTTTGCCTCTGCAAAGCATGAAGCATAGCCTCTAAGGTCAATAGTAACACTTGTGGAATTATCATAATAAGTATTATAAATATGAGTATTTCCGCCGGCTGCAAGAGGCTGTCTTGATTCAACACTTTCATACCAGTTATGATGTAAAGTCATATTAAACTGGTTAATCTTTTCACTCGAACCAATAAGACCTGTCTTATGACACTTTACAAAATGATTATATGCTAAAGTAAAGTACTGACCTCTCTTAAAGTCAATAGCTCCGTCACCTTCAGATTTATCGGACTCAGCAGGATTAGCACAGTAACCGGGATAGTAAATATTGTTATGCACCCATATTCTTCTAATAGGAGATGTAATAGCATCATCACCCTGAAATGCTGTGGCATCTTCGCTATAGTTCTGGAATGTAAGATTTCTGATTTCATAGCTTTCACCTGCTTCTTCAGGACAAGTAGCTGTCTGAGAAAAAGTGAAACCCCAGCCATCAATTGTAGTATTATCGCCGATACCTTCAATAGTTACGTTTCTGGCATATTTAGTAATGGCAAGATTACCATTATCTCCTGTTGCACCGCCAAGTATAGGGTCCTTACAATCATACGGAGTTAAATTTTCAGGAACAGTAACCGTACCGATAAGTCTTATGATAAGAGGGTGATTATCAGTAATGGTAACTTCCTGAACAAGTTTCATATTATTATTAAGGATATTTCCAATACCTTTGCCATCTCTGGTGTACGCACTGCCGCTTGAAGGAGTGTAGCTCCAAGTTTTGCCTTCGTATCCGGGAACCTCAACCGTATTTTTATTTTCTTCTGTTACATAAACAATTATGGCATTGTCCTTTGGTGTGCCGTCATTATTATATGCACCTACGCCCTGATCATAATTAAAGTGTGCATAGCCTGAACGGTCATGAGCATATACCTTTATATTGCTGTTGGTATATGTTGTACCATCAGAAGAAGTAACCTTTAATTCATAGTTGCCTGAAGCAACACCGGGAATATCTACACGACCATATCCGCTTGTGGAAGCAGGTCTTACAAGATATTCAAGATCATTGCCGCTAAGATATGTATAATCGGCAGAGCCCTTTGCTCTGTATCCTACTGATACACTTCCACTGTCAGGATTAGTATCAGGCCATTCTGCATAAATGGTTTCATACCAACCCGCTGCAACAGAAAAGCCGGCAGCCTGAACAGTAACAGGGTTAATTGCTGCTGATGAAAAAAGCATTGCCGCCGAAAGAATGCCGCTTAAAGCTTTTTTAAAGCATTTTTTCATAAATTGTTGCCTCCTCATTTAATTTAACAAACCAAGTATAATTTTTCCAATTAAATAGGCGTCATAAGCCGTAACAGTACCATCGCCTGAAACATCAGCTAATTCCCCATTTGTAACAGAATTGATTTTACCTGAAGCATAATCAAGGACCATCTGCACATCTGCACTGTTAACAATTCCGTCATTGGTTGCATCGCCTGTTAAAGCTGTCGGAGATGCTGAGAATGTTACTGTTACCGACTTAATATTGATAGCATCGGAAACAGTTATTTCATAAGTTCCTGCCGAAAGGTTTTCACCCAATACCACATCACTGAATCCTGCTCCCTGTTTAAGAGCTGCAGAAGTATCACCCATACTGATGGTTCTGTCAGCAGTGCCTTCTGTACCGCTTGCGTGCCTTGCATTTACTGTAACGGAAGCACCTGCTGCAACAGTAAATGAAATTTTATTACCGGAAGTAAGCTGAAGCGAAGTGTTGCTATCACTAAGCTTATAATAGCTTACATCAAAGTATTCATTGTTTTCATAATTGCTTATGTCTAATGTTTGGTTATCGGTAATTGTGGATTTACCGGCTGAAGGTGTATCAGAGGCTGTTGTTGTTGCTTCTGTTGTTGTTGTGGTTGTTGTTTCTGTTGTTGTTTCTGTTGTTGACGAACTATCTTCTGATTTATCCGGAATAAACGCAAGATAGAATATATAATTTGACCCGCTGCCCTTTGAAAGCTCGTGGGTAACACCGCCTGAAATATCAAGGGTCGCTATACCGTCACTAGCTATTTCTATAGCACTGTCATCAAGCTCAATTGTTCCTGAATAGTTTGGATTTGTTACCACAATTAAGGTGCCGTCATTTTCAGGTGAAAAGTCAATATATGTTGAGGTTTCCATTTTCAGACACTGAGTAAGGGTTAATCCATTATAGGTTACTGTTCCATAGCTTGTGGATAAATTACCGCTTATTGTATAGAAGCTGCTTGTTGTGCCATTAGCCGTAAAGTTATGAATCATTGCACTTTCGTCAATAACTGTTGTAGTTTCTTCTGATGAGTCTTCTATAGTGCCGGAAGTAGTTGATTCTGTTGATGTTTCAGATGCAGTAGTAGTTGTCTGTGTAACTACAGCTGTAGAGCCGTCTGTAACACCGCCTATAGATACTACAGAAGAAGTATAGCTTTTAATAGCGGCACTTAAGTCTGAGTCAACATCATAGCTTGTTGCAGATGTCATACCTGTGTATGAGGATTTATTTGCAGGAAAATCTCCGCCATTCATACGACCTGCATATTTAGTAACAACTGTCGGAACATCTGACGCCTCGTCAAGATCCTTAACGTGTAAGTCATAAGAAGAAGATGTATCAAAGTTATTATATGTATATCCTCCTGCTGTTGCAACTGACGAAGAAACTGCTTCTG
This sequence comes from uncultured Lachnospiraceae bacterium, assembly GCA_964654945.1. GTDB lineage: Bacteria > Bacillota > Clostridia > Lachnospirales > CAG-274 > HGM11788. The sequence goes on from CAZZLN010000020.1 coordinate 9,836, forward strand.
TAGCAGAAGAAGCTTCATAAGCATCAAAGTTTGTTCCTGATGTATATGGAACATAAGCAGTTGCATTGTTAATGATATTGCCATATGATTTTATTACACCGCCTGCTTCGCCTGAAAGTATAGAACCGTTTTCAGTGGCCTGATTGCCTGTAACCATAGGATATTTACAATTATCAAAATAGTTGTTCTGTGAAAATATTGATGCGCCAAGGGCTGATGCAATACCATATTTTGAGTTGCCGTCAAAATAGTTGTTATAAGCGTGTACAGACATTGTTCTTACTCTAGGGTGTCTTGAGTCGGAATGGTCAAACCAGTTATGGTGATATGTAATGTGAGTAGACGATGTTTCACTCTTCATACCGCAAAGAGAGCATTTTCCCGAATCCCAAAAATGGTTATATGAGATAGTGACAAACTTTGAATCTGCTTTTACGTCAACACTGCCGTCGCCTTTCTTCTGGTCAGAAGCACTGCCCGGTGTGCCATAGAAAATATCAATATTGTGAACCCAGATATTTGAGTTATCTGTATCCATTGAAATACCGTCATCCATAAAATACAATATGCCGAAATTTCTAAATTCAACATTACCGCAGTTTCTTACAAGAAAACCAAATCCATGAACTACAGCATCTTCACCGATACCCTCAATGGTAATGTTCATTTCGCTGTCGGCATTTTTGCCCTTAATCTGAATACCCTCAGAAGAAGAGCTGAAGCTGTCCACATCTGATGCACTGACTGTTCCTACAATACGAAAATCCAGAGGTGTTGTGTCATAACCCTTTTGCTTTGCATCGATAATTGCCTGAAAGCCTTTACAGGTTGTGGTAGCTCCCTTGCTGCTTGTAATAATGTCGGCAGTTACGGTTTTTGCAGTGTCCTTTGTAATATAAAGTACCTTTGCGTTGCTCTTTAAGGTGCCATCATCATTATAAGCACCTGAAGCTGACTTATAAGTTGACTTTGAAGAAAAGGCTGCACCTGAACGGTCATAGGCAGTTACAGTAAGCCCTGTAGCTGTCCCTGATGCAATAACTGACTTATTTTTGTCATAAGCCTCAACCTTCAAATCATAAGTACCCTCTGAAAGACCTACAGCATCTGCTCTCCAGTATGTGCCATAGCTTCTGATAAGTTCATCATCAAGCTGAGTATATGATGAATCACTTGATTTTTTATAGTATGCTACATACTGCGCTGTACCGCTAACGGGAGCCCATTCGATATAAGCCGACTCAAACCAGCCTGATGACTCGTTAACAGTAATTGCCGATTCTGCCCCACTCACAGCAGACATCAGTCCAATACCCTCAAAAGACATACTGCCAATCGCCAATGACGAAGCAATAACTGCACTTATGAGTTTGGACAAAAGCTTTTTCATAGTAATTCCTCCTATTTTATTTTTATATTTTTATACTGACAATTTTCAAATATATATCTGCCCCCTAAACAGACTTATTAAAATTCTTCCCCATTATCAGTATCATAAAATAAATATTACATTTTTTATAAAATATGTCAATTAAGAATTTGTAAATAAATTTTTAACTGATTATTTTCAGCATTTTGTTTAAATTTACCGCTGAATTTTTGTGTAAATGTTCTAATAAAATTTTTTTGAGCATAAAATTTATATGCAAACAAAAGGAGGTCTGTATGAAACGAATACTGATTATTGCCGCAGTAATGCTGCTGACAGGCTTATGTCAAAAAAGCTATGTTTATAACAGCCAAGTTGCTGCCGATGTGACCTTTCTTGAAACAGCAGATGCAAGTATTTCATATTATGATACATTGCAGGAGCAGTCTGTTCCCGAATTTGATATAAATAAAATGCGAAATTTATCAACACTTCAAAAAAGCTATTATGCAGTTGATAAAAAAACAGGTATGAAAGAAGATATGTTTAATATAGACAGGCTGATGGCTGAAAACGTGCATATAAATACAGAGGGTGACGGACCTAAAATTCTTATTTTTCATACTCATGGAAGCGAAATGTATATTGACAGTCAAAATGTAAACGAGGGAGTAATAGGTGCCGGTGAACATTTAAAGCAGCTTCTTGAGGATAAATACGGAATTGAATGTATCCACTGTACAGAAAGATTTGATATGGTAGGCGGCTCTCTCCAAAGAGATGGTGCTTATGAGAGAGCTGAGCCTGTCATAACACATATAATAGAAGAAAATCCGTCAATTCAGCTTGTTATTGATTTGCACAGAGATGGTGTAAACGAAAATTTAAGGCTTGTAACTAACGTTGACGGAGAGCAGTGTGCAAAGGTTATGTTTTTTAACGGACTTTGCAGAAAATGGGAAAACGGAGTTTTAAAAGATATTGACAGTCTTAAAAACCCTTATATCAGCACCAATCTTGCTCTCAGCCTTAAAATGCAAATAAAAATGAATGAAATGTTTCCTAATCTTACAAGAAAAATTTATCTTAATGCCTACAGATATTCTCTGCATATGAAGGATAAAAGTATGCTTATTGAGCTTGGAGCACAGACAAACACCGTCAAAGAGGTTAATAATTCCATAGAAAAAATAGCAGAGGTTTTATATGAAGTAGTTGTTTAAAAAGGCTCCGGAATTTAACGGAGCCTTTAAAATTAATATTCAAATATTTTAGAAACAGGAAGTCCTTCATGGATACGATAAATTGCATCAGCAAATACCTTTGCAACAGTTTTTTGCTTAATCTTTGAAATTTTCTTTTCCTGAGAAAGAGGAACTGTATCAAGAACAACAAGCTCCTTAATGCAGCTGTTTTCAATTCTTTCAATAGCTGCACCTGAAAGCACACCATGAGTACAGCAGGCATAAACCTCAGCTGCACCTCTTTCTTTAAGAGCATTAGCTGCATTTGTGATAGTGCCTGCAGTATCAATCATATCATCATAAAGAATAATTTTCTTTCCCTTAAAATCACCAATTATATTCATAATTTCTGATACATTTGGCTTTGGTCTTCTTTTATCTACAATTGCAATAGGAATATCGAGAGTTTCTGCAAAACCTCTTGTTCTTGCAACTGAGCCTAAATCAGGGGATACTGCAACAACATCATCTGCACCATGTCCAAATTTATCTTCATAGTATCTGGCAAGTAAAGGCATACCTACCAAATGGTCAACAGGTATATTAAAGAAACCCTGAATTTGAGCACAATGTAAATCCATTGTAATAACTCTGTCGGCACCTGCACTTGTAATAAGGTCCGCAACAAGCTTTGCACTGATTGGATCTCTTGCCTTTGCTTTTCTGTCTTGTCTTGCATATCCATAATATGGAATAACTGCATTAATTCGTCCGGCTGAAGCTCTCTTAACTGCATCAATTGTAATAAGTAACTCCATAAGATTATCATTAACCGGTGCGCTTGTTGGCTGAACAATAAAAATATCAGCACCTCTTACAGTTTCATTGATATTTACATTAATTTCACCATCACTGAACTTTGACACCTGACACTTACTTAAAGAAAGACCTAAATCACCTGCTATTCTTTCAGCTAAAGAATAGTTGCCATTGCAGCTGAAAATCTTAATACTGCCACCACTAATATCCATTATGAATCCTCCTGTGTAATATCCTTGCGGGTTGTAATCATCAATATTTATTATATTCTTTTATTAAGCCGTTGTCAAATCAAATCGTCATTTAATAAGGGGTATATAAATGAATAATTTATAATTAATTTTAAGTAATTTCTTTCCATTTAGCTATAGAAAATATTCAAATTTTTGATAAATTTTAACAAAAAAAATGTATATTCTCTGTTAAATATAATAATACAATAAGTTATTTGTGCAAAATCTATAAAAATCATTGGATTTTTTCACCTAATATTATTTATTAATTTTTTTCAAAAAAACTGTGTACAAAACAGTCTGTTAATAGTATAATTAAATTAATAATTAAAAGAGGAGGAATAAGTATGGAGATTTTTAACGGAATTATAGAAGGCACTAATACCCCTGAAGCTCAGGAAATATTAAAACAGCTTGATGCTCAAAAAGATATTCTTCTTACATCTGTTGATACAGAAGAAAAAAAGATTGAAGTGCAGTTTATTCAGCCTATTAATCAGATAAAAAGCTTAGGATTTGTTTCACAGAATATTGCTGATACTGTTTTTGAAAAATACGGCAACAGTTCTAATGTTAATATTGCTGATTATATGGTTACATTTGAAAACGGTGTGTATGGACTTATTGTTGACTTAGAGGTTGAGGAGCTTCCTGAGGATGAAGAACCTAAGGGCAAAAGACTTCCCCTGCCCCTTCTTATAATAGTCGGTGCTCTTACAGGTATTCTGACTGCTGTTTTGGTTGTTATTAAAGTTATTAAATCTTTCAGAAAATAATTTTGCGGGGGACTGTCCCCCGCAAAAACGAGTTTTATTTTTTTAATAACTTATTGATTATATAATTCTATTTTTTATTCTGCACTATTTTTTCTACTTTTTTTCTTATTCTCTGCAAAGCATTATCAATGCTTTTTTCATCTCTTTTTATTATTTTTGCTATTTCGACATAACTTTTCCCCTTTAAATAAAGATTCAGCACCTGTCTTTCAAGTTTGCTTAGGGAAAGAGCAATTGATTTTTCTATTGCCTTTTTATTTTCATTCCCTATGACAAGGCTTTCAGGATTTGACTTTATATCATAGCTTAAAAGCTCAATATATGTGCAGTCGTCCTCCTCGTCATATACAGAACGGTTAAGAGAAAGATATGAATTAAGAGGAAGATGCTTCTGTCTGTTTGCTGTTTTTATTGCAGTAATAATCTGCCTTAAAATGCAAAGCTCTGCAAATGAAAAAAATCCTGTTTGTTTTTTAGGGTTAAAATCTCTGATTGCCTTATAAAGACCAATCATTCCCTCTTGAATTATATCCTCCTTGTCAGCTCCAAGAATAAAATAGCTTCTCGCCTTGGCAATAACAAGAGGCTTGTATTTATCAATAATGTAATCCTGTGCCTCTAAGTTATTTTCATTATGTACAAGAGATATAATAGTTTCATCTGTCATATCTTTATATTTTCCCGACATATTAATCACCTACTTTTTATATCTGAGCCTGTCCAAAAATTCCGCAGTTTTTTTATCCAGATTATCCACAAGCATATTGTTTTTAACAGGCTTTGAAGCGTGGATATATTCAGTAATATTTTTGCTTTCCGATTTTACATCATCATATAAATCTCTTGCACTCATTCTTAAAGCACCGCTGCTCATTATTATGACCTGTTCAAGTCCGTCACTTGTTGCAACCTTAACATGGTGATGATGATATTTTCTAAGCTCATGAGTTGTTCTTTCTATATAGGCATCTGCTGTTTCAGCTTCTTTTGTGTAGACAACGTATATATTTCCCTCTTTTGTTATGCTGCCCTTTCCTCCTGCTACCTTATAGGCATCAAACACAAGTATAAGCTCAATCTTTTTTACTCCCTGATAGTTGCAGAGAAGATTAATAAGCCTGTCTCTTGCGGCATCTATACTTTCTTCCGCAAGCTTTTTAAGCTCGTCCCATGCAAATATAATATTATAGCCATCTACAAGTAAATACTCTTTTTTCATATTAAATAAACTTTCTCTGTCTTACAATTTCATACATTACAAGACCTGCTGATACACTTGCATTAAGTGAGCCGATTTTTCCATACATAGGTATACCGACAGTAAAGTCACACTTGTCTTTAACAAGCTTGCTGACACCTTTGCCCTCATTACCTATTACTACAGCTACAGCACCCTTTAAATCAGAATTAAAATATTCTTTGCCATTCATATCAGTACAGGCAACCCATATATTTTCTTTTTTTAATTCATCAATTGCTCTTGCAATATTGGTTACTCTTGCAACAGGCACAAATTCAGCAGCACCGGCTGAGGTTTTGATTACAGCTGCAGTTAAGCCTACGGCACGTCTTTTTGGAATAACAACACCATGAACTCCGCAGGCATCAGCAGTTCTTATAATAGCCCCTAAATTATGAGGGTCTGTGATTTCATCACAAATTATTATGAAAGGGTCCTCATTTTTGTTTCTTGCAATTCTGACAATATCTGAAAGCTCACAGTATTCATATGCAGGGCATATTGCAATAATGCCCTGATTGTTGCTGCTTTTAGATATAGCCGCCATTTTTTCTCTGTCAACTTCCTGAACAATTATTCCCTTTTCTCTTGCCTTTGCAACAATAACCTTTAATGTGCCCTCAATACCGCCTTTTTTAACAATAAGCTTGTCAATAGGCTTATCATGATTAAGTGCTTCAAGAACAGAGTTTCTGCCCTCCAGCTGCAAACCATCGTCAAAGGCAGTGTTATCCTCATATTTATTAAATTCTCTCTTAAAATTATTTCTTGGTTCTCTCTTTGTGTTTTTAAGTTTACCACGTCTGATGTCCTGTTTTTTTCTCATCTTGTTTTCTCCAATCCCTCTGCACCCATATTAAAGAGTGTCTGTAGTCTTTCAAAATCACCTTTTAAATAAATATATCCAAACAATGCCTCTACACCTGTGGCACGTCTGTAATCCACAATTGTTTGATTTTTAGCCTTTGTGTGGCTTTTTGCATTTCTTCCTCTTTTATATATTGTTTGTTCCTGCTCAGTAAGACTGTCTTTTATTATATCATACATTTTTGACTGGGCACCTGCATTTACAAACGAACGTGTCATTGAATTCAATTTGTTTACAGGTCTGTTGCCCTTTGATATAACATAGTTTCTTACAAGAAGCTCATAAACACAATCTCCCGAATAAGCAAGCACAAGAGGTGAAAGCTCATCAGGATTTATATCAGCATTTTTAAAAATATCCATAGCTCTATCCTACTTATAAGACCATCTTACGCCTGCTCTTGTGTCCTCAATGACTACGCCCTTTTCAAGAAGCTCTGCTCTTATTTCATCAGCTTTTGCAAAATTTTTTGATTTTTTAGCATCTGCTCTTTCAGAAATAAGCCTTTCAATTTCTTCTTCCGGAATTCTGTTCTCTGAAGCCTCATCATAAGGCTTAATGCCAAGTATATCACAAAGTGCAAGCATTTTTTCTCTTATATATTTAACAAAGGCATTGCTTGAAGAATTATTGCAGTTTACATTTGCAAATTTTGCAATTTCAAAAATAGCTGTGACTGCATCGGCAGTATTAAAGTCATCGTCCATAGCAGTTTCAAACTGAACTCTAAACTTGTCGGCATCTTTAGAAAGAGCCTTTTCATCATCATTCATTTCACCGTCAGTGTTCTTTTCAAGAAACAGAAGATTTTTATAAGCATTTTTTATTCTGTCAAGACCATTGCCTGCTGCCTCCATAAGCTCTCTTGAAAAATTAATAGGACTTCTGTAATGACCGCTTAATATGAAAAATCTTACAACATCATAAGGAATTTCAGCTGTAATTTCTCTTAATGTAAAGAAATTTCCAAGAGATTTGCTCATCTTTTTATTATCTACATTTATAAAGCCATTATGAAGCCAGTATTTTGCAAACTGAACACCATTGGCAGATTCACTTTGTGCAATTTCATTTTCATGATGAGGGAATATTAAATCTTCACCTCCTGCATGAATATCAATAGTATCTCCAAGGTATCTCTTAGCCATTACTGAACATTCAATATGCCAGCCGGGTCTGCCCTGTCCCCATGGTGACTCCCAATAAGGCTCACCCTCTTTTTTTGGCTTCCATAATACAAAGTCCATAGGGTTTTTCTTTTGTGTGTCAACCTCAATTCTTGCACCTGCTTCAAGGTCATCAATATTCTTGCCTGACAGCTTGCCATAATCTTTAAAGCTCTTTGTATCGAAGAACACACTTCCGTTTACTTCATAAGCATGACCCTTATCTATTATAGTTTGTATCATTTCTATGATATAATCCATTTCCTCAGTAACCTTAGGATTTTTTGTTGCAGGCTCAACATTAAGCCCCTCTGCATCCTTTAATGCTTCTGCAATATATCTTTCAGAAATAACCGTAGACTCAACACCTTCAGCATTTGCCTTTTTAATAATCTTATCGTCCACATCAGTAAAATTCTGAACATAATTTACCTCATATCCCTTATATTCAAGGTATCTTCTGATGGTATCAAATATAACATAAGGTCTTGCATTTCCAATATGAATGTAGTCATAAACTGTAGGACCGCACACATACATTTTAACCTTGCCCGGTTCAATAGGAACAAATTCTTCCTTTTTTCCTGTAAGTGTATTATAAAGCTTCATTTTTATTTTCCTCCCTGTAGCTATCCAGTTCTTTTTTTAAATTTTCTATTTCAACTCTTAATTTGCAAATTTCCATTTCAACGGGGTCCGGAAATTTTAACTGATCCAGTTCATCAGATGGAATATCCGTAATATTTGTTCTTCTTCTAATCTTTCCCGGAACGCCTACAACAGTTGAATAAGGCGGCACATCACTTAAAACGACTGAGCCTCCCCCGATTTTTGAATTAGCACCTATTGTAATAGGCCCCAAAACCTTTGCTCCCGTACCAATCATAACATTGTTTTCAACTGTAGGATGTCTTTTTCCCGTATCCTTGCCTGTGCCTCCAAGGGTAACTCCCTGATAAATAAGCACATTATCGCCTATTTCACAGGTTTCCCCAATAACAACTCCCATACCATGGTCAATAAAAACACCATTTCCTATTTTGGCACCCGGATGAATTTCAATACCCGTAATCGCTCTTGAAAACTGTGAAATAAGTCTTGATATAAAATAAAGATGAATTTTATAAAGTCTGTGAGCTATTCTATGATTAAACATAGCCCAAAAGCTGGGATATAAAAGCACCTCTAAACTGCTTTTAATAGCAGGATCCTTTTTCTTAATCACCTTAACATATTTTCTTTCAAGTATCATAATTAATATTATTATTACTGCAATTATTAATAATACATATAAAAATGTCATAACCCCTCTCCTCACTTTATTAGGTTTTAGTTATAATAAACATAAAAAAGCCTCATCTTCTTAGAGACGAGGCTATTCGTGGTTCCACTCTATTTTTCCGCATATCAATATACGGACTTTTAAACATTAACGCTGTCAACGTACTATGCTAAATAAAAAATCTCACACAGTCAGCTCCAAAATGCACTTCACTATTATGACACACTTAAATGCTCACAGCTTCGATATAAATTCGATACATTTTTCTCTGGAAGGGTCACAACAGCTACTTTTTTCTTCATAGCCTTTATATCATCATTATATGATTTTAACGTGAAAATAGCATTTTGTCAACTAAAAAATTTTTTAAAGCACCTTATCAAGAAAAGCTTTTAATCTGTCACTTTTTGGATTAGTGAAAAATTCATCAGGGGTATTTTCTTCAAGGATTTTACCATTCTCCATAAATATAACTCTTGAAGCAACCTCTCTTGCAAATCCCATTTCGTGAGTTACAACAACCATAGTCATATTCTGCTTTGCAAGATTTTTCATAACCTCAAGAACTTCACCAACCATTTCAGGGTCAAGAGCAGATGTCGGCTCATCAAAAAGCATAACATCAGGCTCCATGCACAAAGCCCTTACAATTGCAATTCTCTGTTTCTGACCGCCTGAAAGCTGATTAGGATATGAATTTGCCCTATCTGCAAGACCAACCTTTTCAAGAAGCTCCACAGCCTTTTTTTCAGCATCACCCTTGCTCTTTTTAAGAAGCTTCATAGGACCGATTGTGAGGTTACGCATAATAGTCATATGGGGAAACAGATTAAACTGCTGAAATACCATACCCATTTTTTGTCTGTGCTTATTCAGATTGTTCTTAGGGTCTGTAATATCTGAACCTTCAAAAAATATATGACCTGATGTTGGCACTTCAAGAAGATTAAGGCATCTTAAAAATGTTGACTTTCCTGAACCTGAAGGCCCTATAACAACAACTACTTCTCCATTGTATATATTATTATTTACGTGGTCAAGAGCCAAAGTTTTATTGCCGAAATCCTTTGTTAAATTTTCAACCTTAATTAACGGATTATTATCTGTCACCTGAATTCAGCCTCCTTTCAAGTTTGGCTGATAAGCCTCTTAATATAGAAACAATAATAAAATAAATTATTGCAACTGCTAAAAGGGGTAAGAAAAAGTTATATGTTTTTCCTTTTATAAGCAAGGCTTTTGAAAGGAGGTCATCAAGAGAAACCATACTCGCAACAGAGGTTTCCTTTAAAAGCACTACAAGCTCATTACAAAGTGCCGGCAACGCACTTTTAAGTGCCTGAGGAATGACTACGTAAATCATTGTTCTGATATAGCCAAAGCCAAGACTTCTGCCTGCCTCCATCTGACCTTTGTCCACACCGTTTATACCGCCTCTTATAATTTCAGCAACATAAGCACTTGAATTAATTGTAAAACCAAGAATTGCTACACCAACTTTATTTGTGGAGCTGGCAAGAATGACAAAATAAATCATCATTATCTGTACAATTGTAGGTGTTCCCTGGATAATATTAAGATAAAGCTTAGAAATCCAGTTCAATGCACTAAGAATGAGTCTGAATATTTTTTGAGGCAAACTTTGAGTAGGTGTATCCGATCTTTTATCGTGACTTACTCTTATAATAGCTATAATAAGACCTATAAGCATACCCAATATAAATGAGCATACAGTAAGCTCAATTGTAACCCAAAGACCGTCAATAAGCCATTTCCATCTGTCATCTTTTATAAAATTATTATAAAGTTCCTGAATAAACCATTCTGCATCTTCCTTTGTAGTCAGGAAGGCTGCTATATTATAAATTAAATCTCTCATTTTTTATTCCTTTATATGTAATAAGGGTGTATATATGCACACCCTTAAAAATACGAACTAATTATTTAAGTATTTGTCAAGAATAGCCTGTAACTCTCCGCTTTCCTGCATTTCCTTTAATGCAGCATTAACAGCATCTAAAAGCTCAGGATTATCCTTAGCAACGGCAATTGCATACTGCTCAGAGGTTAAGTTTTCTTCAAGCTTAACAAGGTCATCTGCATTTTCAACAATCTTCTTTGCAGGCTCATTATCAATAACAACCGCATCAATCTTATCTGCCAATAAAGACTGAGCTGCATCAGGTCCGTTAGAATATCTCTCAACACTTGCAGCACCAACACCATTAGCCTCATCAGATACATAAGCATCACCTGTTGTGCCTCTTTGCACACCAATAACCTTATCCTTTAAATCAGCAGCAGACTTAATTTCAGAACCTGCCTTAACAATAATAGCCTGACCTGCCTCAACATAAGGCTCAGAGAAGTTTACATTGTTAAGTCTTTCTTCATTTACAGTCATACCTGCAAGACCAATATCAGCCTTACCTGCTGTAACTGACGGAATAATAGCATCAAAATCCATATTTTCTACCTGTGCTTCAAGACCAAGCTTTGCAGCAATAGCATCAGCTATATCGGCATCGATACCAACTACCTTGTCACCCTCCATAGATTCATAAGGCTCAAAAGCAGCATTTGTGCCCCAAATAAGCTTACCCTCTTGAGATGTCTTAAAAGCAGTTTCTGTTTGAGCATTATCTGTTTTTGCTGCATCATTGCTGCCACAGCCAACAATGCCAAGGCACATAGCAGATGCTAACAAAATACTTAAAAACTTCTTCATAATTAATTTCCTCCTTTAGATATTTAAAAAATATTCTTTAATTTATAATATCAAATTTTATTTTTATAGTCAATATTTTTATTAATACTTATTCAAATTAGTGCATAAAATCTTTAAGAAAGGACTGATTTTATGAATAGTACGGAAATAATCGAAAAATTTGGAGTTAAGCCTGCAAATATCTATAAATGTAAATACTATTATGTTATAAACTCAACAGAGGGCTGCTATATGCTTTCCCCAGCAAGACCGTCAAAGGATAAAATCGAAAAAATTCACAATTATAAAGAAAAAATACAAAAAAGCGGCTTTTTTGCCCTTGACAGCTATATGCTGACAAAAGAGGGAAAGCCATATGCTGAATATGGAGGAGAGGTTTTTACTCTTACAAAATATTTTGGAGATTCTGAGCTGAACATAAACAGTGATATACAAGTTGGAATTGCTCTTGAAACAATAGGCAAGCTTCATTATGCAATAAAAAATATTAATGATGAAGCTATGGTATATGCTGCCTCTGCTGATAATCCCCTTATTACAGGCTATGAAAAACAAATTAATGCACTTCATAAGCTTAAAAAAAATGCAGGCTCACCTTATAAAAATGACTTTGATTTAACCCTTTCAAAATACATATCACCTGTAACAAAAAAAGCTGAAAATGCCCTTTCCGGTCTAAAAAAACTTGGATATGGAAATAATATGACAATATGCCATAATTCTCTAAAAGAGGGAAATATAATTTACAATAAAGGAAGATGTCACATAATTGATTGGGATAATATGAAAAATGCTCACTTTCTTGAAGACAGTGCATTTTTTATAAAAAGATATATGAGAAAAGCTTTATTTTATAATATGGGAAATATGAAAATCGATGAGCTTTACGGAAAATATGTAAAATTTAATAAGCTCAGCCAAAATCAAGAGGATATATTCTGTCAGCTTATGGATTATCCTCACAGATTTGCTGCTTTAATGCTTGAATACTATAAGAAAAACAGGGGATTTGTGCCATCAGGAATGAAAAATAAACTTGAAGAATGTATAAAACAATGGGAGGAATAGTATCCTCCCATCAGGTTATAAAAATATAATTAATGTTCAGGCACAACAGCAAAAAACACTAAATCATCTGAGCTGTCATTAATAAGGCTATGTTTATGTCCCACAGGGCAATAATGACATAAACCTTCAGCAACCCTTTCATACTTACCGTCATAAAGCACCTTGCCATTACCCTTTATAATATATATAATTTCACTGCTTGTTTCATGGGTATGCAGACCAACAGATGCACCCCTTTCAAGTCTGCTAATCATAATTTTATTATTATCATCAGTAAACATACGGGCAACCATAGCCTTTTTGCCACCCTTAAAATTATTTAATACTTTTTCATCAATTTTATTAAAATCAATAATCATATTATTTCTTCCTTTATATTTTTGCCTAAGAATGCAGTATATAAAATTATTAAGGTATTTTTAATTCATCACCCGGATAATACTGAGATGAACTGGTCATATCATTAGCTGAAAGTATCTTTTCCCAAAGCTCAGGGGTGTACTTTCCATAAATAGCCTGACAAATCTTAGAACCGGTATCTCCGTCTTTAATAGTGTAAGTATCTCCTGATTTATATTCCGTTTTTTTTTCAGTGTCGGAGGCTTCCGAACTGCCATTATCAGTAATATTTATAAGATTACCGTTTTCATCAAACTCAACAGACGGAGCTGAATCATCTTCACCTTCAACATCTGAGGAGCTTTCTTCGCCGGTTTCATCAGAACTTCCATTAGATGATGCCTTAAGATTAGCAATTTCTTCATCCTTTGAATTAATAGTATCGTTTTGAGTGTTAATCACATCTTCAGCATTTTTTAAATCGGATTTTACACTATTATATCTGAAAAACAGAAAAACGCAAATTACAGCAAGCACAATTATGACAATCTTTAACATTTTATTATTACCGCTGTTTTTTTTGCCGGAAGGTCTGACTGTCTTAGAACCGGAACTGTCCATAAATTTAACATTGCCATCATTTCTTCTGCTCTTAACAGCAGTACTCCTTGTTTTACCCATTGAACTTGATGTTGTTCTGCTCTGTGTCACTACATTGCCGCATCTTGGGCATACTGAACCAAATAATTTTTCACCACATCTTGGACAATTCATATAATCACCTACTAACCAGATTTTATCTTTTACATTTATTCTGATGTAATTATACAATATTGTCAGCAAAAAATCAATGATTTTTAAATAAATAATATAGTTAATGTAATAAAGGGGCAAATTAACGCTGTTTTAGTCAAATTAATCAGTCTGTTTTTCTGTAAACAGCTAAATTTTTTTAGCCTGTCGCCACTCTATAGTCATAGGGTTCGATTATATTTTAAGCTTTTATTTTAACAGATAAAATTAATAGGCTAAAAATATCCTATGAGAATAAAGTATATTCGTATTCCCCTATCGCTGCGTACTCATAACCTCACCGGTTTATACGCAAAAAAAGAGTGTCGGTAAAACCGACACCCTTTATTTATATCTACTTATTAATATTTCTATTAATTATTTTTCGTTGTAGATAGCTGTTCTTGTATCAGCATCCCAAGATACTGGAACACCAAGAGCCTGACCTAAAGCTCTGAATGGAACATACATTCTGCCGTCAACGATTTCAGCAACAACACCATTTTCCATAGTGATTGCAGTACCATCGATTGTCATAACTGCACTGCCAGCTGTGAACTGAACAAGCTTCTGACCATTACCTGCAGCGTATGCGATAGTAGCAGTCTTGTTAACGCCGTCCCACATAACCTTGCTAGATTCATCAGCAGAAGCTACGTTATCAGAGTCAACACCAAGAGCTACAGATACAAATCTTAATGGAACCATTGTAGAGTTAGAAGAAGTCTGGATGTAAGCAGCAGCGTCCATAGCAACATCTTCGCCATCAACCTTAATTGTGCTAGCACCGATAGTAACTTCTACCTTCTTGTCTAATGTACCAGTTTCAGTAGCGATTGTTAAATAACCCTTGAATTCAAAACCTTCGTTCTGGTCAAACATATCAAAACCTTCATAAACAGGTCTGTCATAAGAGTCAGTTTCACCATAAATATCTTCAGGTAAGAGAGAACCGTCAATATTGTTGATTGGGTAGTTAACATCAATATCATCCATATAGTTGTTTACAACAGCTTCGCCGCCAACTAATAAGTCATAGCTACCATAAGGGATAGATCTTGTTGTACCAACTTCTACATCAGTAATAGTAACTGTTGCAGGGTTGTTGTAAGATTCAGTTTCAACTGTGAAAGAAATCTTACCGTTAGATACCTTAAAGCTCTTTGCTTCTAATTCACCTGAAATTTCAAGCTTAGCATCGTTATCAGCGAAACCTAATTCGTTTTCACCGTAAAGAGAGTCAATAGTAATTTCAACCTGCTCATCTTCAGCTAAAGCAGCGATTGCATTTTCAGTAATCTTGATGTCAGCAGTCTTAATTGCCTGATAACCCATATTAGTCTTAGTAATAGCAGACTCAATAGTGATAGGAGATACGAACTTAGCAACTGTAATAGGTGCTAAAGAATCAGCCTCAAGACCTGCACCAGCAGCAGTAACAGTTACGTCACCAGTGAAAGTAGGGTCTGCAGTTAAGTATAATTCAAATTCAACTTCAGAAGATTCGTCTTCGTTAAGAACGTCCTTACCAATTGCATTAATTCTTAAAGTCTGACCGTCATTTGTAAGAGCTAAACAATTTCTAAGAGTAGTTACATCAGTAACATACTTAGTCTTAGTAATATCAGCACCAACAATCTTAACACCATCAGGAACAGTTAATTCTAACTTTCTAGAAGTTAACCAAGTATCAGGAGTAGTTTCGCAGAATCTGAATTCAGCAGTTGTAAAGTCATCCTGATCATAATCATTGTCATCACCTA
This sequence comes from uncultured Lachnospiraceae bacterium, assembly GCA_964654945.1. Taxonomy (GTDB): domain Bacteria; phylum Bacillota; class Clostridia; order Lachnospirales; family CAG-274; genus HGM11788. Next base: position 25,463 of record CAZZLN010000020.1, read on the forward strand.
AGAAAGTTCTGCCTGAGTACATTGTAGGAACTTCTTCTAATGCGATTAAGTTAAAGCCATAGTCTTTTCTTTCAGCAACCTTAAGTGTCTGACGAGTTACGTTTGTATTAGAAGCACCTGAAACAGTAACAGTGATGTCACCATAAGTGTTTTCATTATCAGTTGTTACAGTAAGACCGCTGATAACGATAGAAGATAACTTAGAGTCATCAAATGCAGATAAAGGAATTTCACCAGTGCCATCGCCAATGTAGAAATAGAATTCCTTGTTGTTATCATTAAATTCACCTGATATTGAATCGAAAGTAGCATTTACACCGGCCTGAACAGATGGATTAGATCTTCCTGTATCGAATTCATATCCGCCGTTAGTCTTAATAGAGATTTTACCTGTGTCAAATGTACCAGCTACATCTTCCTTAATAGTAATGTCAGGAATGTCAATGCTGTCAGCAGAGCTTACAGTGATTTCAGACTGTACTACAGAAGCTGTAGTAGAACCATTTTCATCTGTAACCTTACCTACTACATAAGTAGCACCGCCTGTAACTGAAGTACCGTTATCATCAATAGTAATCTTAATTTCTTCGTCTTCTGTAGAATCCTCAGTAGTGATTGGAAGAGCGATAGCATAGATTGGAGTACCCTGAGTTACATCAGAGTTGTTCTGATTAACCTTAGAGTCTTCGATTGGGTATAACTTAACTTCAAGTTCGTTTTCGTTAATGTAACGGAAGCCGTAAGGTAACTGACGGCTGTTTTCGCCACCTACAAACTTTACAAGTGCATCGTAAGTAGATAAACCGGTTGCTACGATTGCATCATAAGTTGTATTAGTCTTGTTAGATCTGTAGATAAATGGATCGCTAGTAACAAGAGTACTGTCAAACTTACCATTTTCTACTGTAAGGATGATAGAATCACCAGTTTCAATTTCGTTTCTTGGCTGAATCTGTAATTCAACAGGCTTACCAGCACTAATTAATGTTTCGTCAGTCTTAACAGAAACAGTCTTGCTGATAGTATTTGTAGAACCAGCCATTGCATTCATTGGAAGCATAGCAGTAGTCATAACTGCAGCTAACACTAAAGCAATTTTTCTTTTCATTGTTTTTTTCCTCCTTATAAATATAGATGTGTAGAGGCTGACATAATTTACCTCTTTTACAAAAGTATTATAGCATTACAAACTTGGCTAGTCAACCCAAAATGTCAAATGTAATAAATCTGTAACATTGGATAAATTTCTGAAACATAACTGCCTCCCCCTTTTTTAGTTAAGCATTTATGTTTATTTTTCAGCCATTTGTTTTGCTTGAACATAATATATCACCAATTTTAAAATAAATCAAGAGGTTTTTGTCATTTGTAAAATAGGTGTAATATTTCCGATAAATTAGTAATATTAGGTGAATATTTAAGATACAAAATTTTTTTATATTTAATAGGAAGAAACTCATACAGTTTTTGTAATTTCTGTAACAAAAACTAAGGAGCAGTCATAGCTGCCCCTAAATTTTTTATTATTATTTCAATAATGCCTTGGCATTATTGTGCGGCGTGTGTGTCAGCTTTGCTGACA
>CAZZLN010000021.1:0-26858 GCA_964654945.1 uncultured Lachnospiraceae bacterium
CAGCAAAGCTGACACACACGCCGCACAATAATGCCAAGGCATTATTGAATATATATGGAGGTATGCTATGGATTACCGTACAATTGCGATAGAATTATTTGACATAAGAGGGAAGCTTATGCAGATACCGGTTCAGAAATCTATAAACGAGTTTACAAAAGGCGAATTTGCTGTTTTGAATTTTCTTTATAAAAGTAATGGCAAAGCATATCCGAAAGAGTTAAGTCGGAATATGAATGTAAGCAGTGCACGCATTGCCGCCATTTTAAAAAGCCTTGAAACAAAGGAGTTTATTATTCGTACGGCAGATGCAGGAGATGCCAGACAGATTGTTGTGGCTTTGACAGAAAAAGGGAGCTGTATTATTTTGAAAAAGTGGGAAAGGCTCATTGCTTCGGCAACATCAATTTTAGAAAAGCTTGGCGAAGAAGATACTCTGGAACTGTTGCGAATCCAAAAGAAAATATTAAATAATGCATAGCGTATCACCTATAGTAAGGAGAAAGAATTTTAATGAGTAAATCAAGTCACACATTAAGCGAACAAAAAAGAACAATGATATTTTTGTGTCTGGTTATTTCAGGCATTGCATCATCTATTTTGTCCACAGCCATGTCAACAGCTCTGCCAAGCCTTGTGGAATATTTTAACGTCAGCACTTCCATCGGGCAGTGGATTACCAGCGGATATTCTTTGATAATGGGTATGGTGCTGCCCCTTAGCGCATTTCTTATTGTGCGTGTTCCTACAAAAAGATTGTATTTATCCGGTATTGGCATTTTTATTATTGGACTGCTTTTCAGTATTCTGACAAAAAATTTTGCCGTTATGATGGTTGGCAGATGTCTGCAGGCAGGCGGTGCAGCTGTTTTACAGGCATCTGCACAGGTCATTATACTGACCGTCTATCCCTTTGAAAAGAAGGGAACAATGATGGGAACTTATGGATTGGCTACAACAGCGGCTCCTGTCATTGCCCCTACGATTGCCGGACTTTTGATTGATGCCTTTGGATGGAAATCCATTTTTTATCTTGTGTTGGCTGTTATGGCGGTTTCTTTTGTATTTTCGATTTTTATATTTGAAAATGTTCTTGAACTGCAGGAAAAGAAGTTTGATGTCATTTCCTTTGTGGAGAGCATATTTGCTTTTGGCGGAGTTACCCTAGGCATTGGAAATATCACAAGCTATGGCATTGTCAGCTTTCAGGCAGGGTTGCCGCTTTTAATAGGCATCGTTGCATCCGGGTTTTTTGTCCTGCAGCAGCTTGGGGTCGACCGACCTTTCCTTGACGTTAAGATTTTGGCAAATCATAATTACGCTTTGAGTGTAATTTCCAGTATGATTCTCTATCTGGTGATGATGGGTTCTTCCATTATGATGCCGCTTTATGTTCAAACTGTTATGGGATATTCTGCCGTAATTTCCGGGCTTGTGACACTGCCGGGTTCCCTTGCAACCGCTATTGTCAGTCCCTTTGCGGGGAAATTATATGATAAGGTGGGTATTAAGAAGATTTTTGTGGCAGGAGCAGCTGCAATGTTATTCAGCAACATTGGTATGTTTTTTATTTCGATGGATACACCCCTTTGGGCAGCAGCAGCCTTTAATGTAATCCGAAATATTGCAATTGGCAGTTTAATGATGCCCCTTTTGACATGGGGAATAAGCAATGTAGCTCCTGACAAGGTGGCAGATGCGTCCTCCCTTTTGACATCGCTTCGTACAATTGCAGGCTCCATTGGTGCTGCGGTATTTGTCGGAATTATGACAATGGTAAGTACCGGAACTTCTGTTTCTCATGGAAGTGCAGCACCAATGTATGGAATGAATGTTTCATTTCTTTGTATGGCAGCTTGTGCTGCTGTGCTGACGGCAATTGCTGCTTTTGCGGTAAGAACACATAAGACAAGCAGTGTTTCCTAAATCAATATGCTTAACAGCAGTAAAACTATGGATACTTTTAAAAATATAATTGACGATTATTAAAAAATACTGTATATTTATAGTAATAAATTGTTTCGGAGGTATTATGATGAATGTATTAGTTTGCGGCGGTGCAGGGTATATTGGCAGCCATACTGTATATGAGTTAATAGAGCAGGGGAATAGTGTTGTTATAGCAGATAATCTTTCTAAAGGGCATAAAGAAGCCGTTCACAATGATGCAAAGCTTTATGTTGGAGATTTGAGAGATGCTGAATTTTTAGATAAGGTTTTTAGTGAAAATAAAATAGATGCGGTTATTGATTTTGCAGCTTTTTCTTTAGTTGGAGAAAGTGTATCAGAGCCTTTAAAATATTTTGATAATAATGTATACGGCACAATAAAACTTCTTGAAGCTATGGTAAGAGCGGGAGTAAAAAAAATAGTATTTTCCTCTACAGCTGCAGCATATGGTGAGCCTGAAACTATTCCTATTCAGGAAAGTGACAGAACAGTACCTACTAATCCTTATGGTGAAAGCAAGCTTACTGTCGAAAAAATTTTAAAATGGTGTGATAAGGCATATGGTATTAAGTATGTTGCATTAAGATATTTTAATGCAGCAGGTGCTCATATATCAGGAAAAATCGGAGAGGATCATTTTCCTGAGTCACATCTCATTCCTATTATTATTCAGGCGGCATTAGGAATAAGAGAAAAAATTGCTGTTTTTGGTGATGATTATAATACACCTGACGGTACTTGTATAAGAGATTATATTCATGTTACAGATCTTGCTGATGCACATATTAAAGCTATTAAAAAGCTCGAAAGAGATAATACCAGTGCAATTTATAATCTTGGAAACGGCACAGGATTTAGTGTAAAAGAGGTAATAGAAGAAACCAAGAAGGTAACCGGCAGAGAGTTTAATGTAAGCGTTGAAGGCAGACGGGCAGGGGATCCGTCAATTCTTATAGCATCAAGTGAAAAAGCTATGACTGAGCTTAACTGGAAACCAAGATTTAACACCCTTACACAGATTATTGAAACTGCTTGGAAATGGCATAGCACACATCCGCAAGGCTATTCTGATAAATAGTAAAAAGGAGCATCTCAAAACGAAATGCTCCTTTATATTTTATTCCTGAATGTCTATATTTTTAATAGTGTAACCTTTTGCTTTTAATTCTTCAACTGCACTTTCAATGTTTTTAGATCTGAGCTTTAATGTAATTACAGTAGTATCTTCTTCGATTACATTGCTGAAATTTCTTATATCAATATTATTTTTTGCAAATATTCCTGTTATATCAGCCATAACACCTGTTTTGTCAGTGGTTGAGATTGTAATTCTTGTTCCGGCAGCTCTGGCACCAACAATGTCAATAAGAGCGGTAAAAATGTCTGTTTTAGTAAGAATACCAATTAAATAGCCATTTTCCGTTACAGGCAGAGAATTAATTCTGTTTTCTTTCATAATAACGGCAGCATCTTCAATAAATGCGTTTTTATCTATAGTAAAAATTTTGGTTTTCATAACATCTTTAACTTTGGATTTTGTAAGTATGTAGCTTACTTCATATACACTTAAGGATGTAGCTTTTGACGGTGTATATTCAGCTAATGTTTTTTCTGTCAAAAGTCCCAAAAGCTTATTCTCTCCATCTACAACAGGCAACTGGGAGTATTTTCCTTCTGTCATAATCTGATATGCCTTTGAAATGCTGTAATCAGGCATAACGGTTGTTGGTCTTTTAGTCATTCTTTCATAAACATACATAATTATAACCTCCTGAATTAAATCCTTATTTTTGAAGATAAAATTTTATATCCCAATTCACTTAATTTATTTAATATATTATCTGAAATATCAGTACTTCCCAGTTTTATTGAAATTTCGATATTTTCAGTATTTTCAGTGACACAAAAATTTATGATTTTTATATTTTCTTTTGCAAAAAAATCAGATAATTCTTTGAAAACATTTTTATTTTTATCTGTTATCATAAAATATCTTGTGCCTGTTGCTTTTATACCCATAATATCAATTAATGCTTTGAAAACATCGGTTTTTGTTATAATTCCCGATAAATGCTTTTCATCATCTATAACACAAATTGATGATATTCTGTTTTCTTTTATAATAAGTGCAGCATTTTCTATTATTGTATTTTCTGTTATTACAAAAATACCTGTTTGCATAATATCTCTTATTTTAGTTTTGCTTAAAAGATAATTAATTTCATAGTCGCTTAAATTAGAAGATGGACTCACTTCTTCAAGAGAATTTTCTGTTATTAGTCCCACCAGTTTGTTCTCCTTATCTACAACAGGAAGCTGTGAAAAGCCGTTTTCATTCATCAGCTTATATGCTTTTGATACAGAACAATCAAGGGGTACATAAATCGGATTTTGGGTCATAATATCTTTTACAAACATTTTAATCGCCCCCTGTAGTCAATAATATTCGTACTCCGCTTTTGCTATGTACTTCAGAACTTTTGCTGTGCAAAAGTGCCGGCAAGTAACCCCACTGCCTAAGAAGCGGGGACTTTCTTACTTGGTTAAATTATATCACAAAGCTATAAAAAAATAAAGTAGTTAATATATAAATTACAATAAAAAATTTTTTGCGAAAAAAATAGTAAATTTGTTCCGATTTTGCTTGTAATATAAACAATTATGTAGTATACTAAATCTTGGTATTGTCCATTATGGAGGTAAATAAATTATGAAAGTAACAGAACAGTTGACAATAAATTGTATCAGAATTTTATGTGCAGAAGCTATAGAAAAAGCTAAGTCAGGACACCCCGGTGTTACTATGGGTGCAGCTCCAATGGCTTATGAGCTTTTTGCTGAAAAAATGAAACATAATCCACTTAATCCTGATTGGATAAATAGGGATAGATTTGTGCTTTCAGCAGGTCATGGTTCTATGCTTTTATACTCAATACTGCATCTTTTTGGCTATGGCATATCAATGGAGGATATTAAAAACTTCAGACAGCTTGGCTCTATTACTCCCGGTCATCCTGAATCAAGCAGGACTCCCGGCGTTGATGCAAGTACGGGCCCATTGGGTCAGGGATTTGCAAATGCAGTTGGTATGGCTATGGCAGAAGCTCATCTTGCAGCAAAGTTTAACAGAGAAGGTTATAATATAGTTGACCATTATTCATATGCCCTTTGCGGTGATGGCTGTATGATGGAGGGTATCTCTTATGAAGCAGCCTCTTTTGCAGGAACATTGGGTCTTGGCAAGCTTATTGTGTTATATGATTCAAATAATGTCACAATTGAGGGCAGTACAGATTTAACTTTTACTGAAAATGTTTTAGATAGATTTAAGGCTATGGACTGGCATACTGTTTATGTAGCAGACGGCAATGACATTGAAGCTATAGGCAATGCTATTGAAGAAGCTAAGTCAGTAAAGGACAAGCCGTCTATTATTGAAATTAAGACTGTTATTGGCTACGGTTCTCCAAATAAGGCGGGCAGCAGCGATTGTCATGGTGCACCTCTCGGAGAAGCAGAGGTTGAAGCTACAAAGAAAAATCTTGGCTGGAATTATGAAGAAAAATTCTTTGTTCCTGATGAGGTTAAGGAAAATATAAATGCTATTAAACCTAAGCTTTCAGCTTATGAGGAAGAATGGAATAATATGTATGCTGAATATAAAAAGGCATATCCTGAGTTGGCTGCTGAATTTGAAGCATGGATTAAAGACGATTTTATTTCAGACCTTATTGACGATGACGGCTTTTGGTTAAACGAGGGAGATATGGCTACAAGAGCCTGTTCAGAAAAAATATTAAATATGCTTTCTGATAAAATGCCTAATTTATTTGGCGGTTCTGCTGACCTTTCACCATCAAATAAGTCAGTTATGAAAAACAGAGATTTCTTCACTAAGAATAACAGACTTGGCTCAAATATACATTTTGGTATCAGAGAGCTTGCAATGACAGCTATTGCAAATGGTATGATATATCATGGCGGTATCAGACCTTATATAGCAAGCTTCTTTGTGTTTAGTGATTATATGAAGCCTGCTTTCAGAGTTTCATCAATTTCCGGTCTGCCGGTTATTTCAATACTTACTCATGATAGTATAGGTGTTGGTGAAGACGGTCCTACACATCAGCCTGTTGAGCAGCTTTCAGCATATAGAAGTATGCCTAATTTTAATGTATGGCGTCCTTGTGATATAAATGAAACATCAGCTGCTTGGTATTCTGCCGTAATGGAGAAAAATACACCTACAGCTCTCGTGTTTACAAGACAGAATACTAAAAATTTAGGTATTGACGGAAGAAATGCTTTAAAGGGCGGCTACATTGTAAGAAAATCCTATAAAGAAATTCCTGATATTTTAATTATAGCTACAGGTTCAGAAGTTGATATTGCTTATGATGCTTATGATGTTTTAAAAGAAAAGGGTATATCTGCACAGGTGGTAAGTATGCCTTGTGTTGAAATATTTGAAAAACAGTCAGAGGAATATAAAAACAGTGTTCTTCCAAAAAATGTTGCTAAGAGAATAGTTGTTGAGGCTTCCTTTGATATGGCATGGTACAGATATATTGGTCTTGACGGAGAAATTATAGGTATGACTGAATTTGGTCAGTCAGCACCGTATTCACAGTTATTTAAGCATTATGGTTTCACTGTAGATAATATTGTTGAAAAAGCAGAAGCTTTGCTTAATAAATGATTAAATATAATCTGCAGGTTAATCCTGCAGATTTTTCGTAAAAGGGGTTATAAAAATGGAAAAATTCAGAAAACAAATGAATTTTTTAATTGAAATAAATAAGCTTAAATCGGTTTTCAGACAGTCGCTTCTGCCCGAAAACGGAAGAAATGAAAATGATGCAGAGCATAGCTGGCATTTGTGTATGTATGCAGTTATACTTTCAGAATATGCACCAAAAAATGTGGATTTGCTTAAATGTATTAAAATGCTCCTTATTCACGATTTAGTTGAAATTTATGCAGGAGATACCTATTTATATGATGAAAAGGGCAATGAAGATAAGCTTAAAAGAGAAACAGAAGCGGCAGATAAGCTATATTCAATTCTTGATGAACAGGGTGATGCTCTTAAAGCATTATGGTATGAATTTGATGAGTGTGAAAGTGAAGAAGCGGTATTTGCAAATGCTCTTGACAGAATGCAGCCTCTTTTGCTGAATTATCTTACAGAGGGAAAATTATGGAGAAAAAACAATATAAATATTTCAGATGTAATTGAAAAGGGCAAGTGGGAAACAAGAAAAGTCGATGAAAAAATAAAGCAGTATGTTTATGACTTACTTAATGATGCAGTAGACAAGGGTTATCTTGGAGGTAATTAAAATGGACAGTAGTTTACAGATGATAGTTGAAAAGGCAGATGTGCTTACACAGGCTTTGCCATATATAAGAGATTTTCATAATAAAATTGTCGTAATAAAATATGGAAGCAGAGTTTTAAAGGACAAGGAAATTGCAGAAAGTGTAATGAAAGATGTTGTACTTTTAAAGCTTATTGGTATGAAGCCTATTATTGTACATAGCGGAAGCGATGAAATTAATAAATGGTTAAAGGTTACAGGCAAGGATATTGAATACAGAAATGACAACAGAGTAACCGATAATGAAACTATGGAAATAGTTGAAATGGTTCTTGGTAAAATAAATAAGGATATTGTTCAGCTCATAGAGAAAAACGGCTGCAAGGCTGTTGGAATTTGTGGTAAGGACAGCGGAATGATAAAGGTAAAAAGAAAGATTGTAGAGGGTCAGGATATAGGCTATTTTGGAGAGATTAAGAGTATAGATACTTCTCTTATTGAGGATTTGTTAGACAAAGATTTTATACCTGTCATTGCGTCAATAGGCATCAGTGATGAATTTGAAAGCTATAATTTAAAGGCTGATGATGTTGCAGGTGCAGTTGCAAAAGCTATTAAGGCTGAAAAAATACTTTTCCTTGCAAGAGAAGACGGAGTTATTTATCCGAATTCTGTGCCAAAGGCAATGATTACTGTTGATGAGGCTAACAGTATAATAAAAAAGGGTCAGCTCGACACTGCCACTCTTAATAAATTGAAAACCGCAATAGATGCCCTTGAAAATGGTGTGCATAGAGTACATATTGTTGACAGTTCTGTAGAACATAGCATACTTCTTGAATTTTTTACTGTTTTGGGTGTTGGTACTGCTGTTGTTAAAAATAAAAAAGAGCTTTATCCTCATGAAAAAGGTTTCAGATAATATAAAAGGAGTTTTGATTTTCATAATTTCAAAACTCCTTTTTTGTGCTTATCAGAAATTAGAAGCAGCTTTTTGCATAGCTACCTTAACAGTTTGTGACTGACCGTTTCTTACAATATTTACTTCAACGCTGTCACCGACTTTACAATTCTGAACCGCTTCTATCAGCTGTTCTTTTGTAAACATTGGCTGATTGTTAAATTTAGTTATAATATCTCCTGCCTGCAATCCGGAAGAATAGGCACTTCCACCTTGTGTAACCTCTGTAATGAGTACGCCTGCACTAGGAAGATTATTTTGTTTTGCTATATCTTCCGTAACTGTTACAACTGTAACTCCAAGAGCCGGTGTATCAGTGTTATTCATAAGCTTTTCGATAGTGGACTTTGCAGAATTAGAAGAAATACTGTAGCCAACACCCTCAACCTGAGTGGCTGCAATTTTAGCTGAATTTATGCCAATTACCTGTCCGCTGCTGTTTACAAGAGCACCGCCTGAATTACCGGGATTAATAGCTGCATCTGTCTGCAATACATTAAGATTTGCATTTGTAAACTGAATATCTTTTGCAGTATTACTTATAATACCTTTTGTTGCTGTATTTCCTCTGCCCAAAGCATTGCCGATTGCAATTACTGTTTCACCAATCTGTACATTATCCGAATCACCGAAATTAGCTACCTGAACATCTGTTACTCCTGCTGCTGCAAGATCTGCAAGGGATACTGATATAACTGCTAAATCAGCATTTGCATCCTTTCCGACAAGAGTTGCTGATACAAGATCACATTCGTTTAATGATATTGTTACTCTTGAAGCCCCGGATATAACGTGGTTATTTGTTACGATATAAGCATTTGCACTGTCTTTATAGAATACAATACCGGAACCTGAGCCTTCACTTTCATATACCTGATTGAAAAAATCTACACCTTGTGTAACAGAGGTGATACAAGCTACAGATGGCTTAACTTTTTTTATAATATCTACTGTATTTTGAGATGCCTCATCAAGTGTTCTTATTATATTTGAATTTGTGTCTGTTTCAAGAGTATTTGCTTTTTCAGCTTTGCTCTGTTGAACAGATACAGCCAGTTTATTTGAAAAATACGGTATTGCCACACCGCAGCTCATTCCAAGTATACTGCCCGAAATTAGGGCAATAACTGCTGTTTTTATAAATCTATGTTTCTTTTTCATATACAATCCTCCTTAGAAATTAGAATTAGCATCTGCAAGAGTTGCATTTATTTCCATAGGAACTGATCCGTTTCTTACAATTGATAATTTGATACTATCATTTGCTTTATGTGAAGAAATTATTTTGGATAACTCCTCAATAGTTGAAATATCTGTGCCGTCAACACCTGTTATAATGTCAGATTTCTGTAAGCCTGCTTTTTCTGCAGCAGAGCCTGTTTCAACACTGCTTATATATACACCCTTGAAATTAATTCCATACATAATTCTAAACTCATCAGAAATTGTCATACCTGAAATACCAAGATAAGCTTTGTTTACAGTGCCGTTTGTAATAAGCTGATTTGCAATATCAACCACAGTATTAGACGGTATAGCATAGCCTGTACCCTCAACTGCTGAATCGGAGAGCTTTGCGGTGTTCACACCGATTACTTCTCCCTCTGTATTTACAAGAGCACCGCCTGAATTACCGGGATTAATTGCAGCATCTGTCTGAATAACTGTAAAGTCTTTGCCATCAATATTTATATCTTTATTCTGTGCACTTATTATGCCAAGTGTTGCAGTTTTTCCTCTGCCTAAAGCATTACCTATTGCTATAACACTTTCGCCAACCTCTGTAGAATCAGAATTGCTGAATTTAGCTGCTGTCACATTTTCAATTCCGGCATCAGTCATATCCTTTTTAGATACTGAAATAACTGCTATGTCTGCTGAAGAATCCTTTCCCACAAGCTTAGCTGAAATTTGCTCGGTTCCTGTTACTGATATGGTTACTGTACTTGCTCCGTCAATAACATGGTTGTTTGTAACAATATAAACCTTATCGCCATCTACTTTAAATATTATACCTGAGCCTGCACCTTCACTTTCATAAACCTGATTAAAGAAGTTTACTGTCTGTGATTTTATTGATATGTTTACAACAGCATTTTCTACAGATGCAATAGTAGAAGAAATACTGTTTTCATCGGCTACAAGATTAACCGGATTGGCAGCAACAGTTTCCTGTTCTGAAGCTGTATCACTGAAAGAAAAATTTCCCTGTGCAATTTGAGATGCACCGTTTATAATTCTGCTTGAGGTGTTAAGACCCACACCCAAAAAGTATCCCATAGAAGAACCGCATATGAGAACCCCTGCAAGACCTACAGCAATACTTTTGCCGTAACTGTATTTTTTGTTTTTCTTTTTGCTTGCTTTAGGTTTAACAGCATTTTCAGCAGTTTCTTCACTGATATTAGATTCATCAATTATATCTTCAGTCTGTTCATCAGCGGGAGCAGATTCAGTGAATTCAACTTGTTGAGTATCGTTTTCAATTTTCTCTGTGTCTAAATTATTGTTTTCAAAATCATTCATATTTCAGACCTCCCTTATTTAAGTCAAATACATTGTATCACAAAAACCCGAAAAAGTGTGAATAATTTATGAACATTTTCGCTTGAAAAATATTTTTAATTCCTTCTTAATATTTATTTAATTTTCATTTAATTATTTTTATGGAACGGTTAAAAGAAGATTAAATTTTGTTGGTAATATACATACAATATACAAAAGCTGCGGTAATACAAAACTATTATATTTTATCAATATGATGTATTTTTAACAGTAATAGTTTTATCGGATGAGTTATAAGAAATACTAAGTCCCATATGTTCACAGGTATTTCTTATTGGAATATATACAGTTACCTCTGAATCATAAGGCTTTTCAAAATTTTCCTCAAAGTCAGCATTAAATGGTTTTATAAATTCAATAAAATCAGGCAGCTCCATTAAAGCATCGCCTGTATATTCCGATACAGTATACATATCAGGAGTAATTATTTTTGAATAAGGACTTAAAATATCCACAATAGTATCATTAGTTTCAATTGGCTTTGGCGGAATGATTTTTTCAATATCCGTACCGTCACAGCCAAAATCCAAGCTTTCGTGTAATAAAACAGTTTTATTTCCATCAGCAGATACAGCAAATATATTATAGCTTTCATCAGCTATTATTTGATAAACATTACCATCTTTAAGCTGTTCAAATTTTTTGTAATCGGCTGCCTCTGAAACACCGCCATATTCATTTCCGTTAATGTCAATGTAATTGGAATATAGCCAATATATATTGCCATCAGTTATAACAGGGAATACATAAGTATCAGAATTATAAATATGAAAAGGATTTCCGCATCTTGTATCGTTAGTGTCAGCAATTTTACAGCTTTGTGTCTGTATGAGTATTTTATTGCTGTTTCCTGTATCGGCAAGTGCAGAACATTGGAATAACCAAAAAATAAATACGAAAAATAATATTAATTTTTTCATAAAAGAGTACCTCCTGAAATGTTTTATTTATTTCTTATAATAACATAGTAAATTATTATAATCAATTTTTTACAGGAAATGTAAATAAAATGTAAACTAAGAAAATACTGATTTGAGATTATGTTTTTTAAACTGTTCAATAAACCGGAATTTTTAGATATACTTGCTTCCTTCTTTGATACTTAAAGCACTCATTTTTTCACGATTGTCATTGATGAATTTTATAACCCACTTCGGATTTGTTTTTGAGTATTCTCTCAGTGCCCATCCGATTGCTTTGTTAATAAAAAACTCTTCAGTTCCAAAATTAGCCACAAGTATTTTTTCAAGATTATCCGTATTGGTCTTTTCCTTCTTTCCAAGCTGATATTCAATAGCAGCTCGCCTTATCCAAATATTCTCATCATTTGCCCACTCAAGCATTAACTTATCAACTTCGGAATCAGATTCACTAAGCTTTCCAATCACCTTACATAGAAAATCAATGGTATCCCACCAAGATTTAGTCAAAATATACGTTTTAATCTTTGGCATATCACCCATTATAAGAAACGGAGCCAATGCAAGCAAATAATCATATGCTAAATATTGAAACTCCCGATGTTTATCAGCATAGCACAAATCCAGAAACGCCCAATCAATAGTTTTTGATTTCTTTTCATCTTTTATAAAATCCTTATAGAGTTGTTTTCTCTCCGGTGCAGCAATACCGTAAAATTCAAATAAATCACGCATATACTTTTTCATTTTAAGAGCCTTTTCAGCATCAGCGTGTTCTTCAAATATTTCTTTTATGACTTCATATTTTGGCATAGTATCCTTCCCTCAGGCTTAATTTCCATAGAAAATGCGGCATAAGCAATCCCTTGCCTATGCCGCATAAAGCTTTTATATTTTGTCAGCCATACCGATGACAAAGAAGCTTTTATTATTCCTCATATTCTTCATCTTCAGCATCTTCGGCATCTTCGGCAGAGCTTAGTTTTATTTCGGTATTTTCATTTTTTTTAAGCTCTTTTTCAACATAATTGTCTTTAAGCAAATCTTTTAAAATGTTGTTGTAAATTTCATTTACATTTTCCTTCCAGTTTTTTCTGACAAGCTTTGCCTGTTCTTTAGTGACCACTGTTACATTAAGCTCCATAAGAGTTAAATCATCTTCTATAACACCGCATTTTACAACATATTCATCATCGCTGTGAAAGAAATAGTTTGCATAAACAGAGTATTCTTTTTTAATTCTCTTTTTGTTTTTTCTGATATATGAAAGTATTGCATTTCTCTTTGATTCAGGAATAAGCTTTGTGAAAAAATGAAGACTCTGTTCACCGCTTTCGGTAATGTTGTAATATCTTACGTTATTTTCTCTGTAGGATTCAATAAGACCATTTTCTTCAAGCTCTTTTATATATGTGCAAAAATCAAAATAATCCATATAATTGTAGTCTGAAACTGCGAAATCGTGAAGCGTTGTCCACGCCATAGCCATATCCATTTGGTATAACACATAAAGCAGAACCAATTTATTGCCTGCCATAACTATGTTTGACATAATATTTCCCCTTTGTGCAAAAACTACAATTATTATACAACAAAAATCCAAAAAAGTAAACTATGTGAGTTATACAAATTTTTAAAAATATTTTGTGAAATATGCTGTATTTATTCACTGTTATGTTTCTAATTTAATTTTAATTTTTAATTAATGTTCTGTTAATATTGATATAATTATAAATTAATGCCTATTGGTTATAATTGTAAAAAATTAATCAGAGGTGATAATATTGACAGTATTTAAGAAAAAGCCAAAAGTTTTATTAATAATTTTGATTGGGGTAATAGCGGCTGTAGGAATTTATTTTATATATTCTCATTTCTTTTTACAAAAAAATATGCACGAGGGAATGAGAACGGATATGGGAATTACCGAAGAAGTGTCAAAACAAAATTTGGAGCAGACAGTAACGGCATCGGGAAATGTTTTGCTTGAAGATGAAATCGAGGTATATGCTGAGGGAGAAACTAACAAAATAAAATCTATTCTTGTAGAAGACGGAGATGTTGTGGAGAAAGGACAGCTTCTTGTAGAGTATGATGTAGACGACCAAAAAGAAGAGCTTGAAAATAAAATCAGAGATACTAAAAGAGAAATTCAGAATGGAGAGCTGAGTTTAAAAAGTATTTCAACTCCTGCCACTGAAAGTGAGCTTACAAAGCTTGCCAATGAAATAACTACAAAAGAAAATGCTTTGCAGGAGGCTAAAACTAATTATAACAGCTTTTCAACAAAACTAGCACAGCAGCAAACAACAATTGATAATGCACAAAAAGATGTAGATAATGCAAATAAGGATTTGGAAGATAATAAAAAGCTTCTTGAAGTAGGAGGTGTATCACAATCAGAAATTGATGATTATGAATATGCACTTAAAAAGGCAGAAGATGCACTTATTCAGGCAAAAGATGATTATAATGATATTGTCGATTCACAGAAAATGGCAGAGCTAAATGTAAAAAGTGCAGAAAATGCCGTAACAGAAGCAAAAGATTCATATAATGATGCAAAAGAACCTTTAGCATCTGAGGCAAACAAAATTAAATATCAGCAGCAGCAGCTTACATTGCAGGGTTTAAAAGATAGTCTGGCAGATTATGAAAAGGATTTGTCAGAGCTTGTATATTCCACATCTGCTGCCGTATCAGGAAAGGTTACAGAGGTGTGTGTTGACGAGGGTACTTTTACAGAAGAAAATACAGTAATATTAAAGGTAGCAAACTTTAATCAGCTTATAGTTTCTGCCAATGTTGAAGAATATGATGCACCTTTGCTGGAGCTTGGACAGAAAGTTAAGATGACCTCTGATGGCTTGGAGGGCAAAGAATATTCCGGTGTTATTACAAAAATATCACCAAGTGCAGCAGATACTACAACCAATATGGGTACTGAAACAACAGTTCCTATTGAAATATCTGTTGATAATCCTGATGGAGTTTTAAAACCGGGTTATAACCTTGATCTTGAAATTACTGTTACAGAGGAAGATGATCTTCTTATGATTTCATCAAGTGCCGTATTTAAAGAAGATAAAGAAAATTATGTATATAGAATTACCGATGATGATAAAATTGAAAAGGTTAAAGTAACAACCGGAGAAGCTAATGATACTTTAATAGAAATTGCTTCAGGCTTATCAGAGGGAGATATAATAATTAAATCTGTAAATGATAATATCAAAGAGGGTATGACACTGGAAGAGGTAACTGCTCTTATCAGTGAAGAACGTGATAATTCTCAAAATACCAATAATGCTGAGGGAGGAAATAATAATGATAGAAATAACCAATTTAACCAAGGTGTACCGTCAGGGAACTTTGGAGGTGGAGGCCCTGGCGGGGGTGGACCTATGGGTAGATAAGGGTGAATTTGTTTCAATAATGGGGTCATCAGGCTCAGGAAAATCTACATTAATGAATATACTTGGCTGCCTTGATAAGCCCTCATCAGGTACATATATTTTAGATGGTATAGATATTTCAAAAACTCCCGATTACAAATTATCAGAAATAAGAAATAAAAAAATCGGTTTTGTATTTCAGTCCTTTAATCTTCTCCCTAAGCTTAATGCCATAGAAAATGTTGAACTGCCAATGCTATATGCCGGTGTGGATAGTGCAACAAGGCATAAAAAGGCTTTAGAGGCACTTGAAATAGTAGGTCTTGAAGAAAGAATAAAGCATAAGCCAAATGAAATGTCGGGAGGGCAAAGACAAAGAGTTGCAATTGCAAGAGCCCTTGTAAATTCGCCTGCAATAATTCTTGCAGATGAGCCTACAGGCAATCTTGATTCAAAATCTACATTTGAAATAATTGATATTTTTAAAAAATTAAATTCAGAGGGAGCTACTATTGTAATGGTTACACATGAGCCTGATGTTGCACAGCATACCAAAAGAATAGTTACATTTAAAGACGGTAAAACAATAAGTGATTTGCCTGTGACAGGGGGTATAAAAAATGCCTTTATCTGAAAATATTAAGTCTGCTTTTAAAAATGTATTATCTAATAAATTGAGAACATTTTTAACAATGCTTGGTATAATTATAGGTATAGCTTCCGTAATAGCTATTACCTCAATAGGAAACGGATCCCAAAGTCAAATTGAAGAACAGTTTGACGCACTTGGTGTAGGCAGAATGACAATATCTTTAAGAAGCAATTCAAAAAGAAATATGTTTACAAGCGATGCACTGACTATGGATGATTATGAACTTTTAAAAGATACTGAGGGAGTTAAATATATGTCACCTACATTATCATCAAGTAATTACAGTATTAAACTTTTAGACCCAAAAGAAACTAATACGGCATCTATTACAGGAGTGGGAGAAGACTACTATGACATTATGTCACCAACACTTTTATATGGATCATATATAGATGAAGATGATGTTGAAAATAAAAGCAAGACAGCAGTTATTACAAATACTACGGCTAATAAGGTGTTTGGCTATTGTGACAGTACATTAATAGGTGAAAAAATTTCAATTAAATCTTGGAAAGGTACCCAAAAATATTCTGTTATTGGAATTGTAAATGATGAGAGCGAGGCGGCAAGCTCTCAGTATTCAGATGAATATCCGGAAAGTATAGTTATTCCCATCACAACATCACAAAGACTTTTCAATCAAAAAACACTTTCCAATATAACTTTAGTAGCTGAAAACCCTGATGATACAGATACCCTTTCAGATATTATTATAGCTAAACTGGATGAATTTCATAATACATCAGAAATGTATAATTGCGAAAGCACAACTGCACAGCTTGAAGCTATGAATGAAGTAACAGGCACAGTTACACTTCTTATAAGCGGAGTTGCTGCAATATCCCTTGTTGTAGGGGGAATAGGCGTAATGAATATTATGATGGTTACTGTTACAGAAAGAACAAGAGAAATCGGTATCAGAAAATCAATCGGTGCTAAAAACAGAGATATAATGATACAGTTTGTGATTGAAGCAATAATACTTACTTTTATGGGAGGCATTTTAGGAATAATAGTGGGATGGCTTGCAGGTATTTTCGCAGGTATTATAATGGGTATGGAAAGTGTAATTTCAGTAAGCTCAATATTTATAGCAGTTGCAATTTCAAGTGCAATCGGTATTATATTTGGTGTTTATCCTGCCAGAAAGGCTGCCGCACTTGATCCTATTGAAGCATTAAGATATGAATAATATTAAAAAATTCCCCATTTCATTGGGGAATTTTTAATCCCTGAAAAGAATTTCTAAATATAAATTCCTTTGAAATACCGTTTAAAACACGTCTTTTGTCAAGGCTCCACCAAGGCTTGAATAAATCTGCTTTGCCGGCATCTCCTGTTATTCTGTGAATTACTATATTTTGCGGTATTTCTTCTATAATATCAACAACATATGAAATATATTCTTCAAACGTAAATATTTTAAAAGGCTTATTTTGATACAGATTATATAAATCTGTGTTTTTTAAAATGTGAAGAAGCTGAAGCTTTAATCCGTCTGTGCCGCAAGTTACAGCATAATTTACGGAGTTTTTCATATCTTCAAGGCTTTCTTTTGGAAGACCTAATATAATATGCGTAACAGTGTGTATATTGTTTTGTTTAAGCTTTTTAACAATATTTTCATACACAGTATTTTCATAACATCTGTTTATCAGCTCAACACTTTCAGCCTTGGAACTTTGAAGTCCAAGCTCAACTTGCAAAAATACCTTATTATTAAGTTCGCATAAAAGCTCAACAATTTCATCATTTATACAATCAGGTCTTGTGGCTATTGAAAGTGCAGCTACATCAGGCAGATTAATAGCTTCTGTATATAGCTTTCTTAGAGTATCAACATTAGCATAGGTATTTGAAAATGCCTGAAAATACATCATATATTTTCCCCTATTCCATTTGTCTTTCATCTTTTCAATCATTTCATAATATTGTTCAGTTATTGTTTTCTGTCTGTTCCCTGCAAAATCACCGGAACCCTTACCGCTGCAGAATATACAGCCTTTTTCCGATAATGTTCCATCTCTGTTAGGGCAGGTGAATCCGCCGTCTAAGGCAAGCTTTATTATTTTACATCCAAATTTTTCTCTGAAAAAATCATTTGCAGAATAAAAGGGGTGTTTTGAGTTTATTTTTGTCATACTTAATTTCCTCCAAAAACATTATACAATAAATTTGTAATTTTTTAAAGAAAATTATCTGGTAGGCTCAAATTGTCTAAATTGTAATTGACTTAGTTGAAAAATTTAGTTATACTGTGAATATAGTAATTATACGAAAAGAAGCATAAGATTGTGAGTGTGATAATTATGGGGTTTTACAGAAAGTCATCGTTAATAAGATATATTTATAAATATAATGATGATATAATAGGGTTATCTAATATGTTTTTTTTACCGTTTGGATATATTAATGATAGATATAATACATATAAAATAGTAAAATTAAATTTTATACCATTAATTATAGCAATGTCTATAATATTTAGTTTTTTATTTAATAGTATTTCAACTGAAGCCATTTATATTATATTTATTGGAGGAATTGTTTTAAACTGTTTATGTAGTTTCTTTATCCCAAATTCAAAATATGTTGAAAATGATAATTATTTTTATTTTTTGAAAAAGGCTTTTCATAATAATATTACATTTTCTTATAATAATGAGCCTTATGAAATATATTCTCATGGAAATAATTATTTTTCTATTGTAAAAAATGAAATACAGATAGCATTAGTAAAAGCTGATGATTATATAATAATGGGCGAACAAAAAATTAAATGTAGTTATTTGTCAGAATACATAGAAAAGCAGTTCCTTTTGATGCTATTAATGTATATTGATAGAACTTATTTAAAAGAGATTATAGGTATAAAATATTGTTCAATGTTCCATAAATTTTTTACTTTTAATTTTAAGGACAAACATAAAGAAAGATTACTTTTTATTGGTGATGCAAATTTATAAATAAAAAATTAGGTGGGTTATATATGATTCAATCTATCGGTTTATGGGGACTGCTTACCCTGCAAAAATGTTCATTGGTATAAAGAGGGTAGTTTAACGTGAAAAAAAAGAGATTAAGATTTTTAATATTTTCTTTTGGAATTTTGATGCTATGTTTATTTATGATTGTTAATTATCTAAGAACTCCCTTTAGGCTTATGGAGTTAGAGTATAAAATATATGGAGATAAATATAATCAACTTATAAATTTTATAAGTAGTCTAAAAGAAAATTCCGATAAAGATTGTATTGGTATACAGTACTATTATGAAGATAAAAAACAAATGCTGAAAATCACCACTAATAAATATGATGCAATAAAAGGAGTTGAGTCTGAAACATATAATGCTGAAGATTATCTTGAGCAGACAAATGTTGGGTTAAGTTATAATAAATTAAGTAACTATATGAAAAAACTACATATAGAACAAATAGTATGTACCAATGATTATATCTCATTAACAAGATGGGCATTTTTTAAGGCTGCTCGATTATTTGTTTATACTAATAATATTGATAATTACGATAACGATATTTATTATTACAAACTAGTTGATAAAAATTGTTATATTGTTGACATAAGATACTGAAGAGAAAGACAAGAATCTAATTTGATGGTAAGATAAGGAAATGAAATTGATTTTTGCGGACAGCTTCCAGATTTTTGCAGGGGACAGCCCCGCAAAAATCCCTATGTCAAACAATATCCCAACGAAAAAGACACAGATGATATATAGGAGGGAAAATAATGATTAATAAAATGGTTAAAATGTGTTTAATTTTTGTATCTTTAATAGTTTTAAATAGTACTTTGATATATGCCGAAGAAGATTATATATATCCATCGGTATGTTGTGAAATTATAAAAAATGGTGAAACTGTAGAAAAAAATTTACAGTGTTATCGCCTTGTAGATAAAAATACTAATGAAATTTATCAGGTGTATGTACCGTTTGAAGATTATATTAAAAGTCTTGGCTATGAATTTGAATGGAAAGATATATATTGGGATTATGATTTTAACGAACCTGAAGAGGAATGGGGTAAATTTGATGGATATTTTGTTATTGAGAATACAAAATATTATTTTAAATATTATTTAAGAGCCGGTGATGATTTCAATGGAACAATCGATGTATATAAGTATATTAATAAAAAAATTGATAATGTCAATATTAAAAGATTAATTGATGTCAGTATTGATTTGTTTGGAGATGCAGGAACGATAATTTTTAATGACAAAATTTATATCAAACAGGAAGGAATTGCATCGCTATTACAGTACGAAGGATATTTAACTCAAATAAATGATAATGTTATTAATATTAAGAAATATTCTTATGACAATATGATACAAAATTTAAAATTAGCAGTACCTAATATATATTTATTTAATGATAAGTATTATGATATTTACAATTTTATAAATTTGACAATAAATACTTCTTATAATATTAATTATAACATAATCAAAGAATTTCCGGTGGTTTTATATCCCCAAGAAATTAATGAAGATATTGCTATACAATTATTTAAAAGATATTTATATAAATATTTGCCGGATGTATCTGATATTAAATGTATTTATGATGAAAATAATGGTTGGTATATTGTTACAGCTAAAAATTCAAATGCTAAAGCGAAACATGAGTATCCAAAAATGATCATTAGAAAATTTGATGGTGTAATATTGTATAGATGGTAGATGTGGGCGTTGACATTGGGTCATATGTTTTTTCAACAGATGGGAACATTAAAATTCCTATTCCATTTACAAACTATAAAATTGAGATAGGTGGTTCCGGTTATGCTGGAGGTATAGGAATTGCTACAAAAATTGACTTTGACAAGAATAAGTTAGTTGTAAAAGCAGTTGCAATAATTGGAGCAGGATTAGAGATAGGAATTGAGTGATTATTATGGAAGTTGAAAGATTTATAACTGCTAAAGGATATGTTTTTAAAACAAGCGAAATTAATGAATCAGTGCGTGATTTTTGCAGGGGACAGTCCCCCGCAAAAATCCCTAAAAAATGTTGTAAAAGGATATAGTTCTATATGGGGTAAAAATTCATATTATGATATTAATGCTAAAAATTGTACTCAAGTGACTATGGAATTATTCTCAATGGGTACTTTGCCTAAAGGTATGAATGTTGGCGATTATATTAAAGATAACAATGTTGAAATTAGTATGATACCTAATATAAACATGGAGAATATGCAAAGAATATTTTATAACAAGGCAACTAATTTTCAAAAATTTTATTCAGATGTAAAAGATCAGTATTTAATTTACAAAGAATTTAATAATGATATGAAGGAAGCATATAGAAAAAGATTAAGTAATATGAAAAATATTTTGGGAGTTGATAAATTATGGTAAAAAAATTAAGAATTTTAAAAATTATTTTATGTTTTTTTATTATAATTTTATTAATTCTATATATTTTGTTTAGGAGTCTTTTAAATTTCTTTTTACCATGGAATACTTATATTGTTGAATGTATTGCTAAGAATTATGTTAATGATAATATTGATAAGGGTTTTAAACAGTTAGGAACTGTAAGAAAAGAAATATACAATGGATGTTATGTTGTAAGTTTTAGTTCTTTAGACAATAATTTTTTTGAGGTTTATGTGGATTCAGGTGATTTTCAAGTCATAAAAGATACACTTAGTAAAAACTTATTCAACAATATAGTGCACAGTAGTTATGATAAAATTTTTGAAGATCTTTTTGGCAAGAAGGCAAATTATACAATTTTCTTTGTAACAGAAAGAGAGTGGAATAATGTAGATGTTAACTATAGGAGTTTAAATGTTGCTGATATAAATAAGCACTGTAAAAAAATATATTTATATATTAATTATTATAACTTAGAAGATAAAGAGAATAACATAAAATTAGCGAGAGAATTTACTAAATTTATGGCATTTGATAATTTTAAGGTTGATAAGGTATTTTTGAGATATTATAATGATAATGCTATGATTGCAGACGATACTATTGAATTAATTATCAATTAATAAATAAATTCAACAAGATAGGGTATGTTTTGCAAAGACAGGGATGATCAGGTTTCAAGACAGTGTGCAGTCCCTATTTCATGGAATATACATGGTTTTATTAGCCTGTAAAGTATCAGGACAAAATGACAATGTGGCAACCTATAACTATATGCCAAACGGACTTAGACTTTCAAAGACAGTCAACGGAGCAAAGACCAGTTTCCTTTGGAATGGCGACGACCAAATGTTTATGGAGGTTACTTCAAGTGAAATCAGAAACTATACCAAGCTTTACGGCTATATGAGTACAGGTATAAACAAGATTATGTCAGAACAAATTGACAATTAATGCCTTATGGATTTTGCGTAGGACTGTTTCTCTACAAAAAATGAGTGTGCAAAAAAATAATACTCGATTTTGCAAGGGAATGTCATCCTCATAATCGAAGAATGGACTGAGGAGTCAAAAGCCGCTCTGGATGATATATATTATAAGAAAATAACTAAAAGGTTTATGATGGCAAGGCACTTAAACTTGTAGGGAATAAATTTGTACATACTTAATGGGGAATCAAAATGAAGAAATTTATAATATATGTATTAATCTGTTGTTGTGTTGTGAATTTATTATTGTATTTCCTTATAATAAAACCCGAAAAAGATATCTTAAACCAAAATAGCATGAAGTTTATTGAAAAAATTAAAGACCTTGATGATGGACAAGTAGTTTTATTAAATGAATTAACAGATTTTGAATGGGATACAGTATATGATTTGGCGGGATTCTATAAAGATTATGAATATGAAAAGTATGTAGGAAAACAACCTTTTGTAGATTTTGTCCATATTGAAGATGTTATAGGTATGTCAAATTTGCTATTCGTAAAAGATGAAAAGGCTGTTTGTTATATAACAGGATATTATACAGGTATAGATATTTTGATTAAATTAAATTCTTTTAGAAAGATTGATAGTAATTGTCGTATGGGAGAATATGAAGATGATATTGTTTTTAATGTGAAAAAAGGAGGAGTGGAAACATGGCCTCATTATGAATTATCAGAACTAATACAGAAAACAAAATAGTATTTCAAGACCAGGGCTAGACTGAAATGTTGAAAAAGTCAAGCATATAGGATCTTTAAAATTTTCTGTGTAGTCAACAGCTTCGGACAAATAATTCAAATGTTTTGTATTTTGTAAAGAAGTAAGTATTAATTATCCAATAGCATCTGAAGGAGCTGAATTTCATGAGTTTTATAAGCAATGGTAATAATATCATATTAAAAATAAAAAAAAATTGGGGGAAAATAACAATATTAGCTTTGGTAATTTATTTTATAGCGCCTGTCCAAATTGCAATAGATGAACATGACATAGATGAAGACAGAAATTATTTAATAGTTGAATTTACTACAGCTACAGCATGCGACTATGAAGTTATATATGATAGTCAAGGAAGAAATATTAATTTTGTGGTTGACAATAATAGAATATTGCATTTTTTTACTAAATTTACAGGATTTTATGGTGATATTGATGGTAATTTAAATAGATATGTTTTGTATACTAATGATAATGAAGTGATAGGGGATGAATTGATTGTAAAAGATTATGATATTAATATTCTGTATCCTATAAAAAGAGAATTTAATTTTATTTATCCCGACAATGTAATATTTAGATTCGAAACAGTATTGCCTTTTGCTGTGTAATTTCTGTGTTTTTTAACTATATATTATATATTGAGTTACTTAATAAGGCTTAAAGCTAAATAAATTATAATAATGAAGCCCTTAGCAAACCCACTTTAAAGATAATGACCTATGAGTGATTTTTGCAGGGGACAGTCCCCCGCAAAAATCCTTTAATAAAAAATAAATATACGGAAGATAAAGATGATGGACCATATGTTAGAGCAGGAATAAATTTAGCTAATTGGGGGGGGGTATTAGTAAATGAATTTTAAAGTATACAAATTTCTTTTTGTTATATTTATAATATTATTTATAATATTGTTTTTGTCATATAATAACAGAGTTGTTGGAATAGCTAATAATTCTATGTCTAATATAAGAAATGCCGGTTATATTAACAAGAGCGGAAATTATATATACTTCACTGACGAAAATAATAATTATTTTCTGTCATGCTATAATATTGAAACTAATGAGTTAACGGAAAAAATATCATATACATGTGCTTACGATATAAATGTTATTGGGGATTGGATATATTATAATAGCGGAAGTCCCGGGAAAGTATTTAAATTAAAGCAAGGGAAAAAATATCCATCAATTGTAAACTTTAAAGATTTCTATAGGACAATCGTGACTAATAATTATATTTATGGTATCGAAACTATAGAAGGGGATACAGAAGGAAAGAATACATGTATATATCGTATGGATTTAAATGGAAAAGGTCTTACAAAAATTGTTAAACATTCAACTAAATATTTTGATGTAAAAGATGACATTATATATTTTTCTAATCCTGAGGATGGTTATGCTTTGTATAGCTGTAATTCTGAAGGAGAAAATTTAAAAAAGTTATCATCAACTCCTACAAGTTTTATCAGCATATATGATCAATACATTTATTTTGGCAATATTGAATACAAAAAAATATATAGAATTGATTTAAATGGTGAAAATGAAAAGGAATTGTACGATAATGATGTAAGAGATATTAATATTTCCCCATATGGTATTGTTTTTAATGGCGGCAATAATTTATATATATCAGATTTGGATTGTAAAAATATTGAGATTTTATCTAAAGGAATTTTTGCAGATATAAATATTTTTGAAAGCAATATTATATACCGAGAAGTTGTAGATGATAAATATAATAAAGCCGGTTTTTATATGATGAATCTTAAAGAAAAAAAAGAATATAATTTTTCTGTTGATAAGCTTTTATTGTATAGAAAGTGAAAGTCAAACTATTAAATTTGAATTTGGTAAATCTAAAGACGGCGAAACTAATTGTATAAGATGGATGGATAATGTGCCAAGTGTTAGTAGAATTTATTTAGATTTTTCTCCCGATAGCTCTTATCAGGTTGATGCTATTGATGCATTAGGTAATATTGTTAGTGATTTTTGCAGGGGACAGTCCCCCGCAAAAATCCGTTATGACTGAAGTGATTACAACAAATGATTTTAATTCTATTTGGAATAATGTTGAAATGACATTTGATGATGATGTAATAATACATATGCATGGTAATAGGGCTGGAATTAATGCAAAAGATAGTGGGAATTTTAGTATTTATATACCTGAACTAAAAGAACAAACTATTAATTCTATTATGTTAGATACATGTTATGGAGGAAATCTAAATTACATGAACAAGGGGCAAAAAAGAAATGCAGCTTGTCAGTTTATGGATAGAATGAATGTAAATTATGTTATTGCACCAGATAATAAAAGTAATATTAATTTTAACCGAGATGAGGATGATTATTTAAAAATTGAAGATTATTTACCAAAATCATCTGTGCCAGATGATTTAGTGGGCGATCCTAAATTATATAGTCCTAATTCATCTGGATATTTATTGTATTATGGTGATAAAAAGGATAATAACAATTATAGAGTAGAATATTTGGGGAATGGACCTTATGATGTTGAAACACTTAGAAATATTGGTCAAAGTAGGTATGAGGAGGTTAAGAAATGGAAAAATTAATTTTTGTATTTCCATTGATATTTATAACGATCATATTATCATATTATAATGTTTATGCCGGACAATGTTTAGAAAAGTATTTAAATAACCATAGTTTTGGATATGAAGATATATATGATAAAGATGTTATTATAAGGGATATTAGTTTGAAAGAAGAAAGCCAATATTATACCTATGTAAAAATAAAGTTTTCAATTCCTAAAGAAGAATGTTCTATAACAGAGGAAAATACAAGAAGCTTTATAGATCATATTGTAAATGTAGCTTATGAGAGTAAAGAGTTTGTTTCAATATTTACAAAAGAATTTAATGTATCAGAGGACATACTGAATAATAGCAAAAGATACTGTTTTACGTCAGAAAATGTACCAATTGATACAGGAACTGTTATTATTGATGAAAACAGTAGTTTAGGCAAAAATTATTATGTTGATATTTATTATCTGACATATTATAAAATGGGAATAGATGACAATAAATTTGAACATGTAATTTATTTAAATCAAAATAACAAAACAATTAATATCGATTCACGTATATATTCAGCCGATGATGTGATTCATCAAGGCAATAATATATTTATCCTTTATGATAATTTAAAAAATATATTGGAAAAAGAAAATATTTATGATAATTTTGATAGTATTGCAGTAAATATAGAAGATAAAGAATACGCTCCATTTGAAGATGTAATAGAATTGTTATGGCAGGATTCAGAGATATTTTATGATTCAGATAATTATAGTGCAACTGTAATTGCATATGACCAATGTATTGGATTTATAGTCGATAAAAAAAGAATGTTTGTTAATGGATTATTAGAAAAAATAGATGCTGCACCCTATATTCAACCTTCAAGTAATTTTGTAATGCTGCCTTTAACTGCTGTTGAAAAAGCCTTAGATGGAGCTAGTGTTGATTGGGAAAGCGGAACAAAGACTGCAACTATTATAAGGGATAATGATAAAATCAGTTTTATTGCAGGAAAAAATATTATGATTAAAAATGGGAATGAAGAATCAATTAATGCTGCTGCTGAAATTAAAGATAATCATATTTTTGTTCCCTTAAGAGCTTTGGCAGAGTCACTTGGATTTGAAGTTGAATGGGACGAAACTGAAAAAACTGTTGTATTAAAATAAGATATAATTTTTATAACCTCTTTGTGTAAATATTTATTTGTATAGGGAGTGTTATAATTATATATGAAGATTTCAGTCATTTAATATTTAATTAAAAAATATTACATTATTTTTATAAATAAATAATGATTTTTGCGGGGGACTGTCCCCGCAAAAATCCAATCAAAACAATAACTTTAGTATCTGAATGGCAGACCGAAACCGTTTTATATTTTCCATAAACCCAAAAACTGAAATGG
>CAZZLN010000022.1:0-26495 GCA_964654945.1 uncultured Lachnospiraceae bacterium
AAGAGTTAACATCAATTCACAAAGAAGTCATATCAAACTTGGAGTCGATACATGGCACAAATACTATGTGTGTTGAGGTACAATAGATCATTGACGTTTTAACATGACAGGTTAAAAAATACTTGAAAAATTTGAATATTGTTGTATAATAATGTTACAGTTAGTTTATATTTTGGCGGTTAACAAAATAAAAACGGTGTCCGCAGAAATGGGATTTTTGGGAAAAATCAGAAATGTATGAACGCGGTCATATAAAAAGCAAGGAAGTTGTGATATGGTTCGGGAGAGAAAGATGAAGACGTTAATAGATTATTGTATGGCACAATGCGGAAGGATTTTGGGAGACAGCAATAAGGATTCCGAACAACAGCGGCGTGTGGCGCATGCTTTTTTGTTTTTGGAGCTGCTTCAGTTGGATCCTGATTTTCGGGAGCTTTTTTCAGAAAAGCCTGAAAATGCCCTTGCAAAAGAAGGTCTTACACTTTCAAAGGAGGAGGCACTTCAGTTTTTTCAATTAAATCCTAATTCGAAATATCCTGAGTATATTCAGCTCTATAAGTGTGTATGTGAATACTATGCATATTTGGGGGAGCGGCTACAGCGGGTTAAGGATATACGTGATAAGACATCTGTTGCACTTCATCCGGCATTGGAGCGTTTTCGGCAGCGCCAGATTAACCGCTGTTGGCATCAAATGGGGAGTTCAAATTCGGGAAGGGTTCATGTTCCGCTGATATTTGAATTATCTGACGGATGTTCTGTCGGCTGCCCATTCTGCGGGGTTGCATCGGAGGGGCTGAAAAGCGTTTTTCGTGCCTCACAGGATAACAAAAAGCTTTTCGAAGATATATTAGATGTGTGTGAAGAAATTGTCGGAAAAGCATCCGGAGAGGGAACTTTATATTATGCCAGCGAACCTTTAGATAATCCTGATTATGAGATATTTGCGGATATATTTTTTTCGCATTTTGATAAATATCCCCAGATTACAACTGCGGTTGCAATGAGACATCCAAATAGAGTTAAGAAAATTCTGAAAAAAAATATGAGTATTAAAAATCCTTCGGTACATAGGTTTTCTGTACTGACGTTAGAATGCCTGAGAAATATTGTAGAATATTTCAGCCCGGAAGAGCTTCTCTATGTTGAACTGCTCGGAAAATATCCGGAAGCTCAGTCAACGCTGATTTTAAATGCCGGCAGGGCCTTTGACAACAGAAAATCGGATGATGAATATACGGACAGTATTTGCTGTGTTTCCGGCTTTGTTGTTAATATGGCGCGGCGGTCGGTTCGGCTGGTTACGGCATGTCCAACAAACCGAAAGCATCCCTGCGGAGAGATAATTTACGAAGAGATGAATTTTACGGGTGCAGAGAATTTCAGAGAAAAGTTGACTGCCCTGATTAATACATATATGCCGATTTCCATGCCTATGAGAGTTCCTTTCGGAATTTACCCTCATCTGGAAATAGTGCGGGAGGATACGAGGATTTTGATAGAAGGGCGGGATGGATACAATTTTCAGATATTGCCGACGAATAATCAAATGGATTCCGTTGAAAAAATGCTCCGCCTACTGGGAACAGGAACTCTAAGTTGCCACCAAATCTTACTGGAACTGGCTAATGATAAAAAAGAGGATGTTTTGCCGCTACTCATATTTTTGCGTAAGCTCTATGACAGTGCAATTATTGCCCCCATATATGAAATAGAGAGATAAAATTACCTGTCTTGGCAGGTATATATTATAATAAAGAAAGGAGAATTATCACTATGGAACAAAATGAACTGAATGTATTAATTGCAGAGATTAATACGAAATGCTGGGATGATGAAGATTTTAAGAGACGGTTTATTGCCGAGCCAAAGAAAGTTCTTCAAGAGTATAAGATTCCGTACAGCGAGGAAACAGAATATTGCGTATTGGAAGCAGCGGAAAATGAAAGCATATTGGTTCTTCCGGTCAAGGGAGCTGCGGAAATCCTTTTTAAAGTTGCGGAAACCGTAAATAAGAACTTTGATAATCAGACATTGGTGCCGGAAGGAAAGAAACTGACAATCGTCCAAAACACAGAGAAACTGACATATTTGGTGATAAAAAACCTGAAGAACGTATCACCTAACATAGAGTTCTTAGGTGAGGGATGGGAAAAATATGTTGACGGATTTTTATTTACGACAGCAAATATCATCGTATTCGCAAATGCCGTCATTTTTTCAAATGCAGTTGCTACAACCGAGGCTGTTGCAGCCCTTGATGTAGCTGCCGGCGCTGTTGCGGTAGCGGTAGCTGCGGTAATATAATAGATTATAGGCTATTAAATTATAACACAGGTGATGTAAAAAAATCCCTAATTAACACAACCCACATCTAGAGAGCCTTTAAAAAATTTTGTGTAAACAGTGTAAAAACAGTCCTTCTTGACAATAATGCAAATAGAACTTAATGTAAAAATTTGCTAAAAACAAGGAGGACTAATTTTATGTCAAAAGTATCAAAGGAATTATTAAGAAGCTACATCAAGGAGCAGAATTTTAAGTCATCAAATGATGTATTGGCAGCAATGAAAGAAATGTTTGCTGATGTTTTACAGGAAGCATTGGAAGCTGAAATGGATACATATTTAGGTTATGATCGCTATGTTATTTCTGAAAAATCTACAGACAACAGCAGAAACGGATATTCAAAAAAGACTGTAAAAAGTGAGCGTGGCAATGTTGAATTAAATATGCCTCGTGACAGAAAAGGTGAGTTTGAGCCTCAGATTGTACCAAATCATCAGCGTAGCATTACCGGATTAGATGAAAAAATACTGTCACTTTATGCAAAAGTTCAGCACTTTTGTTTCGCAAAAGCCTCGCTTACGCAAGTCCGCATAATTCTTTGCGGTGCAATGATGTATCGTTCATCAAATTAGAGCAAGCGTAAAATACATTCCTTATAAGGATAAAAAGGCATTTATTGCAGACCTAAAAAAATCTATGGAGCAGTTAATGAATATGCTGCAACTGCCGTTTTACTTGAACTTCAGGAAAAGTGGAGTTCAAAATATCCTAACGCTGTTTCAAGCTGGAAAGAAAATTGGGACAATCTTATAACCTTTTTTGCCTTTCCAGATTTTATCAGAAAAATTATGTACACTACCAATGTAATTGAGAGTCTTAACAGTCAGTTCAGAAAAGTTACGAAAAACAAAAAAATATTTCCAACTGACGAAAGCCTTCTTAAAATCCTGTATCTTACAACCGAAAAGGTTTCTAATAGATGGACACGCAAGTATCCCGATTGGGATTTGGTTATCAGCAAGTTGAAAATATTGTTTTCTGAAATACTGGAAAAGACCGCCTAAAGGAAACGGGACTCCGCCCCGAACCCCGAGGTTTATCGCTTTGGTTTTCCCGAAATATTTCGTCTAAAACCACATAAACCGCTCAAGTTGCACCTCTGCATTGTTCTATCCTGTTTATATGGAAAAGCATAAATATTATTTCCTGTTGTGGGGCAAAATATTCCTGCAGAGGGATTTTCCTGTAATTTAAAATACGGTATTCAACATTTCAGTTGTCGAATACCGTAAAAAATATCTTGTTTGCTTTATTTATCAGAAGCTGCCTGATACACAGAAAAATTTAAAGCGCCTAATTTTGCATAAAAAATCGGCTTTGTTGTTTTACAAAGTCGATTTTTATATGATTTATACAATGTATTTATGAAAATTTTTAATTTGCGGCAACCTTTTTTGATTTTCATATTTTGTTCTTTTTACTGTTATAAACCTCCAAACTATATCAGTTTGAAGGTTTATATAATATTTGAAATCAACTCTTGGCAGATATTTTTGAATATGACATATTTTTAAAAATTATTCATCTTCATCCTCATCTTCATCATAGTCTTCATCATAGCTTTCTTCATAAGTACCTATTTTTAATATTCTGTTTACAGGCTTTTTTGTTATATTTTCTGAAGTCTGTGCAGCAGAACCGGTCTGAGGAACACCATTTATATATGCCACTTTTTGAGTAATTTCCTTTTCGCCGTTTACACCTTCCTGAACTTCTTCGGTTTCACCGCTAGGCATTGAGTCGTCATATTCTCTTTCAGTTTCATAAGGTATTTCTTCTTTCTTTGTTTCAACCTTATATGTTCTTATCTGCAATGTAGGGACAGTCATTATTACTTTTAACTGCTGACCTACTGAAAGATTATTTTTTGTTTCACTTGTAATTGATGGATTAGCCTGAAGAAGTTCAGCTTCTGTCATTCCGGCGTTTGAAGCTATACTTGCAAAGGTTTCACCTGTTACAACTGTGTGAACTCTTTCTTCCTGTCTTGTCTGTGAAAGCATTTTTACTGCTGTTTCAATATCGGCAACATCAGTGCTGTTTACAAAAGCTGCTTCTGTTTTAATCTGTGTTGCAAATTCAGGAGATGAAGTTCCGTTTGGCGGTTCATAAGCATCAAGAATTCTCTTTAATACTTCTTTAGCAGCATCTATATTTGATACTATAACCATTTGTTTTCCTTCAACAAGAATTTTTGTTGCCTCCTGTTTATAAGTTACTGCCTTGCAAACATCAGCAAGAACACCCTCTGCATTGTTTGAAACGTGTTTGAAAATACTGTTCACCTTTTCAAGAGTTATTGTTTCATTTAATTCAATGTTATTTCCAACATCTTCTTTAAGCTTTGCAATTATAAGAGCATTAAGTTCTTCTTCGGTAGTATTCATATCTTTTATGTAGCCAACTGCCTCACCATTGACCATTACCGCCATAGCCTGACGGCTGAAAGCAAAATATCCTATACCAAATATTATAAGTATAACAATGAGCAAAAATAATATTGGTCTTAAATTAATATTAAAACCAATACTTCTGCCGCTTCTGTAGGTTTTTCTGTTTACCTTGTCAGGGTGCAGCGGAAAAAGCAGGGGCTTATCCGTTTTTGTTTTAAACTTCAGAGGCTTTGAAGCCAAATATCTGTTTTTGTTTTTATTATTGCCAAGTGCCATTATGCCACTCCTTTGATTTATCTGTTATGTAAAATATTTATAATTTTATCTATTATCTGACAATCATTAATTATATTAGAAAATCCCTTTAATTGCAAGAGTTATTTGATTACAAATTTATGAAATGTTGTGAAAATCATAAATTTATGATATAATTATATAAAATTTGCCTTTGGAGAGTTAAATATGTATCAAAAATTAATGGCTTTGGCAGAAAAACTTAATATTGCAGCAGGCATTGGAAGTGCAGAGCCTTTTGATATTCCAATGGAACTGCTGTCAGATGTACCCTTTGTAAATTTCAGCTATGAAAAAAGAATAAATCCGTCACTGACTATGGCTGATGCAAAAAGCCTTGTGTGCATAGGGCTGCCTTACAATACTATATACAGCAATATTAAGGATAATAAATTAAGGGGTGTATTTTCATCAGGTGCAGTAGGCGAGGACTATCATATTACAATAATGAATAAGCTTGAAATTATTAAAGAAGAATTAACAGTCGGTTATTCAGCTATGTGTTTTTCAGATACGGGTCCTCTTATTGACAGAGAGGTGGCTGTGAGATGTTCTCTTGGCTTTATTGGAAAAAATTTCAGCATTATAAATGATAAAATAGGCGGTATGTTTTTTATAGGCTATATGATTACAAATATACCCTATGAAAAATGGAACTTTAACCGTGAAATTATAAAAAAATCAGACTGTGGTGACTGTGAAAAATGTTTAAAGGCTTGTCCAACAGGAGCAATAAACAGAGATGGCTTTGACTATAGAAAATGTATTTCATATATAACACAAAAAAACGGAGTTCTTTCTGATATTGAGGCAAAAAGTATTGGCAGACAAATTTATGGCTGTGACATATGTCAGAGAGTTTGTATAAAAAACAAATTTTGTTTTGAGGAAAATAAAAATGCCTATCCTGATATAGAGGAGCTTTTAAGCTTTTCAAACAGAGAATTTAACAGTATATATAAAAAAACTGCCGCCGGCTGGAGAGGTAAAAAAATACTTCAAAGAAATGCAGTTATTGCTCTTGGAAATTTAAAGGATAAAAGAGCATTGCCTGTTCTTAAAAGACTTTGTGAAGATTCAAGAGGGGAAATATCGGAGAGTGCAAAATGGGCAATTGAGAATATAGAAAAGAGGAAATAATATGAGCCATTGGAATTCAAGAGGACTTAGAGGAAACAGTTTTGAAGAAATGATAAATATGACCAATAAAGTATATAAAGATAAAAATCTGGCTATAATACAAAAGATACCAACTCCTATTACACCTACAAAATTTAATAAATCAAAGGGACTTATTACAGAAGCCTATTTTGACCAAAAATCTACTATTGATTATATTGGAGCAGTTCAGGGAATACCAATATGCTTTGATGCAAAAGAAACAAATCAGGGCAGACTTCCTTTGCAGAATATACATTCTCATCAGGTTGAGTTTATGGAGTGCTTTAAAAATCAGGGTGGTGTTGCATTTCTTCTTGTTCATTGTCAGGACAAAGAGGAATATTATTTTCTTCCCTTTGAAGTTATGAAAGAATACTGGCTAAAGGCTCAAGACGGAGGAAGAAAGTCAATTCCGTATACAGCCTTTGAAGAAAAATATAGAGTGTATAATAAACTGGGTTGTCCTGTTCACTATTTGGAGGCGGTAAATACCTATCTTCAGGAGGAATAACCTTGAAAAAATATATAGCATTATTATGTCTTTTTCTTACTGCCTGTAATAATAAAAATACTGCTGATGTTTCAGGTATAAAAACTCTAAGCTTTACACCTTATGTTATTAATATTGAAGTAAAAAGAGAAATGGCTCTTGGAGAAGAAGCAAAATGTATGAGTGGAGTATGTATTGAGGGAGAATATGCCTTTAAGAATATAAATGATTTTGAAAATAAGACAAAGGTCTGCAATGATGTATATATAATAAAAATTGAAAAGGCAGAAGATTTTTCTCCAAGCTTTATAATTGATGTATGCTCAAAGGGGAAAATACCTATGCTAATAATAAAGAATATAAGCGATACAAAATGTATTAAAGAAATGTCTGAAAAATGCGGAAGCATAGGTGTACCTGTTTTTATAGCCTTTGATTATGGAAATTCTACAGAGCTTTATAATCAGAGTGCTGAAATATTCAGAAAAAATGCACCAAAAGCTGCTCTAATGTGGAATATACCATATAATTACAATATGGCTGCCGCACCAAGAGATGAGCTTATAGATTGGGTTGCAGTTAATTATTATGAAAAGGCAGATTATAATGGTATAATTTCTGATATATCAGGACTAAGGCAGAGCATAAAATATTTTTCAAATAAACCTGTTGCAGTTAATGTATCTGTTGAGTGCTTTTCGGGAGATAATCATAAATATTATATTTCAGAGTGGGAAAATAATGTAAAAACTGTTTATTCCCTTGCCGGGGATTATGAAAACATTGCTCTTGTAAGCTATTGTGAAAATTCTGAAAATAACAGGGCTTACGGTTCCTCTAAGCTTTCTGATTTGTCATCTGTTAATAGGGTATATTCAGAATTAGTCAGTATTCTTCCTAAAGAAAGAAAATGGACAAGCACAGATAAAATAGCTTATGTTGTAAACGATACTGCATATATAGATAATGATAGTGCAAGGCTGTTAAATATTAAAGGAAATTACGGAAATGCAAGGTATATTGCAACAAAAAACTATTCAGTTGATAATTCAGAAAGAAAAATGTTTGTATATTAGATAAAAATGTTGTACAATGTTTAAAGGAACAGTTTGCTGCTGCTCCTATTTGTGAAGCTAATGGAGGATGCTATGAGTATAATAAAACAATTTAAAATATCGATTTGTAAATTTCACGAATATCCTTTGCTGCTGCTGGAGAAAAGCTCTAAAGCTATAATTTATTTTATTATTATTACTATGGTGACAGCGGTGCTTTCTGTTATACCTGTTATAAATCTTTATATAAATTCAGGCGGCATAGGAAGTCTTATTGATACTTATATTCCTGATTTTGAAATTAAAGACGGAAAATTCAAATGCAAAACAATAGATATAAATCAGGGTGCTGTAATATATATAAATACTGATGAGGATTTTGATGTTGAAGAAAAGTCAAAAAATGCTCAGTTATATTTTATAGCTAATAGTGATAATTATATTATAAACAATGGTGTATTTTCTGAAAAGGGCAGTTTTAGCGAGTTTGAAAATATCAGCAAGACAGAACTTGCAGAAATAGTAAAAACCCCTGTTTTTAAGGTAAGTATTTTCATAGGGATAATTATTACTTTATTTATAAGCTTTTTTATAAGTGGACTTTTGGGACTTGTAATGATTGTATTTGTTGGAAATATAATTAATATTCTTTTAATTAGAACAAGTATTTCTTTAGGAAATATGTTCAGACTTGCAGTTTATGCAAATACATTTCCTGTGATTTTCAGCGGAATACTGAACGCAGCCGGAATACAGCTGCACCCTCTTATAGATTTAGGACTTATAGTTACATATATGTATCTTGGACTTAAAAATATTAAAAGCGGTTCAGGAATAATATTGGCAAGAATTGACTAATTTGAGGAGGCTTAATATGTCTTATCAAGCATTATACAGAAGATTAAGACCGCAAAAATTTGAAGATGTTATAGGTCAAAATCATATTATAAGAACTCTTAAAAATCAGATAAAAACAGGCAGAATAAATCATGCATATCTTTTTTGCGGCACAAGAGGTACAGGCAAGACCACTACTGCAAAAATATTTGCAAGGGCAATAAACTGTATTTCAGATGACAGCTCAAAGCCTTGTAATAAGTGCAAGGTATGTCAGAATATATTAAAAAACACAGGTATGAATGTTACTGAGGTAGATGCTGCCAGCAACAACTCTGTTGAAAATATAAGAGATATAATAGACAGTGTTAAATATCCGCCTACAGAGGGAAAGTATAAGGTATACATAATAGACGAGGTTCATATGCTTTCGGTAAATGCCTTTAACGCATTTTTAAAAACTCTTGAAGAACCTCCTGAATATGTAGTTTTTATTCTTGCTACAACAGACCCTCAAAAGCTTCCCGTTACTGTGCTTTCAAGATGTCAGAGATTTGATTTTCACAGAATTACAAAAGAAGATATGAAAACTGTTCTTCTTGAATATATGGCTAATGAAAACAAAGATGTTGATACAGAAGCAATTGAATATATTGCTGATGTTTCAGACGGTGCAATGAGAGATGCTTTAAGCATACTTGACCAGTGCTTTAGCTTTTACTATGACAGAAAAATCACTGTTGATATGGTAAGAGATATTTTAGGTTCTGTTTCAAAAGAGGTATTTTTTGAAATGTGTGATGCAATGAATGTTAATGATACGGGGAAATGTCTTGAAATTATTGATAAGGTTGCAGTACAGGGCAGGGATATGATACAGTTTGCAAATGATATGATTTCTCATTTTAGAAATCTTCTTCTTGCAGTTACAGTTGAAAATACTTCAAATGCACTTAATTATTCAAATGAATATATATCTAAACTTATAGAACAGGGCAGAGATATAGGCTATGAATATCTTTTAAGTCTTATAAATGAATTTTCTGCTTTAATTTTGCAAATGAAAACAAGCTTTAGTCCAAGAATGCTTCTTGAAGTTTCAGTAATAAAATGCTGCAATCCTGTTGTGAACAGTGATGTGGGAAGTCTTATGAAAAGACTTAAAAATCTTGAAAGTATGGCAGAAAGTGGTGAGTTTTCAAAGGTTTCTGCTGAAATAAACAAAGAGCCTGCAGCTGAGGACAGTTCTGAAGAAGCAGATAAAATTGCAGCAAAAGAAAAGGCTATACCCGAAGACATAAAAAAGGTGATTTCCGGCTGGAATACATTTATAAATTCTCTTGATGAGGGTTTTGCAAAGCAAATTCTTAAAATGCACGCTAAAGCATCTTATCTTGAAGATAATTTTCTCACTATTGTTCTTACAAATAACAGCGGGTTAAAATATATTGATGAGCATTTTGAGGATATAAGAAATAAAATAAATAATTTTTTCGACAGGGAATTTGATATAAAGATTATTGGTGAAAAACGTTACTTACAGAGAAACAGAGAGCTTTACGGCTTTAATGATGAAACTGTAAAGAAATTTGAAAAAAGTGATTTTGATATTTTAAATATTCCTGTTGATATTATAGAAGAATAATTTTTAGACTTGATTATTATAATGCAATAGGTTATAATTTATGTAAAATTAAAATGGAGGATATGGAAATGGCTAAAGGATATAACGGCGGCTTCGGCGGTATGAATATGAATAATCTTATGAAGCAGGCACAGCGAATGCAAAAGCAGATGGAACAGGCACAGCAGGAGCTTGAATCAAAGGAGTTTGAGGTGACAAGCGGCGGAGGTGCAGTTAAGGTTGTTATCACAGGCAAAAAAGTTATTAAATCTATTGAAATAGATAAAGATGTTGTTGACCCTGATGATGTTGAAATGCTTCAGGATCTTGTTATGACTGCTGTAAATGAAGCTATAAGACAGGCTGATGAAGCTGGTAATTCCGCAATGAGTGGTATTACCGGAGGGCTTGGCGGAAGTATGCCGGGGTTATTCTGATGAACTATTACGGAAATCCTATAAATACTCTGATAGAACAGCTTTCAAGACTTCCCGGTATTGGAGGAAAGTCAGCACAAAGACTTGCATTTCATATAATTAATATGTCCTCTGATGATGCAAAGCTGCTTTCAGATGCTATTTTAAATGCAAAAAAAGAAATTAAATATTGTTCTGTCTGCTGCAATCTCACTGATTCTGACCCTTGCAGAATATGCGGCAGCACTAAACGTGATAAAACAACTATTATGGTTGTAGAAGACCCACGAGATATGGCTGCTTATGAAAAAACAGGAGAATACAAGGGATTATATCACATATTACATGGAGCAATTTCACCTCTTAAAGATATAGGCCCTGAGGATATAAAAATTAAGGAGCTTCTTTCAAGAATTGATGAAAGCATAACAGAGGTAATTATTGCAACAAATCCTACTGTTGAGGGCGAAGCTACTGCTATGTATATAAGCAAGCTTTTAAAGCCTATGGGAGTTATGGTTTCAAGAATTGCCCATGGTGTGCCTGTTGGCAGTGATCTTGAATATGTTGACCAGGTTACTCTTTCAAGAGCCTTAGAGGGCAGGCGTGAAATGTAACAAAGCCAGTCAGCAGGATTATAAAAGAAAAAGAGCTTTGCAATGAGAAAAGCTGTAACCCTTGTTAAAAATCTATGATTACATTTTAGAATTATATTATCCCTAAATTAACAACAAATTTTATAACATAAAATAGTTTAATCATAATTAATTAGGTGCCTGAATTTATACGAGGAGATTATATATGGATAAAAAGGCTCTGAGAACATTGGAGTTTAATAAAATAATTGATAAATTAGTGTCACTTGCTTCATCTGAAATGGGAAAGGCTATATCCAGAGAGCTTGAACCATCTGCGGATATTAATGTAATTACTGTCAATCAGAAGGAAACAAGTGAAGCAGTTTCTATGATAATCAAAAAAGGCTCTTTGCATCTTGGAGGATTAAGAGATATACGAGCTTATCTTGAAAGAGCAAATATAGGAGGAAGTCTTAATATTGAGGAGCTTCTTCATATAGGGGATTTTTTAAGAGTTTCTAAAAGAGCAAAGGATTATGCTAAAAGCGAAAGTAAGAATGATAGCTTTCCTATTTTAGAGCCGCAGTTTCAGGCTATAGAAACAGTTAATGATTTACAGCACGAAATTGAAAGGGTTATTATATCTCCTTCTGAAATTTCTGATGATGCAAGTCACAGCCTTAGAGAAACAAGACGTGGTATAAAAATTGCGAATGACAGAATAAAGGAACAGTTAAATTCAATTCTTCATTCTCAAAACTACAGAAATATGCTTCAAGAGGCAGTTATAACAATAAGAAATGACAGATATTGTGTGCCTGTTAAACAAGAATATAAAAATGCTTTTACCGGTATGATCCATGATCAGTCAGCAACCGGTGCAACTGTATTTATAGAGCCGATAAGTGTAGTTCAGCTTAATAACAAAATAAAAGAGCTGCATAATAAAGAAAAAATTGAAATAGAAAGAATACTTGCTCTTTTAACAGCAAAGGTTTCAGAAAAGACAGATGTTCTTATTTCAAATACAGATGTGCTTTCTCATATAGATTTTGTTTTTGCAAAAGCTGAGCTTTCGTTAAAAATGAAAGGAACAGAGCCTAAGTTTAATACAAAGGGCTATGTCAATATTAAAAAAGCAAGGCACCCTCTTTTAAACGCTGAAACTGTTGTGCCTACTGATATTTATATAGGCAAAAAATTTACAACGCTTCTTATAACAGGACCTAACACAGGGGGTAAAACTGTAAGCTTAAAAACTCTGGGTCTTTTTACTCTTATGGGTCAGGCGGGACTTCATATATCAGCTTTTGACAATTCAGAGCTTGCGGTTTTTGACAATGTATTTGCTGATATAGGCGATGAACAGAGTATAGAGCAGAGTCTTTCAACCTTTTCATCACATATGACAAATATAGTTAAAATTCTTGACAGTGTCACAAATAATTCTCTTGTGCTTTTAGATGAGCTTGGTGCAGGAACTGACCCTACAGAGGGTGCTGCTATTGCAATAGCGGTTATTAAATATCTTCATTCTCTTGGAATAAGAACTGCTGTAACAACTCATTACAGTGAGCTTAAAATTTTTGCACTTTCAACAGACGGTGTTGAAAACGCTTCATGTGAATTTGATGTTGAAACATTAAGACCAACCTATAAGCTGCTTATAGGTGTTCCCGGAAAGAGCAATGCTTTTGCTATTTCAAAACGTCTTGGTCTGCCTGATTATATTATTGAAGAAGCTAAATCTGTTTTATCTCATGAGGATATTAAATTTGAAGATGTTATAACTGACCTTGAAATCAGCAGGAAATCTCTTGAAATTGAAAAGGATAAGGCTGAAAGCTATAGAAAGGAAGCTCAAAGACTTAAAGATGAAGCTCAAAAATTAAGAAGCAAACTTGATAACCAAAGAGATAAAATTATAAAGGAAGCTAATGAAAAAGCAAGAAAAATAATAAGTGATGCTAAAGATGAATCTGATGCAATTATAAAAGAAATAAGAAAAATGCAGAGAGAAGGCTCTGATATAAATAAAATAGATGAAAAGAGAAAAAGCCTTAAAGATAATCTTAATAAAGTTCAGAATAAGCTTGATAAAAACAATAAAAGAGATTATAAAATCCCTGATAAGCTTGTTAAAGGTGATAAGGTCAAAATTCATTCTTTAAATCAAAGCGGTTATGTTGTTGAACCTCCTGATAATAATGGCAATGTTTTAGTCAGGGCGGGAATTATGAAAATTAATATAAATATAAAGGATTTATCTCTTGATTTAAGTGAAGAAATGGCAGTATATCAGCCAAAAAAATTTGCCAATTCATTTAGCAGGTCAAAGGTCAGCTCAGTATCAGCAGAGCTTGATTTAAGAGGTCTGCTTGCAGATGAGGCAATAGATAAGCTGGATAAATATTTAGATGATGTTTATCTTGCAGGGGTATCGCCCGTTACAATTATTCATGGAAAAGGAACAGGTGCTTTAAGAACAGCAGTTCATAATCATATTAAAAAGCACCCTCATGTTAAAAAATACAGACTAGGTCAGTATGGAGAGGGTGAATCAGGAGTTACTATAATTGATATAAAATAAAGGAGATTAATTATGGAAAACACAAAAGCAAAGATTTTAATTGTTGATGATGATGTGCATATAGCTGAACTTATATCCTTATATATGGAAAAAGAAGGCTATGAAACTTATGAGGTATACAATGGCAGAGATGCCATTGAAACCTTTAAAAAATATAATCCTCAAATGGTCCTTCTTGATATAATGCTGCCTGAAATTGACGGTTATCAGGTATGCAGAGAAATAAGACAGATAAGCAAGACCCCTATAATTATGCTTACTGCTAAGGGTGAAGTTTTTGATAAGGTTCTTGGACTTGAGCTTGGTGCTGATGATTATATTGTTAAACCTTTTGATTCTAAAGAGCTTATTGCAAGAGTAAAAGCTGTACTTAGAAGATTTGATAACAGAAATGAGGAGTCTAAAAGGATTGTATATCCTAATCTTGTTATTAATCAGAATACCTACACAGTTACATATCATGACAAAGAGCTTACACTTCCTCCAAAGGAATTTGAGCTTTTGCTCTGCCTTGCTAAGCATCCAAATCAGGTTTATACAAGAGAAAAGCTTCTTGATAAAATATGGGGTTATGAATTTGTAGGTGATACAAGAACAGTTGATGTTCATATTAAGAGGATAAGAGAAAAGCTTAAAGAAAATGACAACTGGGGAATTGTAACAATTTGGGGTGTTGGCTATAAATTTGCAGTAAAAGAGTAAAAAGTGCTTGCAAAACATTAAATTGTATGTTATAATATCAAAGATTTAATACGGAGGTGCAATTATGTTTACTGTTTTATCAATAATTATTTTATTGTTATCTTTTGCTTTAATTGGTTTAATCCTTGCACAGAAAAAGCAGGCAGCCGGCTTTACAAGCTCTATTGGCGGTATGGCTTCAGCCGGTACAAGCTATTGGGATAAGAATAAGAAAAATTCTATTGAGGGTAAGTTAGAGCTTTACACTAAGATTGTTGCAGTTGTAGATGCTATTCTTATTCTTGTTATTAATTTTATCTAAATCATTAAGGCTGTTGCATTGATTTGCAGCAGTTTTTTTATTACATTATTTATAATATTTTGTAAAACCTAATATTGGAGGTGTCTTTATGGATTTATATACAGAAAGAAAAGATAAGCTTTTAGCTTTTATAAATGATGATGAATACAGATATATGCGTCCTAAGGATATAGCAATGTTTCTTCAGGTTAAGCCCCGGGATATGCAAATGCTTTATGATATGGTTGAAGAACTGGAGCTTGAAGGCAAAATAATAATTACTAAAAAAAATAAGATTATGCCTGCATCA
Source organism: uncultured Lachnospiraceae bacterium (assembly GCA_964654945.1). Lineage (GTDB taxonomy): Bacteria > Bacillota > Clostridia > Lachnospirales > CAG-274 > HGM11788. The sequence continues at coordinate 15,080 of CAZZLN010000022.1, forward strand.
AAGGCTAATATATTTACCGGCACATTTATAGGAAATAAAAAGGGCTTTGGGTTTGTAGAGCTTGAAAACGGCACAAAAGATATTTTTATACCCCATGATAAGACAAATGGCGCTATTCATAAAGATAAGGTTATATGTAAAGTAATTGACCCTGACAGCAGCAAGCGGGAAGGTGAAATAGTTAAAATAACTGAAAGAGGAATAAAGCGAATAGTAGGAACTTATGAACAGGTTAAAAATTATGGCTTTGTTATTCCCGATGAAAAAAGAATATGTGATGATATATTTATAAAAGCAGGAGATAACAGGGGTGCTGTTACAGGTCATAAGGTAACAGTGAAAATAACTGTGCCTGCTGATGATAAACACAAAAATCCGGAGGGTGTTGTAGATGAAATTTTAGGGCATATTAATGCCCCCGGAGTAGATATTCTTTCTATTATAATGCAGTATGATTTGTCTGTTGAATTTCCTGAAAAGGTATATAAACAAATTGAATCTATTGATGATACAATAGAAAATGAGGATTTTTCAGACAGAGAGGATTTCAGAAATATTCCTATGGTAACAATTGACGGAGAAGATGCAAAAGACCTTGATGATGCCGTATCTGTTGAAAAGCTTGAAAATGGAAATTACAAGCTTGGGGTATATATTGCTGATGTATCCCACTATGTAAAAGAAAAATCACCCCTTGATAAAGAAGCATACAAAAGAGGGACAAGTGTATATCTTGTAGACAGAGTAATACCTATGCTGCCTCATAAGCTTTCAAACGGTATTTGCTCTCTTAATGCAGGAGAAGACAGATTTGCCCTTTGCTGCATTATGGAGATAAATCAAAAAGGGTATATTGTTTCTTCTGATATAAAAAAGGCTGTAATTAATGTCGACAGAAGAATGAGCTACACTGTCGTATATGATTTGCTTACAAATGAAAATTCTGAATATCTTGAAGAATACAGAGATTTAGTACCTATGTTTAAAGATATGGAGGAGCTTAGAAATATACTTTTAAAAAAGAGAGAAAAAAGAGGAGCCATTGAATTTAATTCAGATGAAGCAAAAATAATTCTTGATGAAAATGGCAAGCCTATAGATATTGTAAAAAGAGAAAGAAATGTTGCTACAAGCATAATAGAAGAATTTATGCTTGCTGCAAATGAAACTGTTGCAGAGCATTTCTACTGGCTTGAAACTCCTTTTGTATATAGAACTCACGAAGAACCTGATGAAGAAAAATATGAAAAATTACAGTATTTTGTAGGAAAATTCGGTTATATTTTAAAGGGAAACACAACTCACCCTAAAACATATCAGCAGCTGCTTAATAAAGTTAAGGGAAAACCGGAGGAGGCTCTTATTCACAAAATGACTTTAAGGAGTATGAAACAGGCAAAATATACTGCTGAAAACGGTAAACATTTTGGACTTGCTGCAACTTATTACTGCCATTTTACTTCACCTATAAGAAGGTACCCTGATTTACAAATTCACAGAATTATAAGCGAATATATTGCAGGCAGTCTTGATGAAAACAGAATTAATCATTATAACAAAATACTTTCTAATGTTGCAAACCAATGTTCTATTAATGAAAGAACTGCTGAAGAAGCTGAAAGAGAAACAGATAAATATAAGATTGTACAGTATATGAAAGACAAAGTCGGAGAAGAATTTGACGGAATAATATCAGGAGTTACAAGCTGGGGCATTTATGTTGAGCTGCCTAATACTGTTGAGGGTATGGTTTCAGCTAAGGATATGTATGATGACTTTTATATTTATGATGAAGAAAATTTAAGATATTTTGGTGAGCATACTCATAAAACCTATAATATAGGTGATAAGGTAAGAGTAATGCTTACAAGAGCAAGCCTTGAAACAAGGACTATTGATTTTGAGTTTGTAAATAATGATAAGTAATTTGCCCACGATGCATACAAGACTTGAGTATAGTCATAAATTAACAAATAGAGTTATACTTAAATTGAAATTATTAAAATATTAAAAAGTTGTTGCATTTATCCAAAAAGGGTGCTAAAATCAAATTTGTTATTTTGTGTAATTATAAAAATGGGGGTGAATTTGTGTTAGCAAAGATTAATTCCTGCGGACTTATAGGAATAAATGGATTTATTGTAGATGTTGAGGTAGATATGGGCAATGGTCTGCCTGCATTTGATATAGTTGGTTTGCCTGACAATGCAGTAAAGGAATCAAAAGAAAGAGTAAGGACTTCAATTAAAAATTCAGGCTTTTCGTTTCCGCCTAAAAAGATTACAGTTAATCTTGCACCGGCTAACACAAAAAAGGAAGGACCTGCCTTTGATTTGCCTATAGCTCTTGGCATACTTGGTTGTATGGGAATTATTAATTCAAAAAGCATTGCTGATACAATAGTAATAGGTGAGCTTTCTCTTGATGGCTCTATAAGAGGGGTAAACGGTGTGCTTCCTATGGTTCATTCAGCATTTACTAAGGGATATAAAAAATGCTTTGTACCCTTTGAAAATGCTTCTGAAGCAGCTATTATAAAGGGAATTGAAGTATATCCTGTTAAAAATATTACAGAAATTGTTAAAATAATTAAGGGTGAAAATGAGATTAAGCCTTTTAGTATTGATATTGAAGGGATTTTTGCAGAAGAAAAAACATCGCCTCTTGATTTTGCTGATGTAAAGGGTCAGGAAAGTGTAAAGAGAGCATTGGAAATTGCTGCTGCCGGAATGCACAATATTCTTATGATTGGTCCTCCAGGCTCAGGCAAAACAATGATGGCAAAAAGACTGCCCTCAATTCTTCCTGATTTAAGCCTTGAAGAAAGCATTGAAATAACAAAGATTTATTCTGTAGCAGGTTTTTTAAGAAATAAAAATTCCCTTATTACACAAAGACCATTCAGAGCACCTCATCATACAATATCAGGCTCTGCTATGGTTGGCGGGGGCAGAATACCAAAGCCGGGAGAAGTAAGCCTTGCACATAACGGTGTCCTTTTTCTTGATGAGCTTCCTGAATTCAGCAGAAATGTTCTTGAAGAATTAAGACAGCCTCTTGAAGATGGTGATGTTACTATTTCAAGAGTTAGCGGAACAATGTCATATCCTGCAAATCTTATGCTTGTTGCAAGTATGAATCCTTGTCCTTGCGGCTATTACGGCTACAGTGATAAGTGTAAATGCACAGAACATCAGATTAAGAGATATATGGGTAAAATAAGCGGGCCTCTTTTAGACAGAATAGATATTCAAATTGAGGCAGCAGCTGTTGACTATGAAAAATTAAAAGAAAATGGAAAAACAGAAAAATCTTCTGATATTAAAAGCAGAGTTTTAAAGGCACATTCTATTCAGCAGGAAAGATATAAAAATGAAGATATTTATTTTAATTCTCAGCTCTCAGCATCACAGATTGAAAAATACTGTATTCTTGGAAAAACTGAAAACGATATGCTTAAAAGTGCCTTTGACAGACTTAATTTCAGTGCAAGAGCATATCACAAATTATTAAAGCTTGCAAGAACAATTGCGGATCTTGAGGGTATGGATAATATAAATACAAGGCATATTTTTCAGGCGTTGCAGCTTAGAAATTTAGACAGACAGCTATTACATTAATTTGGAGAGAATATGTATACTGAAAATAATTATATAATGTGGTTAAATTCAGTGCCCAATATAAATACTGAAACAAAGTATAATTTAATAGATTTTTTTGGAAGTGCGGAGAATATTTATTTAGCTGATATTTATGATATGGCTAATTCAAAAATTGTGACACAATCGGATATTAATTCATTTAAAATATCAAAGAAATCATATGATTTTAACAATGAAATTAATAAGCTTGAAAATTCACCGATTAAATATTATACATATAAAGACAATAAATTTCCAAAACAGCTTAACAATATGAAAAATCCGCCTTTAGGCTTATATGTATGGGGTGAAATACCTGATTTGTCATATCCCTATGTTAGTATAGTAGGAACAAGACGGGCAAGCGAATATGGAGCGGCTGTTTGTCATAAAATAGCCTATGAGCTTGCTGAAAATGGCATAACAATTGTAAGCGGTATGGCTTATGGTATAGACAGTATAGCCCATAAGTCCTCTATTGAAGCTGGAGGAAAAACCATTGCGGTTCTTGGCTGTGGTGCTGATATTTGTTATCCTGCAGGAAACAGGTCTTTAAGAGATAATATTATTGAAAATGGTTGTGTTTTAAGTGAATTTCCTCTTGGAACAGGTTCTCAAAAATATAATTTTCCTTATAGAAACAGAATTGTTGCCTGTCTTTCTTCTGTTGTTGTAGTTGTTGAGGGTGAAAGCAAAAGCGGTACACTTATTACTGCAAATCATGCTCTTGATAATGGCAGAGAGGTTATGGCAGTTCCCGGAAATATTACAAGTTCATTATCTCAGACGCCGAATAAACTTATTGCAGATGGCTGCTCACCGGTACTTTGTACACAGGATATTTTAGATGCAATGAATATAAAAGTAACTAAAAAGAAGGTTGATAATATTGGCTCAATGCCTGATATTACCGAAGAAGAAAAATTAATATTTGATATAGTAGGATATGAACCATTAACTATAGATGAAATATGTTTAAAATCATCAATGAATATTTCCTTTGTGGGAAGTATACTTATGATGCTTGAATTAAAGGGTTGTATTATGAAGATGTCCGGACAAAAATATGTAAGGACACTCTAGGAGGTAAAAGAAAGTGAGTAAAAAGAAATACTTGGTAATTGTGGAGTCACCTGCAAAGGCGGATACATTAAAAAAATTTTTAGGTCCAAACTATAAGGTTGAAGCAAGTGTAGGGCATGTAAGGGATTTGCCTAAAAGTGAGCTTGGTATAAATATTGAAAATGATTTTGAACCTAAATATATAACAATAAGAGGAAAGGGAGAGCTTCTTGCAAGGCTCAGAAAGGAAGTTAAGACTGCTGATAAGGTTTATCTTGCAACAGACCCTGACCGAGAGGGAGAAGCTATAAGCTGGCATCTTATGTATGCGTTAAAGCTTGACCCAAAGAAAACCTATAGAATAACATTTAATGAAATTACAAAATATGCAGTAAAAAAATCCATTAAAGAAGCAAGAGAAATAGATATGGATCTTGTTAATGCACAGCAGGCAAGACGTACTCTTGACAGAATTGTAGGCTATAAAATAAGTCCTCTCCTTTGGAGAAAAGTAAAAAAGGGATTAAGTGCAGGCAGAGTTCAGTCTGTTGCATTAAGACTTATATGCGACAGAGAAGAAGAAATTCAAAATTTTATTCCCAAGGAGTACTGGACCATTGATTCAAAATTGCAGACTAAAAAGAATAAGAAATTTACTGCAAAGATTTTTTCTGATATAAACGGAAATAAAATTGAACTTAATTCCGAGGAAGAAACAAATAGTGTTCTTGATGCGATTAATAACAAAAACTTTACTGTTAAAACCATTAAAAACAGTATAAGAGCAAAAAATCCTCCTGCACCTTTTACTACAAGCACACTGCAGCAGGAAGCATCTAAGCTTCTTGGGTATGCTGCTCAAAAAACAATGAGAATTGCACAGCAGCTTTATGAGGGCGTTAATATTGCAGGTCATGGAACAGTTGGTCTTGTATCATATATAAGAACTGATTCTGTCAGAATATCCGATGAGGCTTATGAGGCAGCTAAAAAATATATACTTGAAAATTTCAGTGAAAATTATTTAAAAGAAAGAAAGCAGTATAAAACAGATGAGAGAGCACAGGATGCTCATGAGGCAATAAGACCGTCTTATACTGATATTACTCCTGATGAGGCTAAAGACAGTCTTTCAAGAGATCAGTACAGACTTTATAAGCTTATATGGGAAAGGTTTATTGCAAGTCAGATGCTGCCTGCTAAGTATAAAACATTAAGCAGTGATATTGTATGTGATAACTATATTTTCAGAGCAACAGGCTCTATACTTGTGTATGACGGTTATCTTGCCGTATATAAGAAAAATGAAAAAAATGCGGCAGAGGAAACAATACCGGAAATTTCAGAGGGAGAAATTTTAAAGGCTTCTGAAATTGTTCCTGAACAGCATTTTACACAGGCTCCTCCAAGATATACAGAGGCAATGCTAATTAAAACTCTTGAAGAAATAGGTGTTGGCAGACCATCAACCTATGCACCTACACTTAATACAATTCAGATGAGAAATTATGTTACAAAAGAAAACAAGATGTTCTATGTAACTGAGCTTGGAGAAATTGTAAATGAAATTGTTAAAAACAACTTTGGCTCACTTATTAACACAGAATTTACTGCCGAGATGGAATCTGCACTTGACAGTGTGGCAGAGGGCAGGCTGGAATGGAAAGAAATACTCAGAAATTTTTATCCTGTGTTTAAAAATTTGCTTGATGAAGCAGAGCAAAAGGTTGAAAATGTTGAAATACCTGATATTGTCACTGATGTAATATGTGAAGAATGTGGCAGAAATATGGTAATAAAATATGGCCGCTATGGAAAATTTCTTGCCTGTCCGGGATTTCCTGAATGCAGAAATACAAAACCTCTTTTTGAGGAAGCCGGAGTAAATTGTCCATTATGCGGTGGTAAAATTTACATTAAAAAGACTAAAAAAGGCAGAAAATATTACGGCTGTGAAAATAATCCTGATTGCGAGCTTATGTCATGGAATAAGCCAACAGGTGAAAAATGTCCTAAATGCGGAGATGTTTTGGTAGTTAAGGGAACTAAGAATAAGCATATCAGCTGCAACAATCCTGAATGTAATTATTCAGCTCCCATTGAAAAGGCGTTAGGCTAGGAGTTATATAAATGCTTATTAACAACATAAGACAACTGCAGATAATAGCTGAAAGCTCTGATGATGAACAAAATATAATTATTGAAATTATTTCAAGCCTTAAAAATCAGCTTAAAATTGATATAGTGTTGGCTGATAGAAATGGTAAAAGTATTTTTAATTCCAAATTTAATCCAAGTGAGTATTTTTATAAAATACCTCTTGTTGCAATGTATAAAAAATATGGGATGCTCTATGTTAATGGAATTGATAATCTAAATCAAATGGAACTGGCATATTTTTATGCTGCAATTCCTTTGCTTTCTATGGCAATAAGTAATATATATTTAAAATCAGATGGAAATATAAAACGTCAGATTGCAGCTGCAAGAATTGTAATAGGCTCTCTTACCCGTCTTGAAATAAAAGCTTTAAAAAGCGTATTTTCTCATCTTGATAATTCAGGGGGAATTATTGTTATAAGCAGAGTTTCAAGGGAAAACAATATAACCCGTTCTCTAATAGTAAATGCACTTAAAAAAATTGAAAGTGCCGGAATAATAGATACTGCATCTTTAGGCATGAAAGGTACAAAAATAATTATTATTAATAAATACTTTTTTTCTGAATTAAAGGACTGTTAGGATATATTATTATGGAAAACAAAAACACAAAAGCTAAAAAAGAAAATCTGCATAAAGGTCACAGAGCAAGAGTAAGACAAAAATTTATTAAAGATGGCAGTCTTGATAATTTTCAGGACCACGAAATACTTGAATTTTTGCTGTTTTATGCCTATCCTATGAAGGATACAAACGAAATGGCTCACAAGCTTCTTGAAGAATACGGTTCATTGTATAATCTGTTTAACACACCTGTTAATAATCTTATGGATAAGACAGGACTTACTGAAAATGCGGCAGTACTTCTTTGCCTTATTCAGCATGCAAATAAGAGATTTCTTATGAGTGAATTTAACAACAGAGCTCTTTCATCTTCAAAAAGAGCAGGTAAATATATGATGTCTGTTTTTAATGGACAAAACTATGAAAGCTTTTATTTAATATGTCTTAATCTTAAAAAGAAAATAATATCTGTTGATGAAATGGATAAAGGTGATGCTGATTCTGTCAGAATGGAAACAAGAAAGATTATAGAAAAAGCGTTGCTATACAGGGCAAAATTTGTTATAATAGGGCATAATCATCCCGCAGGCACAAATAAACCGTCACCACAGGACGTAGCAATAACAAAAAGAATTAAAACAGAGCTTGAAATGATTGGTGTAATTTTGCTTGACCATATAGTTGTAACTGTTGATAATTATTATAGCTTTTGTGAAAATAAGCTGTTTGGACTTACTTATAATCCTGTAATGGATTGATACAATATAAAAATAATTTACATTAAAGTTATTTATAAGGAGGAAAATCATGGAAAAATCTATGGAGAAAATTGTAGCTTTAGCCAAGGCAAGAGGATTTGTTTACCCCGGCTCAGAAATTTACGGCGGTTTGGCTAATTCTTGGGATTATGGTCCTTTGGGTGTAGAGCTTAAAAATAATGTTAAAAAAGCCTGGTGGAAAAAATTTATTCAGGAAAGTCCGTATAATGTAGGTGTAGACTGTGCTATACTTATGAATCCTCAGGTTTGGGTTGCATCAGGCCACGTTGGAGGCTTCAATGACCCTCTTATGGATTGTAAGGAATGTCATGAAAGATTTAGAGCTGATAATATTATAGAAGATTATAATAAGGCTAATGGTATCCAGGGCGGTGCCGATGGCTGGACTAATGAAGAAATGACAGAATATATTGAAAAAAACAATATCCCTTGTCCTTCTTGCGGTGCTCATAATTTTACTGATATTAGACAGTTCAATCTTATGTTTAAAACTCATGCAGGTGTAACAGAAGATGCTAAAAACGTTGTTTATATGCGGCCTGAAACTGCACAGGGCATATTTGTAAACTTTAAAAATGTTCAGAGAACAACAAGAAAGAAAGTTCCTTTTGGCATAGGTCAGATTGGTAAGTCTTTCAGAAATGAAATTACTCCGGGCAATTTTATTTTCAGAACAAGAGAATTTGAACAGATGGAGCTTGAATTTTTCTGTAAACCGGGTACTGAGCTTGAATGGTTCTCTTATTGGAAAGATTACTGTAAAAATTGGCTGCTTTCTCTTAAAATTAATAAAGACAATATTGTAATGCGTGACCATGACCCTGCTGAACTTGCTCACTACAGCAATGCTACAACAGATATTGAATATATGTTTCCGTTTGGCAAGGGTGAATTATGGGGTATAGCATCAAGAACTGACTTTGACCTTAAAGCTCATGCTAATCATTCAGGTGAAGCTATGGATTATTTTGATGCTTCAACAAATGAAAAATATGTTCCGTATTGTATTGAGCCGTCACTTGGTGCAGACAGAGTGACTCTTGCTTTTTTATGTGAAGCTTATGATGAAGAAGAAATTGCAGATGGCGATACCAGAACAGTATTAAGGTTTCATCCTGCACTTGCACCATATAAGGCTGCTGTTTTGCCTCTTTCAAAAAAGCTTTCTGAAAAAGCTATGGAGGTTTATACTGAAATTTCAAAGGATTTCATCTGTGATTTTGATGATGCTCAGTCAATTGGCAAGAGATACAGAAGACAGGACGAAATTGGCACTCCATTCTGCATTACTTATGATTTTGATTCTTTAGAAGATAATTGCGTAACTGTTCGTGACAGAGATACAATGGAGCAGGAAAGAGTAGCTATTGCTGATTTAAGTAATTATATTGCTGAAAAAGTTAAATTTTAATATAATATACTGCTGTTATTTTCCGCAGCAGTATTTTTTTTGCCCAATAATACTTGATTAGTTTATATTTAAAATTGTAATTTTTATTGACGTTTATATTTGCATTTAGCTCTTGACAATAAGGGCGTAATTTGATAAAATTATTAAAAATAAACATTGTTTATTGCAAGGATTGAGATAAAGAAATTTGTCATTTAGCTTTCAGAGAACTGTCGTATGGTGCAAGGCAGTAAGCTAAGGCTTTTTCTATCCCTCATGAGCTTTTTGTCTGAAAATACAGTAAGACAAAACGGAAGCCCCGTTAAAGGCAGGAGTTTGTTTGAACTTATTGAGAGGTATATAGGGATATATGCCTGAATTAGGGTGGTAACACGGTTAATATTCGTCCCTGGCTTTTGTCAGGGACTTTTATTTTATTAGAATTATGTAAATTTTTGTGTATTTATTCAATTTTAACAAATTATTCAATATTTCATATTGAAGAATAGCAATTTTTGTGATATAATCAATGATTGAATATGGTGAATGTTTATAGGAGGGCAAATATGAAAAAACATGTGCTATCTATTCTTGTAGATAATCAGGCTGGTGTGCTTAGCAGAGTTACGGGCCTTTTTTCAAGACGAGGTTATAATATTTCAAGTCTTAGTGTTGGCACAACAGAAAATGAAGATGTTTCAAGAATTACAGTTATGGTAGTTTGTGATGATGTTTCTATTGAACAAATTATAAAACAGGTTGAAAAGCTTGTTGATGTTATCAGAGTTGTAGAGCTTCAAAGTGACAGAGCGGTTTTCAGAGAGCTTGCTCTTATAAAGGTTAAGGCTGATGGAAAAGCAAGATCCGAAATCAGTGCTATGGTGGATATTTACAGAGCAAATATAATTGATGTTGGTACTGAAACCTTAACTATAGAAGTCACAGGCAAATCAGGTAAGATTAATGCTTTTGCAGCTCTTATGGAAACTTATGGAATTAAGGAGCTTGTAAGAACAGGCCTTACAGGACTTTGCAGAGGTAATAACCCTATCAGAAAAACAAGAATCTGATTAGGTTTTTATAAATATAATAAAATATGCCAAATTATTAATCTATTTTAGGAGGAATGAAAAATGGCAAAGATTTTTTATCAGGAGGATTGTAACTTAAGCTTACTTAATGGCAAGACCATTGCGGTTATCGGTTACGGCAGCCAAGGTCATGCTCATGCTTTAAATGCAAAAGAGTCAGGCTGTAATGTTATAATCGGATTATATGAAGGCAGTAAGTCATGGAAAAGAGCTGAGGAGCAGGGTTTTGAAGTTTATACTGCGGCTGAAGCTGCTAAAAAGGCAGACATCGTTATGATCCTTATTAACGATGAATTACAGGCTAAACTTTATAAGGAATCTATTGAACCAAACCTTGAACCGGGCAATATGTTAATGTTTGCTCATGGTTTTAATATTCACTTTGGTCAGATTGTACCACCTAAGGATGTTGATGTAACCATGGTTGCTCCTAAAGGACCGGGTCACACTGTAAGAAGCGAATATCAGGTTGGCAAGGGTGTTCCTTGTTTAGTTGCTGTTGAACAGGATGCTACAGGTCAGGCACAGGATATAGCTCTTGCTTATGCTTTAGCTATTGGCGGTGCAAGAGCCGGTGTTCTTGAAACAACATTCAGAACTGAAACTGAAACTGACTTATTCGGCGAGCAGGCAGTTCTTTGCGGTGGTGTATGTGCTCTTATGCAGGCAGGTTTTGAAACTCTTGTTGAAGCAGGCTATGATGAGAGAAATGCTTATTTTGAATGTATC
>CAZZLN010000023.1:0-26295 GCA_964654945.1 uncultured Lachnospiraceae bacterium
GTTCGGGGTGGCACATTGTAATATCTCTACTCATTACCTTCACTCTCCTTCTATTATTGTAGGGGCGTGCATTGCACGTCCGTTATTTTTTTGTAGGGGCGTGCATTGCAACCCCAATAGCCTCCCTTGCCTAAAGTCAGAACTTTTGCTTATGCAAAAGCCGCCTATGGCGGTCGGATTAATCTTTCCGATTCAATAGAGGGGGACCGGTTTTACCGGTGGAGGGATATATTGTAGGGGCGTGCATTGCACGTCCGCACTGTCGATTTTCCCTCACTCCTCATCATCACCAACCTTAGCCTGTGTTATATTGTCAATTGTCTTGTCGGCAATTTCCAGTCCCTTTATTAAAAATTTGGGAGCATTCCACCCAAGCTTTACGGCATTTTCAAGTATGCTTCTTATTTCATTTACAAGATAGCTTGCCAGTACAAACCAGCCTATCCCTATTGTAAAGCTTAAATCAACTCCAATAATACCTCCCATTTCAGTAAATGCAAAGCTTATGTAAAATGCTATTCCTATTACAACCCAATAGCCGACTTTTTTTACAATACCCTTTGCACCTGTTTTAGAGCTTTCAGTATGATTTGATCTGGCATAATACCAGCCTGAAAGCCAATCAATAATGTTAAATACAAGAAACCCTGCAAACAAAAACCAGTATTGTCCCATTACACCGGTTAATAATGCAGCAATAGCTCCTCCTATTAAATTAACTTTATTTACAAAAACCATAATAGCACCTCCTATTTAATGTATTTTTTATATTGTATGTATTTTTAACACATAATTATAATAACACATTATCAGGTGACAATTGGTGCATCACTTTTTGAATTTGGTTTAAAGTACAATAAAAAGGTCTTTAACGCAAAAAAGATGTCAAAACGACATCTTTTTATCTTTCACCAAGCTTTAAGCTTGGATAAGCATTAAGGCTCATATCGGCAATATTTCCATTTAAAAATTCATAATATCCTGCTGCACCAATCATAGCAGCATTATCAGTGCAAAGCACAGGCTTAGGCACATTAAATTCAATATTATTTTCATTACAGACTTTCTGCATTTCAGCTCTCAAATGAGAATTAGCAGACACCCCTCCTGCAAGAGCAAGCTTTTTTAAACCAAACTCCTTGCAGGCTCTTACAGCCTTTTCAACCAAAACATCAACAACTGCCTGCTGAAAGCTTGCAGCAATATCAGCATTTTTGTATTCCTCATTTTTCATTTTTGCAGTATTTACATAATTTAAAACTGCTGATTTAAGACCGCTGAAACTGAAATCGTAGCTATTATGTTCAAGAACAACTCTTGGGAATTTAACAGCCTCTGAATTGCCCTCTTTTGAAAGCTTATCAATCTGAGGTCCGCCCGGATAAGGCAGACCAAGAACTCTGGCAACCTTATCATAAGCTTCACCTGCCGCATCATCTCTTGTGTGACCTAAAATATCAAAATTATTGTAATCCTTAATATGCACAAGATGAGTATGTCCGCCGCTTACAACAAGACAAATAAAAGGCGGCTTCCAATTTTTATTTTCAATATAGTTTGCAGCAATATGCCCCTCAATGTGATGAACGGGAACAAGAGGCTTTTTAAGGGCAAAAGCAAGAGCCTTTGCCTCTGCAAGACCAACAAGCAAGGCGCCAACAAGTCCCGGACCATAAGTAACTGCAACTGCATCAATATCTTCTTTTTTAATATCAGCCTCATAAAGAGCTGCATCTATAACACTGTCAATAGCCTCAATATGCTTTCTTGAAGCAATTTCAGGCACAACCCCGCCATATAACTTATGAGTAGAAATCTGTGATGAAATAATGTTTGAAAGAACCTCTCTGCCGTTTTTTACAACTGCTGCAGAAGTTTCGTCACATGAGCTTTCTATAGCCAAAATTGTAATATCCCTAGTATCCATATTATTTTTCTCCTTCAAACAAAAGTGTAACAGTTTTTCTGTCCTTTCCCAGAGATGTATTTTTAAATATATCTGTTGCATTCTTAATAAAATTTTCAGGGAAAGGCATAGCGGGACTAAAATGAGTAAGCCACATTTGTTTTACATTTCCTCTTTTAGCAATATGGGCAGCTTCAGAAAAAAGCATATGCTTATATTCCTTAGCCTTATTAAGCTTTTCGCTTTCACCGTACATACCCTCACATATGAACAAATCTGAATTTCTTATAAATTCAGACAGTTCATCAACAGGTCTTGTATCAGTAGCATAAGAAACCTTTATCCCCTTTCTCTCATCACCGAGAACCATATCTGAAGTATAAATTTTTCCCTCATATTCTGCCTGCCCCTGTTTTTGAATTACAGACCAAAGCTGCTTGGGAAGATTAAGCGCAACAGCTTTTTCAACATTAAATCTGCCCATTCTTTTAACATTAAAGCTGTATCCAAGACAGGTGATTTTGTGATTAAGCTTAATTGAAGATATATCAAATTCCCCGATTTTAATATTTTCTCCTCCGTCAATTTCAATTAATTCCACCTTATAGGGAAGCTCAGGACAAATTATTTTAAGCCCGTCATACACTCTTTTAAGTCCCTTGGGACCAATAATGGTAACAGTTTCTGTTCTGCTGCTGTTTCCTATTGTCAGCAGAAGTCCGGGGAGTCCTGAAATATGGTCTGCATGAAAATGAGTAATACATATAATATCTATATTTTTAAATCCCCAGCCCAGCTGCTTCATTGTAACCTGAGTTCCCTCACCACAGTCTAAAAGCAGCATATGTCCATTAAGACGAAGTAAAAGACTTGTAAGAAATCTGTTTGGCAGAGGCATCATACCCCCTGTGCCAAGCAGTGCTATATCCAACATATACATACCTCCGAAATAATAGGGAGCTATATAAGCTCCCCATAAAAATTACTTATTATCTGATGCAGCCTGAGCTGATTTGTTGCCATAAATTTCAGATTTTCTGACAGGAATTCTCACACCCTTGTTAGTGCCAAATTCCACAACAGCAACCTCATCATTAAGGTCAACAACCTTTCCGTAAAAACCGCTTGAAGTAACAACATCATCACCAATCTGAATAGATGACTGCATCTCTTTTAACTGCTTATCCTTTTTCCTCTGTGGTCTGATTATAAAGCAATAGAAAATAACAACAAAAAATAAGATATAAATAATCATACCCCACATACCTATACCGCCTGAGGAGCCTGCAGCAGCAGTAGTTTCAGCAGCTGCCTGAGTAACGTTAGCAACAGTGTCAGCGGCATTAGATGCGGCATCGGCAACACTTGATGCGGCACCATCAGCACCCTGAGTAAGTAAAAAAGCAAATAATAAATTCATTTTTGCATCTCCTAAAATTTTATTTACATAACATGTATTGCTTATAGTATATACTAAATCCACCCTTTACGTCAAGTTTTTTATGTCATAGCCTTGTAAAGATTTTGAATTTGTGATATATTGAATAAAAATAATATTTAGAAAGGAAAAAACCATGGAGTGGACAGAAGTTAAAATATATACTACAACAGAGGGAATAGAGCCTGTTACAGCAGCTCTTTTAGATACAGGCATAACCGGCATACAGGTTGATGATGACAATGAACTTAAACAATATTTGAAAACAAGCTCTGAATACTGGGATTATGTAGATGATGAGCTTTTAAATAAGCCTGTTGAGGATACAAAAATTACAGTTTATGTAAGTGATAATCCCTATGGCATGGAAATACTTATGCACATTAAAGAGGCAATTGCAAATCTTAAAAATACAGATATAGGTCTTGACCTTGGCAGACTTGATATTGAAACAAAATCCAACTTAAATGATGAACAATGGCTAAACAAATGGAAAGAATTTTATAAGCCCTTTTGCATAGGAAACAGAATTATGATTAAGCCCATATGGGAAGATGTCAAAGCTCCCGATGGCAGAGTTGTATTCAACATTAATCCGGGTCACGTTTTTGGCACAGGACTTCATCAGACAACACAGCTTTGTATGCTGGAGCTTGAAAAATATATAAATAATGAGAGTGTTGTGGCAGATCTTGGCTGTGGCAGCGGTATACTTTCAATAATTTCACTTCTTTTGGGTGCAAAAAGTGCATTTGCAGTTGATATTGATAAAAATGCTGTTAAAACAGCCTATGAAAATGCCCAACTAAGCGGTGTTGATATAAATAAATATTATGTTACAAGCGGCAATGTAATAAGTGATAAAAAGCTTCAGGAAGAAATAGGCTGTAATAAATATGATGTTGTAGTTGCAAATATAATTGCAGATGTAATATGTGCAATAGCTCCTGTAGTTAAAAAACAGCTTAAAAAAGGCGGAGTATTTATAGCATCAGGAATTATAAAAGACAGAACAGAGGACGTATACAAGGCTCTTGAAAAAAACAATTTAAAGGTTGTTTCAACAAATATCAAGGACGAATGGGTATGTATAACTTCAGCTAAGGAGAATTAAAAAATGCCTAAGTTTTTTGTATCAAAGGAAAATATTTCAGACCATATTGTTATTCTCGACGGAGATAATGCAAAGCATATTTCAAGTGTTTTAAGAGCAAAAAAGGGAGAAGAAATAACAGTATGCGATGGTGAAGGTATGGACTATACCTGCGAAATTACGGAAATAGAAAAAAACAAAATTACTGCAAAAATAACAGATATATTTTCAAACAATTCTGAACCCAATATTAAAATAACATTGTTTCAGGCTTTGCCAAAATCAGATAAAATGGAGCTTGTAATTCAAAAATGTATAGAAATAGGTGTCGATTTAATAGTACCTGTTAAAACAGAGCATTGTGTTGTAAATCTTAAAGGTAAAGAAGATAAAAAAATACAGAGATGGAATAAAATTGCGGAAGCTGCTGCAAAACAATGCGGCAGAGGGAAAATTCCAAAGGTGGAAAATGTAATGAGCTTTAAATCCGCAATTAAAAAATCAAAAAATCTTGATTTAACAATTATTCCATATGAAAAAGAAAAAGAAAACACTCTAAAATCCTTCTGCAAAGGCTTCAAGGGAAATTCAATAGGTATATTTATAGGGCCTGAAGGGGGTTTTTCTCTTGATGAAATAAATTTTGCAAAGGAAAACGGTGTTAAAAGCGTTACCCTCGGCAAAAGAATACTCAGAACAGAAACAGCAGGACTTGTGGCAAGTGTAATTCTGCTTTATGAACTGGAGGAATAAAAATGATATATTTTGACAATGCCTCTACAACAAAAATATCACAGCCTGTACTTAATGAGCTGACAGAATTTCTTAAAAATGATTTTGCCAATCCATCATCATTGCACAGTCTTGGATTTGATGTTGAAAAGAAAATAACAAAAGCAAGAAAACAGATTGCATCAGTTATTAAAGCTTCACCTGACGAAATATATTTCACAAGCGGAGGAACAGAAGCAAACAATACTGCAATTTTAGGAGCAGCAAATGCCTATAAAAGGCGAGGAAACAAGGTCATTACAACAAATATAGAGCATCCCTCTGTGGCAGACAGCTTTAAAGAGCTTGAAAAAAGAGGCTTTGAAGTAGTAATATTAAATGCTGATGAAAAGGGTTATATTAACATAAACGACCTTGAAAAAGAAGTTGATGATAATACTGTTCTTGTAAGCATAATGTATGTAAATAACGAATTTGGCACAGTTCAGAATTTAGAAAAAATATACAGCACAATTAAAAACAAAAATAAAAGCTGCATTTTTCACACAGACTGTGTTCAGGCATTTGGCAAACACAAAATCGATGTTAAATATGCAGATTTAATTTCAATAAGCTCCCACAAAATTAACAGTGTAAAGGGTGTAGGTGCATTATACATTAAAAAAGGTGTAAGAGTAACCAAGCTTCATTTTGGAGGAGGTCAGGAACAGGGATTCAGACCCGGAACCGAAAACACTCCTGCTATTGTGGCATTTGGACTTGCTGCTGAAATTGCCGAAAAAAATATGGATAAAAACTATGACAAGGTTTTAAAGGTTAAAAAAGAGCTTATTAAAATAACTGATGAGCTTGAAGATATATATGTAAACGGTGATTTTAAAAACGGCTCTGCTTATATCCTGAATTTAAGCTTTAAAGATGTTAAAGGAGAGGTTTTGCTTCACTGTCTTGAAAACGAAAAAATATATGTTGCTACAGGTTCAGCCTGCTCATCAAGAACAAAGGAAAAAAAGAAGACAGTTGATTACCTTGTTGACGGCAGAGGAGCAAATGCGGTAAGATTTAGCTTTTGTGCAGACAATACAGTTGATGAAGCAGCAAAGGTTTGTGATTTTTTAAAAAGAAATGTGCCTGTATTAAGAATGTTTATACCGAGGTAAATTATATGAGAAATGTACTTTTAGTAAAATACGGCGAAATTGCCATGCGAGGCAAAAACAGATATTTAGTTGAGAACAGGCTGATACACACAATAATTAAAAGATTAGAGCCTTATGAGGGCTACAGGGTTTACAAGGAACAGGGAAGAATACTTGTTGTAAACGAAGCAGGAGAATTTGACTATGACACAGTTATACCAATTGTTGTAAACATACTTGGTGTGGTTGCAGTGTGCCCCGGTGTTGAAACAGAGGACCAGTCAATAGAAAATCTCAGAAAGGTAGCTCTTTGTCATTTTAAGGAACAGTTTCCGGATGGAAATTTATCCTTTAAGGTAGTCACAAGACGTTCAGATAAAAGATACCCTATGACCGGCAACGAAGTAAGTGCAGATGTAGGAGGGTATATACTTCACAATATGGATAATCTCACTGTTGATGTTCATAATCCCAATGTAAAATTAATGGTTGAGCTTAGAAACAATGCCTATGTTTACAGCAGATTAATAGAGGGACATGGCGGTTTGCCCTATGGCTCAAGCGGAAAGGCAACCGTACTTATGTCAGGAGGAATTGACAGCCCTGTTGCAGCATTTAAGGTTGCAAAAAGAGGTGTTGAAATTGAGGCAGTTTATTTTGACTCACCGCCTTACACATCAGAAAGAGCAAAACAAAAGGTACTTGACCTTGCAGAAAGAATTGCGGTATTTACAGGAAGCTTAAAGCTTTATGTTGTGCCTTTTACAAAAACTCAGCTTTGCATATATCAAAATACACCTCCTGAAAAAATGACGCTTTTGCTTAAAAGAGCAATGCTTAAAGCAGCACAGAAAATAGCAGAAAAAAACAATAGCAATGCTCTTGTAACAGGCGACAGCATAGGACAGGTTGCAAGTCAGACAATGGAAGCAATTATGGCTATAGATTCTGCCGCATCAATGCCTGTTTTAAGACCCCTTTGTGCTATGGATAAACAGGAGATTGTGGATGCTGCAGTTGATATAGGCACATTCGATATAAGCATAAGACCCTATGAGGACTGCTGCACAGTATTTGTAGCAAAGCACCCTGAAACAAAGCCAAAGAAAAAAATTATAGAAGCAATTGAAAGAAAAATTGAAGGACTTGATGAGCTTATAGATGAAGCTGTTAAAAACAGTGAAATAATTGAACTTTAAAAAAAGACGGCTTAAAAACCGTCTTGTCAAGGATATTTGTACTCCGCCTAAAAGGCGGAGATTTTCTACTTGGTTAAATTTTATTTATTTTTTCAAGAAATCTTATCATTTTACTTCCGGCAGGAACCATTATTAAATCATCTCTGTAAAATCCCTTAACAGCCACCATAGCAATAACATATACAATAAGAGCAAAAATTATTGCAATAATTGTAGCAAATGTATTATTGGAAACAAGAGCATAAACACCCTTGTAGCCATAAATTGCAGCGACAGCCATAACCACAGCAGAAACACCCGGCTTTAAAAGCATACCAACATAATCAGGTTTAACCCCTGTAGTCTTTACCAAAGCTCTGAAATTAAGCAGACTGCAAACCATATAGCACACAGTTGTGCTTATAACAGCACCTATAACATTAATTTCCGGAACAGCTATTAAAAAATAGTTTACGGGAATTTTAACCAAAGCACCCCAAACAGCATTAAAAGCAGGAGTTTTGACCTTTCCTATACCTTGAAGAACACCTGTTGAAATCTGGCTTAATGCAAGAAAAATAACACTGAAAGAGCCAACCTGAATAAGTATTCCGCCATCAGAATATCTCGGAAACAGCATCTTCAATATCTGAACTCCTAAAACGCCAAGACCTGCTGCTGCCGGAATTGAAATCATCATAGTAATTCTTAGAGCAACATCAATTTTAGACTGCACAAGAGCTTTTTCTTTTTTAACAACACTTGCAGCAATACTTGGCACTACAGCAGTTGCAATTGCAGTTGAAATAGCAACCGGCATAGTGGAAAGAGTAACATATTTGCCATTAAGCTGACCATATAATTTAATAGCAGCGGCACCGTCAAACCCTGCGGCAACGAGCCTGTCGTTTACCATAAATGTATCCACAAGATTAGTCATTGAAAATATTGCGGTACCGGCAATAATAGGCAAAGCTATTTTTAAAAGATTTTTTGTTATTTTTAAAAATCCGTCAGTTTTATAACCGCCCTTATCCAAAGAAAATTCAGCATTTCTTGTTTTTCTTGTGGCAAAATAAACACCAACAAGAAGCACAAGTCCTGCCAATGCACCAATACCTGTGCCTGCAGTACCTCCTGCGGCAGCAAATTCAATACCAAAATCTATTAAAACCCAAGCCAGATAAACACTGAACACAGCATTTAAAATCTGCTCTATAATCTGGCTTAATGCAGTAGGCACAGTAGTTTGAAGTCCCTGAAAATATCCTCTGAAAACGGCCATTATTCCCACAATAAAAATTGTAGGAGCAAGTGTATAAATACACCATACACTGTTATACCAAAGATTTAGATTTTCATTAAGAAGCTTAGCCTCTGCCATAGGCATATAGTGAACCTGAAAAATTCTTGCGCCAACAAGCATCAGCAGTCCGCACAGAAAGCTTAAACCCCCTGCAACAACCATAGATACATTAAATATCTTTTTTGCATTTCTGTATTCCTTAACGGCAGTTTTTTCTGCTATCATTTTAGAAATAGCAACAGGCAAGCCTGCTGAACTCATTATAAGAAAGAAATTATATATATTGTAACCGGCAGCATAAAAACCATTCCCCTCATCACCAATCATATTAGTAAGAGGAAGTCTGTATAAAAATCCTATAAAACGCACAATCAAGCCTGCTGATGCAAGTATTGCAGCCATTTTCACAAAGGAGCCGCCATTGTTTTTACTCTTACCCATAAAATCTTACCTTTCACTCATTCGGTTAGCAACGTGCAGCCTTTCTTCTTGCAACAGGGTCAAGAAGCTTCTTTCTGATTCTAAGACTTTCGGGAGTAATTTCAACAAGCTCATCATCAGAAATAAAATCAATACACTGTTCAAGACTCATAACAATATGAGGAGTAAGCTTTAAAGCATCATCAGAGCCTGAAGCTCTTGTGTTGGTAAGCTGTTTTTTCTTACATACATTAACTTCCATATCACCTGTTCTTGAATTGCGTCCTACAACCATACCTGAATAAACCTTAGTGCCTGCACCTATAAACAAATCTCCTCTGTCCTGTGCATTAAAAAGACCATAGCTTACTGCTTCACCTGTTTCAAAAGCAATAAGAGAGCCTTGACTTCTTGACTGAATATCGCCTTTATAAGGCTCATAGCCATTAAACACAGTATTTAAAATACCGTTGCCCCTTGTATCAGTCAAAAATTCATTTCTGTAGCCAATAAGACCTCTTGCAGGTATATTAAATTCAATTCTTGTATATCCGCTCTGTCCCGGCTGCATATTTACCATTTCGCCCTTACGGATACCAAGCTTTTCAATAACAGTGCCAACATATTCTTCAGGCACATCAATAGTAGCCATTTCCATAGGCTCATATCTCTTGCCCTCAATAGTTTTATATAATACCTGCGGTCTTGAAACTTGAAATTCATATCCCTCTCTCCTCATTGTTTCAATAAGAATTGAAAGATGAAGCTCGCCTCTGCCGCT
Organism: uncultured Lachnospiraceae bacterium; assembly: GCA_964654945.1. GTDB lineage: Bacteria > Bacillota > Clostridia > Lachnospirales > CAG-274 > HGM11788. Next base: position 9,994 of record CAZZLN010000023.1, read on the forward strand.
AACCTTAAATGCTTCTGCCCTGTCAGTATCTTCAACCCTCAAGCTTACGTCAGTATTAAGCTCCTTCATAAGCCTGTCACGAAGATGTCTGCTTGTCACAAACTTGCCCTCCTGACCTGCAAAGGGAGAATCATTAACACTAAAAGTCATAGAAAGTGTAGGCTCACTGATTTTGTTTACCTCTAAAGGTTCGGGATTGTTTACGCCTGTAATTGTATCACCAATGTGTATTTCAGGCATACCGCTTACAGCAACAATAGCACCAACAGTACTTTCTTTAACCTCAATTCTTTCAAGACCCTCAAATTCATATAATTTAGTAACTCTTGTTTTAATATTTTTTTCAGGTTCGTGATAATTTACAATACAAATCTCATCATTAACCTTAACAGTGCCGTTTTCTATTTTGCCAATACCGATTTTACCGACATATTCGTTATAATCAATAGTCGTTACAAGCATCTGTAAATCTGCATCAGGGTCACCCTCGGGAGCAGGTATATGTTCAACTATAGTATCAAATAAAGGACGCATATCAGTTGCATTAAGTGCCTCCTCGGGAGTAAGGGCAGCCTTTCCCATTTTAGCAGAAGCATATACAAAAGGAGAATCAAGCTGCTCATCAGTTGCGTCAAGCTCCATAAAAAGCTCAAGAATTTCATCCACAACTTCATCAGGTCTTGCCTCAGGTCTGTCAATTTTATTTACACAAACAACAACAGGCAGCTCTAAAGCAAGAGCATTCTTTAACACAAACTTAGTCTGGGGCATAGCACCTTCATAAGCATCTACAACAAGCACAACACCATTTACCATTTTAAGCACACGTTCAACCTCACCGCCAAAGTCAGCATGACCCGGTGTGTCAACAATATTAATTTTTGTATGCTCATAGTATACGGAAGTATTTTTAGAAAGAATAGTTATACCTCTTTCTCTTTCAATATCACCGCTGTCCATTACTCTTTCTCTTACAACCTGATTTGTTCTGAATGTGCCGCTTTGCTTTAAAAGCTCATCAACCAAAGTGGTCTTGCCATGGTCAACGTGAGCAATAATTGCAATATTTCTTATGTCATCTCTTGACTGTTTCATAAAACTTTCACTCTCTTTTTCTATAAAAATTTATAAGAATATAGGATTATAATTTAAAAATCCATAAATAACAACATTTCCGCATTGTATTTTATTTTATCATAAACGGCTTACTTAATCAAGAATATATATTGCTAATTTTTTATAATTATAAAAGGACTGTATAGGCGAATTTTACAAAATAAACCGATTAAGGATTTAATCATTTCTATGTTTGTTTAACCAATTTACAGCACATATTGTCAATATTGAACTTCCCAGTGACAATATATCCTCATTAAACACAACACCCTGATTGTGCATAGGTTTTCCATATGCTTTATTTTCCTGACTTGTGCCGGCACCTAACAATAAATAGGCAATAGGCACCTTATAGCTGAAGGAAGCAAAGTCCTCACTGCCCATACCTCCCTGCTGCAATATAATAACCTGCTGAGGGTCAATAAATTCCTTAATATAATCACTAAACTCATAAACCATATCATCGTTGTTTATCAACGGAGGTGCGGCGGCTGTTTCTGTCACTGATGCCTTTCCTCTGAATGATTTGGCACACATATCTGATATTTCTTTAATTCTTTCAAAAATTCTATCCCCTGTTTCTTTATTTTTATAGCGTATTGTTCCTTCTAAAATGACTTTTTCAGGAATAATATTTGGAGTTTCCCCGCCTGTAAATTTACCAATAGTTAATACACATGGGTCTTGTGCTGCCACTTCTCCGGATATAATTTCCTGTAATGACAGATAAATGTGTGCCGCAATATTTATTGGGTCAACACCGTTTTCCGGCATTGCCCCATGACAACCCACACCCCTTACTTCAATTCGAAACAAAGTACAGCCTGCCATAAAATGACCAAGTCCGCACAGCACCATATTGCTGGGTGTGCCGGAGTTTATATGGAGAGCCATAGCCGCATCTGTTTTAGGGTTTTCCAGTATACCCTCCTTAATCACAGACTTTGCACCGGTAAAGCCTTCTTCATCTTCTTGGAATAATAATTTAACTGTTCCATAAATACGTTTTTGATACATTTTAAGCAATTTTGCAGCACCCAACAGCATAGCTGTGTGCATATCATGACCACAGCCATGCATATTTCCGTTTACACTTTTAAATTCCAAATCAGTTTCTTCCTTAACAGCTAATCCGTCCATATCTGCTCTAAGAAGTATTGTTTTGCCGGAATATTCACCGTTTATTAATGTCACAATTGAGCTGTTGGCAATGTCTTTAGGTTCATATCCATACTCAATCAGTTTCTTTTTTACAAAGTCTTTGGTATATTTCAGCTGTGTTCCAACCTCAGCATTTTGATGTATTTCTCTTCTGATTTTTACTAACTCAGACTGTAATAATTTTGCCTGTTCATAAATTTCAGACATTAAAAACACCTCTTTCTACTTGATTTCCATTACTGTTATTATATCAATAAATACGGTAAATATCAAGCTTTCAGAGGTGTTTTAACGTATCAGGGTTATTTTAATTAAGCCAAGTTTAAAATTACTGTTTAACGCAAAAAGGTGCACCCAATACTTTGACTTTGACCGCACCTTCTTATTATAAATTATTTTATATACCGTCGGCAATACAACAGCCGGATAATTTGCTGTTCTGCCTCTTAAAGTAATTTTTATTATTTGCTCAAATCCAGATTTCTTATTTTATTCCTGAGCGGCAGCACATATGACGGTGAAACGGAAAGCTCGTCAACACCCATTTTCAAAAACCGTTCTGTAAGCTCTAAATCTGCTCCGAGCTCGCCGCATATTCCGACCCATATATTTTCCTTATGGGCATTTTTGCATATTATTTCAATCATTCTTAACACTGCTTCGTGGTGAGGATTGAAAAAGGCGTCAAGCTTTGGATTTTGACGGTCAACAGCCATTGTATACTGCGAAAGGTCATTGGTTCCTATGCTGAAAAAGTCAACCTCTTTTGCGAGCATATCGCTTATCATAACAGCTGCGGGAGTTTCAATCATAATTCCTTCCTCTATATTGTTATAAGGAATGGATTTTTCATCAAGCTCTTTTCTCACCTCAGCGGAAATTTCCTTAATTTTTTTAACCTCTTCAAGGGAAGTAATCATAGGATACATAATGGCAAGTTTTCCGTAATTTGATGCTCTGTAAATTGCATGGAGCTGTGTTTTAAAAATTTCGGGTCTTGTAAGGCAAATTCTTATTGCTCTTAAACCCATTGCGGGGTTTTCCTCCTTATCAAGATTAAAATAATCCGCCTGCTTATCCGCACCAATATCCAGTGTTCTTATTATAACACGTTTCCCTGCCATTGTTTCCGCTACTTTTTTATAAATTTGGAACTGTTGGTTTTCCGTAGGGTATGTGTTACTCTCCAAATATATAAATTCACTTCTGAAAAGACCTATGCCTCCTGCATCATTTTTAAGCACATAGGCTAAATCCTTTACATTCCCTATATTGGCATAAACCAAAACAGACTTCCCGTCCTTTGTTATATTTTCCTTGCCTTTAAGCTCCTGAAGAAGCCTTTGCTTTTCAATTTCTTCATTTTTACGCTGCTGCATTTTGGCAAGAGTTTCTTTGTCCGGATCTACATAAACCTTGCCGTTAAAGCCGTCCACAACAGCCGTTTTACCCTCAAGCTCCTGAGAAAGCTCAATATTTACGCCTATAAGGGCAGGAATGTTCATTGTGCGTGCAAGAATTGCCGTATGAGAATTTGTTGAGCCGTGAACGGTTACAAATGAAAGCACAAGGTTTTTATCAAGCTGCACCGTTTCGCTGGGAGCAAGGTCATCTGCAAGTATTATAACAGGCTCGTCTGATATTTTATTTTCACTATATGTGTTTGTAAGAACTTTTATAATTCGTTCGGAAATATCCTTAACGTCTGCTGCACGTTCTTTCATATAAGCGTCGTCCATTGACGAAAACATTGCGGCAAAATTATCAGAGGTTACACCAACCGCATATTCCGCATTTACGCCCTGTTCCCTTATTATATTTTTAACGGAATATATATAGTCCTCGTCATCAAGCATCATTTGATGAATTTCAAATATAGCGGCATTTGCTTCCCCAACTTCCTTCACTGCCTTGTCATATAATTTTGCAAGTTGATTTTGTGCTTCTGCTTTGGCTGCTTCAAAGCGTTCTGTTTCTTCATCGCTGTTGTCAATTTTACGCCTTACAATTTGCTGTTTGCTTTTTGACATAAGATGTATTTTGCCGACAGCAATGCCGCCATATACACTTTTTCCGTTATATTCAATCATTTGACATCTTCCTTTCTTAAAAATATTTAATTGCCTGCCCTGACAATAAAATCATCAGGGCAGGCTTAGCTTATTGCGGGGAATTATAGGTTGTTTTTAAGAAATGCTTCAAGCTCTGTCGCAGCAATGTCCTCGTCACAGCCCTGAATTGTTACGGTGATTTCCTGTCCCTGCTTGACAGCAAGACCCATAACACCGAAAATCTTCTTTGCGCTGACTGTTTTTCCGTCCTTTGTCAAATTCACATCTGAACTGAATTTTGAAGCCGCCTTTACAAACTCTCCCGCAGGTCTTGCGTGAATACCGGCAGGGTCGGTCACTACATACTTAAATTCTTTCATTGCTATATCCTCCTTAAAAATATTTATTATTCATTTACAGGCTTTTTTAAAAGCGCAAGCATAAACATTGTTACAACTGAACCAACTGCAAGTGAAACAAGATACATAGGCCAGTTACCGACTACAGCAAATACAAATATACCTCCATGGGGAGCCATAAGTGTACAGTTAAAAAACATTGAAAGCGCACCGGCTGCTGCCGCACCTAAAGCTGTTGCAGGAATTACTCTTGCAGGGTCTGCCGCCGCAAACGGAATAGCACCTTCTGTTATAAAGCATAATCCCATAATATAATTTGTCAGACCCGAATTTCTTTCAGCCTTGTTAAATCTGTTCTTGAAAAATGTTGTCGCAAGAGCTATTCCGATAGGCGGAACCATACCGCCAATCATAACCGCCGCCATAATATCATAATTGCCGTTTGCAATAGCCATAGTGCCGAATACATATGCGGCTTTGTTTATAGGGCCGCCCATATCAATAGCCATCATAGCACCGAGAACAATTCCGAGAATGATTTTCGAACTGCTGCCCATAGTATTAAGAAAATTCGCAAGTGCTGTGTTTACAATTCCGATAAGCGGATTAAATATTAAAAGCATAAGCGTACCCATAATAAATATACCGATAACGGGATATAGAAGCGTCGGCTTTATACCGTCCATACTTTGCGGCAGCCTTGAGAATATTTTTTTGAGCAAAAGCACTATATATCCTGCGACAAAGCCTGCGACAAGGGCACCGAGAAAGCCTGATACAGTATTACCCGAAGCACCGAATACGGTATTTTGAATAAAGCCGTTAAGTCCCCCGTAGCTTAAGCTCTGTCCGCCGGCATCGAGCCATTCGAAAACAGCATTTCCGTTAGCTGCAAACATTCCGCCGACAAATCCAACCGCAAGTCCCGGACGGTCGGCAATACTGTATGCAATATATCCGGCAAGAACAGGGAGCATAAGTCCGAACGCAATTTCTCCTATTGTTTTGAAAAATGCCGCAATTGGAATGTTTTTACCGAAGTTTGCAGGATTTATACTGAAATCGTCAAGTAAAAATGCAATGGCTATAAGTATACCGCCTCCGATAACGAAGGGCAGCATATGAGATACACCGCTCATTAGGTGCTTATAGAGTTGATGCCCGATTCCTTCTTTTCCGTCATTTTGTATTTGGGTATCTTCATTACCTTTTTCACTGTATATATTTGCATCTCCTGCCATCGCTTTTTTTACAAGTGCATCAGCCTTGCTTATTCCGTCCGATACCTGAACTTTGATTAACTTTTTACCTGCAAATCTATCCATAGGAACATTTACATCACAAGCTACAATTACACAATCCGCATTTTTAATTTCGTCAGGGGTAAGAACATTTTTAGCACCGCCGCTGCCGCGGGTTTCAACCTTTATGGAACAGTTGTTTGCAACTGCTGCCTTTTCCAGCGCTTCGGCTGCCATATATGTGTGCGCTATACCTGTTGGACAGGCTGTAACCGCAATTATATTGCATTTTGCGTCAGATACTTCCGCACCGTATTCGTCAATACCCTTGCTTTCCTCATCTGCATCATCAATAATTTTCAAAAATTCGTCAACTGATTTTGCCGATTTAAGTTTATTTGAAAAATCTTCGTCCATCATCATAACAGACAATTTGCCCAGAACATCAAGATGAACATTTTCTTTTGTATCAGGAGCTGCAATTAAAAATATGAGAAAAACAGGTTCTCCGTCAAGAGAGTCAAAATCCACTCCATCTCTGACAACCATTGCAGCAAGACCGGGTTTTAAAACAGCATCGCATTTTGCGTGAGGAATAGCTATTCCCTCGCCGATACCTGTTGAGCCCTCAGTTTCTCTTGCGAATACTTTCTTTCTGTATTCTTCCTTGTCGTTGATTTTTCCGCTTTTAAACATCAAATCAACCATTTTGTTGATTGCATCATCTTTGGATACAGCCGAGCCGTTTACTTCTACCGAACAGCGGTCAAGCAAATCTGTAATTTTCATAAAATATCCTCCTTTAATTTTTATAAAAGTTCAAATGAATTATAAACCTGTTTAATTTCTGCTTTTGTTGCAAGCATTTCTGAAAATGCGCTTGCGCTTCCTGCGGATAATCCCATTTTGAAAGCATGTGCATAATCGTGCTTTTCACACCAGCCGGCAATAAATCCTGCAACCATAGAATCGCCTGCACCGACCGAATTTTTGACAATTCCCTTTGGTGCGTCGCTCATAAGCACATCTCCTGTTTCCGTTATAAGCACTGCACCTTCACCTGCCATTGATATAAGAACATTTCTTGCACCTTTTTCCTGAAGCTTTTTTGCATAGGGAACAACCTCCCTGCGAGTTTTTAATGTTACCGAAAATATTTCTCCAAGCTCATGGTTATTTGGTTTAACAAGGAACGGCTTGTGTTCAAGCACATTAAGAAGCAAATCCTTTGTTGCATCAACAGCAATCATAATATCTCTGTCGGAAAGCATTTTCATAATATCGCTGTAGAGCGAATCTGAAAGAGAAGCCGGAATGCTTCCTGCAAGAATAAGAGTATCACCGTCTTTTAGCGTATTTATCTTTTTTAAAAGCTCTGATATTGCCCCTTCATCAATTACAGGGCCGACAGCGTTGATTTCCGTTTCCTTGTCTGACTTTATTTTTACGTTTATTCTGGAAATTCCTTCTTTGAGTTCAATGAAATCACTTCTGCATCCAAATGCCTCAAAGCTTCGTTTTATTTCCTTACCCGTAAATCCCGCAATAAAACCGAGTGCAGTATTTTCTATGCCCAAATTACTCAGAATTGTTGAAACATTCAGTCCTTTCCCTCCGGGCAAGAGCTGCTCATAGCTTGCACGGTTTGTCATTCCCGGCTGAAGGTTTTCCACTCCTATCGCATAATCAATAGCTGGATTAAATGTAACCGTATAAATCATAAAACATTCCTCTTTTCATTGCTTTTTGCCAAAATAATATTTTCGCAGGTTTCATATCCTTTTACTGCTTTTTCCGTTATTATAACGGCATCGTTAAAATCCGCAAAGCCTACCGGACTTATCAAGTCGAATTTTGAGGAGTCCGCAACGATATACGGCATTTTACAATTTCTGAATGATATTCTTTTTACGCCTGCCTCCTCACGGTCAGGTGTGGTAAAGCCTGTCTTTTTATGAATTCCGTTTGTACCCCAGAAACCTATTGTAAAATTGTAGCGGGAAAGGGTTTCAAGCGTTTCCGTTCCGACAATAGCTTCTGTTGTGCTTTTAAGTCTGCCGCCGACAAGATAAACCTCACACCCTATATGTGAAAGTTTATACGCATGATTTACAGCGTTGGTTACATAAACAGCATTTTTTTCTGTGATACAGTCAATTATAAATTCTGTTGTAGTTCCCGCATCTATATATATAAAATCATCTTTTTTTATAAGTCCTGCCGCATATTTGGCTATAAGCTTTTTTTCAGATATGTTTGTAATGCGTCTGTCTGAAATTTCATCATCACGCATTTTAAATGATGTGTTTACAGACATTGCTCCTCCGTGAACCTTTATTATTTTTCCCGCTGCATCAAGGGTATTCAAATCACGCCTTATTGTTGACTCTGATGCATTGAGATATTCCATAAGCTCCCGTGCCGTTACGCTGCCTTGTTCATTAACGCACTGAGTTATTTTTGACATTCTTTCCTCTGCAAGCATTTTTTCGCCTCCTTTAACAGTATTCTCTTTTGATGATTAAATTATAGCACTGTAATCAGTCAAAATCAATCGTTTTCGTTCACAAAAAATCAAGGTCTTTTTTGTGAATACTGCACAAAAATTGTGCAAATATCAATAATTTTACCTAATTATTAGAAAATCAAATATACTGCACGTGATTTAATTTCGTCAAAAACAGTCATTTAACAGCATTAAATGCAGTTTTTAATTGAAGCCGCATTCTATCAAATTTGTTTTAAACGAAGTTTATGGCTCTTTCGGTTTTGCTGTGCAAAATTCGCTTTGCGGCTTATATTGTTTTTTATTAGCATTTTCAAATGATATAGAATTTTTATATAATATAGGCAATGATACTTTACAAGTGGCAGTGATTAGTATAAATAATTTTATCTTAGTTAGTATTAATTATGATTGAAATAGCTATTCAATTAAAAAGTTAAGCAGAAAGGATGTATAAAGTGAGATGTATCCAAAGAAGCATCGGAAATGGTCTGTTAGGACAAGAGTGAGGTTTTCGGCTTTAAGGCTCATTGCTTTAAATGTGAGAAAGCTATTCAATCGGCATCACTTGTAATGAGTGATGCCAAGCTTCTTGAAGCTAAGCTATACTATACAGATATTAAACAGCTTTTAGATTAGGGTTTTATTGTTTCAGCTCGCACCTTACCGCAAGCCTTGACGAGCCTGTGGGAGTGCAGGTAAACAATGTTAAATCCCACTCTCCCGAGGTCATTTCGGAAACCTCTTGGGGCGATAAAACCTCCGTTTCGCTCACACAATAGTCAAAGACGTTTCCGTCAATGTCGGTAAAGACAACCTCATCTCCCCCTAACAGGGATTTTAAGGGGCTGAAGTGGGTTTTGTAGTTATGCCCCGCTATAACCATATTGTTTTTATAGACAGAGCCAAAATATCGGCAGGGTGCGGTGCGAAGGTTCTTATAGCTCCAATCGCTTATAACGGGCAAAGAAATATTGACAGAGGGAATTTCTATCTTGCCTATATAGCTTATTCCGTCAATATCCTCCGAGAGCATATCCATATCGGGGTTTAAAATATAATCGGGTATGACAGGCTCACCAACCTCCTCACTGTTAAGAGGTGTATCGAACTTCATAAGTAAAAGTGCATCTTCAGCCGCCTTTTCAGCTCTATTTTCATAATATATGTTTAATGCCAAAAAAACTACGCAAGCCCCCAAAATGAGGAGTCCCGCCGCCTTTATTAACGGATACTGTTTCTTGCCGCTTTTTACAGCTCCCTTTTTCCCTTGAAAAACAACCCCCAAAAGAAACATAAATATCCCCAATGCAGCAAGAAAAGTTAAACGCACCCATGCCACACCTGTTTGGGGCAGCTTTTCACCGCTGTTTTTTAGCGTTTCTTTGTTTTCTGCGGGAGGTTCGGCTTTTTCCCTTTCTATGCTCTCATCTGCAGGATTATCAATCGGTGCTTGGTCGGCATCTTCATCATCAGGCAGGTTGGGTATATTGGGGATAGCTTCTTTTGAATATCCGTCATTATCTTCTGGGTCTTTTCCTGTGATATGGCTTGAACCGCCGCCTGAAGTTTCTTTCTCAATATTTTTATTGTAGGTGTTTGTTACCAAAAAGGTAATTCCCTCTTTTTCTACCGTTACGGTATAATTTTGCGGTACTTCATCTTCCAAAAGAGTCCACTCGCCGTTATCTTCCAAATTTTCCCATATATACCGCCAATTGTTGTCTGCATTAAGCAAAACACTTTCAAATGGTTCTCCGTCTTTATAGAGGGTTACGCTTATTTCCGTAGGTATAGCTTCATCATCGGTGTTTTTCCACGCCTTTAATACCTTAATTGTTTTTTTATTATCATCGCTGCCGCTGCCGCTTCCGCCGCTGTTATATTTGCTTTCATATTTAATATTGCCGCTTGTTTCATAAACCCAACTGCCGTCTTTATAGCTTGGCAGACACACCAAAAAGGGCGTTGGTGTGAAGGTATAGCCGCCCCTTGAAAAGCTTTCTCCCGTCACAAGATAAAGCCCCGCTTTAAGTCCGCTGAAGGCTGCACAGCCTGAAACATCGGTATAAGCCGTCTTTTCGGGACTGATTGCGTCAGCCGAAACATAAGAATTTAAGGTCTGAGCCGCAGCTCTCCAGCCATCGTTATCAAGTCCGTCCAAATTCACCGCATAGTCTGAAAAAGCTCCGCACAATGTAAATTTGCAGTCCTCGCTGACATCAGCCGTTTTGTATATTTTAAACAATACACCCTCTGCGGCAGAATCTTGGGGTTTAAAATACAAACTCAATGTGTTGTCGGCTTCAAGGTCAATAGCTTCATATGCAAGGACCTTTTGACAAAACAAAAGTGATATGCCCAAAATCAATATAAAAAATATGCTCATATATTTTTTTAATACCATTTTTGTCACCTCGCTGCCTATCTGTACTTTATCATTACAATAATCATAATTATCAAAAAAATCGGAATTGCAATAACAGTTGCAATTACCATAGGCTCTATTTGCAGAGCCTCCGCAGTCAGTCTTAAACCGTCCTTGCCATATATCCTCTGACCTCTCACCAAAAGCCTGTGAGAATTTATTCCATAAGGAGTACAGGTCATAAGGGTACAAAAATCACCGTTGCCTATAAGATTTAGCTGTCCTGCTTCCTCGGGAGTAACAACCCTTATTTCATCTACCTGATAGGTTAAGGTTTCGTTTAAAATATACAGCTTAAATAAGTCACCCGGTTTAAGTCTGTCTAAATTTGTAAAGAGCTTTGCCGAAGCAAGTCCTCTGTGACCCGAAAGTATGCTGTGGGTGCCTGCACCGCCTATGGGCAGTGAGCTCCAGTCCAAATGCCCCACAGCGGTTTTTAAAACGCTGTCGCCTGTACCGTGATAAATGGGCAGAGATACCCTAATAGATGGGATTTCCACATAGCCCATCATTCCGTCACCGTTTAAATTCAAAAGAGATTCATAAGCTTCTCTTTGTTCATCAGTGAGGACCGCAAGTCCTCCTGTTTCAAAAAAATATCTGTTATAATCCTCACATTTCTTTAAAATTTCTGAATAGTCAATATCGCTTAAAGCCGCAAGTGACCCTTCATAGTCCACAATAGCCTTTGTTTGGTGAAATGAATTATAATAATCTCCCGCAGAAGGATAAACCAAAAGAATAAGTCCGGCTGTTAATATTACAAGCAGCATTATTGTGGAAAAATTTTTTCTCATAGCCTCATCATCTCACCTTGTTTTTAAAAAACTTTCCCCTGCAGCCTCCCTTTTAAGGGAGGCATTTTTTGGGGAAAGTAAAGTCTTTTGGAGCATTAATCAACACTCATTTTCTTTTTTGTAATAAGGAACACCCATGCACCTATAAGCATAATGCCGCCCAAAGCATAGAGCATCTTTGTGCCTGCACCGCCTGTTGTAGGTACGCTTGTGCCCTGTCTGTTTTCGACTTCAATACCGCCGCTTTGATATGTGGTGCCATCAAAAGTTGCATCTTGATCTTTATCTGCTATTTCCACCTTTGTAGGAGTTGTAAGACGATTATAACCTGTAGGAGGTGTTATTTCGTTAAGATAATAGGTTCCGTCTGCAAGACCGCAGATTATAACATCGCCTGCTGTAATTGTAGCAGCTTCGAAGCCTGTGGCATCGGCTTCCTCCTGTGTTGCAGGACGATAATAAGGTGTATCAAGGGTATTGCCACTATCATCTGTAGTCACATACACAAGCTTTATCTCTGTTGTGCAAGCCTCATCTGAATACAGTTTAAAGGTTGCTCCTGTTAATATGTTGTCGTTTTCATCTGTTTTTACAAGCTCAAAGCCGTAGTTTGAAACACTTGCTGTGTCTTCTTTAGATGTACCGGTTGGCTCGGTAGGGTCATTTCCGGTAACATTTGACTGATAAAGCTTTGCTTTGTTAGTTTCGGTGTTGCCGTTTCCGAGGGTTGAAGCTGCTGCCGCAGTGTTTACGGTAGCTTCATAGGTGATTACGATTTTATCGCCCATACCGAGAGCTTTTATATAATCATTATCTATAGATATAACAAAGTCAGCAGCATCATCTTCTGTGCTGTTTGTTATGTTCACTTTGAAATTGTCAAGTGCATCTGTTATGTCGGTCGGTGTGTCGTCATATGTATTGGTAGTTGTGTTATACTTATAAAGCTCAACCTTGAAATATTTGCTTGTTCCGTCTGTTGGCAGACTTCCCTCCTGCAATGTATCAAGGGTCAAGCCCTCCTCCATAACATCGGCTATAATGTAGTCTGTTGATGAAGTGTTGTTGACAAACACGTTTATTTTAAACTCTACAGTGTCGCCTACGCTTGCAGTGGTTGAAGCTTCATCGTTTACGGTTTTTTCTATGCTTGGAAGGGAGTTCTTCTCGTATACATCTGCACCAGTATCATCCTTTATCTCCAGTGTGACAGCCACTCCGCTTACCTCATCGGTTTCATCTTGTGGATAATCAGACAACAAAAGATAATAGCCTGTTTCACTGACACTAAGTGTCAATGTAGTGGTGTCAGTACCACTTTCCTCTGCTTTTTTTGATGCAGCAGCTGTCACACCATCCGGTTTATTTTCATCTAAATAAGCCGCAAAGTCTTTCATATCAAAAGTGCTTTCAATACCCACAGAATAAGTATCGTAGCTATTGCCGTAATCAATCAGTGTAATACCGGAGCTGTTTGTTGTTTCACCGGTATCCGGATTAGTAGTTGTTTTTGATCCTATATAATCATTAATAACGCTAACCCAAGCACTCTCTTTATCTATGGTATACTTATCGTTTGCTGCGTCATAGTCAAAAATCTTATAAAGATCGTAGGTTATGCCGCTTATGGCATTATTGATTGTGACAGTATAAGTGTCCTCTGCGTTTGCTATAACCGTGCCTGCACAAAGCATAACAAGGGTTGTAATCAGAGCTAAAATCCTTTTTAAAATATTTGGTTTTTTCATTTTACTTTCCTCCATTTTAATTTTTTTAATCCCTGCCCGAAAGCCGCCTCATCTTATGCGGCTTTCAAAAAGCAGGACTAAATATTGCTGTTACTTTTGACGATATATTTTAGAGAGGTTTAACTCCTTAAAAAGCCTCCTTTCGTGAATATACCGTCTTAATACATATCCTCCCAAGGCTGTTAACAAAAGTATGCAGCCTCCAAGCATAAGGGGTTTTTCGCCCCATCCGCCTGTTGTGGGCACATCTCTTGAAACATAGTTGGGAACATATACATTATAATATTTTAAAGCCGCTGCTGTGTCGGTATTGTCCGTATCGGTGTTATCCGTGTCGGTTTCTTCCGTTTCGGTTTTAACCTCAACAACCTCGGTTTTAATTCCGTAGATTTCCCAATCGGCAGTTGTTGAAATGCTGTCCGAAGTCAGCGTAATTTCAATACTTCCCTCTATGGGATAATAATTTTCGGGCGGCTTAATTTCAGTTAAATAATATGTGGTATTTATCAACCCTTTAAACTGTGCCTTGCCCTCGCTGTCGGTTGTAAGAATAACAGCTTTGCTCTCATCTGTTGTCCATACCGCCGAAAGAGTATCTTCATCAAAACCCGCATAATAAACCTTTTCACCTAAATCGTTTATAAAATAAAGTGTAAACTCGGCTCCCGAAAGGGGACTGCCCTCTTTATCGGTCTTATAAACATTAAGGTCTTTTAAAAGCTCGTTTTCAACGTTTATGAAGGTTGAGTTTGAAAACAGGTTGGTTATGTCAGTAGCGATTTCGTCATAATATGCGTAGTCGGTGTCGCTATCACTGTATTCAAGATATTCAGTGTCCTGATATATGGTCAGTGCACTCCAGCCGTAGTTGAGATAAAACCTCAGTCTGCCTGTTCCTTCACCCGTATTTTCACGGGCATAGTCATCAGTGTTGACAATATAGTCAAAGAGCATATTGACATCATCTTCCACATTCTTTGCTCCGTAATACTCCAGATAGGTTATTGCAGCCGCTTTCTTTGCTGCCGCCTTTTCCTCATCGGTCAAATCCTCATAGGGGGTCATATTCTCCTTAGGCTCTGACTGATCGTTATAATAATCTCTGTCAACCATATAGAAGGGTGAATCCTCGGTGCTTGAGGAAGAATAAATATCGTCAAAGGTTGCCGTAGGGTCAGCCGCCATAAGTATGCTGTAAACATATTTAAAGGTTTTATCAACAGAGCCGTCGCCGAAAATATCCAGTGTGTTTGCCAAATAACCTGCACCGTTGCCCACGCTTATGCCGTTGTCGTGTGTTCCTGCATTGGCATAAACCGCCGTTTCGCTGACAACAACGGGTATGTCGGAGCCGTTAAGCCTATAGCCCGTAGGGGGGTTAATCTCCCGCACAAGATAATAGCCTGTTATGAGCTTGTCAAAATAGCTTGTGCCTTCCTCCGTTACCGCTTCCTCATCGATAGATGCCGAATTGGTTACGGCTGTTTGTGAAGGTGTAAGCGTATAGGCTGTGCCGTCTATAACTGTGGTTATAACGCCTGTTGTTTTGTCAACGGTATATGTGCCGTAGGCTTTTTCAGTGGTTGTTGTTTCATTATCCGCAACGGTTGTTTTAATATAGGCTCTGCCGCTTCCGTCACCGTCTGAATCCTGCTCAAGATAGATATAAGTGCCGTCATCTGCGATATAATAATAATCATTTTCGCCGTCACCGTCATCATCGGCGTCGTCCTGCCCTGCACTGTAAATCGCAAACACGGCATCATTTAAAAGATTACCCTGTTCATCTGTCTTTTGAACATAGAGCCTGTTGTTATAGTTTGTAACCTCTATGTCAGAGCCGAACTGGAACTCAAAGGCGTCAACTTCCGCCGAGCCTGTTTCTTCCGCAGTAGCTCCATAGGCATATACTCTTTGTGTGTTGCCAACTGTTGCTCCTTCAATAGAATCGGCTGAAGTCCAATAAAAGGCAGTAATGTATTCAACATCATCTATAGATGTAAAAATATTGTCTGGGTCATCTTTTGTTTCCAGATAATAGCTGTAATATTGCCTTATCTTGCCGGGGATATTTACTACAGTAACCTGCATACCGCTTGCACTGTATTCGAAAACCGTTGAGCCGTATTCCTGCGATTTTTTGGCGGCTTCGATAATATTCTCAAGGTCGCTTTTGTCAGACACAACATAGCCTGCTTCGTTGCTGCCGTAAACAGGGTACCAGTCTGTTGAGCCCAAACCGGGGTTTGAAGAGTCAATCACTTTGTCGTTTTTCTTCAGAATTACGGCAAAGAGAGTGCCGTTTACTTTTCCCGTAACAGTGCCGTCTTCAAGGGTTACCGGGCTATAATATTCCACAAACTCGCCATTTTTGGTATAAAGTGTGTTTGCGGCAGTTACCTGAATGTTGTTTGAAGCCCACACGCCCGAAGAATATATGTTGTCGCACTCCAAACGGTCATTTTCAAACCTGAGATAAACCTCGTCTACAACCGTTCGGTAACCCTCGGGAACATAAATCTCCCTTAGTATAAAGGTTTCGCCTATTCTCTGACAAATCTCCGCTACCGACAGAGGCGAGCCGTATTCGTCTACGAAAATCATTCTGCCGTTTACGTCTGTTGTGCCTACATAATTTTTAGACTTAAGAGAGAAGGCAAGCTCACCGAAGATATTTTCATCTTCGGGAGTGGCTCTGAAAACTGTTATATCACCAAAGGTATCTGATGTTTTATCTAAGTTTATCTTATAATAATAGCTGCCTTCGGATTCAGTGACTTCATATGTTTCTTCATCATACACCTTCAGCTTTCCGCCCTCTAAGCGTTTTCGCTCATCAGCGGGCAGATAGGTTGCGTTTATCGCTTCATTAAGCGAGATATAATATCTTTTGCC
>CAZZLN010000024.1:0-25697 GCA_964654945.1 uncultured Lachnospiraceae bacterium
GAGCAATGCTCGCCCCTACAATGTATCCCTCCACCGGCAGAGCCGGTCCCCCTCCATTGAATCGGAAAGACTTATCCGACAGAACGTAGTTCTGCTTTATAAGCCCTCCTTGCCTAAAGGAGGGAAGCAAATGCTCGCATTTGCAGGGAGGATATTACAAGGGTATTCTTTTTGAGGGACAGTTCTCACAAAATCTTGTATCCCTCCACCGGCAAAGCCGGTCCCCCTCCCTTTAGGCAAGGGAGGCATAAGGGTGTAGTTGCAAAGCCGGTCCCCCTCCATTGAATCGGAAAGATTAATCCGACAAGACGAAGGCTTGCATTTTACTTCGTAAAATGTTCTGATGCAGGGAGGATATTACAGGGAGTATTCTTTTTGAGGAACTGTCCCTGCAAGGGAAGCTTTTGATATAATAAAAATCAATAAAAAATCTTTATTAATATAATTATTTCTTTTTGTTGATTTTAACCTGAAATAAATGTATAATTAAAATATATATTCAAGTGAGGAGGTTATTTAATTGAAAAGAAAATTAATATGCTTAACTCTTGCAGCATCAATGGTTTTCAGCAATATGGGTATTATTACTGCATTTGCAGATACAAATTGGCAGTCAGGCTGGACAGGTAAAGAAGGTGAAAATGATTTTGCCATAACCGTTGACGGCTCAACAGTTGTTATGGAAAACACAAAGGTAAATAACGGAAAATTTTCTAATGACGAGGACAGTATAATATATTATGCTAATGAGATTAGCTTAGATACGGATTTTTCGTTAAGTGCAAAGGTAAATATTGATGCCTACAGTATGTTTGATGACAGCAGCAATTCTCAGCAGGGGTCAGTTGGTATTGGTGTTTTGGATTCCCTATATCATAAAGCAGATGATTTAAAATATGATGACGGAATTTATATTGGCAGCTATGGTGCTAAAAAAGATGCAGATATGGCTATAACTGCTGTTTCAAGAGCTAATTCTGCTGAAAAAACAATAGGCGAAGCTCTTTCTGACAGCTTTGCATCAAAAGGAGAAAATTTAGGCACATTTGAGCTTTCTATAAAAAAATCAGGCAATACATATACTTTAAGCTGTGATGATAAATCACAGACTATTGAAATGTCAGCATTCGAAGATGAAATTTATCCTTGCCTTTATATTGCAAGAAATGCAAAGGCAACATTCACTGATGTAAGCTTTGAGGTTATTACCAAAAAGGCTGTTTCACTTTCTGTTGAGGGCGATGTAAAGACAAAATATGTATATGGCGAAGATTTTGACACAACAGGCTTAAAGGGCATAGTTACTTATGATGACGGCTCTCAGGAGGAAACTGAAGATTTCCTTGTTAAAAATTTTAATTCAAAACAGCTTGGCACTCAAACAGTGACCCTTTCAAAGGGCGGAGCAGAAACAACAATCGATGTTGATGTTGAAAATCTTGAATGTACCTCTATTGAAGTTTTATATCCTCCAATTAAAACAACATATGCTAAAAATGAAGCATTGAGAACAGAGGGACTTGAGGTTCAGGCTGAATATTCAAACGGCACAAGCAAAATTCTTGAAGAAGGCGAATATACTCTTTCAATTTTAGGCAATGAAGTTAAAGACGGAAGCAGGCTTAACTATGAGGGACGAAAAAATATAGAGGTTAAGCTCGTTACATCAAAGGGCTTGGTGTCTTCAAAATCAGACTCCTTTGCAATTGAAATAAGCGACAGCTTAATAAATAATATTACAGTTACAGCTCCTGTTAAAACAGTTTATTACTTAAACGATGAATTTGACCCAAGAGGTATGGAGGTTTTGGCTGAGTTTAATACAAAATCAGGCAAACAAATTTCAGAAGCATTAAAGAGCGGTGAATACACTGTTTCAGGTTTTGACAGCCAATCAGCAGGCGAAAGGACAATAACTGTTTCTTCTGTTTCAAATCCTCAGGCTAAGGCAGAATTTAAAATTGAAGTTAAAGAAAAACAGCCACAGGGTATTGTTGTTAAAAAATATCCTAGAACAACTTATGCAGTTGGAGAAAGCTTTGATAATTCTGATATGACTGTTGTATTAATGTATGACAATGGTGACGAAGAAAATATTGAATATACTGTTGATACTTCAAAATTCAGCAGTTTGGCAGCAGGCACAACTTCTGTAGTTATAAAAGCTGATGGTTATAAGGAGATTGAGCTTCCTGTAACAATTGTTGAAACTATGGAAAATAAGTGGAGAGATTCACGCTTTGGTCAGGCAAGTGACTATGGCACTGCCGATGATACAAAGGTTACTGCTGAAGAATATGGTACGGTTAATGGCACAATTAATGTAAGAAACTGGAACGGTACCGGTAAGATTACTAATGACCAAGACGGTATGACCTATTATTTTACTTCTGTTAAGGCTGAAGATAATTTCAGGCTTACTGCTGATGTTAAAGTAAATAAATATCTTGAACACGATAATGATGACACCAAGAGAAACGGGCAGGAAGCTTTTGGTATTATGATAAGAGATGCAGTTCCTCTTGAAAATGAAAATGGCGACATTGTTATAAATGAAGCTGATGCCAAGCATGATTCAGAAAACGTTGCAGTTCCTGCAAACAGCGGTAAGGCTTTTGCTTCAAATATGGCTATATTAGGCGGCTATAGCGGTACCGGCTGGCCTACTGATCCGTCTAAGGCAAGCTATGAAAAAAATAAGGTTGTAAATAAAATAAATCTTCTTGTAAGAGAGGGTGTTGAAGCTATTGACGGCGGAGGCACAAGAATAGGACCTTATGCAGTCAGTTCGGATTTTCCAAAAGAGGGAAACAGCTACAAACTCACTATTGAGAGAATGAACGGCGGTATTTATACTAAGTGCTATAACTATCAGACAGAAGAAACAATTGAAAAATATTATTATGATGACAGCTTCTTATTTACACAAAATCCTGATAATTATTATGTAGGCTTCTTTGGTGCCAGATGGGCAGATATTGATGTATCAAATGTAAGCTTTTATGAAACTGTAAAGGCTACTGACCAGACTATTGAAAGCTCTGAATCCCAAACAATAACCCCTCAGCTTACATTTAAAGAAAAAACCTATTCAACTGATGATGAATATACCTTTAAACTTGGTCTTACATCAGGGGTAAAGGGCAGAGTTACCGTTATAATGAACAATACTGTTATTGCACAGGATCAGCCAATGGACAGCAGCACAGAGTTTACTGCTAAGCTTAATCCTGAATGTACAAACAAGCTTGTTGCAGTGTTTACTCCGTCAGATGCCTGCAATTTAACAAGCTATGAGCCTCTTACAGTTAAAGAAACAATTTATCAGAAGGCTGCAAATTCCGCTTCTGAAATTTATGCTTCTGTTGACGGCACATTTGAGGGCAAGGGTACCTATGACAGTCCTTATGACCTTGACACAGCAGTTGGTATTCTTCAGGCGGGACAGACACTTATTCTTAAAGAGGGTGTCTATAACAGAGAAGAACCAATCACTATTTATTTAGGTGATAACGGCAAGGAGGGTGCTTATAAGACTATTCAGGCAGAAGAAGGAAAGAGTGTTGTGCTTGACGGTCAGAAAAAGACTAATCTTGTGAGCCATTCAGGTGACTACTGGTATATAAAGAATATTGAGTTCAGAAATTCAGGCGATAATCTTAAGGCTTATCATCTTGGAGGCTCTTATAATGTAATTGAAGGCTGTGTATTCCACGATAATGGCGACTTAGGCTTCCAAATGAGCAGAGTCAGCGGTTCTCAGCCATATTGGCCTTGCTATAATCTTATTAAGGATTGTGAGTCATATAATAACTGCGACCCGTCAATGATTAATGCAGACGGTTTTGGTGCTAAGCTTACTGTCGGTGACGGAAATAAGTTTGTAAACTGTAAGTCACATCATAATGTAGATGATGGCTGGGATTTATATACTAAGATGAATTCAGGCCCTATAGGCGTTGTTACACTTGAAAATTGTGAAGCATATAAAAACGGTTTAAGACTTAATGAAGACGGCACTGAAACTCCTTATGGTGCAGGCGGCAACAATGGCTTTAAAATGGGCGGAGAAAATGTTGGTGTTCAGCATATTCTTATAAACTGCAAGACCTATGATAATCTTGCAAACGGACTTACTACAAATTATAATCCTGAAATTAAAATTGTTAATCTCAAGGCTTATAATAATGGTGCTGAAAATATTAAGCTTTTTACCGATAAGGCTGATGAATATAATTATGATGTTTCAGGTGTTGTATCATATAATGGTGCTAAGCCTGATGAAATCGGCTCAGTTACAGTAAATTCTCAATATAAAAATGCTTCTGAAACTCCTCTTTTAAGTGAAATTAATTATTGGATTGGTGCAGACGGAAAATCTGTCAACTCAAAGGGTGAGGCTGCCACAGAAGATATGATTAAATAAAAAGGGATTTTTATTGGACAATACCTCCTGTATAATGAAGATAGAACAAATGTTCTAAATAAATTATATAGGAGGTATTATTTTATGATTAGTATTAAATTCAAGGCAGATGGTCAATGCCTTGAAAGAACAGACAAACTAAATCTGGTATCTTTTGCCAGAAATGAACTGTATGCCGAATTTGAGCTTGGAAGCCAATGGCAGGATAAAGAGCCTGTTGTAGCTCAGTTTGGCAATAGAAATAAGGTATATGATATTTTTGTGGAAAACGGAAAATGTATTATACCATGGGAGGTGCTTCAGGAAAGAGGAGTGCTTTCTGTAGCACTTTTTGGCGGTGATTTGCTTTCAACCAACACTGTAAAAATCAGTATTTTATCCTCAGGTGCTATAGGCGGACTTGTGCCGACAAAGGCAAGCCCCTCTGTTTACACATATCTGACTGATTTGGCTGAAAGTATGGAACAAAAGGTTAATGAAATTGCAGAGGGTGATTTTAACGGAAAGGAAATAAGGGCTGACAAAATTATTTTCTGTGAAGATGATGACGGCAATATAGGCTTTATTGAAATTGGTGACAAAACAGGAATACGAATACTTAATAATGTAGATAAAAATTCAGACTGGTTTATTAGAATTGGCGATGGTGAACCTGCAGAAGAAGTAAAAAACGGTATTCAGTTTGAAAATACAGGAGAATTTATTGTCAAAAATGAAAAAGCTGATATAATAAGGCTTACTCAGAAAAAAGGTGCCGAGAATATTATAAAAGGTAATGAAACCCTTAAAATTGTAAGTGATGATTCATATATCAGCTTTGATAGTGAAAGTGCAGGCATTACCTATACAGAGGCTGAATGGAATGACAATTTTAAACAGCTTAATATTAATACCGAAAAGGGTGTTAATATTCAGGCAAACAACAATTCGTATTTTCAGAGTGGTGAAAAGAAGCTTGTTATAGGCAACGATTTTAATACGGTTGAATTTAGAACTGACGGTGTTGCAAAATTTAAAAATACCGTAAATGCAAAGGATTATCTTGTGAATGGTACGCCGATTATGGATAATGTTGATAAAAGAATATCAGAAGCCATTGAGGAAAATAACAAAATGACATGGGAAAAGGTGCAGAAAATCATAAGGCTTGGACATGGGTCACAAGTTTTTCCTGTGGGAACACAATTAAAGTGCAGTCATAATGACTATGGTGAAATTGTGTGGGACGTTGTGGCTCATAATAATAATTCAGACCCTGCAGGAACTTATCAGTATAGTATGACACTGTATACTCATAATGTAATAGACAAATTTGCTTTTGACAGTGCAGAAGCCTTATATTACTGCGAAACAGAGCTTAGTGCAGGTACATACAATTTTACCCTGCCTGCCGGATTTTATGAAGACAAAGGCGGAGGCAAAACATATCAGTTTACTATTACACAAAATATTCCCCCGGGCGGTATTATTATGTTCCCTTGGGATACTACCAATAAGAATGCAGCAGATACTGCAATCAGAACATATTCTTCAAATTCTGATACTGCTGCTGTTGAAAGTGTATCCGTAACGGAAGGAAGTTCAGGCACAAATCTTGGTGCTGCCGATGGTACAGTCTCTAATATGAATTATATTGCCAGAGCTTCAGCAGGCTCAAGCAACTGGAAGGAATCAAATATCCGCTGTATTTTAAACAGTGACAAGGCAAAGGCTGATATGGTTTATTCTCAAACTAAATTTGACAGACCCCCATCAACTCTGATGAATGGTTTTATGTATGGGCTTGACAGTGATTTTTTAAATGTAGTTGGAGAAGTCGACAATATTACGACAACAAATTCAATATATGAAACAGATGGCAATGTAAATAGTTTTTATGTTACAAGAGATAAATTCTGGCTGCCTTCTGTTACTGAAATTTTCGGAATAAAAGAAGGCAGTGGAGATGCTGATGTTTTGCAGGGTACTCAATTTGATTATTTTAAGGATTTAATAAATTCTGACAGAATTAAATATAAAGATAATATAGCTCTTAGTTATACTCTGCGTTCTACAGATACTCAATCCTGCCGAAGCTTCAGAGTAGTTACGGCTGAAGGTAGTTTAGCATCTTATGGTGCGGCTTTTAACAACGGTGGTCTTGCAGTAGCCTGTGCTATATATTAAGGAGGTTTTTTATGGATATTATTGTAAAAGATGAAAAAAGAATTGCTAAAATAGAAAATATTGCTGAAAAAATAAGGTCTGAATCCTATGATGCAATTGAAAAGGCTTATAAAAATGCAGTTGCAGATAAAAATGAAGAAACTGCCGCAGAGCTTGCAAGAAAATTGAGAAACAAGCTTCTTGAAGAAAGTGATAAAGAGGTTGCATTTGACAGAATAGGCTTAAATACGGAAAATATAACATCATTTTTTAAAAATTTCAGTGATTTTTTAAAAAGTGATTTGGTCAAATACAGACAGGCTTTAAGGGATTTGCCAACACAGGAGGGTTTCCCCTTTGATGTTGAATTTCCTGCTAAGCCTGAGTGATTTAAAGGTGCTTTAATGCACCTTTTTTTGATATATGAAATATGTCAATACAATTTTGGAAGTAAAACCGTAAAATCGGTTATTGAAGTAAAATGGCGGATAAGCTTCGCAAATTATGAGGGTTTGAAATTTTTTGAAATTTAATTCTTCTATGATAAATTTTATATAATAAGTAGCAATTTTAAAAGTCTTGCTCCTTTATGTCATTATGTATGACATTACAAAAATTTTAACAGTGTTTTGTATTTTTTGTTTTACGCTGTAATTAACGTTCACTCCGGAAAATGCTGAAAGGTTTTCACCGGCGTAGATAACCCCGAAAGCAGGCTGCTTTTATCGTCGAATACGACAGGTGATGAGATTCATATATGTCTGTAGGAGTGGGAGCTTTATTCCCTTTATTATACAAAAGTTTGAGGGAAAATAGATATACATTGATGCTGTAGATGTGGATGAGGATAGTATAAGAGTGCTTAAGGCTTTACTCAGTCAATACACTGTTCAGCCGAGTTGTCGTAAAAACCAAGTAATTATTTACATTTGGCAATTTCTGCGGTATAATATTTTTAAGCACTTTGCTAAAGGGTGGTTGGTCGAGCCTCTGTGAAAGGAGGTGAGACAGTTATGACAGCTTTTGATGTTATTTGCTTCATATATGCAGTTAAATATTTTCTGTTTAAACTGCAGTGTTTAGTTGTAACTTTTAAGGTTTTACATAACAAAAAGAACCGCCCTGTTCGCAAATAGGAAAGCGGTTCTTAATGTGTAGGTGAAATTCCTACATAAATTTTTATCGCCAACCGACCATCTTTTAAATGGGTGCTGGGGAAAGGCGGGTATTACTAGTACTCGCTTTTCTTTTTGTACTTACATTATACTATACTTTATAAATAAAATCAATATCATTTTTGTAAAATATCACGTCAATAAGTTTTTACACTTTTTTTGACTTTATTTTATATTACAATATTATTTCAAAATTAGATTGACGTGACCGTCGGATAAGGCGGTTACAGCATTTTTCTTTATGAATGTCGATTATAAACCGCTTTCGGCGGCTTAATCAGATGGGAGATTGTACTCCCGCCGGTTATAATAAAATCTTACCCGACACTTATAGAAGCGGGAGTCTATCTCCTGTCTGATTAACCGTTAAGCACCGTACCGTCTGCAAGAGTTATTGTATAACCGTTATAGTTAATTGTACCCTTATTTTCAAGAGAGGTTATTGTACAATCACCTGTAAGATTCCACGTACTTGTACTGTCTATGGAAATTACAGCATTATCATTTACTGCTGTACCGCCCTGTGCATTGTCAACAATATTTATTGTTCCTGTAAGAACAGTACCGTTTTCAAGACTGAAATCAAGAGTTGAAATTGTATCAACCTCTATATTTCCGTCAATGCTTTGATTGTCTGCGGTAAGCTCTGCCTGTGCTCCGTTTGCTCCTGCACTGCCCCAGCCTCTTGAAGCGCTGTTGCCGCTTATCAGCATAAACAGAGAATCTGTATCATTATTTTCTATAGCAACATCAGTAAGTTTAATTATGGAATGAGTATTTGTTATATAGAACATATCACCGTTGCTGCCTGTGAGAGTTCCGCCTTTCATTGTAAATTCAGATGTTCCCACGTCGGCATCACCTGACATAGACTGATATATCATAACATTGTGAACATTCTCATCTGAGCTTGTGCCCTTTGTGTCGCTCATATTTCCGTAAACCTGACAATTTTCAAGTTCAATTGAGTTTTTTCCCTCAATAACAAGAGCTTCGGAGTTATTTGCGGTCAATTCAGCGTTTGAAACAGTTATATCTGCGGTTGAGTATATTGCGGGAGAATTGTATCCGTTTGAGGTATAGCTTCCTCCGTCAACAGTTACAGTTCCGCCTCCTCTGTCGGAACGAATAGCAGCTGCAGAGCTGCCGCTTGTGTTTACAGTAAGATTATTTGCAATTGTTGTACCTCCGCCTGTTGTCTGTATACCGCCTGAATTATCGGCAGTCGTAGTAATATTTGTGTCGGATACGGTTACAATAGTTCCGCTGCCATAGCTAAATATACCGTTACCATTCTGAGCTGATGAATTGACTGTTGAATTTGTTATTGTAACATTTGCACCGTCAGTTGCCAAGAGTGCTGCATTCATACCATAAAAATCGCCTGTTTCGGTATTTGATGACGAGCCGCCGTCTTTATTGACGGTTATGCCGTCAAGAACAACAGCAGCACCGTCTACTCTCAAAGCATTTTCATCGTCGCCTGTAGAGGTATAGGTTTCATCAGTGTAGGTTCCGTCTTCTGTTATGGTTGCAGCTGCCGTTCCCTGATCAACAGTCTGTGAACCGCTGCCAAAGCCGCCTGGTGCTTTATCACCCATACCATCAGGAGCTCCGCCATCCATGCCATTTTCCTTTGGATTAGCTCTCATACCGTTGTTAAGTTCTGTTCCCAAGCTGTATTTATCAAGTACAGTCATAAGTATATACATCATTTCCGCACGAGTAAGAGTATCATTTGGGCGTAATCTGCCTTCATCGCCATGAACAATATCCTGTCCTACAAGCCATTTTACTGCTGAAAGTGCATATTCAGCCACATCATCTGAATCTGAAAATTCGGAAACAGAACCTTCCTCTGACTGATCTATTCCCTTATATTCAAGGTAATTATATATAATTTTCATCATTGCTTCTCTGGTAAGAGCGCCTGCAGGATCAAAGCTCCATTCGCCTGTTATAATTGAATTGGCATTTGCCCACTCAACAGCCTCATCATACCAATTTCCCTCTGAATTTTCAGATACGCTGTTTCCGTCTGCTCTATACAGCATTAAAAGCACCGCACCGCCTGTCAGCTGTGATTTTGGCGAAAACTCGGTATCACTTGTGCCTGAAACCAATCCCATCATATAAGATTTAAAAACAGCTTCATAATACCAATCGTTCTCTGAAATATCCTTAAAGGGTAAAGAAACAACCTGTTCTGCACTTCCCTGCATATTACCCTCAGGTCTTTCACCCATTTCGGCAGGTGATTCGCCTTCAGGTCTTTCGCCCATTTTGGCAGGTGCTTCGCCTTCAGGCTTTTCACCTATTTCGGCAGGTGCTTCGCCTTCAGGCTTTTCGCTCATTTCGGCAGGTGCTTCGCCTTCAGGTCTTTCTCTCATTTCGGCAGGTGCTTCACCTTCGGGTTTTTCGGGCGGCACTTCTCCAAAATTTTGCAGCTGTCCTGATTCAGATGCATCAGCTGCATATACTGCTTCAAATGATGATGTTATCATCGCAGCAGCAATTAACAAAGCCATACTTTTTTTAAATAACATAATAAAATCTCCTTTCAATTTTTTATTATCATACATCCAAATTATTAAAAAAAAATTAACAGAAAATTAAATGTCAATAATAATAAAAAACAATAAATATTAGTTTTAAAATTATATTATTTATTAAACAGCTTGAAAGATACTTCAGCTTTTAGGCTATATACTTTTCAAGCATATTTTACGCAAATTCAAGCTGTAAGTCGTTGCGGATTATTACCATTGTGTCCACAGCGTTTTGACATTTAATATTGCAATTTATATTTCGTGGATTATGGTTTTATTTTGGTTGACAAATGAGCCGTAATCTGATAAAATTTATAAGATATAAAAATTTGAATATGCAAATAGGAGGAAATGACTATGATGTCTAAAATATACGATTTAATTAAATCATATAATGGTTTTAATGTTTTTCTTTCCTATTTTTTTTATAGTTTTGTTAATAATTGTTTTAATCATAAAGGGCAACGGAGAAAGTGTTTCTAAAAATATTTTCTTTATTGCCCTTTAATTTTGCAGGAGAATATAGAATGGAGGTATATTATGTATAACAGAAAAGATTTACTTGGACTCAGAGATTTATCGGCAGATGAAATTATGACAATTCTTACTACTGCCAAAGAAATGAAAGCAAAAATTGACAATCCGTCACTAAGAACAAATGATTTGTCAAAAAGCAGCATAGTTACCCTGTTCTATGAAAACAGCACAAGAACAAAAATGTCTTTTATGCTTGCCGGAGATTATCAGGGAGCAATTGTTAAGGATTTAGGTGTTGCAACAAGCAGTGTGTTAAAGGGAGAAAGCCTTATAGATACAGGTGCTACACTTGACCAAATGGGTACAAATGTTATGATTATACGCCATCAGCTTACCGGTGCGGCACATATTCTTGCAAAAAATGTAAAAGCTAGTGTTGTAAATGCAGGTGACGGTTCAAATGAGCATCCTACTCAGGCACTTTTGGATCTTTATACCATAATGGAAAGAAAAGGGGGATTTAAGGATTTAAAGGTAACAATTCTTGGTGATATTTCTCATTCAAGGGTTGCAAGAAGTAATGCTTTTGGTCTTACGAAGTTAGGAGCAAAGGTTACTCTTGCAGGACCTTCAACTCTTGTAAGCAACTCAATGAAAACTCTTGGAGTAAATGTTACAACAGATATTCAGGAGGCAGTTGCCAATTCAGATGTTGTAATGGGACTTAGAATACAGTTTGAAAGACAGAAGAATATGCCTTTCCCTAATTTAAGAGAATATTCAAGTCTTTTTGGGGTAAATAAGGAAGTGCTTAAATATGCTAAAAAAGACGTGCTTGTTATGCACCCGGGACCTGTAAACAGAGGCATAGAGCTTAGCACAGAAGTAATTGACGGTGAACATTCAGTAATAAATGTGCAGGTTAAAAACGGTGTGGCGGTCAGAATGGCTATACTTAAACTTTTGACTGAAAATAACTAAAAAGGAGGTAAAAATATGGCTGATATATTAATTAAGGGCGGCAGAGTTATTGACCCTGCAAACAATATTGACGATATAATGGATATTTATGTTAATAACGGTATTATAGAAAGAGTTGAAAAGAATATTGATATTAATGCAGATAATGTAATTGATGCACAGGGGAAATGGGTAATGCCGGGACTTATTGACCTTCATGTTCATTTAAGAGAACCAGGATACGAAAACAAGGAAACTATTGCAACAGGCACAAGGGCAGGTGCAATGGGAGGCTTTACCACTATATGCCCTATGCCTAATACTAACCCTGTAACTGACAATGAAATTATGATTTCTTATGTTAAAATGAAAGCAGAAAGAGAGGGAGTTATAAATGTGCTTCCTATTGGTGCTATAACAAAAGGACAAAAAGGTGAGGAGCTTGCTGATATAGGCAGAATGGCAAAGGCCGGTGCCTGCGCTATATCAGAAGACGGAAAATCAGTTGATAATCCGGCTCTTATGAAAAATGCCATGAGATATTCAAAAATGTTTAATCTCCCTGTTTTTGACCATTGTGAGGAAATAAGACTTGCAAAAGGTTCAATGAATGCCGGGAACCGGGCTGCAATTCTTGGATTAAAGGGTATAGGCAATGATTCAGAGGATATTATGGTATCCAGAGAAATTATACTTGCACAGTCTACAGGTGCAAAGCTTCATCTTTGCCATATGAGTACAGCAGGAAGTGTTGAGCTTATAAGACAGGCAAAGGCAAAGGGACTTTCAGTAACAGCAGAGGCCACACCACATCACTTTACTTTATGTGATGAGGATATTACTGATTATGATGCTAATTTTAAAATGAACCCGCCGTTAAGAAGCAAGGCGGACAGAGCTGCTATTATAGAAGCTCTTGGTGACGGAACAATTGATTGTATTGCAACAGACCATGCACCCCATCATATTGATGATAAAAATTGTGAATTTGAAAATGCAGCAAATGGAATTATAGGTCTTGAAACAAGCTTTGCACTTTCAAACACAGAGCTTGTTGAAAAAGGTGTTTTAACACCATATGAGCTTGTTGAAAAAATGAGTGCAAATCCTGCTAAAATTCTTGGAATTAACAAGGGTAATTTAGGCAAAGGCACAGTTGCTGATATTACTGTTGCCGACCCTTGTGCTGAATATGAAATAGATGTAAATACTATGGTATCAAAGGCTAAAAATACACCTTTTGGGGGAAGAAAGGTTAAGGGTAAGATTTTATATACAATAGTTGGAGGAGAAATTGTTGTAGACAACGGAGTGCTTACAAAATAAGGAGGTACAGACAAAATGATTATTGATAAGCTTATTGACAAAATTATTGAAACAGGCAATCCTACAGTAGTTGGTCTTGATCCAAGACTTAATATGATTCCCGGTTATATTACTGAAAAATATTTTGCAAAATATGGATATACTCAAAAAGCAGCTGCAAAATCAATGCTTAAATTCAATAAGAAAATTGTAGATGCGGTTTTTGATATTGTGCCGGCTGTAAAGCCACAGATTGCAATGTATGAAAGATATGGTATTGAAGGCTTAAAGGCTTATGCAAAAACCTGTGAATATGCAAAAAGCAAAGGACTTATTGTAATAGGTGATATTAAAAGAAGTGATATTGCTTCTACTGCTGAAGCTTATTCAGACGGACATATTGGTAAGGTTAAAATAGGGGAAAATACCTATGACAGTGACTTTGCACAGGATTTTATAACTCTTAATCCATATTTAGGCTCTGATTCAATTACTCCTTTTTTAAAGGATTGCAAGGATTATGAAAAGGGACTTTTTGTACTTGCAAAGACCTCTAATCCTAATAGCGGTGAAACTCAGGATTTACTTGTTGATGGTGTGCCTTTCTATGAAAAAGTAGGCGTTCTTATTGAAAAATGGGGAGAAGAATTAATCGGAGAGCATGGCTACAGCTCTGTAGGTGCTGTGGTTGGTGCGACACATCCTGAACAGGCTAAGAGATTAAGAGAGGTTATGCCTCATACATTTTTCCTTGTACCCGGCTATGGTGCTCAGGGCGGTAAGGCAGAAGATCTTGCAGTATGCTTCAAAGATGGTATTGGTGCAATTGTAAATTCATCAAGAGGTATTATTGCTGCACATCAGAAAGAGCAGTATAAGACTTGTTATGCAGATGAACGCAGCTTTGCTTTAGCAGCAAGACAGGCTTGTATGGATATGAAAAATGATTTAAGGAGATGTATTTAACAATGGAAAAAACCATTAAAGCTGAACTGATACTTGAAAACGGTGTCCGCTTCAAGGGTAATGCCTTTGGTTATATTAAGGAAACTGTTGGTGAAGTTGTGTTCACTACAGGTATGACAGGCTATCAGGAAACATTAACCGACCCGTCCTTTGCAGGTCAGATTGTTACAATGACATACCCTCTTATTGGAAACTATGGTATCAATCTTGAAGATATGGAAAGCAGAAAGCCTTTTTTAAAAGGGTTTGTAGTAAGAGAAAAATGTGATGTGCCTAACAACTGGAGATGTGAAATGACTCTTGAGGGCTTTCTAAAACAGAACAAGATTATGGGTATCGAAGGTGTTGACACAAGGGCATTAACAAGGGTTTTAAGAGATAACGGCACTATGAGAGGTATCATTACAACAAGAGTGAATGATTTAACTCCTAGTCAGATTAAGCAGAAATTTGATACCTATACAAATGCTTATGCGGTTAAAGAAACCACAATTGATGAGCCTTATACAATAAATGGAGGCGGTACTCATCTTGCAGTATTGGACTGCGGCATTAAGCAGGGCATAATAAGAGATTTAGCAAAGAGAGGCTGTAAGTTAAGTGTATTTCCTGCATTTACTTCTCCGGAGGAAATTTTAAAAGTAAATCCTGATGCAATTTTCCTTGGTAATGGCCCCGGAGATCCAAAGGATATACCAACAGTTGTTGAAACTGTAAAAACACTTATTGATACAGGAATGCCTGTTCTTGGTATATGCCTTGGACATCAGCTTATAAGTCTTGCTCTTGGCTGCAACACAAAGAGATTAAAATTTGGTCACCATGGAGGCAATCACCCTGTCAAAGACGTTAAGACAGGCAGAGTATATATTACAAGTCAGAATCATGAATTTGTGGTTTGTGACTTGACAGAAGATGTAGAGGCTACATTTATAAATGTAAATGATGGAAGTATCGAGGGTATCAGACATAAGACAAAGCCGATTTATTCAGTACAGTTCCACCCTGAAGCAAGTCCGGGACCCCTTGATACACAGGTTTTATTTGACAGATTTTTAAAATTTATTGAGGAGGTGAAAGCTCATGCCTAAGGACAATTCTATTAAGAAAGTTTTAGTAATAGGCTCAGGTCCTATTGTTATCGGTCAGGCAGCTGAGTTTGACTACTCCGGCACACAGGCGTGTGAGTCTATAAAAGAAGAAGGTATTGAGGTTGTACTTGTCAATTCAAATCCTGCTACAATTATGACAGATTTAGGTATGGCACATTATACCTATATTGAACCGTTGACTATAGATTTTATTGAAAAGGTTATCGCAAAGGAACGTCCCGACAGTATTATTGCAGGCATGGGAGGTCAGACAGGTCTTAACCTAAGCTGTGAGCTTTATGATGCCGGTATTCTTGATAAATATAATGTTAAGGTCATTGGTACTTCTATAGAGTCTATTAAAGAAGGTGAGGATCGTGACAGCTTTAAAAGGCTTATGGAAAGAACCAATCAGCCTATAGTGGAAAGTGATATTGTTACAGATGTTGATTCAGCTATTGATTTTGCAAACAGTATAGGCTATCCTGTTATAGTCAGACCTGCTTACACTCTTGGCGGTACAGGCGGAGGTATTGCTCATGACGAATCAGAGCTTAGAGAAATCTGTACACAGGGAATTCACCTTTCAAGAGTGGGACAGGTTCTTATTGAAAAGAGTATAGCAGGCTGGAAAGAAATAGAGTTTGAGGTAATGAGAGATGGTGCAGGAAACTGTATCACAGTTTGTAGTATGGAAAATGTTGACCCTGTTGGTGTACATACAGGTGACAGTATTGTAGTAGCTCCTGCTCAGACACTTTCAGACAGAGAATATCAGATGTTAAGAAGTGCAGCAATTAACATCATTAATTCAATAGAAATAAAGGGCGGCTGTAATGTTCAGTTTGCTCTTGACCCTAACAGCTATAATTATGCTGTTATTGAAATCAACCCCAGAGTCAGCCGTTCTTCTGCACTTGCTTCGAAGGCAACAGGTTATCCGATTGCAAAGGTTGGTGCCAAGATTGCATTAGGCTATAATCTTGATGAAATTAAAAATGCTGTAACAGGAAAGACTATGGCTTGTTTTGAACCAACTATTGACTACGTTGTATTAAAGTTTCCAAGATGGCCTTTTGATAAATTTTTTGGTGCTAAGAGAACTCTTGGCACAAAGATGATGGCTACAGGTGAAATAATGAGTATTGGCAAGAGCTTTGAAGCTGCACTTTTAAAGGGTATACGTTCTCTTGAAATCGGTCAGTATGGTTTAGAGAGAAAAAGCAGCAGTGCAAGAGATCTTGAAACTCTTAAAAAGAGAGTTGTTACTCCTGATGATGAAAGATTATTCGACCTTGCGGAAATGTTAAGACGAGGATATAAGGTTGAAAAGGTTTGTCAAATTACAGGTATGGATTTATTCTTTGTATCAAAAATTGCAAATCTTGTTGAAATGGAAGAAGAATTAAAGTCTATGTCACTTGATGACTTTACAGAAGAAAATCTTAGATATTTCAAGGAAAAAGGATTTTCAGATAAGGCTATAAGCAAGTTTGTAGGCTGTATACCTCCTGATATTTACGCACTTAGAAAAAAGTGGGATATTATGCCTGTATTTAAAATGGTTGACACCTGTGCAGGAGAGTTTGAGGCGGTAACACCTTATTATTATTCAAGCTATGATACTGAAACAGAGGTTAAGGTAACAGATAACAAAAAGGTAATGGTTATAGGTTCAGGACCTATCAGAATTGGGCAGGGTATAGAATTTGACTACTGTTCTGTTCATTCTATAAAAGCACTGAAAAAAGCAGGCGTTGAAACAATCATAGTAAATAACAACCCTGAAACAGTATCAACTGACTTTGATACTGCTGACAAGCTTTATTTTGAGCCATTGACAGAAGAAGATGTATTGAATGTAGTTGAAACCGAAAAGCCTGATGGTGTTATATTACAGTTTGGGGGTCAGACAGCTATTAAGCTTGCAAACTTCTTTGATGAAATGAATATTCCTATTCTTGGCACACTTCCTGAGCAGATTGATGAAGCTGAGGACAGAGAAAAGTTTGATGCCGTACTTGAATCTCTCGGAATTTCAAGACCAAAGGGTAAGGGTGTATGGAGTGTTCAGGAGGGTATTGAAACTGCTGAAAAGCTTGGTTTTCCTGTTCTTGTAAGACCAAGCTATGTTCTTGGCGGTCAGGGTATGGAAATCACATATAATAATGAGCAGCTTATAAAATACCTTGAGGATGCTTTTGAAAAAGACCATAAAAATCCTGTTCTTATAGACAGATATTTAATGGGCAGAGAAATAGAAGTAGATGCAATATGTGATGGTACAGATGTGTATATTCCCGGTATTATGGAGCATCTTGAAAGAGCCGGTGTTCATTCCGGTGACAGTATTTCAATATATCCTCCTCAGCATATAAGTGATGATATGAAAGCTCAGATTATGGATGTTACAAAGAGGATTTCTATAGCACTTAAAGTTATAGGTATGATTAATATTCAGTTTATTGATTTTAAGGGTGAGCTTAATATTATAGAGGTTAATCCGCGTTCTTCAAGAACAGTCCCTTATATTACAAAGGTTACGGGTGTGCCTGTAATTGATATTGCAACAAGAGTAATGCTTGGGGAAAAGCTTGCTGATATGGGTTATGAAACAGGTATAGCCAATGAGCCCGATGTTGTTGCAGTTAAGGTTCCTGTGTTTTCTACAGAAAAGCTTCCTCAGGTTGAGGTTAGCTTAGGACCGGAAATGAGGTCAACAGGCGAGGTGCTTGGTGTTGGATATAATCTTGAAAATGCACTTTATAAGGGATTTATCGCATCAGGTACTACTATTCCTAAAAGAGGCAGCACAATTATAGCAACAGTAGGCAGCAAGGACCATGAAGCATTTGTTGAAATTGCAAAGAGATGTGTTGAGCTTGGCTGCAACTTTATAGCAACAAAGGGCACTGCAAGAGCCTTAAAGGAAGCAGGCATTGACTGTAAAGTTGTTAAGAAAATAAGCGAAGGTGTGCCAAATATTATTGATACTATCAGAAGCGGTGTTGTAGACCTTATTGTAGATATTCCCAAAAAGGCAAACAACAAAAAGAGCGATGGCTTTAAAATAAGAAGAACAGCTGTTGAAAGCTCAGTATCTCTTATTACTGCCATAGATACATTTTCTGCTATGGTTGATGTAATGGAAAAGCAGATTGATGAAAAAATGCTTGATATATTTGACATTAACAGAGATATGAGAAAATAATTGTGATTATGCAAAGGCAGCCAAAAGGCTGCTTTTGTTCATATAATTAAAAATTTGAGCAGAAAAATTGACTTTACTTATTTTAAGGGATATAGTATAATATAAATAATATGAAGCAGTAGTCTGCAAAATTATAAATTCAATAAATACAGTGAATAAATAACGGGAGGCGTTCATTTAAAATGGGCAAGTTTTTTGGAACAGACGGTGTAAGAGGTGTAGCTAATATAGAGCTTACTCCTGAGCTTGTATATAAACTTGGAAGAGCAGGTGCTTATGTGCTTACTAAGCATACTAATCATACAGCTAAGATTATTGTGGGTATGGATACAAGAATTTCAGGTGAAATGCTTGAATCTGCTCTTATTGCAGGCATATGCTCTGTTGGAGCTCACGCAGTAAGTCTTGGTGTTGTGCCAACTCCGGCAGTTGCACATCTTGTCAGAAAATATGGTGCTGATGCAGGCATTGTTATCAGTGCTTCTCATAATCCTGTTCAGGATAATGGTATTAAGTTTTTTAATTCTCAGGGATTTAAGCTTAGAGATGATTTAGAGCTTGAAATTGAAAGCTATATGACTGATAATTGGAATGAAATTCCAAGACCTTATGGCGATAAGGTTGGTTCAAAATCTGTCAGTGAAGATGCAGTTGAAAATTATGTTGAATTTTTAAAAACCTCAACAGATATAAGTCTTGACGGAATTAAGCTTGCAATTGACTGTGCAAACGGTGCTACATATAAGGCAGCTCCTATGGCACTTACTGCCCTTGGTGCAGAAGTTCTTGCCATTCATAGAAATCCTGACGGCACTAATATTAATTTAAACTGCGGTTCAACTCATATTGAGAGCCTGCAGAAATTTGTTGTAGATAACAACTGCGATTTAGGTATTGCTTTTGATGGTGATGGTGACAGATGTCTTGCTGTTGATGAAAATGGTGAAATGATTGACGGTGATGTTATTATGGCTATCTGCGGCAAATATATGAAAGAATGCGGTAAGCTGAAAAACAACACTATTGTTGCTACTGTTATGAGTAATCTTGGTCTTTTTATGATGGGTGATAAAAACGGCATCAATATTGAAAGAACTAAGGTTGGCGACAGATATGTATTAGAGCATATATTAGAATGCGGAGATTGCTTTGGCGGTGAGCAGTCAGGTCATATTATTTTCTTTGATTATAATACTACAGGTGACGGTATACTTACTGCTATACAGCTTCTTACTACCCTTAAAAAGACAGGACAGACCTTGGCTGAAGCTAAAAGTGTTATGGAAGTTCTCCCTCAGGTTCTTGTAAATGCAAGAGTTGATAACAAGAGAAAAAATGAATACCTTTCAAACGAAACAATAAGAAATGAAATAGAAAAGCTTGAAGCTAAGTTCAGCGGTGAGGGCAGAGTTCTTATCAGACCGTCAGGCACAGAGCCGATTGTAAGAGTTATGATAGAGGGCAGAGATAAAAATGTGCTTAAAAAAGAAGCTGAAAGACTTGCAAGACTTATTGAAGGTCTTTTAAGTTAGGAGGAAAAATTATGTGTGGTGTAGTTGGCTATGTTGGCAGCAAAAATGCTGTGCCTGTGCTTCTAAACGGTTTAAGCAAGCTGGAATACAGAGGCTATGACTCAGCAGGTGTTGCAGTTTATAACAATGGAAAAATAGATATTGAAAAGGCTAAAGGAAGAATTCAAAATCTTAGAAATCTTCTTTTAGAAAATCCTATTCATGGCAATTTAGGTATAGGTCATACAAGATGGGCAACTCATGGAGCGCCGTCAGATACAAATGCACATCCTCATTTTAGTAATGACAGTAAAATTGCAGTTGTGCATAATGGCATTATAGAAAACTATATGGAGCTTAAAACAGAGCTTGAGGCAAAGGGTTATGTGTTTCATTCAGAAACTGATACTGAAACTGTCGTAAATCTTATTGATGATTATTATTCACAGGGAAAGGATATTCTTGAAGCGGTAAGACTTGTTCTTGAAAGAATTGAAGGCTCTTATGCTCTTGGCATTATTTGCACTGATTTTCCTGACAGGCTTATTGCAGCAAGAAAGGATAGTCCCCTTATAATCGGTATTGGCAAGGGAGAAAACTATATTGCAAGTGATATTCCTGCTATTCTTAATTATACTAAAAATGCCTATATTCTCGATGACAAAGAAATTGCAGTTATAAAGGCTGATTCTATTCAGATTTATAACATTAACGGAGAGCCTGTTAAAAAAGAAGTTTATACCTATCAGTGGGATGTTGAGGCTGCTGAAAAAAGCGGCTATGACCACTTTATGCTAAAGGAAATATACGAACAGCCAAAGGTTGTTAAAGATAACCTTTCAAGACGTTTTTCCGAAGACGGCAAATCTATTCATTTAGACGGCATAAAGCTTGGCAAGGAAGAACTTAAAAATATAAACAAGGTTTATGTAGTAGCCTGCGGTACTGCTTATTATGCAGGTCTTGTAGGAAAGTATCTCTTAGAAAGACTGGTAAAGATACCTGTAAATGCAGAGGTGGCAAGTGAATTCAGATATAATGAGCCTCTTATTGATGAGAATACTCTTATGATTGTTATTTCACAGTCAGGTGAAACGGCAGATACTCTTGCAGCACTAAAGCTTGCTAAAAAAAGGGGAGCAAGAGTTCTTGGTATTGTAAATGCAGTCGGCAGCTCTATTGCCAGAGAAAGTGATGATGTGCTTTATACTCTTGCAGGCTTTGAAATTGCAGTTGCTTCTACAAAAGCATTTTCTGCACAGGTTATTGCAATGTATCTTATTGCTTTGCATTTTGCACAGGAGCTTGGTACAATTTCTCAGGATGAATTTGATGCCATTAAGCAAGCTATGGATATGCTTCCATCTCAAATTAATGACATTCTTACAAAGGCTGCTCCTGCTATAAAGAGATTTGTTGATAAATATATTAATTCAAAGAATGTATTTTATATAGGCAGAGGTCTTGACCATATTGTAGGTATGGAAGGCTCTCTCAAGTTAAAGGAAATTGCGTATCTTCATTCCGAGCCTTATGCTGCAGGTGAGCTTAAACATGGACCTATTGCACTTATTGAAAAATCAACTCTTGTTGTTGGTGTTGTAACTCAGGAAAAGCTTTTTGATAAGACCGTAAGCAATATCAGAGAGGTTAAAGCCAGAGGAGCAAAGGTTCTTGCTATTGCTATGGAGGGCAATTCCGATATTGAAAAATATGCTGATGATGTTATTTATATTCCGAGAACTCATTGGGCATTAACATCTGTTTTGGCTAATATTCCGCAGCAGTTATTTGCTTATTATATGGCTCTGGGACTTGGCAATGACGTTGATAAGCCAAGAAATCTTGCTAAGAGTGTAACTGTTGAGTAATATGGAGGTAACTTATGACTATTGGTATTATAGGTGCTATGCAGGCAGAAATTAACAATATTTTAAAAGATATGAATGTTCTGACTACAAAGACAGCTCTGGGACTTGATTTTTATCTTGGCACTTTGCCTGAAAGCACAAACAGTGTAGTGCTTGTTAAATCAGGCATAGGAAAGGTAAATTCTGCATTATGCACTCAGGTTCTTATTGACCATTTTGCAGCGGACTGTATTATAAATGTTGGTGTTGCGGGAGGTATGGCTGATGGTATGACTATTGGGGATATTGCAATATCTACAGAAGCTATGTATCACGATTTTGATACTTCTGCTCTTGGTGATGAGCTTGGCTATATTTCAGGCATTGATACAAGTATTTTTCCGGCTGACATTGAGCTTATGGAAGTTGCAGAAGAAGCAGTTAATGAAATAGGCTATCCTTTTTTTAAGGGCAGGGTAGTAAGTGGTGACCAATTTATAGGTGACAATGAAACAAAATATAGAATAAAGAAGCTTTTTAATCCTATATGCTGTGAAATGGAAGGTGCAAGTATTGCCCATGCCTGTTATCTTAATAAAATACCTTTTGTTATTATAAGAGCTATTTCTGATAATGCTGATGACAGCGGTGATGTTAATTATGAGGCTTTTTTCCGAGAGTCAGCTGTTGTTGCTTCAAAGATTATTAAAATTATGGTTTCTAAATTGTAATTTGAAAGTGCTGTAAATTCAGCACTTTTTAGTACAAAAAACTGTTATAAAAAAGACTGCCGCAAAAAAAAGACTGCCGCCCAATGAGCAGCAGTCATAAAATTTAAAGTTTAAATTATTTAAGAGTAACCTTTGCACCAACTTCTTCAAGCTTAGCCTTAACGTTTTCAGCGTCATCCTTAGATATCTGTTCCTTAACAATCTTAGGAGCACCGTCAACGATTGCCTTAGCTTCTTTAAGACCAAGACCTGTAATTTCTCTAACAACCTTGATAACCTTAATCTTTTCAGAACCAACTTCTGTTAATTCTACATCGAATTCAGTCTTTTCTTCAGCAGCTTCGCCGCCTGCAGCAGCACCTGCAGCAACTACAACACCTGCAGCAGCAGAAACACCAAATTCTTCTTCAGCAGCCTTTACTAAATCATTAAGCTCTAAAACTGTAAGTTCTTTTACAGCTGCAATAATTTCTTCAATTGATAACTTTGCCATTTTAATTTCCTCCATATTAAATAATAATTCAAATAGTTAAATAGTTTGTAAATTAAGCCTCTGCTTCTTCAGGAGCAGATTCTCCGTCTTTGTCTGCAATAGCCTGAATAACTCTTGCGAAAGAACTCATTGGAGCCTTGAAGCTTCCAAGTAACTTTGAAAGAAGCACATCTCTTGATGGAATATCTGCAATCTGAATCATACCGGCAGCATCATAACAAGTTCCTTCAATTACACCTGCCTTGAATTCAAGAGCCTTAGCATTTTTTCTAAACTTGTTGATAATAGCAGCAGCAGCAGTAGGGTCTTCATAAGAAATAGCGATTGCACTAGGGCCTTCAAAATAGTCCTTTAAACCCTCATACTGAGTATCAGCAACTGCAAAATTCATCATAGTGTTTTTGTAAACCTTGTAATCAACACCGGCTTCTCTTAACTGCTTTCTTAAAGCAGTATCCTGTTCTACACTAAGACCTCTGGCATCAACTAATACAGCAGAAGAAGCCTTTTCAAGCTTTTCTTTAATTTCGCTTACAATAGCCTTTTTTGCATCTAAATTAGCCAAAACTTACACCTCCTATAAAAATTTAAACTTTTATAGCCGTATAAAAAAACTCTCTGTACCGGACAGAGAGATAAATACAAATCAATCATACTTGTATCCTCGGCAGGGTGTTATATAAATAACTTAATTACAGAAATGCACAAACCTGCTGTCTACGGCACAAACATTATTATAGCAAATTAAGACATAATTGTCAACTATTTTTTATAAAAAGGTTCAATATTTTTTATAAATTCCTGAGCAATTTTGTCGTTGGCAGGCATAATACCTATAGGCTGAGCTGTATCCATATTATTTTGAGCAACTTTTGCTATAGAATCAAACACTCTTTTAACTGAACCTAAAAAATCCACTACAAGTATAAGAGTAGGAGTATTTTCTCCTTTTCTTACAGTCTGTGTAATATGGGCGGAAAGAATGCTTTTGTCTGTTGCCATATATTCCTTTAAAGCTGCAATAAGCTTTTTAGGAGGATTTTCAACAGGCTGAAGTCCGATATTTTTTTCTGTTATAATCCTTTCTGCTTTTACAGCCATATCTTTAGGTATTGCCCCTGATATTTTTTTAAGCTCTTCATTTGGAAGTGCAACATTTGCATAATTAGGGTCAATTATTATACCTGCAAAACCGCTTCCCTCACTTGTTACCATTTTTTCAACCTGAGAATAGTCATGCCTTACAATGTATTTATGAACATCGGGCTGCCATTCCTGAAAATAGTCAGAATTTGTAAATGTCACAAGATATATATTTCCGTCTGTATTTTTAATTGAAAAATATTTTACAACTGCATTATCAGGCACATTTCCATTTTCATCAGGCACTGTATCAATAGCTACAGGCAAAACAAGCTTTGCATTTACAAGATTATATAAAAGCCACATTTTGGCGGTTTCTTCTTTACTTTCTTTTATTCGCTCAAGGGCATCTATTAAATTTTCATTTTCCATCAGCATTTCCTCTTTTATTTTGTTAATTCATCTATTATCTCTTTAACTGTTGACATTTTGTCAACCTTGTATACATTTTCTCCGCAAAATACAAGAGCATCATCTATTTCACCGTTTGCACCGTTAAAAAGTGCCTTTGATATACAATAGGGAATAGTCTTTGGGTCACAGTGAACAAGACAGTTAAAGCACTTTGATACCTTGCAGCCCTGTGGAACAACTTCCTTTATAAATTTGTTATTCAATGCTCTCCCGGGCATACCAACAGGAGATTTTACAATTTTTACATCTTCTAATTTAGCATTGATATAAGCCTGTTTAAATCTTTCATCTGCATCACATTCTTCTGTAGCAACAAAGCGGGTAGCCATCTGCACACCATCAAGTCCAAGTTCAAAACAGTGGTCAATATCCTTTCTGTCAAAAACTCCTCCGCCAAATACTAAAGGAATTTTCTTTCCTGTTTTTTCTTCAAATTCCTTTTTAACTTCAATTATTTTAAGTATTTCTTCATCAAAATTTTTAATATTTTCAACTTCTCCTGCCTTAAAGCCAAGATGCCCGCCGGCTTTTGGCCCTTCTATTACAACAAGGTCAGCTACTTTGTTATATTTTTTAATCCATCTGCCTACAATCACCTTAAATGCTTTTGCGGAAGATATAACAGGAGCAAGCTTAATATTTGAATTAGCAGCATATTTTGGCAAATCTAAAGGCAGTCCGGCACCTGAAATAATAAGGTCAGCACCGTTTTCGATACAGCACTTTACAAAATCCTCATAATGAGTAACGGCTACCATAATATTTACACCAATGATACCATTATTTGAAATTTCTTTTGCAAGAGATATTTCTCTTTTTAAAGCACGCATATTAGCTTCAAAGGTATTTGTATAAAAATCAGGCTCTCTGAACCCCGGCTGAGCAGCACTGATTACGCCTATTCCGCCCTCTTTAGCAACAGCACCGGCAAGCTTATGAAGACTTATTCCAACGCCCATGCCGCCCTGTATAATAGGCAACTTTGCAACTAAATCACCAATAACCAATTCTTTCATAATATATACCTCTTTATTTAAAAAGTATCAGATACTTTAATAATTATAATTATCTAAAATAATTATATCAGAAATTTAAAGGTTTGTCTATATATTTTATTTTGCCGTTAAAATCCGCTTTTATTATTTTATATATTTTTAAGACGGGAATTTAACACGGGAGTTTGACACTTGTAAAGCAAAAAAACACTTAAAAGCCGCATAAAGGCTTTATTTTTTTGTCAAATTTTTTAA
>CAZZLN010000025.1:0-24714 GCA_964654945.1 uncultured Lachnospiraceae bacterium
TTCTGACCGTAGGCTTGCATTTTACAAAGTAAAATGTTCTGATGCAGGGAGGATACTGCAGAGAAGTTTTTAGCGTTAAAACTGTAATCTTTGTTTAAATTCCTTTGCAGCCTCTCTCTGCTGGTCTTTTTTAGCAATATCCTGCCGCTTATCATAAAGCTTTTTACCCTTTGCAATACCTATATCAACCTTTACAAGGCTGCCTTTAAAATATACCTTTAAGGGTACAATTGTCAAGCCATCTCTTGTGACAGCACCAATAAGCTTATTTATTTCGTATTTGTGCAGA
This sequence comes from uncultured Lachnospiraceae bacterium, assembly GCA_964654945.1. Lineage (GTDB taxonomy): Bacteria > Bacillota > Clostridia > Lachnospirales > CAG-274 > HGM11788. Next base: position 290 of record CAZZLN010000025.1, read on the forward strand.
AGAAGCCGTCTGTCAGCCATAGGGTCATGGTTAAATATATTTCCCTGCTCATAAGGACTTATGTGCATCTGCTTTATAATTGCTTCTCCGTTTTCAACCTTTATATAGCTGTCTTTTAAATTACATCTGCCTGCTCTCAAGGATTTAACCTCAGTGCCTGTCAAGGCAATTCCTGCCTGAAAGGTTTCCAGAATAAAATAATCGTGATAGGCTTTTTTGTTGTTTGATATTATTTTTATAGAATCTTTAGCCATTATTTATTACTCCTTTTAAGCCCTCTAAAACCTCATAAGGTACGGCTAAATCCCCATACCCTACGCCTAAATCAAGCTTTGGCTTGTTAGCACCATGAAAATCACTGCCGCCGCTTACCTTTAATCTGTTTTTATCGGCTATCATTTTTATATATTTTGTATCTGAAAGACTATGAGTTGAATAATAAGCTTCAATTCCCTTTAATCCATATCTTGCCATATCAGATACGCAATTTTCAAGTCTTGTTTTTGAAAATTTGTATAAAAGAGGATGAGCCATAACTGCAATACCCTTTGCGGAATTTATCATATCAATTGTCTGCTGCCAAGAAAAAACCTCTCTTTTTATATAGGCCGGCTTTCCGACTCCTATATATCTTTCAAAGGCTTCCTTTATGGTTGAAATACAGCCTTTTTGCATTAATGCCTTTGCAATATGAGCCCTTGTAATTACATTCCCCTCAGAAGTTTTGAGAATATCTTCATAGGTTACATTTAATCCAAGTTCCTGCAATTTTTGTGCAATTTCCTTGTTTCTTTCAGTTCTTTTTATCCTCATATTTTTAAGAAGATTGTTCATATTGCTGTCATATCTGTCTATAAAAAGACCGACAATGTGAATTTCAGTTCCCTCATATTCTGTTGAAACCTCAATACCCGAAACAACCTCAATGCCAAGCTTATTGCCATAGTACTCTGCCTGTTCAATTCCGTCTGTAACATCATGGTCTGTTAATGCAATTGCAGACAAATTTTTTTTATAAGCATATTCCACAAGCTCCCTTGGAGTAAATGTTCCGTCAGAGTATACAGAGTGGGTGTGCAAGTCTACAGTTTTCAAAAAATCCTCTCCTTATTCAGACTCAAAATTTCTCCATATAATAATATAATCTAAATTTGCAAATTTAACAATAGTAAATTGGTAATATTTTTAAAAAATATAACATAAATTTATATAAAAAAATTTATAAAAACCTAAAGGAGGCAGAAAAATGTCAAAAACAAAAAATTCTCCTGTAACAGCATTGCTAAAAGGAACGCTAATCGGATACTGCATAACTATGATTGTATTTATAATATTTGCATTGCTTCTTACATATACCGATATTTCAGAAAAGCTTGTATCTCCGACAGCTCTTGTTACAACAGCAGTAAGCTGCCTTGTATGCGGCTTTATAACTGCAAAAAAAGCAAAAAGCAGAGGTCTTTTGTGGGGTGTTATCGGAGGAGGACTGTATATGCTTATAATGTTTACAATAGGCTTTTCAACAATCCCTGCCTATGAGCTTAATCAGAAAATGATAATAAGTCTTTGCCTTGCGCTTGGAGGAGGGGCAGTTGGCGGTGTTTTTGGGGTGAATAGGTAATGTTAATGGTATAATAAATTTATATTTCAATTATAAATTTGTTTTGTTTTCTTGCATATTCTAAAGTTGTAGATGCACCATCGCAACTATGTCTTACATAAGCTATAACATATTGGCTGTTATTTACCATCCACTTATTGCGTTTTGGAATAGAATATTTATAGAGTGTATTTAATTTCGGCAGAATTATTTCATCAAGTATAACAAAAACAGGAATATTACGCAAGTGCGTATACGCAAATGTGAATAAATTTATACACTTTATTATGAGGTGATATAAATGAGTGCAGTTAAAAATGCTGTTGTTCACAGATTTAAAGAAATAATGAAAAATAAAAATATGACTGCTAATGAACTTGCAAACATTTCAGGAGTAACACCGTCAACAGTTTATAGTATGCTAAGCTCAGAAAGACATGATTTATCAATTGTTACAATTAAAAGGTTATGTGATGGATTGGATATGAGTTTAGGTGAGTTTTTTTCAACTAAGGGTTTTGATGAATTGGAACAGGAAATCAAATAGTGTAAATACAGGATATAAAAAAACAACTCTCCCGCGAGAGTTGTTTTTAATTTACAATATTCCAATACTTTTACAAATCATAATCATTCCAAAAACAGTAAAAATAGAGCATATATTAGTCCAAACAACAAGCTGACGTGCAAGAGTGCCATGGCTTTGCATAGCTTCTGCCATAATAGCAGAGCTTACTGCAACAGGTGAGCCATAAAATGCAATGAGGGCAGGATAAGCTGCTGCATTAATATTTACAATATCCTTTAAATCAAAGAAATAAGCTATGCTGATACCAATAAACGGAGTGATTATAAGCCTCCATAAAGCACCAAGACTTATATCTTTTGCAAGCTCTTTTATTGCAGATACCTCAAAAAGACCCCCTTGAACAACAAGGGCAAGAGGTGATGCAATTTTTGCCAAATCACCTATTGCATCATATAAAAACGGAACATTTTCTTTAATTCTGAAATCCGTATAATTTCTTATTACAAGGCAAATAAGAGCAAGTACAACACCTCTTATAAGAGGGTTTTTGTAAATTGATTTTAAAATTTCCATAACAGAAATTTTTTTATTATTGTTTTCATAGCTGAATACAGAAAGGGTTATAACTGCAAGTATATTAAATGTAGGTATTCCTACTGCTGAAATAATGGCTGCGGCAGCAACAGCATCATCACCGCCCATTGCCTGTGCAAGAGGTATACCTATTATGGCAAAGTTAGATCTGAAAGAGCATTGTATTAATGCACCTCTTTTTCCTAAATCCTTTGTGTACAGCATAAAGAAAACAGAGGCAAAAATAAATATTCCAAGTATTGTGCTTACTGCAATTATAATAAGTCCCCAGTTTATATTAGATATACTTTCTATATTGTATACACTGTAAAAAAGGTATACCGGTATTGCTATGTTAAATACAAATTTATTAGCTTCCTGAAAGAAATTTTTTGAAACAAGTTTTGATTTTGCAATAATGTAGCCTACCAGAATAACAAGTATAATGGGCATAACTGCATTAAGTGAAAATAAAAAAGTATTCATTATATTTCAAGCTCCTTTATTATATTTCCGTCAAAATCCTTCAGTGTAAATTTACAGTTTTCATAAATTATATAGCTGTTTTTGTTTCCGCCCTTAGGAATTGAAACAGAGCCGGGATTAATATAATAGAAATTATCGTTTTTTTCCATAGCCTGAATATGGGTGTGACCATGCAAAAGAATATCACCGTCTTTAAGCATAGGGGGATTTGATATATTGAATTTATGACCATGGGTTACAAAAATCATTCTGTTATTTAAGTACATAATCATATATTCAGCCATAACGGGAAATTCAAGTACCATCTGGTCTACCTCTGCCTCGCAGTTTCCCCTTACTGCAAGAATTTCACTTTTTATTGAATTTAAAAGAGCAATAACTTCCTTTGGATTATAGTCCCTTGGCAAATCATTTCTTGGACCGTGATATAATAAATCGCCTAATAAAATAAGCTTGTCGGCTTTTTCTTCTCTGTATTTTTCAACAGTTTTTTTGGCATAGTACAGAGAACCATGAATATCTGATGCAATTAATAATTTCATTTTGTATTCCTCCTATATTCTTATAAGCAGCATATAAAGCAATGTTCCTGCTATTATACTTATCATTGTGTTTCTGAATTTAATATGGAGCAGCACAACGCTTAATGCTGATATAATTTCTTTTATTCCAAAAGGAAATTCATAAAATTTAACATCTTTAAAGCAATATATGGTTATTGCAACAATAATTGCAGGAGGAAGATATTTTCCAAGATACATTATAACCTTAGGAGGCTTTTTGCCGCTTCCGAATACTATGAAAGGAAAAAATCTTGTTGCCATAATTATAAATGCCATTATTGCTATTGAAATAATAAGCTTAGTTGCTGTCATTTTTTTCTATCCTCTCTTTAAATATAAGCAGTAAAATCACTATAAGAACTGCTCCTCCAAGAAGCATATAGCTTTTTCCTATTATAAACATTGCTGCTATTGCCGATACAGCACCTATTGCGAAAGGAAGCTTTGTTTTGAAATTTTTCCACTGGTCTGTTATTATAACTATAAACAGAGCCGTCATTGCAAAGTCAAGTCCTTTTGTGTCAAACACTACAGCCTTTCCGAATAATGCACCGAGGGTACAGCCCATAATCCAGCTAAGCTGATTTATAAGTGATACCATAAGCATATAGGTGTTTTTATCTGTGTCCTTTGGAAATTCTGTACTTGTCATAAGTGCATATGTTTCATCAGTAAGTGAAAATATAAGATAAAGCTTTTTAACTCCTGTATCTTTATATTTATCTATTAAAGAAAGTCCGTAAAACAAATGTTTTGAATTAACAAGAAATGTTGTTACGGCAATTGTCAAAAATGTGCCGTTGTTTTTAATAAAATCTACTGCTATATACTGACCTGCTCCTGCATACATTGTAACCGCCATTATAAATGATGTAAATACATTCTGTCCTATTGAACTCATCATAAGTCCGAATGCAAATCCGGCAGGCAGATACCCTAATATAACAGGCATACAGGTCTTAAAGGCATATTTTATTGTTCTTTTGTTCATTTAGTTTCCTCTTTTTATTTAATTTTTACGGCAGTTGTGCCGTCGCCAAGCATATTTTCAAGCTCTGCCCTAAGCTCAGAAGATATTTTAACACAGCTTGCTCCTGAGGAACGAAGCCTTTGACCTGTTTCTTCCACATAAAGCACAACATTTGAATATCCGGGATATTTTTTTGTGATGTTTAAAATATCATTTGGACCTTTTCCAATGTTTTTAGGCAGCTTAATCCACAGGGTTTGCCTTGTCTGTTCCAAATTTTCAAAAGGTATAATGCTTTCACATATAACATTGATTTTTTCTTCTGATATTGAAGCACGCCCCTCTACTATTATAATATCTTCCTCATTAAGACAGCTTTTAAATTTGTCATATATCTTAGGGAATATAAGAATCTCTATTGAGCCTGATATATCTTCAATTGTAATAAATGCCATCTGCTTGTTGTTTTTTGTTATTTTTTTGGTGATATTTGTTATTACTCCGCCTATTTTTACTTGCTGATTGTCATGAATTTTATAAGGTAAATCAAAATCATATTCGTCCTTTGGAAAATCACCCGTTGTGCAGGAAATATATTTTTTGATTATATCTATATAGCCTTCAAGAGGGTGTCCTGTTATATAAATTCCCGCAAGCTCCTTTTCCTTTGAAAGCATCTCTCTTTTTGAATATTCTTTCATATCGGGAAGCTCATCTTTATAAGGGTCATTTTTTGAAACATTACCCATACCAAATAAATCCATCTGTCCCGCTACATTGTTTTTTCTTATTTGTCCAAGACCTTTATATATCTTTTCATAAACTGCATAATACTGAACTCTTTTTCCTCCAAGACAATCAAAAGCACCAACAAGAATAAGAGATTCAATTGATTTTGAATTAATATTTGCACCAAGTCTTTTAATAAATTCTGTAAGAGATTTGTATTTGCCCTTTTCTTTTCTGTTATTAACAATAGCGTCTACGTTTCCTTCGCCTACACTTTTAATAACCTTTAAGCCAAAACGGATATTTTTGCCGTCATCTGATACGGTAAAATCCCCTTCACTTTCGTTTATATCAGGAGGAAGTATACCAATATTCATTTGTTTGCAGTTTTCAATGTATTCCGCAATTTTATCAACTCTGTCCATTACACTTGAAAGCAGAGCTGCCATAAAATAAACCGGATAATGAGCTTTAAGCCATGCTGTCTGATATGCGACTACTGCATAGGCTGCTGCATGGGATTTGTTAAAAGCATATTTTGCAAAGTCTGTCATTTCATCAAAAATTTCATTTGCAATTTCTTCACTGACTCCGTTTGCTATACACCCGGGAACACCCTCACAGCCGTTTATAAAGTTGGCTCTTTCCATAGCCATAACCTTTGCTTTTTTCTTTGACATAGCACGTCTTACCATATCGCTTCTGCCAAGAGAATAGCCTGCAAGCTCTCTTACTATCTGCATAACCTGTTCCTGATATACTATACAGCCATAGGTATCTTTTAAAATAGGCTTTAAAAGAGGGTGAAGATAGGTTATGTTTTCAGGGTTTTCCTTTGCCTTTAAATACTGTGGTATAAAATCCATAGGTCCGGGTCTGTAAAGAGAAATTCCCGCAATAATATCTTCTATATTTTTAGGTTTAAGCTTTTTCATAAAGGTTGTCATACCGGGACTTTCAAGCTGGAATACACCTAATGTGTTTCCGCTTCCTATAAGCTCAAAGGCATCAATGTCATCATAATCCAATGTTTTTGCTGAAATTTCAGTGCCGAATTTTTTATTTATTCTTTTAATTGCGTCTTGAATAACAGTTATATTTCTCAATCCCAAAAAATCCATTTTAAGAAGTCCAAGCTCCTCACAGGTAGTCATTATAAATTGAGTAGCAATGGAATTATCCTTTGTGTTAAGCATAAGAGGTATATAGTCAACAATAGGTCTGTCTGAAATAATTACTCCTGCTGCATGGGTAGAGGTATTTCTTGGAAGTCCCTCAAGCTTCATAGCCATATCTACAAGATGCTTTACTGTTTCATCATTTTCATATAATTCTCTGAATTCAGGATTGCTCATTTCTTTGTCATACAGAGCTTTCTCTAAAGTAATTCCAAGAGTTCTCGGAATCATTTTTGCAATTTTATCCACATCGGCGTAAGGCAGGTCCATAACTCTGCCCACATCACGAATTACATTTCTTGCTGCAAGAGTACCAAAGGTTACAATCTGACAAACCTGTTCCTTGCCATATTTTTTAACAACATAGTCTATAACCTCCTGGCGTCTTTTATAGCAGAAATCAATATCTATATCAGGCATTGATACTCTTTCGGGATTTAAAAATCTTTCAAAAATAAGATTGTATTTAATAGGGTCAATGTCTGTAATTTGCAGAGAATATGCAACTATTGAGCCTGCTGCAGAGCCTCGCCCCGGACCTACAACTATATCATTATCCTTTGCATATTTTATAAAATCCCATACAATGAGAAAATAATCCACAAAACCCATTGAGGATATTATATCAAGCTCATATTCAAGTCTTTTAGTATGCTTAAAGCTTTCATCACCATATCTGAATTTAAGTCCTTCATTACAAAGCTTTTTTAAATATTCAAATGATGTATAGCCATCAGGCACATCAAATTTTGGCAGTTTATAATTGTTAAACTCAAAATCCACATTACACTGCTTTGCAATAACATTTGTATTTTCGCAGGCTTCTGCTGCATAAGGGAAAAGAGAATACATTTCCTCCTGTGATTTAAGATAAAACTGACCGCCCTCATATTTCATTCTGTTTTCATCTGACAATTTAGAGCCTGTCTGAATACATAAAAGTATATCATGAGCCTGTGCGTCCTCTTTGTTTATATAATGAAGGTCGTTTGTGCATACAAGGGGGATACCTGTTTCTTTATTCATTCTTAAAAGAGCAGTGTTTACATCTTTTTGTTCGGGCATACCATGGTCCTGAAGCTCAAGATAAAAATTACCCTCTCCAAAAAGCTTATAGTATTTAAGAGCTTCTTCTTTTGCTCTGTCATATCCCGCTCTAAGCACATTTCTTGCAACAGGCCCTGCAAGGCAGGCACTTAAAGCTATAAGTCCATCGTGATATTTTTCAAGAAGTTCCCGGTCAATTCTTGGCTTGTAATAAAAACCCTCGGTAAATCCATAGGTCACAAGCCTTGTTAAATTTTGATAACCCTTTTGGTCCTTGCACAGAAGCACAAGGTGATAGTAAAAATTATCTCTTGTGTTTTCTTTGTCAAATCTTGAATTTGATGCAACATAAACCTCACAGCCTATTATAGGCTTTATTCCTGCTTCTTTGGCTGCTTTATAAAAATCAATTACACCATACATTACACCATGGTCTGTTATTGCTATGGAATTCATACCCAGCTCTTTTGCACGCAAAACAAGCTCATTTATTTTTGATGAGCCGTCAAGTAAGCTGTATTCCGTATGTACATGCAGATGAGTAAACTGTTTTTTATCCATAACAAAACCTCCGTATTTTTTTATAGTATACCACAAAAGAATATTATTTTAAATAGTTCTTTTAAAATTTAATATGTTGTGTTATAATTATTAAAAATATACATAGAGGTAGTATTATTATGAAAAAATGGAAAGATAAAATAAGAAATATAGAGCCTTATGTTCCCGGTGAACAGCCTCAGATAAAAAATATTATAAAATTAAATACTAATGAATGTCCTTATCCTCCTTCACCAAAGATTGAGGATATTATAAAAAACTATGATGAAAAAAACCTCAGATTATATCCAAGCTTTGTATGCAGTGAGCTTAAAGAAGCTTTGTGTAATATATATAATGTTGAGAAAAATGAAATATTTTTAGGCAATGGTTCTGATGAGGTCCTTGCTCTTGCCTTTATGACATTTTTCAATTCAGATAAGCCTGTGCTTTTTCCCGATATTACATATTCATTTTATGATGTTTGGTGCAATCTTTATAAAATACCGTTTAAGAGAGTTCCTCTCAATGATAAATTTGAACTCGTAAAAGAAGATTATTATGCAGAAAACGGCGGTGTGGTTATAGCAAATCCCAATGCCCCCACAGGTATATATATGGAGCTTGATGCTCTTGAGGATATTATTAGGCACAACAGAGATGTTATAGTTATTGTTGATGAAGCTTATATTGATTTTGGAGGAAAATCAGCAGTTGATTTAATACATAAATATGATAATATTGTTGTTGTGCAGACTTATTCAAAATCAAGAGCCCTTGCAGGAATAAGAGTTGGCTATGCTATGGCACAGAGTGAGCTTACAGACGCTATGGAGTCGGTTAAAAACAGCTTTAATTCCTACACAATCAATTCACTGTCAAATGTTATAGCAACAGCGTCTGCAAAGGACATTGATTATTTTAATGAATGTGTGAATAAGATTATCTGTTCAAGGGAATGGACTGTTGATGAGCTTAAAAAGCTTGGATTTGATACTCTGCCAAGCAGGAGTAATTTTATATTTACAACCAATAAGAATATAAAAGCATCAGAGCTTTTTGAATATTTAAAAAGCAAAAACATTATTGTAAGATATTTTAATAAGCCAAGAATAAGTGAATATTTGAGAATTACTATAGGAACACAGAAACAAATGGAAATACTGATTAAAAATATAAAGGAGTTTATAAATGATTAAAAAAACAATTATATTTATTTTTGCAATATTTTTAATGACAAGTTCTGTTTATGCTGAAAAGCTTACTGTTTATAAAGAGTCCGGCAATGTTGAAGAAGCTGTTGACAGACTTATGGCAGGCGAAGATGTGCCTGTTATGGACTTATTAAAATTCCCAAATTCAGGCTCAAGCACATATTCATCAAGAACATATGTTTCCGAAAAAGCTTACACACAGCTTGATTCTGTGGAAAAGGCTATATATGACAGTGTTGATGAAAAATATACTTCTACAATGAACGGTAAGTTTAAAATTTCATGTGAAGCTGAAATCCCTCTTTCCTCCGGATATGACAACACTACAACAGAAGGAAAAAACAGTATTGCAGCTGAACTTAATGCATATGGCGATGAAAAGCTGGGCTATAATATTACCAGAGCCTTATATGCTCTTTGTGCCTATGACAAGCCCCAGTATTTTTGGATAGATATAAGCAAAATATCAATAAATATGAGTGCTTCTTATTCAGGATATGACAGCGAAACCGGAATTTTAAAAGTGACATTAAATCTTACGCCTTATGACGGAAACAGCTATTATTATGGTGATTACTCAAGCTTTTCGCAGGTAAAAGCGGAATATAATGCTTTGTATGAAAGGGTGGATGAAATTACAGCAGCTTTACCGTCAAATGCTTCGGATTTTCAAAAGCTTCTTATTATAAACGAATGGCTTTTAAATCACAATACATATAACCCTGATCTTTCCTCAGGCACAGAATCATTTTATGCTTATATTGCTCCAAGTGCTTTATTGTATGGTGATGGTGACGACACCGCTGACTATCCTGTATGCGAAGGCTATGCAGAAGCATTTAAAATTATATGTGATAAAATAGGTATAGACTGTGTATGCGGCGAAGCCTTTGGAGATACAGACGGCGACGGAGATATTGACAGCGGTCACAAGTGGAATCTTGTTAATATGGACGGCGAGTGGTATTATTATGACGGCACATGGAATGATTCGGGCAATTCGTCTTATATTTATTACCGAATCGGACAGTTCCTTATAGGCAGAGAATCTATGGCTGCTGTTGACAACCTGCAAACCCATAAATTTTATCACGATTTGGACAAGGCACAGCTTGGCTTTGAAAATCCTGTTCCCAATGATAATGATTATATTACAAACAGAGGACTTGCGGGACTTACTTCCCTTGATTTTTATAAGGATAATGTCATAGACTGCAGAGATATTGCACAGTCAATGAAAAATCTGATAAATGACAGTCTTACTGTGGATATTAATAAAGACGGAAGTATAGATTTAATTGATTCTATAGATTTTATGAAACTTATGTACAAATAATTGTTGACAAGAATAGAAATATATAGTATACTAATATTAGTTAGCTTTGGCTAACTAATATTTTTAAAGAATAGTTAGCATAAACTAACCCGAAAGGAGATATTATGAGTATTGTAATTATTGGCGGAAATGACAGAATGGTATCAAGATATACTAATCTTTGCAAGGCACATAATTGTAAAGCTAAAGTTTTTACACAGCCTGATGCAAATTTAAGAAGTAAAATAGGAACTCCGGATTTAATGGTGCTTTTTACAAACACCGTATGTCACAAAATGATACTTACTGCCGTTCAGCAGGCAGAAAAAAATAATATTAAAATTATAAGATCCCACAGCTCATCAGCATCGGCTTTAAAATCTCTTTTGGAAGAAAATATTGGATAATATTTTTGTTTGAAAAAGTTTACATTTTAGTATAATTGTAGAATTTTATTTTAATAAGTTGACATTAATAAAATTTAGTGTTATATTTTAAATTAATTTTACAAATAATATTGTAAAATCATTTTATGGATAATTTATGGATAATAGTAATTATATTTCTACAGGAGGAAACAAAAATGAAACCGGAATGGAATGGTTTTAATGGTGGAATTTGGGAAAAGGAAATAAACGTGAGAGAGTTTATCCAGAAAAATTATACGCCTTATGACGGTGATGATTCATTCCTTGTCGGACCTACTGAGAACACAAAAGCTCTTTGGTCACAGGTAATGGAGCTTTCTAAAAAAGAGCGTGAAGCCGGCGGTGTACTTGATATGGATACCAGAATTATATCTACTATTACATCTCATGGTGCAGGCTATCTTGATAAGAATAAGGAAACAATTGTAGGTTTCCAGACTGATAAGCCTTTTAAGCGTTCGTTACAGCCTTATGGCGGCATCAGAATGGCAGTTAAGGCTTGTGAGGATAATGGATATAAGGTTGATGAGGATATAGTTGAGTTTTTTACAAAACACAGAAAAACCCACAATCAGGGTGTATTTGATGCTTACACCCCTGAAATGAGAGCCTGCCGTTCAAGCCATATTATAACAGGCTTGCCTGATGCTTACGGCAGAGGCAGAATTATAGGTGATTACAGAAGAATTGCTCTTTATGGTGTAGACAGACTTATTGAAGACAAAATTGACCAGAAAAATTCTACAAGAACAATTATGTATTCTGATGTTATCAGAAACAGAGAAGAGCTTTCAGAACAGATCAGAGCTTTAGAGGATTTAAAAAAGCTTGGGGAAATATACGGCTTTGATATTTCAAGACCGGCAAACAATGTTCAGGAGGCTATTCAGTGGACTTATTTTGGTTATCTTGCTGCTGTTAAGGAGCAAAACGGTGCAGCAATGTCCCTTGGGCGTACTTCAACATTTATTGATATTTATGCTCAAAGAGATCTTGAAAACGGTACTTTTACTGAAGAACAAATTCAGGAATTTGTCGATCACTTTATTATGAAGCTAAGACTTGTTAAATTTGCAAGAACTCCTGAATATAATGCACTTTTCTCAGGTGACCCGACATGGGTAACAGAATCCATAGGCGGTGTTGGCATTGACGGCAGACATCTTGTAACAAAGATGAGCTTCAGGTATCTCCATACACTTCAGAATTTAGGTACTGCTCCTGAGCCAAATCTTACGGTTTTATGGTCTGCAAGACTGCCAATGAACTTTAAAAAATTCTGTGCAAAGACTTCTATTGAATCCAGCTCAATTCAGTATGAAAACGATGACCTTATGAGAGTTTACCATGGTGATGACTATGCTATTGCCTGCTGTGTATCCTCTATGAGAGTCGGCAAGGAAATGCAGTTTTTCGGTGCAAGAGCTAACCTCGCTAAGTGCCTTTTATATGCTATTAACGGCGGCGTTGATGAAATTTCAAAAAAGCAGGTTGGTCCTAAATACAGACCTATTACAAGCGAATACCTTGACTATGACGATGTAATGGAAAAATATAAGGATATGATGAAGTGGCTTGCAAATGTTTATGTAAATGCTCTTAACATCATTCACTTTATGCACGATAAGTATTGTTATGAAAAAATACAAATGGCATTACACGATAAAGAGGTTACTCGTTGGTTTGCAACAGGTATTGCAGGTCTTTCAGTTGTAGCCGACTCACTTTCTGCAATTAAATATGCAAAGGTTAAAACAATAAGAGATGAAAACGGCATTGTTGTTGATTATGAAGTAGAAGGCGATTTCCCTAAATACGGCAATGATGATGACAAAGTTGATGAAATTGCATCAGATATTGTTCATCAGTTCTTAAAGTATGTAAAGGGTAACCACACATACAGAGGAGGAAAGCCGACAACTTCTATTCTTACCATTACATCTAATGTAGTTTATGGCAAGAACACAGGTGCTACACCTGACGGCAGAAAAGCAGGAGTGCCGTTTGCTCCGGGTGCTAACCCAATGCACAGACGTGATACTCATGGCGCAGTAGCTTCTCTTTCTTCAGTATCAAAGCTTCCTTTCAAGGATGCACAGGATGGTATTTCAAATACATTCTCTATTATTCCCGGTGCTTTAGGCAAGGAAGACCGGATATTTGTAGGAGATTTAGATATTGACCTTGATTTAAACAAATAAAATACAGGACTGGTGAATTAATTTGGATAAAGAAAAACAAATTGAGGATTTGGTTAATATGATTGACAGTTTTATGGCTAATAACGGAGGTCATATGAATGTAACTGTTGATAAAAACGGAAGTGTTGTTACAGATGGTGAGGAAGTTGACAAGCTCAGTGTAAAAACAATGAAATCCCTTGATTGTGCAGAGGGTGACCTTGCCTGCAATGTACCTACACTTTTTGATGGAATGGATAATGAATAATTAGGAGGATTTAATTATGGCAAATGAACATCAGATTGATAACTTAGTGTCTATGCTTGACGGCTATGCTGAAAAAGGCGGACATCACTTAAATGTAAATGTATTTACAAAGGAAACCTTACTTGATGCACAGGCTCATCCTGAAAAATATCCGCAGCTTACTGTCAGAGTTTCCGGCTATGCAGTAAACTTTAATAAGCTCACTAAGGAGCAGCAGGACGAAGTTATTTCAAGAACTTTCCATGACAGTCTTTAATGACATAAAAAAGGGAGAGCATAAAGCTCTCCTTTTTTAGATACAAGGAGTGATAAAATGTACGGTAATATACATTCAATAGAAAGCTTTGGCACAGTTGACGGTCCGGGAGTGCGGCTTGTTGTGTTTTTTCAGGGCTGCCCTATGAGGTGTTTATACTGTCACAATCCCGACAGCTGGAAAATTAATGGCGGCACAAAAATGACTGCTGATGAAATTATTGAGGAATATGAAAAAAACAGGGTATTCTATAAAACAGGCGGAATAACCATTACAGGCGGAGAGCCTTTATTACAGCTTGAATTTGCAACAGAGCTTTTGAAAAAGGCTCACGAAAAGGGCATACACACCTGTATAGATACCTCCGGCATTACATTTAGCGAAGAAAAAATATCGGAATTTGATGAATTGATGAAATATACAGACCTTATTATGCTGGATATTAAGCATATTGACCCGTCAGAACATATTAAGCTGACAGGTAAAAAGCAGGATAATATAATAAAATTTGCAAAATATATTGACAAAAAAGGCATATCAATGTGGATTAGACACGTTGTTGTGCCTGATATAACCGACAATGAGGATTACCTTTATAAGCTTGGCAGGTTTATAGGCACTCTTAAAAATGTTAAAGCTCTTGATGTGCTGCCTTATCACAATATGGGTGCAGTAAAATATGAAAAGCTTGGAATAGAATATCCTCTAAAGGATACGGAGCCTATGGATAAGCAAAAAGCAATAAAATGCAAGAAAATTATTTTAAAGGGAATAAAAGATGAGAGAAATAATTCACTTTAATTTAATGAAATTTTGCTTAAAATATGTTAATTTTATACAAAATGAATTTTTTGAATTTCAAAATTGCATTTTATAGTTGACAAATAGTATAAATATAATTATAATTGTTTATAGCGAGGGCGTTGGTACGAGGTGGTATTAACGCCCCATTTTTTAAAACTTATATATTTTAAAGGAGGAGTTTTTAATGAAAAAGAAATTTTTATCAATTGCGTTGACATTTGCTTTAGCTGCATCTGCAATGCTTACAGGCTGCGGCAACAGCTCAACAGAGAGTGCTGATGGCTCATCTGACAGCAGTGATGTAATCAAGATTGGTGTTTTACAGCCTATTACAGGCGGTATGGCTGCCGGCGGTGCAATTGAAATCGAAGGTATTGAGCTTGCTAATTCTGAAAGACCAACTGTTAATATTGACGGCAAGGATGTTGCTGTTGAAATTGTAAAGGCTGATAACAAGTCTGATAAGGTTGAAGCTGCAAATGCTGCTACAAAGCTTATTGAAGAAGATCAGGTATCTGTTATTCTCGGTTCTTATTCTTCAACACCATCTCTTGGTGCTTATGATGTAATCAGAAACGGAAGTGTTCCTGCAATCGGTATCAGCTGTACTAATCCTGCTGTAACTGAAGGTAATGACAATTATTTCAGAGTTTGCTTTATAGACCCATATCAGGGCAAGGCAATGGCTAATTACGCATTTAATAACCTTGGTGCTAAGAGTGCTGCCGTTACTACTGAGCAGGGTAATGACTATTCTGTTGGTCTTGCACAGTATTTTAAGGCTGAATTTGAAGCTTTAGGCGGTACTGTATATGAGGCTGCTTATCAGACAGGCGATCAGGACTTTAATGCTCAGATTACTGCTTTAAAGGCAAATAATCCTGATGTATTCTTTGTTCCGGGCAACTTTACTGAGGCTGCTATGTTCATTAAGCAGGCTAAGCAGGCAGGCGTTGAAGTTCCTATGCTTGGCGGAGATACATATGAAGTTCAGGAATTTGTTGATGTAGCCGGAGCTGAAGCTGAAGGCGTATTATTCTCAGCTTTCTTTGATCCTGATGCTGAATTAACTCCTCTTACTAAGGAATTTGTTACTAAATACAGAGAAGCTAACGATGGCAAGGACCCTGCCGGTGTTACAGCTCTTGCATATGATGCTTATAATTTAGCTTGTGATGCTATTGAAGCTGCTAATTCAACCGACCCTGCTGCAATCAGAGATGCTGTTGCTGCAATTGATTTTACAGGCGTTACAGGCCCTGTTCAGTTTGACGAAAACGGCAACCCAACTAAGGCTGCTGTAATTAAGAAGGTTGAAAACGGCAAGTTTGTTTATGCTGATGCCGTTACAGTAGAATAATAAATATCCTTGACTTAAAGTGGGAGGTACGGTTTCCCGTACCTCCGTTTTTAAATGCTTAAACATTTCAAAATTTGGCAAAAAAATCGGAAGGGAATTTTGAAATATTTAAGAAAAAATTTATTGAAAGGCAGTGATAATTATGTTGATAATACCTTCAATGGCAGACTTTATGCAGCAGCTTTGCAACGGACTTCTTCTGGGAAGTCTTTTTGCACTTGTTGCAGTTGGCTATACAATGGTTTATGGTATATTAAGACTTATTAATTTCGCCCACTGTGATATTTTTATGATGGCAATGTATATAGCTTTCTTTACAGTGGCGGGTGACTACAGATGGTGGCTTGTAAGCTTTGTTGTTGTAATAGCTGCAACGGCTGTTCTCGGTATGGGACTTGAAAAAGTCGCTTATGCAACTTTAAGGCGACAGGGAGCCCCTAAAATTTCAATGCTTATTTCGGCTATAGGTGCTTCTTATCTTTTGGAAAATCTGGCAACCGTTTTATTTACAGGTAAGCCAAAGACTTTTCCTCAAATTCCCCTTTTTGTAGATATGATTCAGATTGGTACAGTAAGATTACAGCGTCTTGCAATTATTGTTCCTGTTGCAGCCTTTGTACTTATGGCTGTTCTCCTCCTTCTTATTAACAAGACAAAGGCAGGTATGGCTATGAGGGCAGTTTCAAAGGATTTGGAAACTGCAAAGCTTATGGGTATAAATGTAAATGGCACAATTTCCTTTACTTTTGCGGTAGGCTCTGCAATTGCGGCAGTAGGTGCTATATTATGGGGACTTAAATATCCTCAGATTTCACCTCTTGTGGGCGTTATGCCGGGTTTAAAGTGCTTTATTGCAGCAGTTATCGGCGGAATAGGCAATGTTAAGGGTGCTGTTATAGGCGGTATTATTCTTGGCTTTGTAGAGGTTATGGCTGTAACATTCTTCCCTTCAATTTCAGCCTATAAGGATATTTTCTCTTTTGTTATCCTTATAATTATTCTTTTATTCAGACCTAATGGTCTTATCGGCGAAAAAATTGCCGAGAAGGTTTAAGGAGGTGCTGAAGTATGAAAAACAACAAAAAGAAAAGAAATCTTATTTTAAATATTATTGTGCTTGCTGCTCTTGTGGGTTTTATTATATACGCACAGGAAAGCAGAAGCTTTGGCTCATATAATCAGAGAATTTTTGAAACCTGCTGCATTTATGCCATATGTGCCTTATCAATGAATATGGTAAACGGCTATACAGGTCTGTTTTCTTTAGGTCAGCCGGGTTTTATGGCAATTGGTGCTTATGTTACGGCTTTTTTGACAGTTTCACCGTCAGATAAAATATCTATTTATAAAATCGTTCCGATTTCAGAGGGTCTTGCCAATCTTCAGGCACCTTTCTTTGTTGCTCTGGTGCTTGGAGGACTTATTGCAGCCGCTTTTGCTTTCTTAATAGGCTTCCCTGTTTTAAGACTCAGAGGTGATTATCTTGCTATTGCAACCTTAGGTTTTTCTGAAATTATAAGAATTTTTATTACAAATGCTCAGGGTATCACTAACGGACCTACAGGCATTAACAGAATTCCCAATACATATATGAATCTTTATGTTGTCTGCGGTATTCTTGCAATTATTATTATATTTATACTTGCAATGATGAAAACAAGCTACGGCAGGGCACTTCTTGCAATTCGTGAGGATGAAGTGGCTGCTCAGGCTATGGGTATTAATCTTTTCAGACATAAAATGCTTGCTTTTGTTTTAAGCGGCTTTTTTGCAGGCATCGGCGGCGGACTTCTTGCATCTTTAGTTGGTGCTATCGGTCCTGACCAGTTTAAGTTTACTGTTGCTTATGATATTTTGCTTATGGTTGTGCTTGGCGGTCAGGGTTCAGTTTCCGGTTCTGTGGCAGGTGCATTTATTGTGCGTATTGCCCTTGAAAAGCTGAGATTTTTAGATGAGCCTATTGATTTTGGATTTTTTGAGTATTCAGGTATTGGCGGTATGAGAATGGTTGTATTCTCAATTCTGCTTATGCTTGTTATTATTCTTTGGAGGAGAGGTATATTTGGCAGCAAGGAATTTAGCTGGAACAGAATTTTCGAATTTTTTGCCAAGTTTAAAAAATCTCCTGAAAAGGAGGCGGGTCAGTAATGTCTGCATTACTTGAAACAAAAAATGTTACTATAAGATTTGGCGGCCTTGTGGCTGTTAATCTTCTTAATATTCAGGTTAATAATGGTGAAATTATTGCTATTATAGGTCCTAACGGAGCAGGCAAGACTACTGCCTTTAACCTTATTACCGGTGTTTATGCTCCTACAGAAGGCGATATACTTTTTGACGGAAATAAAACAAACGGAAAACGTCCTGATGAAATTGCAAAGCTGGGTATTGCCCGTACCTTCCAGAACATAAGACTTTTCAAGGATCTTACCGTACTTGAAAACGTTTTGATTGCTACTCATCTTAATATAAAATCAGGACTTTTCTCTTCTGTTTTTAAACTTCCAAAGGCCAGAAGGGAAGAAAAGGAGATGATAGGTTTTGCTAAATCTCTCCTTGAAGAAACAGGACTTTTGCAGTTTAAGGATGAAATTGCATCAAGTCTGCCTTATGGTCTG
This sequence comes from uncultured Lachnospiraceae bacterium, assembly GCA_964654945.1. Taxonomy (GTDB): domain Bacteria; phylum Bacillota; class Clostridia; order Lachnospirales; family CAG-274; genus HGM11788. Next base: position 18,948 of record CAZZLN010000025.1, read on the forward strand.
CAAAGAAGGCTTGAAATTGCCAGAGCCTTAGCAACTAAACCTAAGCTTCTGCTGTTAGATGAGCCTGCCGCCGGTATGAATCCTAAAGAGAGTGAGGATTTGACAGAATTTATAAGAGAAATCAGAGATAAATTCGGTATTACAATACTTCTTATTGAGCATCATATGCAGCTTGTTATGGATATTTCAGACAGAATTTATGTGCTTGAATACGGTCGGACAATTGCTAAGGGTGTTCCCGCTGAAATTCAGGCTAACCCTGCTGTAATCAAGGCTTACCTTGGAGAGGAGGATGAAACTGATGCTTGAAATTAATAATTTAAAGGTAAAATATGGCGGCATCAATGCCCTTAACGGTATATCAATGAAAGTGCCTGACGGGAAAATTATTACTCTTGTAGGTGCCAATGGTGCAGGCAAAAGTACAACTCTGCGTTCAATCACAAAGCTTGTTACACCTGCTGAAGGCTCTATTACTTATGAGGGCAAAGAGCTTACTCATATGAACACACAAGATATAGTTAAGCTTGGCATTACTCTTGTTCCTGAGGGCAGACACGTTTTTGACGATATGACTGTTGACGAAAATCTTATGATTGGTGCTTACTTGAGAAAGGATAAGGAAAACTTTAAGAAAGATATTGATTTTATTCATGAAATGTTTCCTCGTCTTAAAGAAAGAGCAAAACAGTTAAGCGGCACTCTTTCAGGGGGTGAACAGCAGATGCTTGCCGTAGGCAGAGCTTTAATGAGCAATCCTAAGGTTATGATGATGGATGAGCCTTCTCTTGGGCTTGCCCCTCTTGTTGTTAAAGATATTTTCAGCATTATACAGAAGGTAAATAAAGAAAAAGGAATGACTATTCTTCTTATTGAACAAAATGCAAATGCTGCTCTTAAAATTGCTGATTACGGTTATGTTATGGAAACAGGCAATATCGGTCTTGAGGGCACAGGTGCAGAGCTTCTTGCCAATGAAAGAGTTAAGGAGCTTTATCTTGGCAAAAGTAAATAATTGTAATAGTACTGTTCGCAATTCAGTTAGGCTTTAATTGATTTGCGAACTTTTTATGATTATAAAAAAATATCAAAAAATAACTGTTGATAAGACTAATATTATGTGATATAATGTAATCGCATATATACATATGAATAAATTTGTCGTAACTTATTATATTGGGGGATAATTTAACAGTAATTGAATTTAAGAAAGCGAGAAACAAAATGAAAAAGGCACTTATTACAGGTATTACCGGTCAAGACGGCTCTTATTTAGCTGAATTTCTCCTTGAAAAGGGTTATGAAGTTCATGGAGTTATAAGACGTGCGTCTATTTCAAATACTGCAAGAATTGATCATCTTATTGAAAAAAAATTAATTACGCTTCATGACGGAGATTTATCAGATTCATCAAGTCTTATAAGAATTATAGGCTTGGTTCAGCCTGATGAAATTTATAACTTAGCTGCACAAAGCCATGTTCAGGTTTCATTTGATGCACCTGAATATTCCGGTGATGTAGATGCAATAGGTGTTCTGAGAGTTTTAGAAGGTGTGCGTCTTTTGGGACTGACAAAAAAGACTAAGATTTATCAGGCGTCTACTTCAGAATTATATGGCAAGGTTGAGGAAATTCCTCAAAGTGAAACTACTCCTTTCCATCCTTACAGTCCTTATGCTGTTGCAAAGCAGTATGGCTTTTGGATTGTAAAGGAATACAGAGAAGCCTATGGTATGTTTGCGGCAAACGGAATTTTATTTAACCATGAATCCGAAAGACGAGGCGAAAACTTTGTTACAAGAAAAATAACCCTTGCAGCAGGCAGAATTGCAGAGGGATTGCAGGATCACCTTGAGCTTGGTAATTTGGATTCATTTCGTGACTGGGGTTATGCAAAGGATTATGTTGAATGTATGTGGCTGATTTTACAGCACCATATGCCTGAGGATTTTGTTATTGCTACAGGTGAACAGCATACAGTAAGAGATTTTACCGAAAGAGCATTTAAAGCCAACGGAATTGATATTCGCTGGGAGGGTAAAGGACTTGATGAAAAGGGTTATGATGCAAATACAGGCAAAGTACTTGTCTGTGTAAACCCTGAATGGTTCAGACCTACAGATGTTGACAATCTTTTGGGCAATCCTGCGAAAGCAAAGAGCATTCTTGGCTGGAATCCTCAAAAAACAACCTATGAGCAGTTAGTAAATATTATGGCAGCTCATGACAGAGAGCTTGCTAAAAAAGAGGCATCTCTTAAAGCTAACAATTAGAAAAGAGGCTGTATCATTATGATGGAAAAAGATGCAAAAATATATGTTGCAGGACATAAAGGTATGGTTGGCTCTGCAATTGTAAGAGCTTTGGAAAAACAAGGATACCGTAATATTATAACAAGGACTCATAAAGAACTGGATTTAACAAGACAGGCTGATGTTGAAAATTTCTTTGGGGAAGAAAAGCCTGAATATGTTTTTCTTGCTGCTGCAAAGGTTGGAGGCATTATCGCAAACAGCAATGCACTTGCTGATTTTATGTATGACAATATGATTCTTGAAATGAATGTTATTCACAGTGCATGGAAAAACGGCTGCAAAAAGCTTGAATTTTTAGGCTCATCATGTATTTATCCAAGAATGGCACCGCAGCCTATGTCTGAAAGCTGTCTTCTTACAAGTGAGCTGGAAAAAACAAATGAAGCTTATGCTCTTGCTAAAATCAGCGGTCTTAAATACTGTGAATTTTTAAACAGACAGTATGGCACAGACTATATTTCTGCCATGCCTACAAATCTGTATGGTCCAAACGATAATTATCATCCAACTCACAGCCATGTGCTTCCTGCCCTTATAAGACGTTTTCACGAAGCAAAGATAAATGGCTCAAAAGAAGTTACCTGCTGGGGAACAGGCACACCTTTGCGTGAGTTTTTATATGTAGATGATTTAGCTGATGCCTGTGTATTTTTAATGAATAATTATTCAGGAAATGAAACCGTAAACGTAGGTACAGGCAAGGAGCTTACAATTAAGGAATTAACAGAGCTTACAGCAAAGGTTATAGGCTATGAGGGAAAAATCAAATGGGACAGCACAAAGCCTGACGGCACTCCAAGAAAGCTTCTTGATGTTTCCAAGCTTGAAAATCTCGGCTGGAAATATAAAACAGAGCTTGAAGATGGCATTGCTCTTGCTTATGAGGATTTTTTAAATAATCCAATGAGAGCTGAAAGATAAACCAATAGACCGCTTTAATAAGCGGTCTTGTTTAAATGAGAAAGGAAAATATTATGAATATAGTATTATTATCAGGCGGTTCAGGCAAAAGATTATGGCCATTATCAAATGATGTCCGTTCAAAACAGTTTATAAAAATTTTCAAAACACAAGACGGAACTTATGAATCTATGGTTCAGAGAGTATATCGTCAGATTTTAGATGCAGACAAAAACGCAACAGTTACAATTGCTACTTCAAAATCACAGGTTTCTGCTATTTGCAACCAGCTTGGGGATAATGTGGGAATATGTGTTGAACCTTGCAGGAGAGATACTTTTCCGGCTATTGCTCTTGCAACAGCATATCTTTATGATGTTAAAGGTATTGATGAGAATGAATCCGTTGTAGTTTGTCCTGTTGACCCTTATGTAAATGATGATTATTTTGAAGCAGTTAAAAAGCTTGGAAATCTTGCAGAGGCAGGAAACAGCAACCTTGTGCTTATGGGAATTGAGCCTACATATCCAAGTGAAAAATACGGATACATTATTCCTAAGGATAAAAATGAAGTAAGCCGAGTTTATACATTTAAAGAAAAGCCTGATATTAAAACTGCTGAAGAATACATAAAGCAGGGTGCTTTATGGAATGGAGGAGTATTTGCATATAAGCTTAAATATGTTCTTGATAAGGCACATGAGCTTATTGATTTTACTGATTATAATGACCTCTATGAAAAATATGAAACTTTAACAAAAATCAGCTTTGACTATGCAGTAGTTGAAAAAGAAAAAAATATAGATGTAATGAGATTTTCCGGTCAGTGGAAAGACCTTGGAACATGGAACACTCTCACAGAGGCTATGAATGAATCAAATTTAGGACAGGCTGTTTTTAATGAAGATTGTGAAAATGTTCATGTTTTAAATGAGCTTGGAGTACCTGTTTTATGTATGGGATTAAAAGACATTGTAGTGTCTGCAAGTCCCGAGGGTATTCTTGTTTCCGACAAGGAGCAGTCAAGCTATATAAAGCCCTATGTAGATAAAATTGACCAAAGAATTATGTTTAGTGAAAAATCATGGGGCAGCTTTCTGATACTTGATGTTGAAGATGAAAGTCTTACTATAAAGGTTACTTTAAATGCCGGACACAGAATGAATTATCATAGTCATCAATATCGTGATGAGATTTGGACAGTTATATCAGGAAAGGGAAAAACTATTGTAGACGGTATGGAACAGCCTGTTTCGGCAGGAGATGTAATCACTATGGAGGCAGGCTGCAAGCACACAATTATTGCGGAAACAGAATTAAAGTTAATTGAAGTGCAGCTTGGCAAGGAGATTAGCATACATGATAAGAAAAAATTTGAGCTTGAGGACTAAGCCCTTTCTTCTTAAACCGGTGGGCAAGGAATGTATATGGGGCGGAAGCCGTCTGAATGATGATTTTTCAAAAAATATAAATATAGAAAAGCTTGGTGAAACATGGGAATGTTCAACTCACCCTGACGGTCAGAGTATTGTGGCAAGCGGTGAGTTTGAGGGGATGCTGTTAGGAGATGTGCTGAAAGCAAATCCGCATTTTTTAGGCACTCATCCACGCACTGAAGGTGAGCTTCCTATTATGATTAAGTTTATTGATGCAAAAGAGGATTTGTCTGTTCAGGTGCATCCTGATGATGAGTATGCAATGAAATATGAAAACGGCTCTTTAGGCAAGTCTGAAATGTGGTATGTCCTTGATGCAAAAAAAGACTCAAAGCTGGTTTATGGTTTTCGCTGCGATATTAAAATGGATACATTAAAAAAATCCCTTACAGACGGCACTGTTGAAAAATATCTTCAAAAGGTTGATGTTAAAAAGGACGATTTGTTTTATATTGATTCAGGCACAGTTCATGCAATCGGGAAAGGTGTTCTTATAGCAGAAATACAGGAATGTTCAAATATTACATACAGACTTTTTGACTATAACAGAACAGATAAATATGGAAATAAAAGAGAACTGCATATAGATAAAGCACTTGATGTTGCTAATCTTAAAGGAAGCAGTGAGCCTCGTCAGCCCCTTAGAATTATAAAATACAGAAAAGGCTGTGCAACAGAGCTTTTATGCAGATGCAAATATTTTCAGGTGGAACGTCATATAATAAATACTGAACAGAGATGTCCTCTGCCTCGGTTTGATACAGACTACAATTCATTTAATGTGCTTTTGTGTACAAAGGGTTGTGGCTCACTTTTAATAAATAATGGTGAAACAATTAATTTCTTTAAAGGTGACTGTATATTTGTTCCTGCAAATTCTGAAAATTTAAAAATTCATGGAAAGACACAAATTCTAAAAGTAAGTTGTTAAAAATATAATTATAAATTAAGGTGATATTTCTAAAAAAGCGGTATATATAAAAACCGTATACCGAATATCCTAAAGAGGAAGCTGAATAAAAAGCTTGTTATAATATAACTTATCCGAAGAAAATGAAAGCTTGTTTTCGATTTTCGAGGATAAGTTACCGAGGCGTCAGCTAAGGTGGTTATAT
>CAZZLN010000026.1:0-24378 GCA_964654945.1 uncultured Lachnospiraceae bacterium
TTAAGCTATGATGACCGAGATGCAGGCGATGAGCGGTCATTTAAAATATACGGTGACGGTAAGCTTCTCTATTCTTCTCCTGTTTTTACGGGAGGCGTTAAACCCGAAGCCTTTAATGTGGACGTAACAGGCGTTCTTAATTTGAAAATTGAAGTTGAAAATGGTTATGCTAAATGGTTACAAATTTACGATGCGGGTTTTTATCAGTAAGTATTAATTTTTAAACTAAAAGGCACTTCTTCGGAGGTGCTTTTTCTATGCTCGGAGGTGAGTTATGACAACCGTTAAAATTTTATTTTCTTATAACAACAATAAAAAGTCCTGTCGTATTGCTGCGCAATACTGCTCGACTAGGGATATGCGGGGGACTGCTTAGATTATAATTGTAAGTGCAACACTTTATAAAAATAAATATGGACTTCATACAACTGTTAATTACCCATTATATACACAAGTCTTGTATACATAGTGCGTAAATTAATTTTTAGTATAAAATAAAGTTTATCACAACAAAAAACACCGAAGGTTTATATGCAATACTGTTATAATTTTACACTAAAAAAATGAATTTGTATAGCAAAAAATTTAAAAAATGGCTACAGTATTTGTTAAAGTGTAATCAATCTTTGACACTTTAACAGATTCAAGTGAAATAATTAAAAAATTTCCTTGACTTTAATTGTGAAGATGGTATAATTAATTTATATTAAAAAATGTTGATGAGGACAGTAGCTTTTGCTCAGCCTTTCAGAGAGGAATGTGTATTCTGCAATCATTCTATGGCGGCTTTGGTGAAAACCACCTCTGAGTGGCTTTAATACAGCTCGGATAACCCCGTTAAAGGTTAATTAAGTGGGATTTATTTATAGATATAAAAACTACAGATAAATTCAATAGGGTGGAATCACGGTAACTCGTCCCTTACAGGACTTGCTGCCGTTTTTTATTTTAATACAATTTTAAGAAAAGGAGATACAAAAATGAGTGTTAATGTAACATTAAAAGACGGTACATCAAAGGCTTATGAAAATGGCACAACTATTCTTGACATTGCAAAGGATTTAAGCGAAGGACTTGCCAGAAATGCCTGCTGCGGTAAAATCAACGGTGAGGTGGTTGATTTAAGAGAAGCAGTAAATTCAGACTGTGAAGTTGAAATCTGCACATTTGACAGTGAAGACGGCAAAAAAGCATTCAGACATACTGCATCTCACATTCTTGCTCAGGCAGTTAAGAGATTATATCCTGAAGCTAAGTTAGCCATAGGACCATCAACTAATGACGGTTTCTACTATGATTTTGATGATATAATGTTTAATCCTGAAGATTTTGAAAAAATCGAAAATGAAATGAAAAAAATCGTTAAGGAAAATCTTCCTATTGAAAGATTTGAGCTTCCCAGGGCAGAAGCTATAAAGTTTATGGAAGAAAAAGGAGAGCCATACAAGGTAGAGCTTATTAATGATTTACCAAAGGATGCCGTTATTTCTTTCTATAAGCAGGGTGAATTTACAGACCTTTGTGCAGGGCCTCATCTTATGAGTACTAAGCCATGTAAGGCTATTAAGATTATGAGTGTTGCAGGTGCTTACTGGAGAGGCAGTGAAAAAAACAAGATGCTTGTTCGTTTATATGCCACTGCTTTTACAAAGGCTTCTGATCTTGAAGCTTATATAAATATGCTTGAAGAAGCTAAAAAACGTGACCATAGAAAATTAGGCAAGGAATTAGGTCTTTTCTGTATTCTTGATGAAGGTCCCGGTTTTCCGTTTTTCCTTCCAAAGGGTATGGTGTTAAAAAATACACTTCTTGATTATTGGAGAGAAATTCATAAAAAAGCCGGCTATGTTGAAATACAGACTCCTATGATGCTTAACAGACAATTATGGGAAAGGTCAGGTCACTGGGAGCACTATAAGGAAAATATGTATACTACTAAGATTGACGATGTAGACTTTGCCATTAAGCCTATGAACTGTCCCGGCGGTATGCTTGTATATATGCAGGAGCCTCATTCTTACAGAGATTTGCCTATAAGAGCAGGCGAAATCGGTCTTGTTCACAGGCATGAAAAAAGCGGTGCATTACATGGTCTTATGAGAGTACGCTGTTTTTCACAGGATGATGCACATATATTTATGACACCTGATCAGATTAAGGATGAAATTAAGGGTGTAGTTGCTCTTATTGATGAGGTTTATACTTTATTTGGTTTTGACTATCATATTGAACTTTCTACACGCCCTGAAGATTCTATGGGTTCTGACGAAGATTGGGAAAGAGCTACAGATGGTCTTAGAGGTGCTCTTGATGAACTTGGCAGAGATTATGTTGTTAATGAGGGCGATGGTGCTTTCTATGGCCCTAAGATTGACTTTCATCTTGAAGATTCTCTTGGAAGAACATGGCAGTGTGGTACTATTCAGCTTGATATGCAGTTACCTGAAAGATTTCAGCTTGAATATACTGACAAAGACGGATCTAAAAAACGTCCTGTTATGATTCACAGAGTATGCTTTGGTTCTATTGAAAGATTTATTGGTATATTAATTGAGCATTTTGCAGGTCATTTCCCAACATGGCTTGCTCCTGTACAGGTTAAGCTTCTTCCTATTTCTGATAAGTATGCTGATTATGCTGAAAAAGTTCAGGCTGCTTTTGAGGCCGAGGGTATCAGAATTGAAACTGACCACAGAGCTGAAAAGATTGGCTATAAGATTAGAGAAGCAAGAAATGAAAGAGTGCCTTATATTGTTGTTGTTGGTGAAAAGGAAGCTGAAAGCAATACTCTTTCTGTAAGATGCAAGGGTGAAGATTTAGGCTCTTATTCAATTGATGATTTTTTAAATGAACTTAAAGCAGAAATTAAAAATAAAACTAAAAGATGGTAATATTAAGGAGCTGTCCCATTAAGTCCCAAAAAGAAAAGACTCAAACCTTTTAATGTGTCCCTGTCAAGCAGACAGCTCAAAAAAACAAAAAAAGTTTAAAAATTCAAGCTTTATAAAATTCCGCCAATGCTGCCGCAGCATTGGCGGAATTTTTCACGCTGCCGCAATAGAATAATATTCCGTCGGTGTTATGCAATTTAGTTTGAGCTGATAGGGCTGCGTTAGCAGCTCTTGGTTATGAGTGCGTAGCAATAGCGGAGTACGAATATCCTTGACTGGCAGTCGTAAGTCCTTTCTGTGACAAAAAACGTCTGAGATAATACGCTCGGATTTCAGAATACACCGAAGCCTTTCGTATGAGTTGTGGGATTGAGCTTCACTGCTTCATCAAAGTTTTCAAACACAAGCTGATTATTGTTCCTTGTTACAATGCTGTAACTTTAGTTTTTTGATGTATTTCTTATTTTTGTGACCTTTTTATTGACATAAAAAATCCCCATAGTGCAGTCTTAAATTTTTGCTTTTTCAAGTGTCTGCTCTATGGGGATTATATTATTTGCGATAGCTCTTGGTTATGAGTGCGTAGCAATAGCGGAGTACGAATATCCTTGACTTTTATTATTTAATACTATCATAGAATTTAGCAAATGTAATAGTTATATATGGTGCTGTGTATATACCAACAATACCAAATGTGATTACAGTAAGCAATATCCATGGAATAAATGAAAGAATTAAAACGAACAAGTCTGCTTTATGACCTTTCATAATTTTCCAGCTTTCTTTAATTGCTGCCCAGAAACCATTTTCGATATTATCTCTGTAGCACATTGAAGACATAGCTAAACCTAAAGATACAATTATACCAGGGATAATAATTAATATTAAACCAATGCCTGTAAATAAATCAACTAAAAATGATAATATGAAAACAGGCACAAATTTTACAAATGCCAGTTTAAATTCAGCAACGTTATCCATACCTCTTGAAGCAGATAATGCCCACCAGGTATAACCTGTGGTAATTAATGTAGTCAAAACTGAAAGAATAAATGAAATAAGGGCATCAGTTGCAGACATACCGCTTGATGGCTCTACAATACTTGCAATACCTGATATTATACCTAAAACAATCAGATACACAATAGTAATTAAATATGGATTTTTATTACAGTTTCGCATACTTTCCTTTGCACTTGCTTTTAGCTCTGCTCTTGTTTTGGTCATATGAATACCCCCTTTATGATGTGTAATGCAGCTAACTAAAAATAAGTAAATTACATTATTTTGTTAATGTATTTTTATATTAGCATATTTTGTCGTATTTGTAAAGCATTATTTCGACAATTCTCTATTTACCGGTATTATGAGAATAACACCTGCAATAAATGATACTATATCGGCTACAGGCTGAGCAGTTTCAACACCTGTAAGACCAAGTAAATATGTGAGAATAACTATACATGGTATAAACACAAGCCCTTGTCTTGCCATAGAAAGTATTGTTGCTCTCACAGGTTTTCTTATAGTCTGCAAAAGCATATTTGAAAGTATTACAAAACCTCCCAGAGGAAGTGTTACACTCTGATATCTAAGTGCGGCAGCACCGATTTCCCACACAAGTTCATTGCTTTTTTCAAAAAGCATAATTGCCGAATTGGCATTTACAAACATAGCTGCACCAACTATAATAAGAAATATAATTGATGTTTTTACACAAAACCAATATGCTTTTTTTACTCTGTTATAAAGCTTAGCACCATAGTTAAATCCGCACACAGGCTGAAACCCCTGTCCAAAGCCTATAACTGCTGAATTGCAGAACATATTTATTCTTGAAACAACACTCATTGCAGCAATAGCCTCATCACCGAAAGGACCTGCTGTATGATTAAGGCATATTGTGGCAAAGCTTGCAAGTCCCTGTCTTGCAAGAGATGGAACGCCATTTATAAAAATCTCAGTATAGGTTGAAGCCTTAAAGCTTAATCTTGAAAGCTTAATTCTTAAATTTGAGCCTCTGGTTGTACCTATCAAAAGAAGGAAAAGGCTTATAAACTGACTTATGGCAGTTGCAGCAGCAGCACCGGCTATACCCATATTAAAACCAAAAATAAGTATAGGGTCAAGTATTGCATTTATTATACCTCCTGTTGCTATACCGACCATTGCATATAATGCACTGCCCTGAAATCTGAGCTGGTTGTTTAAAACAAGAGATGAACACATAAATGGTGCTCCAATAGATATAATTTCAAGATATTTTGAAGCATAAGGTCTTATTGTAGGTGTTGCACCGAGCAAATCAACAATTTCATTGCTGAATATTAATCCTATAATAAGAAGAATGACACCCATAACAAATGCTGATACAAAGCCTGATGCTACCATAATTTCAGCATCTTTTATTCTTTTATCCCCTAAAGCTCTTGATACATAATTACCGGAACCTTGTCCAAATAAAAATCCAAGTGCCTGAATAATAGCCATATATGAAAAAACTATACCTACTGCACCTGTTGAGCTTGTGTTTATTTTGCTTACAAAATAGCTGTCAGCCATATTGTAAATTGAGGTTATAAGCATTGATATTATAGTCGGAATTGCAAGCCTGCATATTAATTTTTCTACAGGTTCCTCTGTCATTTGTTTAAATTTTGTTTGTTGTTGCTCCATATTTTTTTAAACTCCTTTATATAAAAAGTATAACACTAAACTTCTAAAATTTCAAATAAATATACTAAAAAATGACATTTCAAAAAAATATTTTTTATTTATTGACAAATTTTACCAAATTTGCTAAAATAATATCAAAGTTGAAAAAGGAGGTAATTCTGTATGAAATCAACAGGTATAGTTAGAAAGGTAGATCAGCTTGGCAGATTTGTTCTTCCAAGTGAGCTTAGAAACAGTCTTGGTATTAAAGATGATGCCTTAGAGGTGTTTACAAGTGGAGATATGATTGTACTAAAAAAATATGCACCATCAGATATTTTTACAGGAGAGATGAATGATTTAATTGAATACAGAGGAAAGAAAGTTTCTAAAAACACTATTAAAGAGCTTTGCAGAATAGCCGGTTTTAAAATTATTGAAGAAAAACAGTATAATGTTAATAATGAATTTGATATTGATGTTGAATTATAAAAGACGGTTAAAACCGCCTTTTATATTTTAGAGCGCCTTTAGTTTATTAATTGCATCCATAGCAGCATTTTGTTCTGCCTCTTTTTTGCTGTGACCGGTTCCCCTTCCAAGAGCCTTTCCTCCATGGCTTACCTGGGCAATAAAGCTTTTGTTGTGTGCAGGGCCTGACTCGCCTATAATATTATATTCAATAATTTCAGTAGAATTTTTCTGAAGCATTTCCTGTAATGAGGTTTTGGAATCAAGTATTTTAACTGAAGATACAGTGTTTTTAATTTCCGGAATAAGTATATTAAGTATAAATTTTCTTGCAGGCTCTATTCCGCCGTCAAGATAAATTGCTCCTATTACTGCCTCCATAGCATCAGCTATAATTGATGCTCTTTCTCTTCCTCCCGTATGCTTTTCACCTTTGCCAAGGAGAAGCTCATCGTTTAATTTAAGCTCTTTTCCTTTTTTTGCAAGCATTGTTTCACACACAACATTTGCTCTTATTTTAGTTAAATTTCCCTCAGGAAGATTGGGAAATGTATTATAAAGATATTCCGCTGTCACAAAGCCAAGTATTGAATCTCCCAGAAATTCAAGTCTTTCATTACATTCAAGACCCTTATGCTCATTAACATATGAGCTGTGAGAAAGGGCAGTGGTAAGCAGATTTTTGTTTTTAAACTGATAATCTATATTCATAGTATTCCTTTCTGAAATACACTTAATTAATAGTTCTGGTTCAGATTTATTAATTAAATGTATTTTCTTATGTTGCTTCTAAAAATTGGGCAAAACAATAATTTTTAGAGGTGACATTATATTATAAAAAATAATGGGGTGTAAAATACACCCCGAAGTGATTAATTACTTTGCAGACTTAACGTATTCTACAGCATCACCAACAGTCTTGATTTCAGAAGAATCGTCATTATCAAATTCGATACCGAATTCTTCTTCTAAAGTATTGATAATTTGGAAAAGGTCTAATGAGTCAGCACCTAAATCTTCAAAGCTGGTTTCTAAAGTAATCTCGTCCTCAGAAACACCTAATTCATCAGCGATTATTTCTTTTACCTTATCAAATTCCATTGTAAGTACCTCCTTTGGTTGCATTTATATTGTCATACATTACTATACTAGATATTTGCAAATATTACAAGTATTATTTTCTGTTTTTTAAAAAAATTTAATTATATTTTAATTTTTCAGCTGTTTTATTTACAATATCATTTTCAAGAAATAATGAACATTGTTTTATAGCTCCCCTTATTGCCTTATAATCAGAGCTGCCATGTGCTTTAACAACAAGTCCTTTAAGGCCAAGAAAAGGAGCTCCCCCTTTATCATCATAAGAAAAATAATTTTTAATACGTTTAAATGCCCTGAAAGATATTATTGCACCAAGTTTTGAAAGCCAATCTCCCATAAGCTCTTTTTTAAGAATACCAAGCATAGTATGACCGAAGCCCTCCATAAGCTTTAATATAACATTTCCCACAAAAGCATCACATATTATAATATCGGTATCACCTTTTGTAATATCTCTTGCTTCGGTATTGCCTATAAAGTTAATATCCTCTGTCTGTTCTAAAAGCTCATAGGCTTCCTTTACCAAAGCGTTTCCCTTTTCTTTTTCAGCACCTATATTTACAAGTCCTACAGATGGATTTTTAATTCCAAGTACATTTTCCATATATACTGAACCCATAAGTGCGTATTGTGCAAGATAAGACGGTTTTGAATCTACATTTGCACCGGAATCAAGCATCATTGTAATACCTTTTTCTGTAGGGAGAAATGTGCCCAGAGCAGGTCTTTCAATACCTTTTATTCTGCCTACTATTATTGTGGAGCCTGTAAGCAAAGCACCTGTATTTCCTGCTGAAACAAAGGCATCTGCCTCGCCTTTTTTAACTAAGTTAAGTCCAACAACCATAGAAGAATCTTTTTTATGTTTTATTGCAGCTGTAGGAGTGTCACAGTTTTCTATTACTTCAGCTGCATTTACAACGGATATTCTGTTTTTGCCATAGCTGTATTTTGCAAGCTCAGCATTTATTATTTCTTCTTTGCCCACAAGGGTGATATTATATGTAATTTCCTTTGTAGCTTCAACAGCACCTTTTATTATTTCAAAGGGTGCATTGTCACCGCCCATGGCATCTACGGCTATAGTTTTCATAATTTTCCTCCGTATTTTAAATATTGTTCTGCTTTTTACAGGCAATTATACAGTTATTCATAAGCATAGCAATAGTCATAGGACCAACGCCTCCGGGAACAGGAGTTATATATGCTGCTTTTTTCTCAACACTTTCAAAGTCCACATCACCGCAGAGTTTTCCGTTATCCATTCTGTTAATTCCCACATCAATTACTATTACGCCATCTTTAACCATATCACCTGTTATAAACTTAGGTATACCGACTGCCGCCACAAGAATATCAGCATTCTGACAGATTTGAGAAATATTTTTTGTCTTTGAATGACAGGTGGTTACAGTGCCGTTTTCTGATAATAAAAGCATACCTACAGGCTTGCCGACAATGTTGCTTCTGCCAACCACAACACAGTTTTTGCCTGTTATTTCAACACCGCTTCTTTTAATAAGTTCAATACATCCTGCCGGTGTACAGGCTTTTAAATCAGCCTTTCCTATGCTTAAAAGACCCACATTGTATGGGTGAAAGCCATCTACGTCCTTTTCAGGCTTAATTCTTAAAAGCACCTTGTTTTCATCAATATGCTTTGGAAGAGGAAGCTGAACAAGAATACCGTTACATTCTTTGTTTTCATTTAATTCATCAATTAATTTTAAAAGCTTATCTTCAGTAGTATCAGAGCTAAGTTCATAGCTTAAAGACTTAATACCGCAGTATTCACATGCCCTTTTCTTGTTTCTGACATACACCTGGCTGGCGGGATTTTCACCCACAAGAATTACTGCAAGACAAGGCTCATAGCCCCCCGCTTTTAACTTTTGAGCTTTAGACTTTACTTCATCTTTAATTTCAAGGGATATTAATTTTCCGTCTATAACATTAGCCATATCAGTCAAGCTCCTTTTCTCTTAATTCAACATTACTTTTATCAATAGGATATAAATAATAAATTTTATTTCCTGCAATATTTATATAATATCCTCTTTCACCCACAACTTCTTTAATATCCTCTCCGTCAAGGTCACAGGAATAGATTTTGCTTTCATCCATATTGAGATAATAAATTCTGTCATTAGTAATATTTATATCTGAACAGGCAAAATTAAGCAAGTCATCTACTGTGTGGTCTATAAGTGAATATCTGTGGAGATAATCACCACCCTGCTTAGTTTGAGGATTAGGAGGGGTAGTGTAGTAAACATAGTCATTATATAAATTAATGTAGCAGCTGTAATCCTCAACAATAGCCTTTGAATTGTTTCCGTCAAGGTCTGACTGATAAATTTTTGCATTATCAGATGTATTTACAAAATAAAGCTTATCCTTATAGGCAGTAACAAAATAAGCGGCATTTTTAAATATAACTTCATTTTTTGTTCCGTCAAGGGAAGCTCTGTAAATATAACCGTTATCATCAGCATTTGAATAATATATATTATCTTTGTATATAGTCATATAATTTGCGGGAGATTCAAGTATTTTTTTGTTGTCACTGCCATCCTTATTCATACAGTATATGTTAAAGCCATCATCTTCACTTGCATAATAAACCTTATCATTATATACATTTATAAAATAGCTTGAAAAATCATTAAGCTTAGTTTCATTATTGCCGTTAAGGTCTGATTTATAAATTTTATATCCGTCATCAATTTTCTGATAATATATATTCTCTGAATCAGCACACAATGAACCCTTGTTGTTTATATTTCCATTGGTATTGCCAAGATTTAATACTTCTGCATCTGTTGCTACAGCCGAAGTTTTATTTTCACCGCAGCCTGTTAATGATATTGCTGCACTAATCATTAATAATGCTATTATTCCTTTAAATTTCATACTAATCTCCTTAGAATAAACCGGTAATCTTACCATCATCTGTTACATCAATATTTTCAGCGGCAGGAACCTTTGGAAGTCCCGGCATAGTCATAACATTTCCTGTGAGAGCTACAATAAAGCCTGCACCTGCACTTACTCTTATTTCTCTTACAGTCATTTCAAAATTTTCGGGTCTGCCTAAAAGAGCAGGGTTATCACTTAATGAATATTGAGTTTTTGCTATACATACAGGCATTTTGTCAAGACCAAGAGATTCAAGTTTTGCAATTTCCTTCTTAGCCTTGGCATCAATTATAACACCTTTTGCACCATAAATTTCTTTACATATAGTGTTAAGCTTGTTTTCAATAGTTTCATTTTCATCATAAAGAGGCTTGTAATTGCTCTTTTTTGTATTAAGAACTTCAATTAGCTTGTTTGCAAGGTCAATACCGCCTTCACCGCCTTTTTCCCAAACCTTTGCGATTTCAAAGTCAGCACCCATTAATTCACACTGATTTTTAATATAATTTATTTCAGCATCACTGTCAGTAATAAAGTTGTTTAATGTTACAATAACGGGCACACCGAATTTGTGTACATTTTCAATATGTTTCTGTAAGTTTACGAAGCCTTTTTTAACGGCTTCAAGATTTTCAGTATTTAATTCATTTTTTGGCACACCGCCATTGTATTTTAATGCTCTTACTGTTGCAACAAGCACAACTGCATCAGGCTTTAAGCCTGCTTTACGGCATTTAATATCAAAGAATTTTTCAGCACCTAAATCAGCACCAAAGCCTGCTTCTGTAACAACAACATCACAAAGCTTTAATGCTGTTTTTGTAGCTTTAATTGAGTTACATCCGTGAGCAATATTTGCAAAAGGACCTCCATGAATAATAGCAGGGGTGTGTTCAATGGTTTGAACAAGATTAGGCCTTAAAGCATCTTTTAAAAGAGCTGCCATAGCACCTACAATATTAAGATCCTTTGGAGTTACAGGCTTTCCCTCATATGTATATGCTACCACCATTTTACCCAATTTATCCTTTAAATCTTTTATATTTTCAGCAAGACAGACAACTGCCATAATTTCAGATGCAACAGTAATCATAAAGCCGTCTTCTCTTGTGTTTCCGTTTATTTTGCCTCCAAGTCCGACAGCTACATGTCTTAAAACTCTGTCATTAAGGTCTACACACCTTTTCCAAACTATATTATTAGGGTCAATGCCAAGTGTATTGCCCTGATGAATATGATTGTCAATCACAGAAGATAAAAGATTGTTTGCAGTAGTCATTGCGTGAATATCACCTGTAAAATGAAGATTTATATCTTCCATTGGAACTACCTGAGAATAACCTCCTCCCGCTGCACCGCCTTTAATACCCATACAAGGCCCTAATGATGGCTCTCTTAATGCTACAAGAGATTTAACATTAAGCTTGTTAAGTGCCTGAGAAAGACCTATTGTTACAGTAGTTTTTCCCTCGCCGGCAGGAGTAGGGTTAATAGCTGTGACAAGGACAAGCTTAGCGTCTTTGTTATTTTTGTTTTTATTGTATAATTCATCTGAAAGCTTAGCCTTATATTTTCCGTAAAGCTCTAAATCATCAGGATTAATACCAAAATTTTCAGCCACTTTTGTGATTGGTTCCAGCACACATTCCTGTGCAATCTGAATATCTGTTTTCATTTAAACTCCTCCTTTAATATTGTTTCTCTTAATATTTAAAATCATATATAGTTTATCACTTTGTAATAAAATGTCAACAAATTTAATCAGTAATTCTCTCTGCGGCTTTTCCATTCATCATACTGATATTTATCCATGAGAACATCTCTGCCTTTTGTACCGCCTTTGTCAGGTCCGACAATTCCTCTTTCCTCAAGCTCATCAATAATTCTTGCAGCCCTGTTAAATCCTATTCTGAATTTTCTTTGAATAAGACTTGTAGAGGCTCTGCCGTTTCTGACAACAAAGCTTATAACGTCGTTAATAATATCATCGCTGTCACTGTCTGATGAACCCATATCATTATCGTCATCATTGCTTGCAGAAGATTCAATTTCATTTATTATATTCTGGTCATAATGGGCATCATCGGAAACCTTAATATAGTTTACTATTTTTTCTACTTCTTTATCGGTTACAAAAGCACCCTGTATTCTTAGAGGCTTATCCATATCTCCGGCTTGGAAAAGCATATCACCTTTACCAAGAAGCTTTTCTGCACCTGATGAATCCAAAATTGTTCTGGAGTCAACTGCTGATGCAACCTTAAAAGCTATTCTTGAAGGAACATTTGCTTTTATAACACCTGTAATTACATTTACAGATGGTCTTTGAGTTGCAATTACAAGGTGTATACCGGCAGCTCTTGCAAGCTGAGTAAGACGCTGAATAGAGCTTTCAACATCTTTTTTGGCTATCATCATAAGGTCAGCAAGCTCATCTATAATAACCACAATTTGCGGCAATTTTTCTTCGATTTCAGTGTCATTGTTATAGCCCTCAAGATTTCTTACGCCAAATGTTGCAAATAAATCGTATCTTCTCATCATTTCTCTGACTGCCCAGTTAAGAGCACCTGCTGCCTTTTGAGGGTCAGTTACGACAGGTATAAGCAGATGAGGGATACCATTGTATACACCAAGCTCTACAATTTTAGGGTCAACCATAATAAGCTTAACATCATCAGGACTGTATTTATATAATATAGAAGTAATAAGTGTATTTATACAAACAGATTTACCTGAACCTGTTGAACCTGCAATAAGCAGATGAGGCATTTTTGCAATATCCTGAACTATTACATT
This sequence comes from uncultured Lachnospiraceae bacterium, assembly GCA_964654945.1. Classification (GTDB taxonomy): domain Bacteria; phylum Bacillota; class Clostridia; order Lachnospirales; family CAG-274; genus HGM11788. The sequence continues at coordinate 12,837 of CAZZLN010000026.1, forward strand.
ACCTGTAATATCTTTTCCTATACCAAAGGCAAGCTTTCCTTTGAAATTCTGGAATTTTTCATTTGTAAGCACCTCTCTGAAATATACCATTGAAATTGTGTCATTAGGCACTTCAATTCCTATTGCGGATTTACCGGGAATTGGAGCTTCAATTCTTATACTTCTTGCAGCCATACTAAGAGCTATATCATTGTCAAGATTTACTATTTTCTTAACACTTACTCCCTGTGGAGGAGTAAGCTCATATCTTGTTACGGCAGGACCCTGACTTATGTTGTTTACCTTTGCGTCTACATGAAATATATGCAGAGTTTCTTCGAGCTGCCTTGCTTTTTCATACATTTCATGTCTTGTGGAAGAAGTATTAAGCTGATTATTTTTCCCAAGAAAATCAATTTTAGGAAATTTGTAATCAGTGTTATGATTTACTTTTAGCTTATTTATTGTTTTTGTTTTTTCTGCTTCTATTATAACAGGTTCTTCTCCTGTTTTATATGCAGGAGTGTTAATGGTTTTTAATGCTTCCTTTGCAATTTCATCGTTTTTTTCAGCATTAGCAGGCTTGTCCCAAGGGGGAGTGTCTGTTTGATCAGGCTTATTAACAACAGAAGATATATATTCCGGTTCTGTATTATCAATATGGGTTTTTGTTATTTTATCATCATATGTATCTTCGTATCTGTTTTCAGTATCAATATCTTCATTTAAAAGTTCAAAAACATAATGCTCCTTGTTTTCAGATCTCATTTTGTCTGCTTCATCAATAAGCTCTCCAAGACCGGTAAATTTTATATCCTTTCTTTTTGGCTTAGAATAAAGCTTATTGTTTTCTATAATAAAATCATTTTGAAAAAGAACATCTTCATCCTCTCTTGTTTCCTCATCAAGAAGATTAAATGTTTTAACTCTGCCTGCTGAAGAAATATTTTGCTTTGGAGCTTTTTCCTTATTTGATTTTTTTCTTTGCTTAGATATTTCCATTTCTTCAAGAGGAAGTCTTTGCTGATTATCTTCATCATTATCTTTTTTTATCCTGCGTTTTTTTGGCACAGGTTCGGGTTCTTCTTCATTTATTTCTTCTTCATATACAGTATTTTCTCTGTAGTCATTATATTCTTCTCTCACTCCGTCAATTACATCGCCAATATAATTTATAAAACCTACAAAGGATTTGCCTGTTGCAAGTATAAGAAGCACAATAAGTGCTGTTACAAGCACAATATATGAGCCTATGGTACCAATTAATGAATGAAGCACACCGCCTGTTACAGCACCTACAATACCGCCGTTTGAAAGGCTTGAATGTTCATAATAATATCTTATGTAATAAGAAATAGTGTTGTCTGTAAGATTGTGAAGTGTCATAATGTGTGCAAGACTTATAAACACTATAAAAAAGCCGATAAAAAGCAAAAGCTTTATTTTAAAATTGCTTTTCTGCTTTGAAAAAAGTGTTTGTATGCTAAATAAAAGAAACACTAATGGAAGTACTGCTGCACCCATACCAAAAGAATGTATAAGAAACCCTGATACTATCTCTCCAAAAGCACCCATACTTTTGTTTGAAATAACACATATAAGCATTATAAGTGACAAACCTATAAGCACTATACTAAGCACCTCTCCCTGAAGTGCTTTTTTCTTTTCTTCTTCTGCCTTTGTCATTTTTTTTGCAGGAGATTTTTTTGCAGTAGTTTTTTTATTATTAGAAGCAGTTTTTTTAGCTGCCGATGTTTTTTTTGTTTTGCTGTTTGCCATTTTTATTCCTCCGTAACTTATCTTAATATTATAACATAATTAACTCTGTTCAACAAGTTATATTTTGTAAGTTGTTACTGCATCTTATATTTAGAAATGCTTGCAGAACTCATAATTATATGTTATGATTAAATCAATAGATGCTTGATTAATTTCGGAGGTGCAAATCTTGGAAACAGATTACTTAAATAAAAAAATAGGAATTATAGGCGGAGGTCAGCTTGGGCAGATGATGATACTTGAGGCTAAAAAGCTTGGTTTTTACATAGTGGTTTTAGACCCTGCTGCTGATTGTCCAGCTCATTCAATATGTGATGAGCATATTGTGGCAGACTTTGATGACAAAGAAGCCTTTAAGCTCCTTGCAGATAAAACAGATGTTATAACCTATGAATTTGAACATATAGATGCAAAGGCGCTTCAGCAGCTTGAAAAACAGGGTTATAAAATTTATCCTACAGCAAAGAGCTTAGAGCTTATTCAGGACAAGCTTACTCAAAAACAGCTTATGCTTGATGGAGGACTTGCAGTACCTGAATTTATGGAAATTAATTCCATAGAGGATATGGTTATTGCGGGTCAGAAATATGACTATCCTTATATGCTTAAAGCCAGAACAGGAGGCTATGACGGCAAGGGTAATGCAGTTGTAAAAAGTGAAGAATGTATCCCAAAAGCTTTTACAGAGCTTGGAGGCGGAAGCGTAAAGCTTATGGCTGAAAAAATGGTTGATTTTAAAATGGAAACATCAATTCTTGCCTGCAGAAGCTTAAACGGAGATATTGTTGTATATCCCGTTGGTGACAACAGACATGTAAACAGCATTCTTCATCAGACAGTAGTGCCTGCCGATATTCCTGATGAAGCTTCAAAATTTGCTATGGAAACGGCTAAGAGGGTTATGCACATATTTGACGGTATAGGTATGTTCTGTGTTGAAATGTTTGTTACAAGAGATAATAAAATTCTTGTAAACGAAGTTGCACCAAGACCTCATAATTCAGGGCATTATACCATAGAAGGCTGTGTCACAAGTCAGTTTGAAAATCACATAAGAGCAGTTGTGGGATTGCCTCTTGGAAGCACAAAACTTCTGGGACCTACAGTTATGGTAAATGTTCTTGGCGAGGAGGGACACAGTGGAAAAACTGTTGTTAAAGGACTTGACAAAGCTATGGCGCTTAAAGGTGTAATTGTTCATCTTTACGGAAAGACACAGAGCAAGCCAAGAAGAAAAATGGGACATATTACAGTAGTTTCAGATACACTTGGTGATGCTTTAAATCAGTCAAGACAGGCATATTATTTATTAAAGGTTACAGCAGAGTAAATATTTAGGAGGAATTAAAATGAGTGACATTAAGGTTGGTATTATTATGGGCAGTGATTCAGATCTGCCGGTAATGAGTGAGGCGGCTAAAGTGCTTGATGAGTTTGATGTGGAATATGAGCTTACAGTTGTATCTGCTCACAGAACACCGCAGAAAATGTATGATTATGCTTCATCTGCAAAAAACAGAGGATTAAAGGTTATTATTGCAGGTGCGGGAGGTGCTGCTCATCTTCCGGGCATGACTGCTGCAATTACAAGTCTGCCTGTTATAGGGGTGCCTGTAAAGACAAGAGCATTAAGCGGAGTTGATTCTCTTTATTCAATTGTTCAGATGCCGGGCGGCATACCTGTTGCAACAGTTGCAATTAATGGTGCAAAAAATGCCGGACTTCTTGCCGTTCAGATTTTAGCTGCCTTTGACGATAAGCTTTCGGAAAAGGTTATTGAATATAAAAAAGAGCTTCAGCAATCTGTGGATAAAAAAGCTGAAAAATTAGAGAATATAGGATATGCACAATATTTAGACCAGATGCAATAATATTTATTATAATATAAACAACAATATGATGTATTAAGATTTTCTTAAATCCGTAAACCGTAAATTTTCAAAGTAAATGCCACTGTTGCATTTACTTTGAGAATTTACTTTTTTGTAAAAATGCTTGACAAAATAACTGCAATATGGTAGTATATAAGAGCTGTTTAGCATAATAAATGATTATGAAGGGGCGTAGTTCATCGGTAGAATAAGAGTCTCCAAAACTCCAGAGGAGGGTTCGATTCCTTCCGCCCCTGTATGCGCGAGTGGCTCAGTGGTAGAGCATCGCCTTGCCAAGGCGAGGGCCGCGGGTTCAAATCCCGTCTCGCGCTTTCAAAAGACTGTTGCTTGAATTTGAGTAATAGTCTTTTTTATTTCACATAGTTACAGAAAGGAGAATTTTTATGCAGTATACTTATAAGAATAAGGGCGTTTGCTCAAGGGAAACTATTGTTGATATAAATGATGACCACACTATTAATGATATTAAAGTCATTGGTGGCTGTGACGGAAATTTAAAGGGAATTATGGCTCTTTTAAAGGGACAAAAAGCTGAGGAAGTCATTCCAAGACTGCAGGGACTTACCTGTGGCTTTAAAAAGACATCTTGTCCTGACCAGATTGCAATTGCTCTAAAAGAGGCAGTTGCTGAAATTGATAAATAATTAGTTCTAAAATATCAATAAGCCCTCATATATTTGCAGTAGGTAAATATAAGGAGGGCTATTTTTGAAAGCCTATATTGAGCAGAGAGCTATTGAGGTTGGAAAATACATTATAAAAAGCAGAGCTACTGTAAGAGAAACGGCAAAACGTTTTGGCATAAGCAAGTCTACAGTTCATAAGGATTTGACAGACAGACTGTCAGCTATTAATCCTGCTCTTGCAAAGGACGTCAGAAAAATATTGGAGATAAATAAAGCTGAAAGACATATAAGAGGCGGACTTGCTACAAAAAACAAATATATTAATAAATAAATTTCAGGGGCAGCGAATTAACATAATTTAGTTTCGTTTGCCCTTAATTTTTAGCCTGAAATTCCGGCAGCTTTACAGCACATTTTGTAATACAACGGCATATTTGTTCAGTCAGCTTAATCCTCAAATTTTTAATAATAATTGTACATATTTACATAATTAAATCTTTATAATTGAAATAATAAATATCCGCAAAATATATCAGGCAGTTTTGTTATTTTTTTAACATTATTGCCGGACAACCTTCTGTAAAATAATAAATGAACTGAAAATAATTGTAAAAATTTGGTAAAAATTGCTACTAAAGTTAACTTTTGTGCAGGTGTTTTTATATGGTGAAATTTGTTGCTTTTTATTGACAATTGTACAAATAAATGCTAAGATATTTATGTAAATTTATGAAATTATACTATTGTTAATAAGTATACTTTAGTAGAGATTAGATGAATGCAAAAAAAATGAAAAAAATACTGCAAAACAGAATTAAAAAAATTGAAGTAATAAACTAAGTACAACAAATAAGCATAAAGCTCATATTTATATTTTTTGGAATTATATTATAAAATGTATTAACAATGACACTAATATTTTAATATAATTTTTTTCTGAAGGTATAATTTTTTCATTCTCGAATTCATCGAAAAATTTAATTTTATACAAATCTTATGTAAAAAATTATTTGGAGAAGATAACGATGAATAATAAGCAGCGAAACTTAAATATTGATATTATAAAAGGATTGGCGATTTTTTTAGTTTTATGGGGACATAGTATACAATATTTTTCAATTAAAGGTCCTGATTTTTTTGACAACCAAATGTTTAAATTTATTTATTCATTTCACATGCCGCTGTTTATGTTAATAAGTGGATACCTTTTTTATTTCTCAGCGAATAAAAGAAATCTTAAGTCATTATTGATTGCAAAACTAAAAAGTATTGGAATACCTATAATCACTTGGGGACTAATAGGTTCAGTATTGTATATTATAAAAAATGTACTATATAGTAATATAACACTAGAATCATTATTTATTATTGCATCAAATTTTATATCTTTATGGTTTCTGTGGGCAGTATTAGCTTGCTCAATAATAGTATCTATAGTAGAAAAATTAATAAAATCATATGTCATAAAAATTATTTGTTATATTTTTGGCATACTAATAGTATATTATGTGTTCCCATGTGGAGTAACGAATTTATTTATGTATCCTTATTTTTTAATTGGCTTTTATTTTTGTTATTTACAACATAAAATTCCTAAAAACATTTTAAAAATTAAATATTTATTTGTTTTAATTTTTATTATATTAATTCCTTTATATCAAAAGAAACATTTTATTTATATAACAGGAATAAATCCTTTCGAGTCGCCCTTAGGCATTTTTCCTCAAACTATAATAGATTGCTATAGATATCTTATTGGCTTAGTTGGGTCTGTTTCTATTATAACTATTATACTAGAAGTAACAAAAAATAATATCTTAAAAAAACTAATGATAAATACTTTTGCAAAACTTGGGTTTATATCTCTTCAAATATATATACTACAAACAATATTGTTAGAAAAGCTTGCTTGTAAAATTTGGATTCATATTGTTGATTATATCGGATATAATCCTTTTACAATATCTATGTCAATTTATAATTATATCATAACTCCTATCATTGCAGCATTATTTGGAATTTTTATACTATATATTGCAAAAGCAATAGGAAAAAACAAAACAATTTCTTTTATTTTATTTGGTAAAATAAGATAATTGTATTATATATAATCATATCTAAAAAGCTTTTTCTGTTGTTAATCGGACTGTTGAATATAACGGAAAAGTCAATTGGAGCGATTTTGGTAAAAATGAAAAGAATGCAACGTAAACAGCTGTTTTTATTTGTTGATTTGCTGTATAATATGTGTAAAGTAAGTCTTGTAATAAAGCTAAAAATGAGAATGAAATGAACATTATAAATAAACAGAGAATTATAGCTGCTTTTGCCAACAAAAAAGTGTGTTAGAGTATATTGATAAAATGAGGTGATTATATATTGCCCCTAAATAGATGCCCTTATTATAACAAAAAAATAAAACCAACTGATGAGTTTTGTTCACATTACGGCAAGTTAATTTTACAAATAAAGATAAAACCCTTGGCATTTTTGTTTTACTTGACAAATTAATTATATGGATTTACCATTAAAGCAACCTACATTAGGAGAAACAAAAATGAAAAAAACGATAACAATTTTAATATTTTCACTATTAATATTAACCACAGCATATGGCAAGGGGAAGGACTTTAGTGATGTCAGCTCTGATTTATGGTGCTATGATACTATATCATATATGGCTGAAAAGGGCATATTATCAGGCTATTCAGATGGAAGCTTTCGGCCTAATGAATACATAACATCGGCTGAATTTACTGCCATTGTGTGCAGGATAAAGGGTTTATCATCTCCCCAAAGCATTAACAATCATTGGGCAGCCGGTCTTATGCAGTCAGCTCTTGAAAAAGGATGGTATGACTATGACGAAAATCCGCCTACGGCTGAAAAATATAATATACCTATAGAAAGACAGCTTGCTGTTAAAATAATAATGAAGGCCTTTGAAGTAAACACAAACTATGATTATAATGTGCAGTCAGCTAAAATAAATGATTTTGCTGTCCTTAATGGCAGATATTACGATTTTGTTCTTGGAGCCTATAGTGAAGGTATTGTCAGTGGTGATAATAATGGCAATTTCAATCCATTAAGCTCTCTTACAAGGGCAGAATCATGTACTCTTATTAAAAATGCTATGGATAAATATAATGTTAATGTTGATATTTCTACTGAAACAACTACTTATCAAGTAATTCTAAATAAAGGTGTAAGTCAAAATGGTGCTTTGCAGGTAAAGGGAACACAGCTTTGCAATGAAAAAGGTGAGGCAGTTATTTTGAAAGGAATGAGTAGTCATGGACTTCAGTGGTTTCCACAGTTTACAAATTTCGATTACATAAATGCTCTTTCAAAAAGGGGTGCTAATGTAATGCGTTTTGCAATGTATACAGAGGAAAATGGATATATAAGCAATAATTCTGTTAAAAACACACTTACAAGTGGTGTAGACAATGCTCTTTCTTCTGATATGTATGCCATAATTGACTGGCATATTTTAAGTGACGGCAACCCTATGAGTCATATAAATGAGGCAGAAATTTTTTTTAAAGAAATGGCTGAAAAATATAAGGACAGCAATGGAGTTATATATGAAATATGCAATGAGCCTAACGGAAATATAAGCTGGAACAATGATGTTAAACCTTATGCACAAAGAATAATAAGTGCAATAAGAAATATTGATGATGACGCTGTTATACTTGTAGGAAATCCTCAATGGTGTCAGGATTTGGACAGTGTTATTAATGATAGACTTAATTTTGAAAATATTATGTATACCTGTCATTTTTATGCCGGAACTCATACTCAATGGCTGAGGGATAGGATAACAAAAGCCCTTAATGCAGGCATACCTGTTTTTGTTTCCGAATGGGGGACAAGTGATGCCTCAGGCAGTGGAGGGGTGTTTGAAAATGAAAGCAGGCTTTGGCTTGAATTTATGAAAAATAATAATTTAAGTTGGTGTAATTGGTCTTTTTGTGATAAGTCCGAAAGTTCAGCTGCTTTTTTATCCGGGATAAATCCTTCAGATGGCATACAAGAGGAGGAGCTTTCTCTTTCTGGAAAAATTGTATTTGTAGAATTTTAAAATACATATGATGGTTCTAAAATAGATGCAGATTGTTAAAGGAGCTGTTGCAAATGAATAAAATTTTATTCTTTTTGAGAACTTAATGGGACAGTCTATAAAATTTAACAACCTGTTTTCTTTCTCCTGTAACATAAGATATATTTAAAAACAGCTTGGAGAAGCCTTTATTTACAGTGATATTATAAAAACATTAAGGAATATGAACTTTTATAAGATTGAAAACGAGGGATATATTCCAACCCATACAAGAACTGACCTAACAGATAAACTGCACGAAACCTCAAGCTTCAGAACAGATTATCAGATAATACCAACAAGAAAGTGATAAAATTTTAAAAATGACGCAAAATTAAAAAAATTACGCAAAAATATTGAAATGTCAAAAGCCTGCGAACCCGCTTGTTAAAAGGAATTAGCAGGCTTTTGCTTTTTGTAAGTGTTAAAGACATTGACGTAAATTTAAAAAAAAATTGCAAAAAAATAACAGTCGTGGACGTGTCAAAGATAAGTTATTGACAAAATATCGAGAAAATGATATTATACAATGGTAAATGTTTTAATTTTTTAAGTACCATATGAATTTATGATAGAAAAAAGATTGAAATAAATAAAATCAGATATAAAAATATGTATGTGCTGTTGCAGGTGCGGGTTATGCCGGTTTATCAAATGCAGTTTCACTTGCTTAACATAACAAGGCATAACCTTACATTATAATAACACCAAAAATTTGTACAAGTCAAACGAGATTATAATAAGTAGATAGAGGGGCAAAACATAAAAATGTGTGAAATATTTAGTGTAAGTGTTACGTCATCATGTGCTGACGTTATATTAACACTAAAAAAAGCTCATTTTTTTGTGTTGTAATAAATAGACAAAAAAGAAGGTTGATTTTTGTGCAGAGTACATAAAAGAGGAAAACGGTAGCAGTAGAGAAAACAGAAAACATAGAAAAAGGACAGAATAGCATGAGAAAAATAGCAGTAGCCGGAACGGGATATGTCGGACTTTCAATTGCGACTTTATTATCACAGCATAATGAAGTAGTCGCTGTGGATATTGTGGCGGAGAAGGTCGAGAAAATAAATAGAAGAGAGTCCCCGATCCGGGATGAGTATATAGAGAAATTTTTAAAAGCAGACAAGGACGGTATAAAACATCTCAATCTGACCGCCACACTGGATGCGGAAGAAGCCTATTCCTCCGCCGATTTCGTAGTCATAGCTGCTCCGACAAATTATGATTCCCACACGCAGTACTTTGATACGAGTGCGGTGGAAGCTGTGATTGAATTGGTGATGAAGTATAACCCAAAAGCTGTGATGGTTATTAAATCTACCATACCCGTAGGTTATACTGAGAGTGTGCGGGAAAAATACCGTTGCAACAATATCCTGTTCAGCCCGGAATTCTTGAGAGAGTCTAAAGCTCTGTACGATAACCTCTATCCGTCCCGTATTATTGTCGGTACCGATATGGAGGATGCCCGACTGGTGAAAGCGGCAAAAACCTTCGCCGAATTGCTTCAAGAAGGTGCTGTGAAAGGGAAAAGTAGTGAGCAGGTAAAAGAAGAATATGGAGAAGATTATAAAGTAGAAGAGACAGCAACTGACACATTGTTTATGGGATTCACAGAAGCGGAAGCTGTGAAGCTGTTCGCTAACACCTACTTAGCGCTCCGGGTTGCCTATTTCAATGAACTGGATACATACGCAGAATCTAAAGGACTGGACACGAAAGCCATTATAGATGGTGTGTGCCTGGATCCGAGGATAGGCAGTCATTACAACAATCCGTCATTTGGCTACGGTGGGTACTGCTTGCCGAAAGATACAAAGCAGCTCCTCGCCAACTATGCCGATGTGCCGCAGAACATGATGTCTGCGATTGTTGAGAGCAACAGGACAAGAAAAGATTTTATTGCAGACCGGGTGCTTAAGATGGCGGGGTACTACGATTATTACAATCGTGGGGACTATAGAGCAAGTGATGAGAAAAGCTGCATAGTCGGTGTTTACCGGCTGACCATGAAGAGCAATAGCGATAATTTTCGCCAAAGCAGTATTCAAGGCGTTATGAAGAGAATAAAAGCGAAGGGTGCTACTGTGATTGTTTACGAGCCGACACTGGAGAACGGGAGTACGTTCTTTGGGAGCACTGTGGTGAACGATCTGACGGAGTTTAAAAAGGTTAGTCAGGCGATTATTGCTAACAGGTATGATAGCTGTTTGGACGATGTAAAGGATAAGGTTTATACGAGGGATTTGTTCGGGAGAGATTAGAGGAGAAGTAGAGATGAGCGAACCGCATAAGAAAAAAATACTGATTTTCGCCCATTATTACGTTCCGGACAAAGCAAGTACAGGACAGATACTGCAGGACTTGGCGGAGGGGATAACGGATGAATTTGACGTGACAGTCATCTGTGTAGTTCCTTCTTATGACGGAACAGTTGAGGATAAATATAAAACGCAGAAATACTATTTTGAAGAGCTGAACGGAGTAAAAATCATCCGTATCAGAGTGCCGGAGTTTACGAAGGCTAAGAAAATCAGCCGTATTAAAAATATACTTGCTTACTTTTTCGGTGCTTTGGGAGCAAGCTGTAAAGCCGGCAAGCAGGATTATGTGTTTACAATCAGCCAGCCGCCGATTTTGGGGGGATTGCTCGGAGTATTGGGCAAATGGCAGAAACATGCCAAGATGGTTTACTGCATTCAGGATTTTAATCCGGAGCAGATAATCGCTGTGGGGTACAGTAAAAATAAGCTGATATTGAAAGCAATGATGGCAGCGGATAAATTCAGCTGTAAACACAGTGACTTAATTGTCACAGTCGGACGGGATCTGGTGGAAACTCTTAAAAATCGTTTTAAGGGAAAAAGAGTACCTAAGCATACATTGATCAACAACTGGATCGATGAAAAAGATGTTTATCCGCTCCCTCACGACCATCCAAAAGTGGTTGAGTTTAAGAAAAAGTATGGATTGATAGATGAGAATGGTGAAAAGTTTGTCATTATGTACAGCGGAAATATTGGTCTGTACTATGACCTTGAAAAACTCATCAAAGTGATGAAGCAGTTTCGGAAGGGTTACACGCTGAAAGGCGTATATGAGGAAGGGCCGAGGACAGCCGATGGCAGAGAGGTTGTGTTTGCGTTTGTAGG
>CAZZLN010000027.1:0-24073 GCA_964654945.1 uncultured Lachnospiraceae bacterium
TATATTTATGATGTTTCAGCACTATTTTCAACATTATTAAGACAAGCTCTAAATTCATCACCTGAAATTTTTTCTTTTTCAATAAGAAGATTAGCAACTCTATGAAGCGAATCCATATTTGCAGTTAATATATTCTTTGCCAGATTATATGATTCGGAAATAATTCTCTTGATTTCTTCATCAATTTCTCCTGCAACCTTTTCACCATAATTTCTGCCGTTGTTAATATCTCTGCCTAAGAACACATCGTGTTCCTGTTCACCATATAAAACAGGTCCAAGCTTTTCACTCATACCATATTTCATAACCATCTGTCTGGCAGCTTTTGTTGCCTGTTCAATATCACCGCTTGCACCCTGAGTATAGTCACCGAAAATTAATTCCTCTGCAACTCTGCCCCCAAAGGTAGCAACAATATTCTGTTCCATTTCTCTTTTAAATCTGAAGGATTTTTCTGTAGGCATAGGCATTGTATAACCTCCTGCCATGCCAACAGGAATTGTAGAAACTGTATGAACAGGACTTAAATCAGGAAGCTTTTCAAAAAGTATTGCATGACCTGCTTCGTGATAAGCAGTAATTTTTCTTTCCTTATCAGAAATAACCTTGCTTTTCTTTTCAGTACCAATAGCTACCTTTAAAAAGGCATCCTTTACATTCTGCATTGTAATAACAGACTGATTGTTTCTCGCAGCAAGGAGAGCTGATTCATTTAAGAGATTTTCAAGGTCGGCACCTGTAAATCCCTGAGTAGTCTGGGCAACTTCTTTTAGGTCAACATCAGGACCAATTTTTTTGCCTCTTGCATGAATTTTTAATATTTCTTCTCTGCCCTTTGCATCAGGTGCCCCAACAAGCACCTGTCTGTCAAATCTGCCCGGTCTTAAAAGTGCAGGGTCAAGTATATCAGGCCTGTTAGTAGCAGCCATAATAATTACACCCTCATTTACACCAAAGCCGTCCATTTCAACAAGAAGCTGATTAAGAGTCTGCTCTCTTTCATCGTGACCGCCTCCAAGACCGGCACCTCTTTTTCGTCCCACAGCATCAATTTCATCTATAAACACAAGACAAGGAGTATTTTTCTTAGCCTGTTCAAATAAATCTCTTACTCTTGAAGCACCAACACCAACAAACATCTCAACAAAGTCAGAACCTGAAATGGAAAAGAAAGGTACGCCCGCCTCACCTGCAATAGCTTTTGCAAGGAGAGTTTTACCTGTACCGGGAGGTCCTACCATAAGTATACCCTTAGGAATTCTTGCACCTAAATCAATGAATTTTTTAGGAGCTTTAAGAAACTGTACTATTTCCTCAACTTCTTGTTTTTCTTCTTCAAGACCTGCAACATCATTAAAAGTTTTTTTCTTGTCAGCATTTGTCTGCATCTTAGCACGTGACTTGCCAAAGTTCATAACTTTGCCGCCGCCACCGCCTCCCCCTGAAAGGGTCTGCATCATTATAAAAAGAAAAGCAACTATACCTATTACAATAATAATTGTAAATACAGCAGACATTACATTGCCTGTCTGTGAAGGTGCAACAGTCTTTATATTAACCCCTAAAAGACTTGCCTGATTTGCAATATCCATAAATGATGATACACTTGGAAGCTCAATATAATAAGAAGTATTATCCTTTAGCATAATTCTGGCTGAACCCGAATCCACAATTTCAGAATCCTTCTGAATTTCTATATAATCAACTGTGCCCGATTTAATCTGAGTTATTAAATCTGTATAGGTGTGCTCAACAGTCTGATTGTTTACTGAACCTGCACTGTTTCTAAGAACAATATAGCCAATTATTACTGCAAAAATAATAAGATAAAGCCCTATTGTTTTAAGCATATTGTTTTTCAACAAATTCCCTCCTTTTTGAAAAAACAAATTCAATATAAAAACTGCACATAGTTTTTATTTGACAGCTTTTCCAAACATTCTTGACTTTTATTTTATGTTTAAAAGTAAGTACTATACCATATGGCATATTTTACTATACAATAAGTTATGATAACATATTTAAAATATTAATTCAATACCAAAAACAAATATTAAACAAATATTAATAATCATTTCAACTTTTATAATTGAACAAAAAAAGGCACATACTCAAGTATATGCCTAAATTTGATTATTCCATACCGGTATTCATTCTATTCATTGACTTAATAACGGATGTTATAAAAACAACTTCATCATCACTAAGAGATGTCGTAAGACTTTCAAGTGCACGTCTTGCTTTTGCAGCCTTAGAATTGTCAATTTCTGCACCTGATTTTGAATTAGTTAAATCCTTTGTTATTAATTCATCAAGAGTAATTCCAAAGAACTCGGCAATTGACACCATATTTTTGATACTAGTACCTCTCTGACCTCTTTCAATAAGGCCCAAAAAGCCGGGAGCCATGCCAATAATTTTAGCAAAATCATCAATTGTCAAGCCTCTTAGTTTTCTTTCGTACCTGATATTAGAACCAATAATTTCAGCGTAGTCCATAACATAAATCTCCTTTACTTTTAAATTTAATTAGACTTATCTAAACCTCACCCTATACATCATTAATATAACATATTAGAAAAAACTTTTCAAGCACTTTTTATTCCAAAATATACAAATACAGAAGATTTAAGAAAATCTTAATACATTATATTGTTGTTTATATTATAATAAATATTATTGCATCTGGTCTAAATATTGTGCATATCCTATATTCTCTAATTTTTCACGGGAGTTTGATACTTGTAAAGCAAAAAAATGCTTAAAAGCCGCATAAAGGCTTATTTTTTTTGTCAAAATAACACGTGAATTAACACGTGAATAACAATTTACTTTGGTCAGAACTTTTTCTTATGCAAAAATTTTGATTATAGAGTCGGTAGTTTATCTCACATACGATTAAATCTTAACAAATTCCGGTTTCTGCTCTCTGAATATGCTTACATATTCAAAGCCTGCAGCCTTTATAAGCTCATAAGCATAATCAATATAAGCACCTACACCGCCAACAGTATGACTGTCACTGCCGCAGGTTATAATTTCACCGCCAAGCTCCTTATATCTTCTTAATATTTCAAGGCTTGGATAGGTAGTGTCTATTCCATAGCGAAAACCTGATGTATTAACCTCTATACCCTTGCTGCGTTTTATAAGCTCCCTTAATATGCTGTCTATAATATCACTGTAATCCTTGTATTCAAGGGTATTGTCATCATACATACCATATCTTGAAACAAAGTCTAAATGACCGTAAACATTAAAGTTATCACAGGTCAGAATATTTTTATATATTTCTTCAAAATATGTGTTATAGGCTTCTTCCTTAGTCTTTGTTGAGAAAAATTTCTTTTGGTCAAAATACAAATCATAGGTTCTTACTCCATGAGATGAGCCTATAATAAAATCAAAAGGAAATTCCTTGCTGAAAGGATTTATTTTATCTGCCCACTGATTTTCAAGACCTATTTCCACACCAAAAACAATATGTATTCTGTCTTTATATTTTTCTTTGTAATCCATAATCACAGGCATATATTTGTTGTAATCTGTAAAAGGATAGCGTTTGTCAAAATCCACATGGTCAGTAAATGCTATTTCACTAAGTCCTTTGCTTATTGCTGAAATTATCATATTTTCCATAGGTGCATCACTATCCATAGAAAATGATGAATGAATGTGATAATCTGCTCTGAACATTTTTATTCCCCTTTTATGTTTTTTATTTATTATAAAATATAATTTATGATAGGTCAAGGCAATATAAACAGCAAAATTGATAAAATTTTAACAATTTTGCTATGTAAATAATAATAATAAAACATTGAAATTTAATAAGTATTATAAAATTATTATATAAAATATACAATAAAATCTATGAATTGCATAATAAAACTATAATAAACATACAATAAATTCAATAATATATTTAAAACCAAATTGTTAAAAAAATAACAAAAAAACTATTGCATTTTTAAAAAACAGTGCTATAATATTATTAAAGATTGTTAAAAAAATAACAATTTATATTTGGAAAGGAAGTTTTATTATGAATAATAAAGAAACAAAAACATTGATTATTGACAATGTTGAAGCTCTCTTATCTAAAATTAAAACTATGAGAGAAGCTCAGATAAAATTTGCTTCTTACACACAGGAGCAGGTTGACAAAATATTCTTTGAGGCAGCTATGGCAGCTAATAAAATGAGAATACCTCTTGCCAAAATGGCAGTGAAAGAAACAGGTATGGGTATTGTTGAAGATAAGGTTATTAAAAATCACTATGCTTCAGAATATATTTACAATGCCTACAGAAATTCTAAAACCTGTGGTACAATTGAGGAAGATACTGCCTATGGTATTAAAAAGATTGCTGAACCTATAGGTCTTATTGCAGCAGTTATACCAACTACAAATCCAACTTCAACTGCTATATTTAAAACACTTATTGCTTTAAAAACAAGAAATGCTATTATTATAAGTCCTCACCCAAGAGCAAAAGAAAGCACTATTGCAGCAGCAAAGGTTGTTCTTGATGCAGCAGTTAAAGCCGGAGCTCCGGAAGAAATTATTGGCTGGATTGATATTCCATCTCTTGAACTTACTAACGAAGTTATGAAAAGTTCAGATATTATTCTTGCAACAGGCGGTCCGGGTATGGTTAAGGCTGCTTATTCTTCAGGCAAACCTGCTCTTGGCGTCGGTGCAGGAAACACTCCTGTTATTATAGATGATACTGCTGATATTCTTCTTGCCGTAAATTCTATTATTCATTCAAAAACCTTTGACAATGGTATGATTTGTGCATCTGAACAGTCTGTCACTGTTGTTGGAAATATTTATGATGCAGTCAAAAAAGAATTTATTGACAGAGGCTGTTATATCTTAAAGGCTGATGAGCTTAACAAGGTTAGAAAAACAATAATAATTAATGGTTCTTTAAATGCAAAGATTGTTGGTCAGAGTGCTTATAAAATTGCACAGCTTTCAGGTGTAAATGTTCCCGAAAATACCAAAATTTTAATTGGTGAAGTTGAATCAGTTGATATTTCCGAAGAATTTGCCCATGAAAAATTATCTCCTGTGCTTGCTATGTACAAGGCTGCTGACTTTGATGAGGCTATTGAAAAGGCAGTTCAGCTTGTTGCAGACGGCGGCTATGGTCATACTTCATCACTTTATATTAACACTGCTGAAAAAGAAAAAATGGCTAAATTTGCAGAAGCTATGAAAACCTGTCGTATACTCATAAACACTCCGTCTTCTCACGGTGGTATAGGTGATTTATATAACTTTAAGCTTACTCCATCTCTTACTCTTGGCTGTGGCTCTTGGGGCGGCAACTCAGTGTCAGAAAATGTAGGAATTAAGCATCTTTTAAATATTAAAACAGTTGCAGAGAGGAGAGAAAATATGCTTTGGTTCAGAGCACCTGAAAAGGTTTATTTTAAAAAAGGCTGTATGCCTGTTGCCCTTGATGAGCTTGGCACTGTAATGGGAAAGAAAAAGGCATTTATCGTTACAGACAGCTTCTTATATAAAAACGGATATACCAAGCCTATAGCTGATAAGCTTGATGAAATGGGTATAACTTATACTACATTCTACAACGTAGCTCCTGACCCTAATCTCGCTTGTGCTAAAGAGGGTGCTAAGCTTATGACATCCTTTGAGCCTGATGTTATTATTGCAATGGGCGGAGGCTCTGCAATGGATGCAGCCAAAATTATGTGGGTATTATATGAACATCCTGAAGCAGATTTCCTTGATATGGCAATGCGTTTTTCAGATATTAGAAAGAGGATATATACTTTCCCTAAAATGGGTGAAAAGGCTTATTTTGTAGCAATTCCGACTTCTTCAGGCACAGGCTCAGAGGTTACTCCTTTTGCTGTTATTACTGATGAAAAAACAGGAACTAAATATCCTCTTGCTGACTATGAGCTTTTGCCTGATATGGCTATTATTGATGCTGATAATATGAAAGACCAGCCAAAGGGACTTACCTCTGCAAGCGGTATAGATGCCCTTACTCATGCTCTTGAAGCTTATGCTTCAGTTATGGCTACAGACTATACTGACGGTCTTGCATTAAAGGCTATGAAGCTTATATTCAAATATCTTCCTGATGCCTATGATAAAGGCTCACTTGATATGAAAGCAAGAGAAGAAATGGCAAATGCTTCAACCCTTGCAGGTATGGCTTTTGCAAATGCTTTTTTAGGTGTTTGTCATTCACTTGCCCACAAGCTTGGTGCTTTTCACCATCTGCCACATGGTGTTGCAAATGCACTTCTTATTACAGAGGTTATGAGATATAATGCTTCACCTGTTCCAACAAAGATGGGTACATTCCCTCAGTATGAATATCCTCATACTCTTGAAAGATATGTTGAATGTGCTAACTTCTGCGGTATATCAGGAAACAGTGATGAAGAAACTCTCGATAATTTTATTGCTGCAATTGAAGATTTAAAGGCAAAGGTAGGTATTAAGAAAACTATCAAAGATTATGGTGTTGATGAAAAGTACTTCCTTGAAACTCTTGATGATATGGTTGAACAGGCATTTGATGACCAATGCACAGGTGCTAATCCGAGATACCCTCTTATGAGTGAAATTAAGGAAATGTATTTAAAAGCATATTATGGTAAATAAAAGGAGGCTTATACTATGCAGATTGACAAAATTCTGGCTGAAAGAAAGCACAAAAAAATATACAAATCAGGAAACTATGTTGTAAAGGAATTTGACAAGGAATTTAAAAAATCAGATATATTAAACGAGGCACTTAATCAGGCAAGAGTTGAAGAAACCGGTCTTAGAATACCTCAGCTTATAGAAGTTGCAAAGTCTGATGATAAATGGTGTATTGTTCTTGAACACATTGACGGAAGAACTCTTGCCGATATTATGAAAGAGGACAGAGCTAATCTTGACAAATATATGGAAAAATTTGTCGATATTCAGCTTGAAATTCATTCAAAAAAATCACCTCTTTTAAACAAGCTTAAAGACAAAATGAACAGAAAAATAAGTGAAACAAATCTTGATGCTACAACAAGATATGAGCTTCACACAAGGTTAGAGAGTATGCCTAAACACAATAAGGTGTGCCACGGTGACTTTAACCCAAGCAACATTATTATTTCTCCGGAGGGTAATTATTACGTAATTGACTGGTCACACGCTACTCAAGGCAATGCAAGTGCCGATGCTGCAAGGACATATCTGCTTTTCTCTCTTGAGGGTGACAGTGAAGCCGCTGAAATGTATATGAATAAATTCTGCAAAAAGAGTGATACTGCCAAACAGTATGTTCAGCAGTGGCTCCCTATTGTAGCTGCATCTCAAAGTGTTAAGGGCAATGAAACAGAAAGAGAATTTCTTATGAGATGGATAGATGTAGTTGATTATGAATAAAATAACGGGCGGAATTAACCGCCCTTATTTTTTTAGAACTTCCTCTAAAATATCACAAGCATTTTCAATTATTTTTTCGCAGTTATCTTCTCTTATTTTGCCACAGTTTATATTTCCCATTTTTTGTGCAAAACTATCTGTCATACACATTCTTCTGTGAGATACATCTTCGGGATACATAAATGAAATTATCATAACACAGGCTACAAGCACACTGCATATTCCTCCTGTGCCAAATCCGTTATATACTCCTCTGCACATTTCAATACATTCCTTTGGCAATGTTAAATTATATTTATGATTACATGCCAGAAGAATACACTGTGAGCAGTTAAAGCCTTTATAATAGTATTCTAAAGCTATGTCTTTAAGCATAAAAAAACCCCCTTACACTATATTCTATATAGTATAGGGGGAGTTTGTTCAAAATATATTTTTATCTATTGCTGGTTATTGTGTTTTGGTCTTTTAAAACAACATCATGGGCACCACCCTCAACAATACTTACAGAAGAAACAAGAGTTAATCTTGCCTTACTCTGTAATTCAGAAATAGACAATGCACCACAGTTACACATTGTGGAACGAACTTTAGAAAGAGTGACAACAAGATTGTCATGAAGATAGCCTGCATATGGTACATAAGAATCCACACCTTCTTCAAAAGAAAGCTTACTTGCACCGCCCATATCATATCTCTGCCAGTTTCTTGCTCTTGATGAGCCTTCACCCCAGTATTCTTTCATATAATTTCCATTTACAATAACCTTGTTTGAAGGACTTTCTTCAAATCTTGAGAAATATCTGCCAAGCATACAGAAATCACAACCCATAGCAAGTGCTAAAGTAATATGATAGTCATGAACAATACCGCCGTCAGAACAAATAGGAATATATATTCCTGTTTCTTTATAATATTCATCTCTTGCCTTAGCAACCTCAATAACAGCAGTAGCCTGACCTCTGCCTATGCCCTTAGTTTCTCTTGTGATACATATTGAGCCGCCGCCTATTCCGATTTTAATAAAGTCGGCTCCTGCTTCCGCTAAAAATCTGAAGCCATCTCTGTCAACTACATTACCTGCACCAACTTTAACACTGTCACCATAATTAGCTCTTATCCATTCAATAGTTAATCTCTGCCACTCTGAAAAGCCCTCTGATGAATCTATACAGAGAACATCTGCCCCTGCTTTTACAAGAGCAGGAACTCTTTGGGCATAATCTCTTGTGTTAATGCCGGCACCTACAATATACCTCTTATGAGAGTCAAGAAGCTCATTAGGGTTTTCCTTGTGGCTGTCATAGTCTTTTCTGAATACGAAAGCAACTAATTTTTGATTATCATCAACAATAGGCAAAGCATTAAGCTTGTTATCCCAAATAATGTTATTAGCTTCTTTAAGTGTAGTCCCCTCTTTAGCATAAACCATATTTTCAATAGGTGTCATAAATTCAGAAACCTTTGTTTCTTTGTCCATTCTGCTCACTCTGTAATCTCTGCTTGTTACAATGCCTAAAAGCTTTCCTGACGGAGTGCCGTCATCTGTAACAGCAACAGTTGAATGACCTGTTTTTTCTTTTAAATCAAGAATATCCTGTAAGGTCTGATTCGGTCTGATGTTTGAATCACTGCTTACAAAACCTGCCTTGTGGGATTTAACACGTCTTACCATTTCCGCTTCCTGCTCTATTGTCTGAGAGCCATATATAAATGATACGCCTCCCTCCTTTGCAAGGGCTATTGCCATATTATCATCTGAAACAGCCTGCATAATAGCTGATACTAAAGGTATGTTCATAGAAAGAGCAGGCTCTTCACCTTTTTTAAATTTAACAAGGGGTGTTTTTAAGCTTACATTTGCAGGTGTACACTCTGAAGATGAATAGCCGGGTACTAATAAATATTCACTGAATGTGTGTGAAGGTTCACTGAAATAGTATGCCATTTTAATTTTCTCCTTTTATATAGTATTTCTGTTATAACAAAAACGATTGCCAAAAATAATTCCAACAATCGCCTCTGTAGCATCACCATTAATTAGTAATATAATATCACAAATATTGTAAATACACAAGTGTTTTTTTTGAAAAAACAATGGTCTTTGACATTTATCAAAGACCATTGTAAAATTGACTTAAATTTTAATTCATAGAATTTTCAGAGCCTAATACGTTTTTAATCTTATTTTCAACAAGCTCCTGAATCATATCTCTTGCAACACCAAGATAACCTCTAGGGTCAAAAGCTTCCGGCTTTTCAACAAAGCTCTTTCTGATACCTGCTGTCATAGCAAGTCTAATATCAGTATCCATATTAATTTTACAAACAGCCATACCTGCTGCCTTTCTTAACATTTCAACAGGAATACCGCTTGCACCCTTTAACTGAGCACCATAGCTGTTGCACATTTCAATAACAGCCGGGTCAACAGAAGAAGCACCATGTAAAACAATAGGATATTTTTTAAATCCGGCAGCTTCAAGCTTAGAGGTAATAAGAGCTAATCTGTCAAAATCGAGCTTAGCTTCACCCTTAAACTTATATGCACCATGGCTTGTGCCAATAGCAATAGCTAAAGAATCAACACCTGTTCTTGATACAAAATCTACAGCCTGATCAGGATCAGTGTATGTAGCATCTGCACTGTTTACCTTAACTTCATCTTCAACACCTGCTAATTTACCAAGTTCAGCCTCAACCACAACACCATGAGCATGAGCATAGTCAACAACCTCTTTAGTTTTGGCAACATTTTCTTCATATTCAAAATGAGAACCGTCAAACATAACAGAAGTAAAGCCATTTTCTACACAAAGCTTAACAGTTTCAAGATCGGGACCATGATCAAGATGCAAACAAACATCAATGCCTGTTTCGTCAACAGCAGCCTGAACCATACCAAGAAGATACTTAGGACCCGCATACTTTAAAGCAGACTTTGAGCACTGTAATATACAAGCTGAATTAAGCTTGGCAGCACCTCTTGTAACACCCTGAATAATTTCCATGTCGTTAATATTGAAAGCACCTATAGCATATTTACCTTCATAAGCTTTTTTAAACATTTCTGTACTTGTAACAAGAGCCATAATAAATTCCTCCTTTAAGGAACAGATTAGTGTTCCCTTATATCTTTTATAATTTATAGAATATATTTTACCATATCTGAATATATTTTACAATAGTTTTTTTGAAATTTTGTTAAAAATTTAACGTGTAATAAAACTGAAATAATTTTCCAGTTATAAATACTTGAAATATATCACAATATATAGTATAATAAATTCAAACAAAGATGTCTGGAATGCTCGTGTACCTGTTATTTTGAACCTACATGACATAAACGGGATTCCTATATATGCTGCATATGTCAGGCCGCAATCTAATTCCCTTTGGGCAGCGGAAGACAGATTGCATCATTGCGGTTGCCCACCTAGCTAGGCTAGGTGTCAAAATAAGGAAGCGACATTTCGGATTTTCTTTATTTGACTTATTATAATTAAGACCGATGCTTTTGTGTCGGTCTTTTATTTTTCTATAAATTTTAAAAACTCCTGAGGCTTTGTGTTTATAACAAGGTCATCCGGAAAATCCGCCTTTTCAAGAAGCGGAATAATATTATTAAAGTTTCCGATTTGTGTATGAAAATGAGAATCACTTCCAAGAATAACAGGCATATTTTGTTTTTTACATTCTTCAAGAATTTCAATTACAATGCTTTCTCCTCCCTGTCTTGAATTTCCGGAATTAAAAGAAGCATTGTTAATTTCAAGAAGTGTATTGTTATCTCTTGCACAGCTTACAACGGTTTTTACATCAAGTGGATACCTTGGGTCGCCGGGGTGTCCTATTATATTTACAAGAGGATTTTTAATTGTATTAACAATAGTTTTTGTACATTCATCAATATCCATAGGGTCAATACATGGAATATGCAGGCTTGCTATGGCATAATCAAGGCTTTTTAAAATATTGTTTTTCATATCCACTTTTCCATCAGAATTTAAAATATTAAGCTCTATTCCTTTTAAAACCCTTATTCCCTCTATATATTCAGGAATAATTTTCATATTTAAAAAATGAAGATAGCCGCAAGACCCCGGCATTTTAGGAGCATGGTCTGTCATTCCTATTATTTCAAGACCAATTGATTTTGCATATTTCGCATTTTCAGTAATTGTGCTGTAAGCATGGCCGCTTGATATTGTGTGAGTGTGCATATCTATTTTATATTTTGGCATATTTTATCACTCCTATAAATTTCCTGTATACAAATTAAAAAAAATGTATTATAATTGTTATATAAATTCTTTAAGGAGGCAGTCCCATGAAAGTACTTACCCCTGAAAATATTATACACTATAAAATCTCAGATGTAAAATGTAATTGCTGCGGAAAAACCATAAAAAAAGACGGTCTGGGACATATTGCTGACTACCTGTCCATTGAAAAAAGATGGGGCTATGGCTCTGATTTTGACAACGAGGTTCATAGCTTTGATATATGTGAACAATGCTATAAAAAAATCATTTCAAAATTTAAACTTCCAATAGAAAAATAGAGCCTGAAAAGCTCTATTCTTCTTTATCCTCTTTACATTTATTTAATATATTCATAAATTCCTCACCTGTTATTGTTTCCTTAGATGCAAGAAATTCAGCAATAGCTCTCAGGCTGTCTTTGTTTTCTTCAAGAAGTGTTCTTGCTTTTTTGTGACAATCCTTAATAATTGAAAGCACCTCATTATCAAGCTCTGCTATTGTAATATCTCCTACAATGGCGGTTTTTTGACTGTTAATATATTTTCCCTCTGTTTTTTCAAGTGCCATCATATCAAATTTTTCACTCATACCATAAACACTTATCATACTTCTTGCAAGAGATGTAGCCATTTCAATATCATTACTTGCACCTGTTGTTACAGAGCCAAATTCAACTTCCTCTGCACTTCTGCCTGCAAGATATACAACAATTTTTGCAAGAATTTCTTCTTTGCTCATAAGGTATCTTTCTTCCTCAGGCATCTGCATTGTGTAGCCTAAAGCTCCCATAGTTCTTGGAATAATAGTTATTTTCTGCACAGGTTGTGTGTTTTTCTGCAGTGCGGCAGCGAGGGCATGTCCGACTTCATGAAAAGCAACAATTTTCTTTTCTTTTTCTGATAAAATTCTGTCCTTTTTTTCCTTACCTGCAATTACAACTTCAACAGATTCAAGCAAATCCTCTTGAATAACCTTATTTCTGCCAAGTCTTACTGCTCTTAATGCAGCCTCATTTACTATATTTGCAAGGTCGGCACCACTTGCCCCGCTTGTTGCAAGAGCAATCTTTTCAAAGTCTATATTATCTTCCATAACAACATCTTTTGAATGTACTCTTAAAACATCTATTCTGCCCTTTAAATCGGGATTTTCAACTATAATCTGTCTGTCAAATCTTCCGGGTCTTAAAAGTGCCTGGTCAAGAACCTCAGGTCTGTTTGTTGCCGCAAGTATAACAACACCCTTTGAAGTGTCAAAGCCGTCCATTTCAGATAAAAGCTGATTAAGAGTCTGGTCATTTGTTCCAAGCCTGCCGTCACGTCTGTAGCCTACCGCATCAAGCTCATCTATAAACACTATGCAAGGTGCTTTCTGTTGTGCTGATTTAAAAAGTTCCCTAACTCTTGATGCACCTACACCTACAAACATTTCTTCAAAATCTGAACCTGAAAGGCTCATAAATGTTACATCAGCCTCACCGGCAACTGCCCTTGCAAGGAGGGTTTTTCCTGTTCCCGGAGGACCTACAAGCAATGCTCCCTTTGGCTGTTTTGCACCTATTTTTTTATATTTATCCGGATTTTTAAGAAAATCTATAATCTCAACAAGAGATTCTTTAGCTTCCTCCTGTCCTGCAACATCTGAAAAGGTTACACCTGTTTCCTTCTGTGTGTAAATTTTGGCATTGGATTTATTCATTCCTCCCATACCTTTTCCCATTATTCTCATAACAATAGTAAAGCATATTACCATTGCAAGAATAGGAAGTATCCAGCTTGTAAAGAAGGTTATAATAGGAGAGTTATACTGAACCGGATAATAAAAATCCACATTATTTTCTCTTAATATATCTACGAGTCTGTCATAGGAAATTCTGCCTGTATAAAACTGATTTGAACCCGGAGCTAAAGGCTTGTCGTCGGCTTCAAGCTTATCTGCATAAGGAAATACCACAAGCTTGTCAGCCTGAAACTCAACCTTTTCAACCTTGCCCTCCTCAACCCAATTGCAAAATTCACTGAAATCCAGCTCACTTAATTTTCGCATCTCCATTGTTGCCGATACAAGATTGAATAAAAATGTAAGTCCCAAAGAAATTATAAGTATTTTTAAAAACAATTGATAATCCTTGGGATTATTGTTATTTTTGTTATTATTGTTTTTATTTTTATTATTCATATTCTATAAACCTCCTGATGAGTATATTTTATAACAATAATAACAAATATACAACAAATGTTACAACAACATACTCAAAAAACCTATTTAAAAATTTCTTTAAAAATATTATTGCATAATAAGACTTTAGAAATTATTGACATCAAAAAGAATTTCAGTCTGTTAAATATTCATTTTTTTACTTCATTATACACATCTCTTTTTCCTATTCCCCTATCCTTTGCAACAGCTTTCATTGCGGATTTTTCATCAAATCCATCATTAATATATTTTTTAAAATGCTCTTTAATTGTCATCAATTCAAATTTTGCAGCCTCATCAGCCTTAATCTGTGAAATATCTGCACCCTCAATTACAATTACAAATTCGCCCTTTGGCTCATTATTTTTAAAATGTTCAAGCAGATTTACAAGATTACCCTTTTCAACTGTTTCGTGTTTTTTTGTAAGCTCTCTTATAACTGCTGAATTTCTGTTTCCTGCATATTCACATAATTCTTCAAGGGTCTGCACAAGATGATGGGGTGCTTCATAAAATACAGTAGTTCTTACTTCATTTTTTAATTTTTCAAGGACTTCTTTTTTCTGTTTTTTATTCTTAGGCAAAAAACCCTCAAATATATAACTTCTTGAATTAAGACCGCTTAAAACAAGAGCAGTAACAACTGCCGTTGCCCCGGGAACAACAGTGACCTCAACATCATTATCATAGCATAGCCTTATTAAATCTTCTCCCGGGTCGGAAATACCGGGCATACCTGCATCAGTCACAATTGCAATATTTTTGCCCTCTTTAAGCATAGCTATAAGCTGAGGACCCTTTGTATCCTTATTATGCTCATGATAGCTTGTAAGGGGAGTTTTAATATTATAATGATTTAAAAGCTTAACACTTTGACGTGTATCTTCAGCAGCAATTAAATCAACCTCTTTTAATGTTCTTAAAACTCTGAGAGTTATATCCTCTAAATTTCCAATTGGTGTACCGCAGACATATAACATAGTATTTCCTCTTAATTGTAATAAATATTGTAAACCTCGTCTGTATAGCTGTTATCGGCATTATACACAATAAGACTTTTTTCAGCCTTTAAGGCTGCTTTTCCGCCTTTTACAAATTCAAGCAGCACAAGGCTTGGTTCTCTGCCATAATAAGGCAATACAAAACGCATAACCTTTGGCTCAATTTTATATTTTCTTGCATTATAAAAAATATCCGTAAGTCTTTCAGGTCTGTGAACCATATAAAGCCTGCCTCCGAATTTAAGCATTTTATCAGAGGCATTAAAAACATCGGATATATCACACATTATTTCATGTCTTGCTATTGCCTTTGGAGAAGTGTCATTAATGCTGCCGGCACCCACTGTCATATATGGGGGATTGCAGGTTACAACATCAAAGCTTTGAAGCTTAAAATAATCCTCAATTTTTTTAATATCCCCACAGACAATATCAATTTTATTTTCAAGACTGTTGTATTTAATTGAACGCATTGCCATATTTGCCGATACGCTTTGAAGCTCTATGGCTGAAAAATGCTCTCCATTTGTTTTTGCTTCAAGAAGAATAGGTATAACACCTGTGCCTGTGCATAAATCAAGAGCTTTTTCATATTTTTTAACCTTTGCAAATCCGCTTAAAAGCACTGAATCCTGTCCAAAACAAAAGCCTTTTGTATTCTGAATTATTTTATAATTATTTCTGTGCAAATCGTCTAATCTTTCATTTTCCAAAAGCATTAATCTAAAATTTCCTTTAACTCTTCCTTTTCTTCCTTAGACATTTTTTCGTCAGTTCTGTGTTTTCTCTTAATTATTTTAATTTCTTCAGGAGAAAAATAGCTTACGGTAACATCATTTTTAGGCGGTTTTCTTATAGCAGTTTTAATAACCTGCTTCAAAACGCTTACACTTAAAACCTCTCCCTCTCCCTCCGGAGTTGAAATAATATCACCCTCCTTAGGCAGATTTTTAATAAGTTCCTCATAGGTTTTCTGCTCATATTTCAGACAGCACATAAGTCTGCCGCATACGCCTGAAATTTTAGAGGGATTAAGTGACAAGCCTTGATCCTTAGCCATTTTAATGCTGACAGGGTGGAAGTCACCAAGAAATGTGGCACAGCACAGAGTTCTGCCGCATATACCTATGCCATTTACCATTTTTGCTTCATCTCTTACACCAATCTGTCTTAATTCAATTCTTGTTCTAAAAACAGATGCAAGGTCTTTAACAAGCTCTCTAAAATCTATTCTGCCATCTGCAGTAAAATAGAATATAATCTTATTATTATCAAATGTGTATTCAACGTCAATAAGCTTCATTTCAAGCTTATGCTTTTTTATTTTTTCAACACAGATAGAAAAAGCTTCTTTTTCTTTAGCTTTGTTTTCTGCGTTTTTTTGTTCATCTTCTTCTGTGGCAATTCTCATTACCTTTTTAAGAGGCGGTATAATTTCACTTTCGTCAACATCTCTGCTGCCTATTTCAACCATACCATATTCCACACCTCTTGCAGTTTCAACAATAACGGCATCTCCACGTTTAATATCCATATTATCAGGGTCAAAATAATAAATTTTGCCTGCTTTTTTAAATCTTATTCCTACAACAATCATTTTATTTCTCCTTTATCTTAAAAAACAAAGCCTCAACTGCCATCTGCCTGTTGGCATTGTTAATGTTCAGATTATTTCTGGTGGTATTTATAGCTTCGCATCTTCTGATAAGTGCCCCTGTATCAGTCTTTGAAACTTTTTTAATAGTTTCTGCTATATCCTTTTGAATTACATTTTTAATATTTCCTGTTGATTTTAGCACAAGAGCATCTCTGTAAAGCAAAAACATATCCTCAAGTATTTCATCACACTGATTTTTTTCATAATCTTTAAAGGTATCGGCAAGCTTATAAAGCCTTATCATATCACAATCCTCAAGCTCATCAATAAGCTCTATTGCTTTTAAGCGGTTTTCCCTGAATTCTTCAGACTGGGAAAGCACTATTGCTCTGCCTATATTCCCTTGTGAATAAGATGAATACAGCATTGCTTTTTCCATATCAAGTCCATTATTTTTGACAAGATAATCGGCAGCTTTTTGCTGTGAAACAGGTCTTAACTTAAAAATAATACATCTTGAAAGAATTGTACTGAGAAATTTATTGCTGTTTTCACAAAGCAATAAAAATTTAACATAAGAGGGTGGCTCCTCAAGGCTTTTTAAAAAAGCATTTTGAGCAGCCACATTCATTTTATCTGCATCGGGAATTATGAAAATTTTATATCTGCAATTATACGGATTTACTGCCACATTCTGTAATATCTGCTCTCTCACATCATCAACGGATATAACAGTCTTTTTATGAGTTACATATATAATATCGGGATTACTGCCCGAATTAAAGCTCTGACAGCTTATGCAATTATCACAGGCTTCACTTTTTCCTCTGCTACAGTTTAACGCTTTTGCAAAGGCATTTGCAATAGTAAGTTTACCCATTCCTTTTGCACCTTCAAAAATATATGCGTGATTGACTCTGTCATTTGCAATTGAGCTTTTAAGGTTATTTATTAAATTTTCATTACCGCAAATTTCAGAAAAATTATTCATAATTAAATACTTCTGCTTTTAAGCAGTTTTTCTACTCCTTCGACAATAGCATTATGTATATCCTCAACACTCATTAAAGCATCAATAGTTTTTATTCTGCTTTTGTTTTTTCTGCTAAGATGTACATAGCCATCATAAACCCTCTGATGAAAATTAAAGCTTTCAGCCTCCATACGGTCAAGCTCTGCCTGTTTTTCTTTTCTGGCAATACCGTCCTCAGGCTTTAATTTAAGGAAAAAAGTAATATCAGGCTCCAGATCACCAACAGCATATCTGTTTATATTTTTAATAAGCCTTTCACCCATTGACCTTGCAAACCCCTGATACACAAGATTTGAGTCTAAAAATCTGTCGCTTATAACAACTCCGCCTTCATTTAAAGCCGGAAGTATAACATCTCTAACGTGCTGAGCTCTTGCGGCAGCATAAAGAAGTGCCTCTGTTATATCGCACATTTCGCCGTTATTTTTATCAAGTATTATTTCTCTTATTTTTTCGCTTATGGGAGTACCTCCCGGCTCTCTCGTGCAGACAACCTTATAACCTTTATTAATAAAATAATCCCTCAGCATATTTATCTGGGTTGTTTTTCCTGCACCGTCAGTACCCTCCATTGTTATAAATAAGCCTGACATTATCTTGCTAACCATCCACCGTCAACAGCTATAGTAAAACCGTTAACATAATCTGAAGCTGCTGATGCAAGGAATACTACTGCACCCTTCATATCTTCAGGAGTGCCCCATCTTCCTGCCGGTATTCTGTCTATAATAGCTTCGCTTCTGTCAGCATCTTTTCTGAGCTGAGTTGTGTTATTTGTAGCCATATAACCCGGAGCAACAGCATTAACATTAATGCCCTTTGCAGCCCACTCATTAGCTAAAGCTCTTGTAAGACCCATTACCGCAGACTTACTTGAAGTGTAGGACGGAACTCTGATGCCGCCCTGATAGCTTAACATAGATGCAACATTAATAATCTTTCCGCCGCTTTCCTGTGCAACAAATTCTTTAGCAAATGCCTGTGAAAGAAAGAATACAACCTTTAAGTTAATATCAATAACTCTGTCCCATGCTTGTTCAGATACATCAATAGCATCTTCTCTTGAAATAATGCCTGCATTGTTTACAAGAATATCAACTCTTGAATATGCAGCCTTTGCTTCTGATATAATTCTTTCAATAGGCTCAGTTGTGCCTAAATCAGCAATAATTTCAGTAAACTCGCCACCGTTTTCTTCAATAAGAGCCTTGGTTTCAGCACAGCTTCTTCTGGCTACACCGCAAACCTTTGCGCCCGCTTGAGAAAGGGCAACACACATTCCCTGTCCAAGACCTGTGTTGGCTCCTGTAACAACTGCAACCTTACCGCTTAAATTAAACTTATCAAGAATCATAAAAATCACCTTTCTTTTTATATTTTTATATTTCAATTATAACACATAAGATATAATTTTGCTACATAAAAAAATTAATAATATGAAAAATATTGAAAATATTAAAATTATGTGGTATATTAATTGAAATGGGAGGTGTAAACTATGGCAATACAGGAATCAGGAGAGAATTATTTAGAGGCTATATTAGTGCTTAAAGAAAAAAACGGTTATGTAAGGGCAGTTGATATTGCTCATATGCTGGGTTTTTCAAAACCAAGTGTAAGCAGAGCAATGTCTGTATTAAAAAAAGACGGATATATTGAAACAGACGGTCTTAACCAAATATTGCTCACTGAATCAGGCAGAAAAATAGCAGAAACCATATACGAAAGACATCAGGTTATAACAAAATTTCTTGTGTCCATAGGGGTTGACGAAGAAACAGCAGCCAATGATGCCTGTCGTATAGAACACGCAATTAGTCCTGTATCATTTGAAAAAATAAAAGAGAAGTTTTTTAATAAGGAGTGATTTTTATGGTAGTTAATACTGATACTGATAATTTTGAAAATGAAGTTTTAAAAAGCGATAAAATTACTGTTGTAGATTTTGCAGCATCATGGTGCGGTCCATGCCAGATGATGAAGCCTGTTTTTCATTCTCTTGCAGAAGAAAAAGATGAATATAAATTCTGCTCAATTGACATTGATAAATCACCTATAACCGCAAATGATTATAAAGTTCAATTTGTGCCTACATTCATAGCATTTAAAAACGGTGCTGAAATAGGCAGATGTGTCGGTGTTGTTTCTAAAGAAGAAATATTACAGATAATTAAAAGCTGAGAAATTAACCTCAGCTTTTATTTTTTTCTGATAACAAAAGTCCTGCAAAGGTCAGCACAATACCAATAGCTGACACAGGTGTTATTTTTTCATTAAGCACAATAACCGCAGCTATAACAGTGATTGCAGGATTTATGTAAATATAAATTGAAGTTTTAACTGCACCAAGAATTTGAACAGCTTTATTCCACGTAGAAAAGCATATTGCACAGGCAAAAACGCCCAGAAACACAAAATTTAACAGTATTTCAGGTTTTATAAGGGCTGTCAGGTCGGGACTGAAATCATAAATAAAAAGTGCAGGCAGCATAAATATTATGCCATATTCAAATATTCTTCTTGTAGAACCGGTAATATTATAGCCAAAGGTCGTTATCTTTTTTGAAAGCACGGAATAAAATGCCCATATAACAGCCGCCATAAGTGCAAGAAAATCCCCAAAGGGATTAATGGCTAAAGTTTTGGCACCATTGAATGTTATTATGGCTATTCCTGTCATAGCAACTGCAAAGCCTGTAAAAAAATATATATTAGGCTTTTCACCCTTTAAAAATATATATGAAAGCAAGCCTGTAAAAAACGGTGCGGCAGCAATTATTATGCCTACATTTGATGCAAAGGTATAGGAAAGAGCAATATTTTCAAAAAGATAATAAAGAGTTACACCACACAAGCCTGCAAGAGCAAAGGTTATTTCCTGTTTAATATTATTGGTTTTAACAAGCTTTGGATACCCTATAAAAAGAACCGTAAGTCCTATTGCAAAACGTATAAACAGTATTTCAACAGGTGTGAAATATGACAAAAGCACCTTTGTGCATATGTAGGTATTTGCCCATACAATTATTGTAAAAAGTGCAAGCAAATGACCTTTTAAGTTACTGTTGGGCTTAGTCACCAAAAGAAATGCCAACCTTTCTTGCTGATTGTATTACCTGATGGTCCAAAGGTACTGTTTTAAGCTTTCCTGCAACATCTCTTAATGCTACCCCATTGGCATCACCATTTTTAATACCAACCATATAGCCGTATTTCTTTTCTTTTATAAGCTGTGCAGCAAATGCACCAAGTCTTGTACAAAGCACTCTGTCATAAGAATTAGGAGAACCTCCCCTTTGAATATGTCCCGGAATTACAACTCTTACCTCATGCTTTGCAGCCTGTTCAATTTCTGCCGCAAGTCTGTATGCAATAGAAGAATAAGGCATTTCACTTCTTGCTTTTTTAAATTCTTTTTTAGTCATTTTACTTTCCTCAACTGATATTGCACCCTCTGCAACTGCAACAATTGAAAATGTTTTCCCGGCTTTTGTTCTTCTGTCTATCTCGTCTTTTATTCTGTTAATATCATAAGGTATTTCAGGAATAACAATAACATCAGCACCGCCGGCTACTCCTGAATAAAGAGTGAGCCAGCCGGCTTTATGCCCCATAACCTCAACAACAAATATTCTTCCATGAGATGTTGCTGTTGAATGAATTCTGTCTATAACATCTGTTGCTACATCCATGGCTGAATGAAAGCCGAATGTAACCTCTGTTCCCCAAAGGTCATTGTCAATTGTCTTTGGCAGGGTTATAACATTAAGTCCCTCAACACTTAGCATATTTGCAGTTTTGTGAGTACCGTTTCCGCCAAGGACAACAAGGCAGTCAAGTCCCATTTTTTTATAGGTATCTTTCATTGCTTCAACCTTGTCAATTCCATCATCGCCTACTTCACGCATTAATTTAAAAGGCTGTCTTGAAGTGCCTAAAATTGTGCCTCCAAGAGTTAGTATTCCTGAAAAATCTCTTTCTTTAAGCTTAGTGTAATCACACTCAATAAGTCCTCTGTAGCCATCCTTTATACCGTATATTTCAACATTTTTTCCAAGCTCATTATAAAGGACCTTTGCAACACCACGCATAGTAGCATTAAGTCCCTGACAATCTCCACCACTTGTCAGCATACCAATTTTTAACATTCTGCCATCTCCTTTTAAATTCTTTTTTAGTATTTTATTTTAGCACATAAATTATGTCTTGTAAATCAATTGTTGTTAAAATCCGATAAAATATTCTCACCCATAAACAAATCTTCGGGAGTTGTAATCTTAATATTATAATAAGGCCCCTCAACCATTTTAACCTTAACTCCCATTCTTTCTGCAAGCATAGAATCATCTGTGCCTAAAATATTGTCCTCAAAAGCCTTTTCATAAGCTTTTTTTATAAGAGAATATTCAAATGCCTGGGGTGTATGAGCTGCCCATAACACAGACCTGTCGGGAGTTGAAATAATATTTCCGTCACTGTCACATATTTTTATTGTATCCTTAACTCTGACACCTGAAACACAAGCCTTATGTATTTTTGTTTCTTCAATAATTTTATGAATATCATCTGAAGAAATAAAAGGTCTTACACCATCGTGAATTAGCACAATATCAGTATCATCTGATACTGCATTTAATCCATTGTAAACAGAATTTTGTCTTTCTTTTCCTCCTGCAGTAACATTTTTTATTTTTTTATAGCCATATTTTTTAACTATATTTTCATTTACAAAATCTATATCATTTTTTACGGTTACAATTACTATTTCATCAATATCATCGCTTTTTTCAAAAGCGTCAACAGTATGTGCAAGAATACTTTTGCCCCGAAGCTCTATATACTGTTTTGCAATTACACTGTTCATTCTTTTGCCAATTCCCCCTGCACATATAATAACTGAACTTTTCACAATATCATCCTTTCATATTTTTTATCCTTTCTACAGTATAAACTTGAATAAAACAAATTTCAATGATAAAATAATTTCAGGAGGTGTTTTTATGAATTTTACTGATATTATTATTAAAAAAAGAAATAAATATAAGCTTACGAAAAAAGAGCTTACATATTTTGCAGAGGGTGCTGCAAAAAATACAATACCTGATTATCAGCTAAGTGCATTGCTTATGGCAATATGTATAAACGGTCTTGATGATGAGGAAACAACTTATCTTACAGATGCTATGACAAATTCAGGAGATATACTTGATTTAAAAAATATAAAGGGTATTAAAATTGATAAGCACAGCACCGGAGGTGTAGGCGACACAACTACACTTGTTATTGCACCTCTTGTTGCATCTCTTGGTCTGCCTGTTGTAAAAATGTCAGGAAAAGGACTTGGACATACCGGAGGTACTCTTGACAAGCTTGAGTCAATTCCCAAATTTAATATTAACATATCATCTGAAAATGCAATAGAACAGGTAAATAAACACAATATCGTAATAATGGGACAAACGGCAGAGCTTGCACCTGCCGACAAAACACTGTATGCTTTAAGAGATGTGACAGGAACAGTTGAAAGCATACCCCTCATTGCCTCAAGTATTATGAGCAAAAAGCTTGCAGGCGGTGCAGACGGTATAGTGCTTGATGTTAAAATCGGTAAGGGTGCATTTATGAAAAATATTGAAGATGCAATAAAATTAAGTGACACCATGATTAAAACAGGCAAAAATCTTGGCAAAAAAATGTGTGCATTAATAACAGATATGAATGAGCCTTTAGGGCTTAATATAGGCAACAGCCTTGAGGTTATGGAAGCAATTGAAATATTAAAAGGTAATGTAAACGGAAGATTAAAAGATGTATCTCTTGCTCTCGGTGCTGAAATGCTTGTTATGGGAAATATTGCAGAAAACAGAGAAAAAGCTCTTGATATGCTTAATGAAAATATCGAAAATAAAAAAGGTATTGAAAAATTTAAAGAGCTTATAATATTACAGGGCGGAAACCCTGATGTAATTGATGATTATTCACTTTTCCCTCAGCCAAAAGAAAGCTATATTCTTAAAGCTGAAAAAAGCGGATATATTAACAGTATAAACGCTTATGAAATAGGAAGGGCATCTCTTGAAACAGGAGCAGGCAGAAAAACAAAGGCTGACACCATAGATTATTCAGCAGGAATAATTATGAATAAACGTGTCGGAGATAAAATAGAAAAGGGAGAAAAAATTGCACAGGTATTTTCTTCATCTTTGGAAAAATGCAAAAACGCAGCAGAAATTATTAAAAATGCAGTTATTACAGGAAAAAAGCCTGAAATAAAACCTGTTATTTATGAAATAAGAAAATAAGAGGGTTAATTATGCAGTTTAAAAAATATACTGCTAAATTTAATTTATATGAAAAGCAGACCAATTACAAAATCTGCCATACTCACACAAATCCGCAAAAATTTTAAATGAAGCATTTACGCTTCCTTTTTAGATTTAGTATATTCAATAATGCCTTGGCATTATTGTGCGGCATGTGTGTCAGCTTTGCTGACATATTCATCTGCACACGCCTGCAATCCTGCCGTAGGCTTAATATTCAGAACTTTTGCTTCGC
>CAZZLN010000028.1:0-22480 GCA_964654945.1 uncultured Lachnospiraceae bacterium
GTTTGCTTTACTCACCACCTATAGAGGTGGGAGTCTATCTCTCATTCGATTAAAACTGTCAATCCTCTTTATTTATAAGATATTTTTTACCGAACAACAAATCATACTGTATCATATTATATTTTTCCAAATCATTGTTGTTTGTATCCTCTACAAACTCTTTATGCAATATTGGCAATTCATCTCTGAGGCTGTATATATAGTCAAAATATGAGCTGTACTCTATCTGAGAATCTCTTAAAATCTGGGGAGCAATCTGATTTGGTGTCATATACTCCTGCGAGATTTCTATATCCTTATAGTTGGAATAGGCTATAAGGGGAGTTGAATACTTATTATATTTATCATTTAGAAATCCCAGTGTATTAAAAGCAGACATAGGAGGAAGGTGGTCACCCCATATATATAAAAGTGTAGGTTTTTCTCTTTTGCTGATATATTCAATGATTTTTCCTATTTCATTGTCTATATCTTGTATACACTGTGCATATTGTTCCATATCTGACTTTTCTGAGTCACTTAATTTACTGCTTTCAATTTTAATATTGGTTTTATCAAATTTATTTGTATAAGGAGAATGACCCTCTATTGTTATACCAAATATAAATTGAGGATTATTTTCCTGTTCAAGCAACTCTATTAATTTATCAAAAAACAGGCTATCCTTTATATAATCGTCATTTAATCTATCTGACGGACTTACATCAAAATCCTTTATATCAAGAAATTTTTTAAATCCCATATCATTGTATACAACATCCCGGTTATAAAAACTGCCGCGATTAGGGTGGACTGCAATAGTTTCATAACCATTATTGTTAAATTCTGTTGCTATACTGTTTACAGGAACATTTTTTGAAAAATAGGTATTATATGCTACCATATCCGGAACAAAGAAATAATTTGTTAAGCCTGTAAGAGCCTCAAACTCAACAGCTGCTGTTCCGCCACCATATCTTGGAGATATAATATCTGCCGATTTATATTTTTTTATATTAGGTGCAAAATCTCCACTTATTTTTATATCAGGCAAATTACTTATATCAAATGTAGATTCAGCCATTACCAATATTACATCAGGCTTTATATTGTTTTGCGTATGTGTATGTGAATAATTTTCCACAATATCTGACATAAGATCTTCGCTATAATTATCAGGTTCTCTCAAAGTATAATTGTCCATAAGAACATCTTCATAACACCCAATGTTACTTGTTATTATTACAAATATAATTATGATACAAATTGCCCAAGAAGACTTATGAATACTTATTTGGATAAATGAGAATATTTTCTTAATATTAAAAATTATAAGTAAAATCAGCAAAACAAGACCCGCCACAAGAAGCATCTCTCCCACCTTGCCAATATATCCACCCATTATTCCGAATAATTCTCCCAAAAGAGTAAAATCTGTAAGCTTTAAATAAGTACCTTGATATGTCAGCTTTATATAATTGCCAATTATTGCTATTATAAGAGCTATTATTGATAATATAGCCGATAGTCTTATTCCGCCAAAGGCAAGCACAGCAAAATATATAAATATTGCAATCATTGAGCTATATATAAAATTGTAATCCCACAATTCATATTTAAAATAAGTACATATTTCACCTATGTCAGTATGTCCGTTGTATATTGAATGTGAAATAAGCTGAACAATCAGAAATACAACAAATACAAGTACCATCATATCACAAGGATATAATTTGTTTTCTTTATTGTTGCAGCATTTTATAAGAGAGGTTGTTGTAATAACACTCCAAACAATCATAAATCCACTAATTAATGTATGCTGCTGTGTATCCTGAAACAGAAATACCGAATATACCTGCAGAAAGTTTACAAATACACAAGGCACAAGAAATGATATTATTATAATAAGTATGTCTTTAATGCTAATTGAAAATTTGTCTGCTATATTGCTTTTTCTTCCTAACATAAACATTGATATTGACAATATTACAATGCTCAATATTGAATTTAGCACAATAATATTTAAAAGTATAGAAACAAAAAGAACAACTGCTCCCCACATTTGTGCCGAATATAAAGATATATTGCTTCCTTTTGGCTTCATACTTCCAAATTTATAGCACAAAACCAACAAAAGCATTAACATTGTATAGTAAAAAATATATTTTACCTTATTTGATACTTCATCAAACAAGGCATCTCTGTTATTTATTTCAACTTTGTCAAGCTTTATATTTACTCCCGAATTTGTTGTTAAATCCAGTCTTATCTTGCATATGTTATTTAATCCTCTTATAAGCTTTATAGAATTATTCCCCTTTATAAGAGGTACAATATCAGACTTTACTGCTATTCCCTTATTGTTAATATAGTATATTTCAGCATAATTGTCCTGAATACTTATGTCATTTGTTATAACATTTATAGTTTTGACATCATAATAGTCCATATCAAACCTTTCAATATCAAGCATTATCCAAGGGTCTGTATTTATGGATGTAATACTTCCGTCAGTTTCTGTTTTAAAACCTGTATTTGGAAAATAATTCATAAATTGATAAGATGTAACTGAATGTTCTATATTCAAATATCCCAACAAATCACCACATATATTAAATGGATTTAATAAAAAAACACTCATAAATATATTTGTTATAATAAGAATGATAACAACATAACTCAAAGCATTTTTATTATTGAAATTTTTTAAATTTTTAATTGACCGAGCCAAATATATAACAGCCAATATTAACAATAGACAAAAAAATGACCTGCTGACCCTTGAGATGTCATTTTCAAGCTGCTGTATTAAATATACTCTGTTATTAATTGTAATATCATCAATTCTGAAGCTTACATCTTTTTTTGTTGTAACATCAACTCTTACAACAGGTGCTTGAATTTCATTTTTTATTATATTTTCGCCATTGTGTATTATAGGAAAATTACTGTCACATACCACACCCTCTTTGGTATAA
This sequence comes from uncultured Lachnospiraceae bacterium, assembly GCA_964654945.1. Taxonomy (GTDB): domain Bacteria; phylum Bacillota; class Clostridia; order Lachnospirales; family CAG-274; genus HGM11788. The sequence continues at coordinate 2,958 of CAZZLN010000028.1, forward strand.
TAATACACCTCTGCCTGTTGGCTTTCGTCTGTAAGCTCCGAAATATATAAAGAAACATTATCTATTTTGTAGTTTAAGCCTAATTTTTGAGGGTCTATATATATCTGGGAATCTGCAGTATTAGAAATACAAAGTCCATTTTCTATAGTTATACCTTTTACAGAGTTATCCGTTTTTGCAATATCTTCTATTTTAAATGAATTTGTATCATATAAAATATCTATTATGCTGCCGGTTATGCATAAAAAATTTTTTTGTATTGAAACTGATATTATAAGTAATATTATTACACTCAAAAAAGTTGTCTTTAATATCTTGTTATTCACTGCAATCACTCCAATTTATAACTTCCTCACACTTGCTTCTGAATTCATATCAAAAAAACCTACTGTATTTCTGTCTGATATTACATAAAGATTTGTAACCTCATAAAGTCTATGATATACTTCAAATTCACCTTCATTATAGCCTGTACATCCAAGACTTATAAGATAATGACCCCCTTGTATGTCCATTCTTTGTTTAAAAGTTGCCTCAAGTATATCACCTGAAACTACATTTCCTGTTGAACAATTTTCATACATAGTATTAGTTCCGGTAATATCTGTACCATGTAGATTTACAATGGTAAAAGCACATATCGGGTCACTTATAAAGTCATTAAATCTTACTTTCATCTTTAAAGTAAACTCTTCACCTTTATTTATCTGATTTGTAATGACTCCCTTTTTATCAAAAAGACCAAAGTCTATAATTTCAGCTTTGCCTGTACCATAGCTGTTTATATTAGGATTGATTACCATTTTATCTTTCCACAGCTTATTCTTTAAATCCAAATTTACATCTTCATTATTTTCACTGTTTTCAGTAATATTATCATTATCACTGCCTTGATTTACCAAAAGTTTTTTGTATAAATCTATCATTTCAGCAGGATTTCCCTCTGCCAGTTTTTTACCCTTGTCCAAAAGTATTACTCTATCACAGTATTTTAAAACACTTGAAAGACTATGAGTTACAAGAAGAATTGTTTTTCCCTGATTTTTAAAATCTTCAAACTTTTTGTAACACTTGGCTTGAAAAAACACATCACCAACTGACAAAGCCTCATCGACTATAAGTATTTCGGGGTCAATGTTTATTGCCACTGCAAAGGCAAGCCTTACAAACATACCACTGGAATATGTTTTAACAGGCTGATGTATATAATCGCCTATATCCGCAAAGTCCAATATATTCTGTATTCTGCTTTCTATTTCTTTTTCAGAATAACCCATCAGCGTACCGTTGAGATATATATTTTCAATACCTGTATAATCCATATTAAATCCTGCGCCAAGCTCTAAAAGTGCTGAAATTTTTCCGTCTATGTTTACATTTCCTGAAGTAGGATTAAGCACCCCTGTTATAATTTTAAGCATAGTTGACTTTCCGGCGCCATTAACACCCATAAGACCTACACATTCGCCCTTTTTTACATCAAAACTTACATTATCAAGAGCCTTGTAGTCTTTATGATATGTCTTTTTAGATATACTCAAGGATTCTTTAAGTCTGTCAATAGGCTTATTATAAAGCCTGTATACCTTACTTATATTCTTCACATTTATAGCAAAATTGTCCATATTGACATTTACCTTTCTTATGTTTTTAACCTACAAAACATCTGCAAAATGAGGTTTAAGCCTTTTATAAAGAGCTTTGCCTGCAAAATGCAAAACAATTATTAATATCCAAAAATAGAGAGTTTGCTTAATATTGCAAAAAAACCATACTTTATATATCATACAATCACGATAACCCTGAACTACATAATACATTGGATTAAGCTTAAATATAAATGTAAGCAAAGAATTTGAATAAGGCAAATTGCTTATTGACCACATTATTGGAGTAAGCCACATTCCAAATTGTAAAACTATATTCATTATCTGTCCCAGGTCTTTAAAAAACACCATAATAGGTGCTGTAATATAACTTAGCACTCTTACAAGGACTATCATACATAATGCATAATATATAAGCTGCAATGTATATACGCTTGGATACCTGCCGTAACAAGCAAATACCACAAGCATAAATATTATAAAAAATATCTGAATAAAAAATGCAGATATAATTTTAATTACCGGCAGAATTTCGATTTTAAAAACCACCTTTTTAACAAGATAGCTATACTCCATAAAACAATTTGTAGCACCATTCCAAGCCTCTGAAAAAAAGAACCAAGGTATAAGACCTGACATAAACCAAAGTATAAATGGTACATTTCCAACATCAGAGTTTCTCAGACCTACCTGAAATACAAACCAAAATATAAGTATAGTACATATTGGCTGCACAAATGCCCATACTATACCAAAATATGAGCCTGCAAACCTTGTTTTAAAATCATTGACTGACAGTGACATTACAAGTTTAAGCTCGCTTTTAAATTCACTTTTGAAAATATTTTTCAATTTAAAACATAGCGCCGCTGCTAATATTACAAATATAACTACAGCACCTACAACCATAATTTTATTTAATTCTTCCATAAGTTTTCCTCTTGAAAAAAACAATGATTTTTCTCAATTTGTCAAGAAATTTCCATCCCCTTGAGTTTATAATTTCATTGTATTTTTCTTTTTCGTTTAAGTATTTGTTTTCTGTAATTCTAATTTGATTAAGGAGATATTCCTGACTTTTCAGACCATTAGCAATATTATTGCGAAGATAAGCTATATTTTTATAAAGCTCTTCTCTATGTTTGACCATATCGGATATGCTTTTATCTCTTTCATCTATAACAAAATCTTTATATGCGATTTCTCCCTCACTATCTTTTATTTTATTTATAAACACATCTGAAGAGTCAAAAATATTTTTTAGATACAGCTTTCCCTTAACTTTTAGTCTGTTTTCATAAGGTTTTATAATATACTGAGGATCACCATTTTCAAAACAGACAAAATCTCCGTCTTTAAACCCGTTGTGGGATACTATATCACCGTTTATACTTTCAATTAAACATTTGCAGCACCTTTGTTCTACAGGATCCCATCTTATTTCTTTAGTGTCTTTTGGTATTGTTATATCCATTTCAAAACTTCCATTATCATCAGCTTCAAGCTCTGTATCGATTTTACTGTTTTCACTGTAACCCTTACCTGTGTCAATATATACAGAAGATTTGACATAAGAAAACATACTATAAAAATACTGATTAAAATCTATATAATTTTTGTTTTTCGCAAAATATTTTGTAATACCGTCACCAACATATACATTAACAAAATGTGTTGCCCAATCATAAAAGACACTGTTCATCTGTCCATTAATACCAAATTTTTCCAAAAACTTTTCAAAAGAAACATAGTTTGAAATTGTGCCGTTTTTTGTAAACATTTCTCTTATATGACGCCATATAATAAACTTTACAGGAATATCAAAATCAAATACCCACTCATTATCTATCAGTACATATTCTCCATCATGAAGCATTATATTATCACCTATCAAATCTATATTTGCAGGTTTTATACATTCAAGAGGTATATCGCACTCACTGTTTCCAAAGACACTTTTAAATTCATTTGTAAAATATTTACTTACAACAGAAGAACTAAATTGTTTTTCAAAAAATCTATTTATAACTTCTGTCACACCATCAATATCACCTTCAGATATAAGTTCTGACTCAACATCATTAAGACTTTTGCAATCATAATATTTATACTCAACACTATATCCATTATATATAACATCATCATTTGTTCTGTTGTCATAAAGCTTTTTTATATGAAACTTTGAATATTTGCTCAAAGGACTTTTTTCAACAATGCGTTTTCCGTTCTTTTCTCTAATTATAGTAGCAATTCTGAATTCTTTATTTCTTTCAGAATTAAGTTTAGCATATATAACATCAGAAATATTGTCTGAATTACTTATTTCCACAAGAAAAGAATTTGCCATAATATCGGCTGCTCCTTCTTTTGCAAGACACGAAAAAACATTTTGTTCATTAAAAAGTAAAAATGTCTTTTTATTAAGATTATAACTATCTCTTCCATAATTAAAGCTGTTTACTGTTGCATCGGTAAATATTTCTGTAGGGAATTTATAGTCAGGATATGGATAATAAAATTTAGTATTTTTAAATCCGCATATATTTATGATTTCTTTTATTTCAGATTTGCTGAAAGTTCTTACATCATTGTTACCGGCATATCCATTAAGACCAAGAAAATATTGGTCTGTATGGTCCTCAGGAGAGCCTGAGAAATATTTAAGTCCCAATCTGTTTTCAATAGCAATAAGTATATGTCCATTTTCTTTTAAAAGGCTTTTAATATAGCTTAAAAATTTTACATAATGATTGTTTTCAGACCGTGTGAAACTCATTGCATACTCAAATACCCCGTTCAAAATTATATAGTCAAATTTACAATCAAATTTTATTTCATGAATATTACCTGCAATTATCTGAAGATTATCAAAGTCCTTATGTCTTTCATAATTTATTTCAGACCTTCTCTTAGAAATATCTACTGATACCACAAACCTCAACTTTTCACATAAAGCGCTTGTAATTGCACCACAGCCTGCACCAATTTCAAGACAATAAGCATTTTTATCAAAAGGATACCAGTTAATAATATTTTCTCTCATCTGCGACAAATGATAAATAACAGGGTATTTGCCATAGTACGCAGATATATCCTTATTTCCTTTGACAATATCAAGTATATCGTTTTCAATATCTCCGTCTGAGTATTTATCAATACCGGAATAATACTCTGTATTAAATAAAGCCATAATTATATTTCCTTATCTATTAACATTTTCAATAATTTTATAAAGTGCCTTTTCGGCAGATATTTCATCAATAATAATACCCCTGTCATATTTTTTTAATCTTTCTGCAGGTGCCCCAATATCAAAGGATGCTACTTTCATATTCATCTTAATAGCCTCCTCTGTTGTATATGAGAATGTTTCAGGCCATATAGATGCAATGAATATTATATCAACCTCATACTTTTTCATAAGAGAAGGCAGTTCTTCTCTCTTATATCTACCGTGTATTATTATATCTTTATTTCTGCAATTATCAAGGTCAGGGCCTATCACTGCTATTCTGGCATTAATATTATCCCTTTTAATTATATCTGCCATTTCATAAATTATTTCGGAACCCTTTGTTTTCATAAGATTTCCGATAACAGCTATAGTAATAGTATCTGATGACTTTTCATAGCTTTCAACAGCAGATATATAATCAACATTATGAGGTACAACCTTTATATTTGAAAGTTTTGGATATCTGCAATCAAAATATGACTTAGTATTGTAAGAAAATAAAAGTATCTCATCACAATTTTTAAGAAATTCATACCACAATTTTCTCCATTGAACAATAGACTCACATTTTCTATTAAATAAATTTTTATTATTTATATAGCAAGAATTACATTTTTCTTCATCTGCCATAAAACAATGTTTGTCATCACTATCCATTAAATATATTGATGGACAAATAGAATAAAAATCATGTCCAAGCATAACAAGCTCAGCATTAAAATGATGTTTAAGCTTAACTGCAAAATCTTGAACCGATTTTACATTTTCAAAGGATACAAACTCATTGATTAAAATTTTACTGCAGTTTATATCACAGATTTCATCAAACAAATTATCAAGGCTTTCAAATCCAAATGCTGCCCTATGATTTTTAAAATTATATTCAGCTATTAATCCATAATTTACATCATTGATTATCTGTAAAACTCCATATCCGTCATTCATAAAACTCTTTATTTTATCATTTATATAAGTGATTGCGCCACCGCCCCAATTATGATTAAATACTATTATGTTTTTATGGGAGTTAATTCTTATAAGCCTCCATTTAACATACTCTCTAATGTTTTTAACAGGGTCGCGCCTACAATAAACTTCAACATCCTTTTCATATTCAGGATGCATTTGCGAAAGGAGCTTTAAATTTCTTTCAATATATCGTTTTTTATCTTCAGAAAGAAAACTGCCTCCATGTTTATGCCATACAAAAAGATTTTCAACCATTACATTTCTAAATCCATTCTTAGCGGCTCTCTGACACCAATCATTTTCTTCGCCATATCCCTTATAAAAAACTTCTGCATTGAGAATGCCTATTGTATTAATAACATCTCTTTTCATTCCCATACAAAAGCCAACACCTGTAGGCATATCATTATATATGGTCTTAATTTTAGAAAACTCATTATCAATAGTTTCAAGAGGAAGATCCAAAAAAATATCATTATTATCACAAAATACAGGGAAGCTACATATTGTTCCGCTATTTGTAAAAGGAGTTGCAGACGCCACATCATTTCGCATTATAATAGGTATCATAAGTCTTTCAAGCCATTTATCAGGCACAACAACATCAGTATTAACAATTACAACATCATTATCTGAAATTTCAATAGCCTTATTTACACTTTGAACAAACCCAAGATTAGTTATGTTTTCAAGGAGAATAACATTATCTTTGTCTTTTGCATATTCAACTAAAAATGGCATAACTCTTTCATCGGAACTTTTATCATTAACTATATAAAGTCTGTATTTCATATCAGTATTTTCTATAGAATTAAATAAGTTCTCAAGAAACTCAAATCCATTATATACCGGTACAATTATATCAATGGTATAGTTGTATATTTCTTTAGGAATATAGTTATTATCAGCTGTAATGGTCTTTTTTACATAGTTATAATCACAGTATTTTGATAATATAACATTTACATTAAGTTCTTCTGAATATATATCACCTTTAAAAGCACCTATAACTATTTTTCTTATACTATTGCCAACATTGTATTCAAGATATATCCTAGAGTCACAGTTGCTTGAAAACACAGCCTCAAATTCAAAACCACATTCACATTCATCAATGTTAAAGCTTTTTGCAACATCTTCTCTGTTGTAAAGTTTAAGTGGATATTTTTTAATTTGTTTATCTGAAACAAATGTAATTGATGGATTAATATTCTCACCATTGTTCCTTAATATCCAGCCTCTTATAAATATACTGTTTCTGCCATTTATGAGCTCATCAAAATAAAAATCGACTTTATCAATTTTTTTGGTTCTGAACCTGATTAAATCATTCTTTAGTTTTACGCCTTTTTTTATAAAATCATTTATCGTCATAATTATAATATCACCTATACAAATCTATAAATACACATAAAATTATTATACACCATTTTTATCAATAAATAAATATTTTTTTCTATTTTTATACATATTTACACAATGTATATTACAAAAAACTGTTTTTTTGCAGGGGGGGGGACTGCTTTCATGGATTTAAAAGTTTGATTTACTCACCCTATAGAGGCGGGAGTCTATCTCTCATCTGATAAAAATATGATAAATCATTACAGAACATAAACCTCAATATCTTCCAAATGATTTTGCGGAGCTTATGTTCCCTTTTTATAAAAAAATATCTGATGTGATTTTATTACCACACCAGATATTATAAAACCATAATAAAGAGGCTTAAATAAATAAAAACGTATAGCAGACGTCAATGGGAATTTATTAAGCCTGTCCTATATGTTTTCAGTTCATTTCTTTAAATACACTTGCAGGCTGACGGCATATTGGGCAGACAAAATCTTCAGGCAGACTGCTGCCCTCATAAACATAGCCGCATACTGAGCAAACATACTTTTTAATGTTATTAGTCTGCGGTGCTTCTTCTTCAATGTAAGTAGGAGCAGCCTTTGGACTTTTACCCTTAATTACATTGTGATAATAAGCATAGGTCATAGGTGTTTCGGCTTTAAGACTCTTTGCATCAATAACCTCACCTAAAAACACTGTATGAGTTTCACTTTCCATTGAGTTTACAACCCTGCAAACAATATAGCCTAAGCTGTCTGCCACTGCCTTTAAATTATCTGCATCAACACTTTCAATATTTGAAAACTTGTCATTGTCCTTTGATGAGCAAAATCCAAATGTGCCTATAATTGACGGGTCGCTTTTTTCCGATAAAACGGAAATTGCAAATTTACCTGATTTTTTTATACAACTGTTTGTGTAGTTATCGTGATTTATGCTTATTGCAATTGTTGCCGGTGATGATGTTACCTGCATTACACTGTTTGCTGTGCAGCCTACAGCCCTTTTGCCGTCAAGAGCTGAGATTACGTATACACCATAGGATAAATTTCTTAATACTTTTTTGTCCATAAAAACACCTCCGTTTTATCTGTTTTTATTATATATTATTTCCAGTCCCTTTAATAAAAGCTCTTCGCTGTAATGAAATTTTCTTTTACAATGTTCAGTAATGTATTTTCCAAGACCTCCGGTTATAACTACATTGCATTTTTCGCCTAATTCTTCTTCAATTCTTGTTACATAGCCTTCTATCATATCAGCATTTCCGTATACTATTCCGCTTCTCATACTGTCAACAGTGTTTTTTGCTATTGCTGATTTTGGCTTTTCAAGGCTTATATATGGAAGCTGTGCGGTTCTTCTGCAAAGAGCATCAAGACTTATGTTTACTCCGGGCATAATGCAGCCTCCGATGTAGTTTTTATTTTTATCTACAACACATATTGTAGTTGCGGTCCCCATATCTACTATTATAATAGGAGGCTCAAATTCCTGCATTGCCGCAACTGCTGCCACAATTTTATCTGTTCCCACTGCAGCCGGATTGTCCATAAGAATATTAAGACCTGTTTTTACTCCGGGACCTACTACAAGAGGGTCATTTTTAATAATCATTTTTATTGCTTTTTTAACTGCTGTTAAAACAGGAGGCACTACAGAGGCAATTATTCCGCCGTTAAGCTTTGTTATATCTACATTGTGAAGCTTTAATATACTTAAAATTTCAGCACCGTATTCGTCTTCGGTTTTTATTTTATTGGTTGACATTCTTGCCATAAAATTTATTTTGCCCGATGTAATGCCGCCAATTACTATATTTGTATTTCCAATATCTACTGCAAGTAACATTTTTGCCTCCGATGAGTTTTATTTATAATAAGAATAACATAAACAGTTGAAAAAATCAAATATTAATGTTACAATATTACAATAAAAACAAAAAGACGGGAGGGTTTTAATATGCTCAATGGTAAATCCGTAATTTTGGGTGTTACAGGCTCTATAGCCGCATATAAATCTGCTAATCTTGCTCACGCATTGAAAAAGCAAAATTGTGATGTCAATGTTATTATGACAAAAAATGCTATGGAAATTATATCACCTGTTACCTTTGAACGTCTTACTAACAATAAATGTATAACTGAAACCTTTGACAAAACAAATCAGTATGATGTTAAGCATATTTCTCTTGCTAAAAAAGCCGATATGGTCATTATTGCACCTGCAACTGCCAATATTATGGGAAAACTTGCAAACGGTATTGCTGATGATATGCTTTCAACAACTGTTCTTGCCTGCAAATGTCCTATATATATTGCTCCTGCAATGAACACAAATATGTATGAAAACAATATTGTTCAGCATAATATTAAAAGGCTTAAAGATTTTGGATATAAATTTATAGAGCCAAAATACGGACTTCTTGCCTGCGGTGATGTTGGAAAGGGAAAAATGGCTGAGCCTGAGGAAATAGCAGAATATGTATACAGAGAGCTTGCAAAGGAAAAGGATTTTAAAGGTGAAAAAATTCTGATAACGGCAGGTGCTACCTGTGAGCCTATTGACCCTGTAAGATATATTACAAATCATTCTACGGGAAAAATGGGCTGTGCAATTGCCAAAACGGCTATGTTAAGAGGTGCCGATGTTACTCTTATATGCGGAAAGATGAGTGTTGCTCCGCCTCCCTTTGTTAAGGTTATTAATGCTTTAAGTGCAGAGGATATGTTTAATAAGGTTAAAGCTGAATATGATGACTGCGATATTGTCATTAAGGCTGCTGCTGTTGCCGACTATACACCTTTAACTGCGGCTCATAACAAAATCAAAAAAATTGATGGAGATATGTCCATAAAATTAAAAAGAACTCAGGATATTTTGAAATATCTTGGGGAGAATAAAAAAAATCAGATACTTTGCGGTTTCTCTATGGAAACTGAAAATCTTATTGAAAATTCAAGAAAAAAGCTTGCTGAAAAAAATCTGGATATGATTGCTGCAAACAATCTTAAGGTTAAAGGTGCAGGCTTTGGAACAGATACAAATGTAATCACTTTGATTACTAATGATAATATTACAGAGCTTCCTATTATGACAAAAAAAGAAGCTGCTGATAAAATTTTAGATAAAATTAAGGAGTTGAAAAATAATGGCTGACTGCAGCTTGTGTCCGTCAAATGGCAAATGCGGCAACGATTCGGGAGAATGTGGTGTTATAAACAATCCAAAAAACAATGTCAAAAACATTATAGGTGTTATGAGCGGCAAAGGCGGTGTGGGAAAATCCACTGTGGCTGCAATGCTCTCTAAGGAGCTTGCAAAATTAGGCTACAGGGTTGGTCTTTTAGATGCCGATGTTACGGGACCAAGTGCCTGCCGTCTTATGGGATTAATGGGAAAGAGAGCTTATGGCTCTGATGACAATATGATTATACCTGTTGAAAATGAAGACGGCATTAAGGTCATAAGCTTAAATCTTATGCTTGAAGATGAAAACCAGCCTGTTATATGGAGAGGCTCAATGCTTTCCAACTGTGTTACTCAGTTTTGGAAGGACACTCTCTGGGAGGAGCTTGATTATCTTATTGTTGATATGCCTCCGGGAACAGGTGATATTTCTCTTACCGTTATGCAGAGCATACCTTTAAGCGGCATTGTTATGGTAAGTATTCCCCAGGATATGGTTAATATGATTGTTTCAAAATCTATTAATATGGCTAAAATGATGAATGTTAAAATTCTTGGTGTTGTTGAAAATATGAGCTATGTTGTTTGTCCTTGCTGCGGTGAAAAAATTAAGATTTACGGTGATGATAATACTGATAAATTCTTAAAGGATAATGGCATAAAGCTTCTTGGGGAGCTGCCTACAGATGTTAGTGTGTCTGCTATTGCCGGTAATGGCTACAGTAATGTTAAGGCTGAAATTGCAAGTGAGTTTGTTAATATTACTCATAATGTTATGAAAGCTTTGGATAAATAAAGGACACCTCTGAAAATTAAAGGAATATTAAACCTCCTTGTATCATATAATTTTAGTATATGACAAGGAGGTTTTTATATGGATATAAAAACAACAGGCATAACTGCCAACAGGCTTATAGGCAGTGAGTCGGCTCAGCTTATGACAGACTGCGAGGTTGTTGCTGATACAAAGCCTGCAATTGATACGGTGTTAAAGGCTGACGGAAAAATAATTATTGACAGCTGTGAGGCTATGGAGGACAGAATAAATTATAAGGGAAGATTTTTATGTGATGTGCTTTACATATCTAAGGGCGACAAGGGCTTATACAGCATAAGCTCTGAAGCTCCCGTAAATGATTTTGTTGAAATTAAAGGTGCAAAAGATGGTATGTACGCCGCTATGAGCTGTACAATATCCAATATTGACTACAATATTATAAATGACAGAAAAATCAATGTTAAGGCTATGGCTGATGTAAAGGCTCAGGCTTCTGAAAAAACAAATATTGACGCCATAACAGAAATTGAGGATTTACCAAGAGAACAGCAAAAATTTATGAATATTTATACTACTTATGTGGTTCTGGAAAAAAGGGACAGGTTTACTGTTAATGAGGAGGTTGTTCTGCCTGCTGCAAAGCTTCCGATTAATGAGGTTTTATCTGTTGATACAAACATTGTAAATCCTGAATTTATACCTCAGCAAAACAATGTAAATGCAAGAGGGGATATTTCCGTAACAATTCTTTATACTGCAAAAGAGGGAAGTCTTCCCGAGGTTTATGAATTTGATATTCCTTTTGACGGAAATATTGAAGCAGAAGGGGTATCAGAGGGTATGAGTGTAAACGGCACTTTTTTTGTTGAAAATGCTTTTTATGATATAGATGAAAATGATGACGGTGAAAACAGAATTATTAATATGGAGATAACTGTAGGCACTGAATTTGAGGTGACTGACAGTGGAGAAAATGAAGTTGTTGAAGATGCTTATTCTGTAAACAACGAAATAAAAACAGATAGCGTCAACATATGCACTTATATTGAAATTTGCCGCAACAAAAGTCAGTATCCTGTTAAAGAAATTCTCACTCTTGATGAAAATGCTCCGGATATGCTGCAAATTTTTAAAACAGGGGGTAAGCCTTATATTGATGATGTTAAGATTTATGACAACAGAGTGGTTATTGACGGTGTTATAAATGCTGATATTATGTATGTTACAGGTGATGATGCCATGCCTGTTTATAATTTCAGAGGGGCTATTCCCTTTTCACAGACTGTTGAAGCAAGAGGTGCTAAAGAAAATATGATGGCTGATGTAAGCTCAAATATTGCCCATATTGGTTTTAATATGCTTTCTGACAGAGAGGTTGAGGTAAGGTGTGCCCTTAATACAAACACTGTCGTTAATAATCAGGTGTGCTATACTGTGCCTGTTTCTGCTGAAATACTGCCTATTGATGAGGAAATATTAAACAAACTTCCGGGTATGGTTATTTATGTTGTTAAAAAGGGTGATACATTATGGAAGCTTGCAAAGAGATTTAATTCAACTGTTGAGGATATTGCAGAAATAAACAATATTGAAAATCCTGATTTAATTTATCCGGGACAAAAATTTGTAATTTTAAAGAAAGTGGGATAGAATATGAGAATACCAAAGCATATAGGAATAATTCCCGACGGAAACAGAAGATATGCCAAAAGCAAAAATATGTCTAAAGAAAAGGGATATGAAAATGGATTAATGCCCGGCTTAAAAGCATTTAAACGCTGCAGGGAGCTTGGTATAGAGGAGATTAGTATTTATGGCTTTACAGTGGATAACACAAAAAGACCGAAGGTTCAGATAGAGGCTTTTACAAAAGCCTGTGTTGAAATGGTGGAGATTATAGCTGCACAGGATTGCGAAATTTTAGCTGTAGGAAATGATAAATCCAAAATGTTTCCCGATGAGCTTAAAAAATATACTAAAAGAAAGGTTTGCGGGAAAGGGGGTATTAAAGTAAATTTTCTTATAAACTACAGCTGGGAATGGGATTTAAAGGCAGATAAAACAAAGAGCTTTTATAATACCTGTGATATATCAAGGATTGACCTTATTATAAGATGGGGCGGTATGAGGAGGCTTTCCGGATTTCTGCCTGTACAGTCTGTTTATGCTGATTTTTATATAATTGATAAATTCTGGCCTGAATATGAAGATGATGATATTGATGAAGCTGTTTTGTGGTATAGTAAGCAGGATGTGACATTAGGAGGCTAAAAAAATTACATTAAAATACAATAAATTATTGCAAAACAAATATTAGTGTGGTATAATCAAGATAATTTATTATGCGAAGGAGGATATTGTAATGAAGCATATTAAGACTTTAAATACTAAGTTACTTCAGAACACTGTTGCCAAAGGCGGCTGTGGTGAATGTCAGACTTCTTGTCAGTCTGCTTGCAAGACTTCTTGTACTGTTGCAAATCAGGCTTGTGAAAACAGATAATTTTCTTATACTTTAAGCTAAGCATAATGGCTTAGCTTAATTTTTGTGTTTTAAGGAGAAGAAGATATGATACATAAATATAGTATGAACGGTCTGTTTATTGTACTTGATGTAAACAGCGGTGCAGTTCATATTGTAGATGAAATTGTGTATGATGTTCTTGACTGCTATAAATCATCAGAAGAAAAAGATATTATAAATAAGCTTTCTTCAAAATACAGTGAAAATGATATTAAAGACGCTATTTCGGATATTAAAGAGCTTGAAAATGAAAAAATGCTTTTTACTGAGGATATTTATGAAGAGGTTATTCCCAAGATTAATATGAGAGAGCCTGTTGTGAAGGCTTTATGTCTGCACATTGCTCATGACTGTAATCTTAAATGTAAATACTGCTTTGCCGAAGAAGGGGAATATCATGGAAAAAGAGAGCTTATGAGCCTTGAGGTTGGCAAAAAAGCCATTGATTTTCTTATTAAGGCTTCAGGCAAAAGAAAAAATCTTGAGGTGGACTTTTTTGGCGGTGAGCCTCTTATGAATTTTGATGTGGTTAAGGGTATTGTGGAATATGCCCGTTCAATTGAAAAAGAAGCAGGCAAGAATTTCAGATTTACAATTACTACAAACGGTATACTTCTTAATGATGAAATTATGGAGTATATTAATGAAAATATGCACAATGTTGTTTTAAGTATTGACGGCAGAAAAGAAGTTAATGACAATATGAGAATAAGAGCAGGCGGGCAAGGCTCTTATGACAATATTGTGCCTAAATTTCAAAAGCTTGCCGAAAGCAGAAACCAGACAGATTATTATGTAAGAGGCACATTTACAAGGTATAATCTTGATTTTTCAAAGGATGTTATGCATATGGCTGATTTAGGCTTTAAGCAGATTTCAATTGAGCCTGTTGTTGCTGATTTAAAAGAAGATTATGCTATTGGGGAAGGTGATTTGCCCCGGATTTTTGATGAATATGAAAATCTTGCAAAACAAATTCTTGAAAGAAGAAAAAATGGCGAATGGTTTAATTTCTTCCATTTTATGATTGACCTTACAGGGGGACCTTGTGTTACAAAAAGACTTGTGGGCTGCGGTTCAGGAACGGAATATCTTGCAGTTACTCCTGCCGGTGAGCTTTATCCCTGCCATCAGTTTGTCGGTATGAAGCAGTTTAAAATGGGTGATGTGGATTTGGGAGTTGTTAAGCCTGAAATCAGAAAAAGCTTTGAAAGCTGCAATGTTTACAGCAAACCTGCCTGTAAAAAATGCTGGGCTAAGTTTTATTGCAGCGGAGGCTGTACTGCAAATTCTTTTAATTCTCATGGTGATTTAATTACACCCTATGAAATTGGCTGCGAAATGCAGAAAAAGAGAATTGAATGTGCAATTATGATTAAAGCCTGTGAAGATAATCAGGAATAATATTTAAAATAAAAGTTATCAGATGAGATTCTCCCTATATATGTGAAGCATATTATTAGCATAAGGGGAGTTCAATCTGTTATGGGATAGACGTCCTATGAGTATTTAAAAATATTATTGACATTAAATAATATTTAAAATATAATCTACTTATAAAATTATGAAGGAGGAAAACACAAATGAAGGGAAAGAATTTTTTAATTCTTTTATTGGTTGTTGTTATAACCTTGGGTTTGGCAGCTGTTTCATATCGTGGTGTAAAGAGAGTTAAGTCTACTGCTTACACTTACTCAATTGATGAAAGCGGTCAGATTGTTTTAGGTGATGACGGACAGCCTGTTATTGAGGAAATTACAGAGGATGTAACTACTGACAGCGGATTACCTGTTCGCTACGGCAGCTACAGAAACATTAAGCAGGGTCTTGACCTTAAAGGCGGTGTATACATTATATACGAAGCTAAGGATCAGAGCGGAAACACATTTAATCCTAGTGCTGATGAAATGAGTGCGGCTATTTCTATGCTTCAGCAGAGAGTAGATGATCAGGGCTATTATGATGCAGAAGTATCTCAGGAGGGCTCTAACAGAGTCAGAGTTGAAATTCCGGGCGTAAGTGATGCTCAGGCTGCTGCTCAGGAAATCGGTGAGGCTGCTCATCTTACTTTTAGAGATGCTGATGGCAATGTGCTTGTTGACGGCATTAATGTAACAAATGCTTCAAAGCAGGTTCAGAATAATGAAGTTGTTGTTTCTCTCGAATTTGACAGTGAGGGCAGAGAAGCTTTTGCTACAGCCACTCAGAACAATATTGGCAATCAGATTGGCATTTATATGGATGAAACTCTTCTTTCAAATCCTACTGTTCAGACTGCTATTACAGACGGCAGAGCTGTCATTACAGGTGATTTTGATGCTGAAAGAGCTGATGACCTTGCTGCTAAAATCAGAGCAGGTTCACTTCCTTTCAACTTAAATATTCTTGAATACAATGCAGTTGGTGCAAGACTTGGTGCTGACTCTCTTGCAAGAAGTGTTAAGGCAGGTATTGTTGGTATCGCAGTTGTACTTTTGTTTATGCTTATTGTTTACAGAGTATCCGGTCTTGCTGCTGATATAGCTCTTTGCCTCTATACTGCACTTTTAATTGTTATTATGAGTTTACTTGGCACAACTCTTACCCTTCCCGGTGTTGCCGGCGTTGTACTTTCTATTGGTATGGCAGTTGATGCTAACGTTATTATATTCGAAAGAATTAAGGAAGAGGTTAATGCAGGAAAGTCTGTTAAGTCTGCTATCAGAAACGGATTTTCAAAGGCTTTGTCTGCAATATTAGACGGTAATATCACTACATTGATTTCATGTGTTGTTCTTTACTGGTTAGGTTCAGGTCCTGTTAAGGGATTTGCTATGACACTTTTCTTAGGTATTGTGTTATCAATGTTTACAGCCCTTGTAATTACCAGAATTATCATCAATTCTCTTGTTGGTATAGGTCTTACAAACGGCAAGCTTTATGGCGGAAAGTAAGGAGGTTTATGTTATGCAAATAGTTAAGAATAGATTTATATTTATTACTATTTCTATTGTTCTTATTCTTGGCGGCATTGCCTCTATGGTGATTAATTCTGCCAGAGGCATTGGTGCTTTTAATTTAGATATTCAGTTTACAGGCGGTGTTTCAATTCAGGCTAATGTTGGTGCTGATGCTACAGAAGCTGACATTAAAGCTATTGTTAAAGAAGTTACAGGTTCAGAGCCTTCTCAGACTCAGCTTGCTGACATTGAAAACGGCAAGTCTGCAATATTAAAATTTCAGGAATTGTCAGATGAAAATACTTCAGCTATTCAGGACAAGCTTATTGAAAAATATGGAATTACTGAAGAAGATTTTACTGTTCAGAATGTAAGTGCCACTATTAGTTCTGAGATGTTAAGAACTTCTATTTTATCAGTAGTTGTTGCTTGTATTGCTATGCTTATTTATGTAAGTATAAGATTTAGAGATGTTAAAAAGGGTTCAAGTGCTATTATTGCTCTTTGCCACGATGCACTCATCGTTTTAGGCAGCTATGCACTTTTTAGAATTCCCCTTAACAATAACTTTATTGCTGCTATACTTACAGTTCTCGGTTATTCTATTAATGCTACAATAGTTATTTTTGACAGAGTAAGAGAAAATACTCGTTCAGTTGGCAGAAAAAATTATGAAGCTCTTGTAAATCTTAGTGTTAAGCAGACTTTATCCCGTTCTATTTTTACTTCATTAACTACATTTATAACAGTTGCTGCTCTTTATGTATTTGGTGAATCTTCAGTAAGACAGTTTGCTCTCCCTATTGCAGTTGGTATTATTTGCGGTACTTATTCTTCTATATTTATGGCAGGTAATATCTGGTATATTTTATCAACAGCTTTTGATAAGAGCAAAAGGAATAAAAAGAAGTAAAATTTAATTTTTTTACCAAGTAAGGAAGTCCCCGCCTATTAGGCGAAAGGGCTTCCTTGACTTTAGGGTTCTAAGGGACACTTTTGCATAGCAAAAGTTCTGAAGTACGCAGCGAAAGCGGAGTACGAATATCCTTGATGGGCTGCTTTTTGCAGCTCTTTTTTTGAGGTGTGTTATGGCAAAATGGTTTGTTAAAAAGAAAAAAGTTAATATAGATTATATGTGCAGTGACCTTAAAATTCATAAGCCTTTAGCCTATGCCTTAAACGGCAGAGGAATTAAATATAAAATGGCTGCAGATGAATATTTTAATTCAATCAATTCAGAATTTGAGGATATAACTCACCTTAAAGATGTTAAAAAGGCTTTTGATATTATAATAAAAGAAATAGAAAAAGGCTCTCCCATATGTGTATATGGCGATTATGATGCTGATGGGGTTATGAGTACTGTTATTTTGTGTAAGGCTTTAAGCTGTCTGGGTGCAGAGGCTTCTTATTTTATACCAAACAGAGTTGAAGACGGATATGGTCTTAGCAATTCTTCTGTTGTAAATATTGCACAGAGAGGAATTAAGCTTATTATAACCTGTGATAACGGCATTTCCGCTTCCGAACAGATTGAGCTTGCAAAAAAATTTGATATGAAAGTGGTTGTTCTTGACCACCATGAACCTAAGTTTACAGAAGAAAAGGGAGTAAGAAATGATATTGTGCCTGATGCAGATGCTGTTGTTGATGCAAAACTTAAAGACAGCGGATATTCTTTTAAAGAAATGTGTGCAGGAGGGCTGTGTTACAGATTTTCAAAGGGTCTTTTTAAATATTTGAATAAGGACTTTTCTCCTCTTGAAAATGAGCTTATAACCTTTGCAGGAATTGCAACTATATGCGATGTAGTTGACCTTTTGGGCGAAAACAGAACTCTTGCTCAAATTGCCATTAAAAATATAAACAGCAATATTGAAAATATCGGTCTTAAAGCTCTTGTTGAAATTAAGGGTGTTGAAAATATAAATTCATACCACATAGGCTTTATAATAGGTCCTTGCATAAATGCCGTCGGCAGACTTGATACTGCTGCTGTTGCAGTTGATTTGTTTCTTACAAATGATGATGCAGAAGCTTTTAAAATGGCTGAAAAATTAAGCAGTATTAATGATGAAAGAAAAAATATGACAAACAAAGGTGTTGAGGAGGTTATATCCCAAATAGGCGAAAATCCTGATGACAAAATTCTTGTTATATATAATGAAAAAATACATGAAAGTATTGCCGGAATTATAGCAGGCAAAATAAGAGAAATATATAACAGACCCGCTATTGTTCTTACTAAGTCAAAGGATGGTGCCAAAGGCTCCGCGCGTTCAATAGAAGCCTACAATATTTTTGAAGGACTTTATGAACATAATGAGCTGCTTAGTCATTTTGGCGGTCATTCTATGGCTGCCGGACTTTCGCTCCCTATAGAAAATATTGATATATTAAGAAAAAAACTGAATGATGACTGCAATCTGTTTAATGATGACCTTGTTGAAGTTTATACTATTGATGGTGCCTTATGCCTTGAGGATATAACAGAGGAGGCTGTCGATGAGCTTGATTTATTAAAACCTTATGGAAAAGCTAACGAAACTCCTTTATTTGGCTCTACAGGACTTAGAGTTGTATCCTTCGGACTTATGGGAAAGGATAATAGATTTATAAGAGTTGTACTTAGAGATAATAATGGATATGAAATCAGAGGTGTGGATTTTTCTAACTACAATAAGTGGGAAAAAATTATAAATAATGAGGGCTATTCTATGGAGATGGCTAATATTGCCAAGCCTGTAGTTGATATTGTGTATCAGCTTGATATTAATGAGTATAGGGGATTTAGAAATCCGCAGCTTAAAATTAAAGATGTAAGAACATCAAAAATAAGGAATTAATGCTGCTAAAATCTTATAAAAATTAAAATAAATATGTTGACAATGGTAAAAAGATGTGTTAATATATTTTTTGTTGCTGA
>CAZZLN010000029.1:0-22146 GCA_964654945.1 uncultured Lachnospiraceae bacterium
CATAAACCTCCGAGTCTATAACCATGGAGTTTTTATATATAGAGGGGTAATTTCCGGAACTGTTATATTCTGTTCCGTTTACAGTAACTTTAGCGTTATTGTCCTTCCATATTATTTCGGCGACCTCCTCTTTGGGAATATCGGTAAAATAATAGTATTTTGAATTTAAAGTTACATTTGTGTCTCCTATATAGGTTGCAGTGTTGTTAAAGCTGTAGCTACCATAATTGTCATAAGACGCAAAGCCGCCGCAGTGACCTGTGCCGTATATATGGCAGTTTCTTATCATAGAGTTATTGACAAAGCAGTCATAATAATTGAAGCCGAAGCACATAGTCGAGCCGTTGCCGCTTGTAGCGTAAGATGCGCTGTCCAAAAAATTGACGTTATCCAGATACATATTATTTACGCCTATGCCAAACACACCGCCGATGCGATTTAAATATATATTTGAAAAATTCACATTCATAACGGCAATTCTGTTGGCATAATTTTTAAAAGTATTGTTACTGCCTGAAGGCAAAGTTTGTGTATTTGAAGCGTTTGAAAAAAAGTTGTAATACTTTGTGTAATTGGTATAGGCTTTTTCGCCGGTTCTTCTTCTGGCAAAATAAGCCGAAGTAAACCTGCCGTTATATATGCTGTGGCATCCGCCGTCAAATACCATTTTTCTTGTTCTACCGCTTCCTGTGGAGGCGGTGTTGTTTGAATAGCCTACCCAATATTGGTCATTCGCCCCTCCCAGGTCAATATCGCATAAAAGCTCTATCGCAAACTTCCAAAGGCAGTTTCCGTCTGTTACATCGGGATAAACCTGTGCAATTTCTCCCTTAGTTGTTTCCACAAAAGCACGGGAGTGAATACCCTCGCCGTTTGCAGGGTCTAAAACAGTTACACCGTCGTCAAGCAGTACATCTTCCGCCTCAGACTGTGAAACAAAGAGTATATATTGAAGCTGATTAGCCGTAGATACATAATACCTTCTGTAATAACCCTGTGAGGTTTCGTCATATTCAAGAGTGTAATATATGGCGTTTAACTCCTCATTGGTTATTTCAGGTATCTCGCTCACATTATAATTGTTTGCAAATGTTGTTGTTTCGGTTATACCTTCAACTTCATCAATATAAGCTACCGCCTGCCCTGGTGCCACATTATCTTTAAAAGCATAATTTGCAACGCTGCCTCCCTCTTTTGTTTTAAGGCTGCTTATAAGCTTACCCAAAGACTTATCGAGTGCATCGTCCGCCTTGTCATAAACCTTTACTTGTGTCTCATCTACCCAAGCGGTTTTAAGGCTGCTTGTGTCCTTCCAAAATTCATCGGTAGGCTTGCTGTTTGTGTCAAGGTTATAGCTTCCCTTGTTAGCAAACCACATATTTTTAATATCATCTACGTCCAACTGTTGAGCTGCGGAGACCTCTGTTTTTGGAAAAAGGCACTCAAAAATTCTAAAATCACAAAAATTGCCCAAAATCAATATAACAAGGGTCAGTGCAACAAGTCTTGTAGATTTTTTAATACCGTACATACAAATCAGTCCTCGCTCTCGTATATTTCAAAGCCTATACAGCTTAAAACAGCTCTTGCCCCGTTATAGCTATAGTCGCAGGTAGAAAGGGTATAAAGCTCTCCGCCCTCTGTGGGCTCTCTGAAGTTTTCCGAGTTTTTCTCTATAAAATCATAATCCGCCTTATCCTCATAAAAGCCGCTTAAAGCAACAGTATGAGAAAAAGCAAATATATCAAGCTCCGTAACAACCCTTTCGGTTATAATATAGCCGTAAAGGGCATTGTCAAAAAAATCATCATCGGCAAATTTTGTTATATCGTGAAACATAACATTGCTTGCTCTGCCCATATTGTGGGCATAAATAATCGTGTTTTCGCACCCCAAACCCCTTTTGTCAACAAAAACGGAGCCTGCGGCGCTAAACTTTCCGCTAACGCTGTGAGTTAAATAATATTCGTTGTCTTTCCCCTGCAAAAGAGGATAGTCTATATTTGTAAGGGGAATATATATCCACCCCATAACATCTCCGTTTTGGGCTTTAAGCTCCTTTAGCTTGGGCAGAAACTCATTATAAATATCCTTTGGTTCTGCACCCTCTTTAAATAGCTCCCCCGGTGAATAAGCGGAAAACTCCTCCGCAAGCCTTTCCGCCTCGCTAACCTCCGCCTTTTGTTCATAAATTTTATAAAGGCAAAAGCCTCCTGCCAAAAGGCATATAATTAAAATACAGCTTAAAAAAACTATCTGCTTTTTCATAGCTTAGCTTCTTCCCCTTTTGATTTATGCCTTTTAAGTTTCAGGCTTTTATGTATGATTAACGCCAAAAGCACGGCTGCCAAACCAAAGGCGCAAACAGCACCCTTAACAAAAAGCACAAGCTCGTCTTTATAGCCTGTTTTTACGTCCTCGGGTATTATGGGGATTTTCCCCACAAGCCTTTCAATAACGCCCTCGGTTGTTTCTTCCGTAAACGCTTCGGTCAAAGGCTCGTCAGGCTCCTCAGGCCCCTCAGGCTCGTCAGGCTCGTCAGGCTCCTCAGGCTCCGAAATGTCGGGGCTTGAAGGGTTTGGGTTAACGGACAGGCTCGTCTCAGACTCACTTGCCGTGTTGGTGTTGCCCTCGGATTTATGGATTTTGCCGCCGCCTCCTCCGCCGCCTCCGGAGGTTGTTTTTGACGGGCTGCCGGTGGTTGGTTCGGTTACGCTTGCGCTGAAAATCCAGTTGAAGCTGACCTCGCCGTGATAGGCATTGTCTGTGTCACTTTCCTCGTTAAAATCGGGCTGCCACACAAACTCGGCATAAAGCCGCCTGCTTTCTCCGCTGTTATATACACCGCCCAAATCAAGGGGTGTTTCCCTCATATTAGGCTCGCCGTCACCGTTTACCAAGCCTTCGTATATAAGGCTGCCGTCAAGATAAAGCCTGCAAAGGGTTTCGCCCAAAAGGTCAATATCGCCCTTGTTATAGTTTGGCTCCGCCGCCATATATACGGCATAAACGGCATCATCTCTTGCGTTCATTATTGTAATGTTCTTTTTATATACCTCGTAGGGTATCATATTTTCGATATAAATATAAAGCTCGCCGTCATCGGGGGAGTGACCGTTTTCGTCCATAACAATAAGGTTTTGAGGCAGACCCTGAACAGACCCTTCGGGAAACTCATAGCCATAGGCATTTGTTAGGCAGAAAAAAGCTAAAATAACAGTTAAAAAAGCAACAAGCCTACTTTTCATTTAATCCACCTCCGCAGATAATATCCCGTCGGAAACAGCCCTGTCTAAATTAAACTCTCCCTCAGCTTCGATATGTGCCGGCTCCGCCGCAGCCGCTTCTTCATATAATTCGGCTATGGCTTCTTCCGTCAAGACTTCGCTTTCCTCAGAGATAGTTTCTTCATCGGCATAAGAAACCTGTGCCGCCCCGCCGCTTGCCGTTTCATCTTTAAAGGTTTTGGCTTCATAGGCGGCTTCATAGGCGGTTCCGTCAAACCTTTTTGCCGCTTCTTCTACCGTAAAGCCCTCGTTTACCGAAAAAACAGCCTCGGCAACCACATTTATATTAAAGACACTGTCAAAAACGCCCGTATATTCGCTTTTTAAAGAGGGTATAACCACGTCAGTAAAAAGGGGCGTTGTAACATCGTTTGTTTTTAAAGTAACACATTCATCATTGCCTTTTGTGTAATAATACCACCCGTCATACAGAGTAAAGTCGCTGCTTATGCCGCCAATAATTTTGTCGCTGTCATTGTCATATGTGCCCAGAGCGTCAAAAATTTTTCTATAAAGCTCATCGCTTACGGCTGCGCCGTCAGAATCGGTTATTTCGACCTTCATTCTAACATAACATTCGTCCTGTGATATGTTTAAAACTCTCGGATCTTTAAAAATATCCATACCCGGCTGAACGCTTTGTGCCTGAAGGCTCCCAACTGAATCCCAGTTAGGCTCCAAAAGCTCAATCTCAACATAATAGCTCTTTCCTATAAAGTGGTTATTAACGCTGTCCTCGCTTATAAGCCACGCATAGCTGCCCCCCGCAAAGACCGAAAACAAAACAAGAGCAAGGGCTATAAAAGATAATTTTTGAATTTTGTTAAATCTCTTTAATTTTTTAAGCATACCCTTGCTCACCTCTTTTTTATTCAGCGTCTGTGTTTTCCGGCGAAACGCCGCCCTCAATAGCGTTCTCCGCAGCGGATTCTTCAGCTTCTGCCGCTTTTTCCACATTTTCAACGGCTTCTTCCTGCGCTTCTTCCTGCGGTGTATATTCATATACGGTGGTTACATTAACCGTTGTCACCATACTTAAAACACGACTTAGCATATAGTCGGAAAGCTCTATTGAAGCTGCTGACACAGTCGAATCCGACACGGCAGCATCTCTTAAAGAAAATGCCGCTATAGCCGCCTGCGCATCGCTTTCCTCGGGTCTTTCTTTATCGTTTGAGTTAATCCCCTCCACAGTCCATCTGCTTTCAACGGCTCCGCCCACGCTTTGAATGGCGTCTGCCAAAACATCAACCTTCAGGTTGGCTCCCTTTTCATATTGAGCCAGCCAATTGTTATAAAATATTGAAACAGATTGCAGTAGAGGCTCGGTTGTTTCACCATTTGCCAAAACATTTTTATAATAGAAAAAGCCGTCGCTGCTGTTATAGAACCAATAATCATTCCAGTTGTCGGATAAATTAAATGTAACATCGCCCATTGTAAAGGTGTTGCCGCTTATGCTTTCGGGAAAGCCCTCGTTGGGTATGTAAATTTCATAGTCGAAGCTGCCGTTTTCATATTTGGGATATATGGCAGCTCTTACAAAAAGCTCCTGCCCTGCATTGGCACTTGTGTTTTCTATTTCAACTTTTTTATCAGCCGTCAGAATGTCGCCGCTCGTATCAGCAGTTAAAGCAACGGTGTTTGTGCCGCTCACTGCATTGCCGTTTTCATAAAGGGTTATATCAGCCTCGCTTGGATAAAACCTGTTGTTTGCGTTTTTAAGTGTTTTTGTGACGGCATAAGCTATAACAGCAAAAAGACACACCGCCAAAACAACCAAGCCTTTCTTTAAATGCCTTTTTTTCACGCCGTCACCGCCTTTACCCGATTATGTTTATTTCATATTGCAAAAATCAATAAAAACAAGAGCCGCTTTTATCCTGCCCTTGCCCTTATTGATTTTTACAAAAAATACCTAAAAGGTGCTTGCGGAGAGCGAAAAGTCTCGCCCTCCGCAAGTATTGTTATTGTCTTTTAAACTTCAAATTATTATTTATCATTCAGCAGGTATTGTTATGGTTTCTGTGGTTTATGCCGCATTAGCTGCCGCAGTAGTGGTCTGTTCACTCTGCCATACCTGATCACCGGTAACTATAATTGCAGTGTAACTATCCTTAGTGATATAGGTGTCATCTGTGCTGAAAGTATCTATACCGGCCTCCATAATAGCCTGTGTACTCTGGGAATCAACAACTATATCTACTTTTATGTTTGTAATGTCTGTCATATCAACATCATCTCTGAATGTTACACTGTTAAGCAAAGGTGTTGTTGTGGCTCCTGAAGCCAGCTTGTGTTTGTAATAATATACATTATCTTCAACCTCACTCTCACACCAGTTGCTGGTATCATAACCATACCCTTCTGTAGGATTATAGAAGTTAAGCTTTATGTAGGTATTGTAGTCTGTAGCTGTGGTTTCTTCAACTTGATACAGACTGAATGAAAGACTGCTGCTGATAGTTGTTGTGCCTGTTTCTATTGTTATATAGCCATCGTCATTTGTATAGCCATAGGCAGTCAAAGCACTATTATCAATAGCTATATCAATCTCATAGGCAGTGCCGCCTTCTTCATAATAGCCTAAAAACTCATATTTTTTTGTTTCGGTTGTGGCAGATGATGTTATATCTGTGTCGCCTGTGGATTCCTTTACATAAAGGGTAACACCGCTTGGCACTGTTATAACGTCTTTAAGTGTAGAGCTGCTAAACTCTGTAAATCCGCCGGAAGTTGCCGCAGCGTCAATAGCAGCCGCGTCTACCTCTGCATACGCTGTATTTCCAACCGAAAAACTATCACCTATTGGGGTTTTAGTTCCGGTTTTCTTTGTAACAGTAACCGTAGGAGTTAATGTCACTCTTGTATAAGCGTCTATTGTACCTGTGTTTGTTACCTGAACAACCTTATCTGTTGTGGCACCGGGCTCCCAGTTAAGTGGCGGAGTGAAGTTTTCCACTACTACTGTTTTAAAGGTGCCGTTTGCTTGGAATGTGTTGGTAACTGAGTCTTGGCTTGTATACCACGCAAACGTAAGTCCGCCCACAATTAAAGCAGCAACACCAAAGGTCACCGCAAGCATGCGAGCTTTCTTCTTTCTTTTTGCTTCGCTTTTTTTCATAAAATTTTTACCTCCTTTTGGTAATTATAAGTTTTTTTTATAACAGCGTGATTTTAACGGTATTATTCAAAAACGCGCCATAATACATTTTTACTGCCCTGCTTAAAGGGCAAAGCCTTTCACACCTGTGATTCAGCCTGTGCAGTGGTCTCCGCTTCTGCTTCTTCCTCTCTTTCGATAACCTTAATCTCTGCGGAAAGCTCCGACAGCTTTTTAAGCAAAGTGAAAAAGACTGAAACAAGAACAATCATCACTATTATAAGAACATAATGATATTGAACAAACTGAATTATAAAACCCGCAAGGGGTATTTTCAGCTTTACAACCCCTATCATACGGCTTTCGTCTATAACAAAAGGGTCCTCTGAGTCGTTGGCGTCGCCCTTTGTTTTAAAGCAGGTTACGCCCATACCCATATAGTTTTCTATCTTTTCGGTTACTCTATGGGTCAGGTAGGAATCCGCCGTAGCGCCGGGGTTAAAGGTAACAGGGTCGCCCACATTAATTTGTGCAGGGTCTGTAACCTTAACAAAAATTAAATCTCCAACAGAATATGTAGGCTCCATAGAGCCTGTCAAAACGTCATAATATCTGTAGCCTAATATTGACTTACCCGGGGTTTTTGAAGAAGCAAACAAAATTGCCGCTACCAATATGGCAACAATCAGAATATAAAACAATATGTCTGATATAATTTCAACAGCCTTGCCCGCAACGGAAAGCTCTGCTTCGGGCTCAATATTTATATTTTCCTCAGAAGCTTTTTTCTTTTCAAACAAAGGCACACCTCCCCAATAAGATAGTACAACAGAAAACAAATTATTTTCCAATATCAATTAAAAAACCATTAATCAATATATGATAATATAATTAATTGTATTGTACCACCCCCCCCCATAAATTGTCAATATAAAATAATTATTTATTGCCGATTTTTATGTGTTTTTTTGTGTATAATCCGTTTATATGGTAAAATTTTACAATAAATTATTCTAAAAAAACCCAAATAACGAAAATCAACCCATTAAAAGCCCGGAAATCAAGCTTTTTTTTCGGCTCTTTCCGAGCAAAAACTACAGATAGGCGTTGTATCAAATATTGCAGGAACATAGACAGAATAATTACTAAATCAATTTCAAGATTTGCGCATAATACTTTTTATTATCTTAGATATGTAATAGCATTTAAATCTCAGATATAAACATAACATTTTGTAGGGAATAAAACAGCGGTCAGGTACAAATGCGTTATATTAATCGCTTCCATTGAAAAATAGCTAAAGGCGAAAATACATTTAAGTCTTTAAAAGTAAAAATACAGATTTGATGTTTAAGGTTTTAGACTCTTTAAAAATATTTGTGGACGAAAGATGGGTAGTTATGTTCCTTGACGGAGCGGAAATTGAATATGAATACTTTTAAAGCCACACCGTTTTAATTGTGTGGCTTTTTACTATACATCTGTATTTACGCTAAAAGGTTAAACCTTTTGGCTAAATGGCTTTTTTACTCAAGAGGGGGGTAAATGTTTCCGCAAACTTGTTTTTGCTGTCAAAACACACGTTGTGCTTTTTATAAAAACCGTTCAAAACCGCTGAATTACTGCGTTTTTCGGGTGAGCAATACTACCGTTTTCACGTGCCATAGAAGATGTTAAGCATACTAAATAGCGTAAATAAGCCCGTTACAAGCAAAGGGGGTGATTTCAATTTTCACCCCCCCCCAACATTTGCTATTCAATATTTCTACATTAATTTTCTTTCATCCAATTAATAATTTCATCTTTATTAAGTTGTGGTTGTCCTTGCCTTCCATAATAATGTGAAAATCTAGCTTGAATATCTTTGTGAAAAACTGGATTTATTGAAGCTATAACAGTTGATTTATCATAGAAGCTATCCTTATCTACACTTTTTACTTGTTGAAAATCAACTAAGCCACCAGCAAATAATTTACAAGGCGGCAATAAATGATACCTTGGTATATTGTTATTAATTAAATTACACATTTTTTGCTTTGCCTTATTGTTGTCAGATTTTATTTTTCTTTTCATTTCATCAAATTCATCAAAATCAATTTTACATATAACCACATATTCTGATTTATCTTGTTCCATATCACACGCAGCTGTAATTACTATGTACTTTTTATCTTCTAAACTGATAATATCACCCGTAAATGGTCTATCTTTTATTGCTGGTCTAATATAAAATTCCAATGCATCATAATCGTCATGCTCATCATTATTATTAATAGTTAACATCTCATTAATTCTAGTAACAGCAAATCTAAGTAGTCTCTGCTTTCCAAAGTCTTTATTATTCCTTGAAGTAATAACAGGAAACATATGGTTCCAAAAAACCTTACTAATCATTTTATCAAACTCACTTTGATTACCTAATGCTTTTGTATATCCTGTCTTATATAAGCTTTCTATCTCTTTAAATAATTTAATATTATCAACATCATCACGTTGATATTTTTTTAGTATTGGACTTTCCTCATATTCCTCTACCAAAAGATGCAAGTTTCCAGATACAATAAATATAGGTATTCTGCAATCCATATATATTTTCTTTACAAGCTTACTACCCTCGTTTTGCGTATTACCAGTACCCCAATCCAAATCAATAATAATAGCATCAATATGGTTATCATACAATAGTTTGGGAACCTCATCATCATTAGTTAAATGGAAAGCCTGTAAAATATAATTTTCATTTTCACTATTGAATTCCTCTATACTATCTTCGTACATAATCTGTAATTCTTTATCGTCTTCAATTATAATGATTTTTATAGTTTCTTTATCCATTCTGTCATACCTCTATTTTCTTTGGTAATGTTATTACAAACTTAGCTCCTTTTGTGACATCTATCACTTTTAGCTGACCGCCGTTTCTATCTATAGCTTCTCCAGCTATAGATAACCCTAATCCAGTCCCAGTACCATTGTCAGTAACCTTTCCAGATATTCCAGGGTTAAATAATGAATCGTCATCTAGCAAAGCTTTAATAATAGTTGGCCCATTATTCCAAATAGTAATTTTAATAGAGTCAGTTATATCAACTAATGAAATCTCTATTTTCTTTTCTTCATTCGCAAAGTTTACCCAATAAACCGCGTTTTCTATGATATTTGCTAATGCGGCTAAAATGTCAGCTTTCCACCCAGTGAAATAACAATCTCTTTCAAAATTAAAACATATCAAAATATTATTTTTTTTAATTTCATCAGAAAAAATCTCAATAGTAGTTTGAATTGTTTCTCCTAAACTAAACTCAGACATAGCTGTACGATTTCTAGTTGCAAATGAATTTAATCTTTTAAAGAGTTCTGAAATAATTTTCAACTGTTCTGGTGTTCTTTGAAGTATTTTCATGACTTTGTCTAAATCCTGAGGATTACCATTCCTTAAATATCTTCTATATGCTCTTTCAATATTATTTGTTTGGTTTTTTAACCATTGCAACGGCTTACGAACTTCATGCATTACAACATCCATAATTTTTCCTAATGTTGCCTGACCTTGGTACATTGCTATTTGCTTTTCTAACTCTTGAGCGACTTTTAGTTTAGCATTAATATCCTTATCAATATATTCGCTAACTTCATTCATAGTTCCGCTACTCAAATTAGCCTTTTGCATTATAGAAATAACTTTATTTTTTACATTTGAAAAGTCAGTTAATATACTAATCTGACTACTAAACACATGATTCTTTCTACCTTTGCCGGTCTTTTGTCTAAAAGTATACCTTTTTAATTCAATATAGTTTAACAATTGGTCAACAACCGATATTAAACCATAATAATATGCATCTTCTTTCAACCCATCTCTTGCACTTTTTTCTACCAAATTAGAAACTTCTTCATCTTGTATTTCTATCATTCCAGAAATTTGATTAGCACCAATCTTTAATGCAGGATTTTGCACTCTCTTTTTATCTAACGAAAGCCAATCATTTCCACTGTCCCCATATGGTCTTATTCTAAATCTATTTCTAAAAATACTAACACCGGAAATATCATTCAACAAATTTCTAGCTTCATTTTTTCCTATTTTTTCTTCACCAGCATTAAACAACTCATAAACCAAGTCTTCTATTGCCTCTGGATCTCTATCAAAAATTCTAAAATCAACAACAATTTCCCCAGAAAATTTTTCTTTTTCTTTTAAATAAAACCTAAAATCTAAGTTTGTTTCTTCAATTCCTGAATTTTTATTTTGATACATCAAAGAATTGTTGCCATCTGAAGAAATTTTTCCAGAAATTCTATAATCATAGTAATCAAGCAAAGGCAGAGGTTTAATCTCAATTGTTTCATTGTTATATTTTTCAGATATGAAATTTTTAAATATAATTCTAATATTAAATATTTCTCTATCTTCTAAATCATTTGTATTATCTAAAGGAGTTAATAGTTTGCGAAGTTCTTTAATAAGATATTCAATTTCACTATCATTCCATAATTCAAGTTTTTCACAAGACCCTTCGATATTAAAAGTTGTACCATTTATAGAATCTGATTCTGATGATGTTATATCTACAAGAACTTCATCAAGATATTTACTTTCAACAAATTCATCCCAATTAATGAGTAAGCTAGTTTTGACATTACCCGCTACTGTTTCTAATTCTAATTTTTCTCCTAATATAGCAACGGCAAATCTTCCAATACCTTTGCGACCTTGCATAACTCTACCTTTAGGACTGGTTCTACGCTTAAGTTTATCACTAGTAGACGGCACAAGCCATTTATTTAACACACCTTCCTCATTCATACCATGACCATCATCTCTTATTGATAATAAAAGCCTTTTATCTTCAGTTGTTTCAAAAGTGATAGTTACTTGCTTCGCATCTGCATCATAAGAATTTTTAACCAACTCAACGACTGCAGCATGCATATCTCTAATAATATCTTCACCTATCGTACCAATTAATCTTGCTGAAGGTCTAAATGATTTTTTCATATCATAACTCCTCTAACATACGCATAATTTTTGTTGCTAATCCTTTTGCCATTAATGGTGGAACTGCATTACCTATTTGAACATACTTGGCAGCCCTAGAACCTTCAAAGAAATAATTATCTGGAAATGATTGTATCCGAGCTGCCTCACGAACCGATATTGATCTACACTGCTTAATATCAGGATGTATAAAATAATGCCCATCTTTAGCTATATGTGCAATCATAGTGTGCGAACATCTTATATCACCAGCCAACACTTTATACCTATCCAAAAAGGCAGTGGTATTCTTATGCGTTCTTAAATTTTCAGGTAGATCCGTATATCTCAACCTAGTATGATTCTTATTCCACGCTTGAATTACTCTTCTATATATCTCAACATCATTTGCATTATGTTTTCGACAAACATGCTGTGTTAATACATCTTGGCTACTTCTAATATCCGAAATTGTTAGATACTTATTTATTCCCGAAATATACACATTTTTTTCCTCTCCTCTTTCCAAGGGAGTCAAATCTGAAAGAATATCAAACACCGTTGCATTTATATCAATATTGCAATCCTCAAATTGCGGATATTGCAATTGATACTCTTTTCTCCATCCTATAATTATTACCCGTTTTCTATTTTGAAGAACCCCAAAATCTGCAGCGTTAAGTATTTTATAATCTACTGAGTACCCAATACGATTAAATTCTCTTAATATTGTTTTAAATGTTTCCCCTCTTTTCGCTGTAAGTATTCCAGGGACATTTTCAAAAATAAACATTTTAGGATGATAGTATTGCAAAAATCTTACATACTGTCTATATAAAAAATTACGTGGGTCTGTTGCCATTTTATCAGAACTTACAGCCCTGCCAACTAACGAATAAGCTTGACAAGGTGGTCCGCCAATAATCAAATCTAATTCTTTTATTTTTTCTTCATAAATAACATTATCTATTTCGTTAAATATATTATGAATACTTGTTTCGCTAATTTCCCTATTAATAATAGTTTTGATTAACCCCTCTGGTATGTTAGCATAAAGTTCATCTCTAGTAATCTTACCTTTTTGATAATTTTCATACAAAGATATGTTATTTTTTTCTTTTAAATAATAGTAGCTAGATCTTGTTCTTAAAGTATCACACGCATCTCTATTCATTTCAACATGTGCAAGAGGTGTAAAATTCCCATTCATTATAAATCCTTCAGATAGACCACCTGCACCAGCAAATAAATCAATAAATCTAAATTTTCTATTGTTCATAACATTAAACCTTTATTATAACATATTTCATATTTTTTCGCCAGACTTCAAAATAAAATGACGTTCAAATGTACATGATACAACAGAAGCAATCTTTTCCAAATCTTTTACATTAAAACTCTCTCTCTTCATCTTAGCATTAAAGTTTTGAGGAGTTGTTCCAACACGTCTCGCAAGTTCAGCAACACTTATATTTGATCGCACACACAATACCTTGATTTGTTCAGAAATTGTCATTTTTTTCATCCTTCATAATTATTCTAAATTCACTCAATATCATTATACACTTTAGATTTTATACTGTCAATCATTTTATTGATAATATAAACATTATTTAGCTGTATAAAACAAAAGCCAATTAAGTTAATTTTTCTCAATCTGCATAAGTATTTATAAAATTTTTTATTCCTTTAAATAAACACACCCTGCATTTTTACTCTTTAGGCATATAATATGCGACATTTTATTTCGATATGTGAAATAATCTTAAAACTTATAATATATCGACATTAAAATTATCTATAGTTTTAGCTAAATCAACAGTATTTAATTCTTCATATATTTCTTTAGCAATTATATGAGCCAAATCAACTGGTACAGCATTACCTATCATTTTATAACCATCATTAACATCTGTATATATGAATTCAAAATCATCAGGAAATGTTTGTAATCTTGCACACTCTCTAACAGTAAGTCTTCTATACAAATCTTCTTTTCCCGGCACAAACACTCTCTTATTTTTTTCAACGAAAATCATTTCAGGAGCCTGTGGATGTAATTGACATTGCCTTCCGCTTGCCTGAACTGTAAATCCCTGCCCATCCCAAGGACGCACTCTATTTCGACTCATGAAAATAGTTGAATATGAGCCTATGAAATATTCATGATTTAATATTTTTAAATTTTGATTAGCTTTATTTTTTGCCAAAGCCGGAACTGCTGACTCCGCCAAGTCACCAATAGCATTCCTTAATGTAGCCTTATCTTCCTTTTTAGGTGTTGTAGGCTCTGGGAATTTAAAATCAATTTCTAAATCTTTCCTAAATCCTATATAAAAAACTCTTTTTCTATCCTGTGGAACACCGTAATCAGCCGCATTAACCAAATTTATTGAAACATCATATCCACAATCTTCAAAACAAGCTACAATATTTTTAACAGCATCTGAATGTCTATTTGCAAGCATTCCCGATACATTTTCAGCAAGGAAAAACTTAGGTTGCTTATCTTTCAATATCCTAATGTAATCATAAAACAATTTTCCCCTAGCATCGTCAATACCTTTTAGTGAACCTGCTTCACTCCAACTCTGACATGGTGGACCACCTATAATTCCATCTACTTCATTTGGAAAATCAGACTCCTCTATGCTCCTTATATCTCCTTTTATCAATGGTGCTTTGTGATTTTTCTCGTATGTAGCCCATATTGTTTTATCAAACTCATTTGCCATAACTATATCAAATCCAGCTCTCTCGAATCCTAAATCTAGTCCTCCAGCACCTGAAAACAAACTAATAATTTTCATGTTTGAAATCCTCCTATTAAGGCATATGTTAGCTCTCATAAAAAACATTGTCAAGCTATTATTTAATTATAATTGACGGATTAGACACCATCTCAACATATATATCCTCAGTTGTTGCCACTCCTAACTGTTGCAAGCAAGACTTTAGTTTATTTGCAACAAAATCTCCTCGTATAACTAACGGATTATCAAAGACAAGTTCTGAATGCAACTTCCCATCTTTTACACTCCAATCAACATACACTGAAAGAGGTCTGTTTCCATCATATTTGTTTTTATAGGTTCTGTAATTCAATGCTTTACATGCAAAATATATTGTTGGATACTTTTTTACATAGCTTTCAATCGAAACAATGTTATCAATAACTTCCTGGGTTGATGTCAAATTATCATCCATTAAAATATAGTTTGCTATGCCTGAATTCCTGATAATTTTTCCATTTACATTAGCATTTTTCTTTTCATCAGAAATATGAGTGCCTGCATATACATCTATAATTTGTTCACGGGTTAAATCAACAACACCAGATAATTCCCCTGCACTTTTATTCATTAATTCATATTTCCATCCAAGCGTAATTGCTCCAGCCTCTGTTCTTTTGCTCTTTACTTTATAAATTAGTTTTTTAGAATAAAATGCTCGCTCTATACTTCTGGTTGCTGAAGTTATTATTTGTATCCAATTATCACCAAATAAAGCCTCTGCTCGCTCTGCCGTAGTTTTATTTTCTATGAAATCTGCATTGTTTTTCTTGTAGGATATTTTAAGCTCAATACTATCTTTATTTGACTCTGCATACACATATATATCCGTCTTAGGTTCACCTTTTTTGCATGTAGGCTTACCAGAGCACTTAATCAAATAGATTAACCCATTCATACTAAATCTATTACCAACAGAAAGCAATGACGCAATATGCCTTTCGGCATCACCAAAATTAGCCATACTCTACCTCACTATACTATTATTTTTTACTAAACTTATTATATCAGATTTTTCGACTTTTTCATATAACTAATTTACATTTTGACAAAGTTCTTCATACAAGTTAAAACACTAAATCAACTCAGAAAATATTTCTATAGTTTTAGAACAACTATTTTCCAACAAAAAAACGTCAAAGCAGTGATTATTACACTGTTTTGACGTTTTTTCTTAACAAAATTATAGATTATAAAAACCATTAAAGTATTTCATTATTACTTACTATTTATAAACATTTTTTCATAGCATCACTCATTGCTATAAATCAAATCCTTAATCCAACTTGGTATAAACCTCGGTCTTTCACCCTTTTTCAGACACTCTGCAAGTTCCGCAACATCTTCTTCTCTATAAAACCTATATTTGTAATAGCACTTCTTAGAGCAAAATTTTTGTTTCTTTGACTGGCTTTCAAATATTTTACCACAATAATTACATTTATGCTGATGGGTTTTGCAATGTATCTTTTCCCACTTTCTTTTACACTCGATAGAACAATATTCTCTCCTTCTACCACGCTTAGGCTGTTCAAAAATATTATTACAATATTTACACAGACCCTTTTTATCTGTCAGCTCACTTTGATATTTTGCTTTAATATTCTTAGCAAACCCATTATAACCGTTACACTTACATGTATACTTAACCTGCTCCACAGGTATATTAAGTGCAGTAGCTATTTTCTTATAACCAAATCCATCTATCCTTAATTTTATTATTTGCATTTTAAGTTCTTCCTTAATTTGCAATCACCTCGAAAGTCTTTTCTTTAGTAATCACTCTAATAAAAGGAATTGTCAAGTTATATTTGCAAATAAAAAAGACCTGCCACAAATCGATGCAGCAGGCAATGATTAAAATATTAATATTTCGAACCAAGTCATAGTAAACTCTATTTGTTTCTTCAGATTGGTTGTTAAGATGACAGATAGGATAAGATAGCATACTCAAGAAGCCCCTTATTGCATCTTTATCAATTTCAGCCGCCCTATTGTAAAAATCAGTTTCTACTTAACACATCTAATTTACATTCGACTTAGGTTTGTTCTTTATAATATCTTTAAAAGAAATTAATCTATGATGATAGTAAGCATATTTTTCATCTGCATTGAGCCTTCTTATGTCAAATATTTACTTCTTAAGATATGTTTACAGAAATAACTCTTTTAAACACTCCCAAACTGATATTCAAAGCAGCTATCAACATCCCTTACATCTTATCCTCTACATCAACATAAGTTCCAATAAACAAAACATTTGCAGCAACCTAAGAAAACTTACTCTTACTAAGTCCTATAGGATTACCTATATATCCTTACTCACTCACATACGATTTATCACTTACCGGAATCAGAATATCCATCATTCTCTTTTGATGTTCATCTATCTCGGCAACTCCCCATTCCTGATTATCACGACACATCTGCATCATAATCATGAATTTCAACGAAGCAACACTAATACGACTTATTTTTTGAGATTTATCAAGATAATGATCCAGTTTTGTTTTTGGAGGCCAGTTAGATCCCGAACTATTAGCTTCACTACCTATCATTGCATAATTACCTATGCAATTAATTTGATTTTTATCAAGATTACCATCTTCACCTGTTGCCATAGCCTGTGGATAATAATGTTCCAAACTTCTTCTAGTTCTTGAAAAGTAAAACTGATTAAATACATCAAGTCCAAAGTCACTGCATCCCAGTTTGTTAAAAAATGCGCATCTTTCAGGACTTCCTTTTCTAGATTTTTCTCCATGTAATTCTTTCTCGTACATACTCCATATTTTGTAATCAATATAATTAAATACAAATAAAGGAACACCTTTTGAAGCTTCTTTTACATCACCATATATCTCAACAAATTTTTTCTGATTTTTATTTTCGTACTGAGCATTGTTAAGTAGATTGTTACTTGTAAGTATTACCTCATCAAAGCTACCTGGAATAGGAGTATTAATCGCATTAAGTTTATTTTCATCAAGATATACCAGATTGAAATATCTGTTAGCCAGTTCATCGACAAAACTAGTGTAATCATCAAGATTCCTTTTCTCTGATGTCATCAAATACATTAAACAATAAAAAAGATAATTTTTCCTCTGCCTTGGCGTAAATGACACTTCAAACATTGATAACAAATGAACTAATCTCTCTTGCATCGACTTTTCACACAAATTTTTAAGTTGTGCTTTGTTCGTTTCCTTATCGCGATACCAAACCTGAAGTTTCCATGGATTGCTATCCATGGAATCCTCTTCTTTAGAATGATGAACGATATAGTTATCAAGTAAAAATCTTGTTTTTATCAAATTAAAAATAAAAGTTTGTACATTAGGCTTACTCATTTTGGCATTATCAAATTCATTTAATAATTCCTTATCATCCAAATTAAAATCTGCAGGAGAGAAATCCTTTTCTGCCATTCTCGTAATCTTTAAGACAATAAGTAAAAAATTAGGAAAATCAATAATTGGCTGGAACGAATCTTTTCTCTCATCACTTTCATCAATATCAACCCAGGTGCTACCATTATTTTGTGGATTAATAATATCCGCAATAGAAATAACTTCATTCTTATGATCTGCATCTTCTTTTGGCAAAGCATTCATTAGTTCATCAAAACTCTTTGGAATAAAATCATTAAGAGATTCACCAAATATATTATCTGTCTTAACCCCCGATATATTTTGCTGTACATAAATACTCATCTCACTGCAGCATTCCCATATTCTGTTGAACAATTTGCGTTCATCATCATTGTCAAGCTTTTCCATTAAATTTGCTTTAATAATTTCATGCTTCTCAAGCTGCTCTCCTCGAGAATTCATGATTTCAAAATAATGATTGAGATCTATGTCCTTTGGCACCTGATAATGGATAATATGAACGTTATTTATAAAATAAGCTTTAAAACTTTTTCTATCTTCTTCTGATACAAGTTCATCTATTGCTGTTCTTGCATATTTAAATCCATTTACAATGCCAATATCTTTCTCATCCACATTGAATTTTGGTATTGATTTTAATGTATCATCTGATTTTTTACGAGCTCTGTATGTCAGCTTATTATTTATTTCATCAATATCTAGTGCACCAAGAATAAGTCTTATTGTAGTCAGTCTTTGCTGACCATCTATTATTTCAAACACACGGTCGCCTTTATGATAAGAAACAAGAGTGCCGATGTAATAAACCTCTTTGGAGTTCTTGTATGCATCATACACATCTTGGATTAATGTTGCTATTTCATCTTTTTCCCAAGCATAGTTTCTCTGATATATAGGGATTTCATAAACACTCTTCTCGCCTGATATAAATATTTCATCTATTGAAACTTCTTTAAGT
Organism: uncultured Lachnospiraceae bacterium; assembly: GCA_964654945.1. GTDB lineage: Bacteria > Bacillota > Clostridia > Lachnospirales > CAG-274 > HGM11788. Next base: position 18,514 of record CAZZLN010000029.1, read on the forward strand.
GGTAATGATTTTTTAGCCATTAGTTATCCTCCCAAAATTTATGCTGTTTAAAGTAATGCAAATAATTAAGATAAATCCCCTCTTCACAATCATCTAAATTATCTTTATTGGCTTTAATTTTCGTATCAGTTAATGGCACAATCATGTCTGCCATTTTGCTAAGCAATGTACTAGGCGTGTCAGAATCAGCAATTACTTTATAAATATTGAAACCATTAACTACTCCGTCTTTCTTTGTATCTCCCATTACATAATTTTGAGCTACCTGCCAACCAACATTCTTATACTGTGCACGCATTGAATATGCCCATATAAAAACAAATACAACAAATTGATCTAAAAAGTCTTTAACTGTTTTAGTTGGATGAGCAGGACAAAATCTATCAACATATAATAAAACTGCTGTATCAAACATCAATCTTGTAATCCTATTGCCTACACCATTCTTATACTTGCGTAAATCCAATGTTCTTACAATTTCATTATCATTGATAAAATAACCTTCATACTTGTCATTATTCTGAATATCTGCAAGAATGTCAAAATAATGTTTTGCATATTCAAAGAATGCCTTTCCTGCTATGATAGGAGCATTAATTTGAAAAGGACTAAGCGGTTGTAAGCCCGTCACAAATGGCAGTTTAGATTTATTTACATCATCTGCATATGCAAAAGCTCCTTTATAAAATTGGGCATAAGGATAACTATCTCTTGATGTAACGCCTTTAAATAAGTCAATGTTATGTTCATTGAGCTCATATGCCCTATTTCCTTTTACCCATTCCTTTAATCTATACAAATATTCATTAAATAAAACCGAAAGTTCCTTTTGATTAAGATCCTCCCACATTTTTACTATACGTTCTGTTTCATACACATCTATATTGCTCATTTCTCGCAAATGATAGGCTTTTAACAAATCATGAGGGTAAAGTGATTTCCCTCTTGCATTCTGAGAATCAAAAAACTGAAATGCCTCTGACAAATCATCTGTAATTACAATAATCAATTCACAACGATTTTGAACATAATCGCTTAATTCATTCATTTCCTTTTCATCAACTAGTTTATCTATACGACGCTTAAGAGCCCTATAATTATTCATCACATTATGTAAGTTATACTGATTATTTGATAAACCCTGATTAAGAAAATCTATATCATCCGGACAAATACAACTCAACAGCAGTGAAAAAGTTATGGTTCTCTGCTGTCCATCCACTATGTTGTAACTATTATTTTTTTCATCATAATGAAGTATCAAAGTACCTACTCTGTACACTTCCTTATTTTCATACATTGCCTGTTCGATATCATCCAACAGCTGATTTGCATTCTTTGCAGTCCACTTATACGGACGCTGATATTCTGGAATCTTTAATTCGATATTCTCCAAGGGACTAACACCATCTGAAATCTCCGTTATTAAATTATTAATAAGCAAATCTCCAATTTTAGCAATGCCGAGTGTTAAATTTTTTCCCATACATCATCCTCTTTTCTTGTCAGTTTATTGATATACTCAGCCAAATAATATCTATTTAACTACATATCCCATATGGTTACAATTCTCTCTCTTGGTGCTAAGGAAACATACTACAAAACGCTTCAAATCGTATCCATTCTGAGTCATTGTTTCAATCGCCCTTCTATACTCATCATTTACCATATATAACAATCCTCATTAATCTGTTTCCTTAGCATAATAAATCGTATATATAAAAAAATCACAATAGATAAACTCACATTTTTACACATTTCACATCATTTTAATTATAATCTCATTCTTCAGACTCATTAAAACATTCCCAAGTGATTCAACAAAACCTACGTCTGTTACCCATATCTCGTAATTTACAATCTCCTCAAATGCCAAACTTATAATTTCAAACATAGTCATTGAACATATTGCAGCTGATTATCAAATATATCCTCACCCAAAATCGTTGCATGAACTCTAATCTAAATCCTCTCAAAATAGCATATCCGGAATTTATCGCACCATCCTAAATATGGTTTTCTGCATAATCGTTACAATACTTGTTATAAAGCTTTTCTTTTAATTCCAGCTCATCAATAGTACAGAAAATATACTGTGCTCATGAAGTACTGCGTTCCTCCACTGCGTATAGTTATGTAGGTATTGCTACGGACACACTTGCAATTAGCAAAAAACTCACTGTAGTTAAATTTCATATCACACATACCCCAACAAAAACCTCTTTTGCAATGTTTTATGAGATGAAAATTTATAAACTTAGAAAACTTCCTGGGGCTAAAAAATTATCCCATTTATAATCGTGAGTATACCAAAACACAACTAAATCTTCTCCCAAATTATAACATAATTAGTTTATAAGGTAAAGTAATTACTAACCATATTTAAAATATTATGTGACAGGGCTTGACGGATTTGAACTAGCGAGTGCAGGGTTCATACCCCTGTGCCTTACTACTTGACAAAAAATCTAAAAAATGGCTTATCACTTATAAACAATAATTTTCTGATAAAAATTAAATACAGATATCAGTTTCTCTTATTTCATTATTAACTCTGTGATGGCTAATATTTGACAAATTTTCTTAGGATTGTTCTTTAATTTTTTTACCATAATTTTCCTTAACACTTACCTTTTAGAACTCTCGTTTTTCTTTTTTCTTGTCATAATAAAACTCCAAAACTGATAATTTTATAGCATACACCAATTAAATGTTTTACACAATCTTTTAGGTATACCTAAAAAAGACCTGCCACACATCAATGCAGCAGGTCAACAAAATCAACGATATTCTATTTTCGTTCCGTCATAAAAACTTATAATAATATCTCCATTTTCATAAATGGTTATATTGTCAAGCACCCTAATCATAAAGTCTATATCAACTTTGTTTATGATTTCGGCATTTTCGGTAAGTTTCAGAAGGTCATTTGCCCTATAAGCTGTAAGCAAATCTTCACCGTTACCTGTGCTTTCCACTTAGCTCTGCAACTTTCAATATTCTCAATTATGGTATTCCAAGCAATGATGAATATCTGCTCAAATGCACTTTCTTCAATATGACGATTGTTGCACCCTTGAATACTTTTGACCTCATATCTGCCATTACACTGCCACACCTTTCTTAGTGTGCCTTTATTTGACCATGTCTTTCTGCCAAATGACCTACCACATTCACCGCATATAGTCTTTCCGAAAAAAGGATTGTTTTCAGTTTTGGAGGAATATGCATATAGGAAATGGTCTTTAGTATATTGTTTTCTGCGTTCCATTTCAAGCTGTACACATTCCCATATTTCAGGACTTATTATAGCCTCATGGTCCTCCTCGATATAAAACTTTTGAAGCTCACCCTCATTCTTTTTCCTTGTCTTTGTAAGAAAATCTACCGTATGTCCTTTCTGTAACTCTGCATCACCCTTATATTTTTCGTTAGTGAGAATACTTTGAATTGTGGTAGCCTGCCATTTATATGTGCCGTCCCATTTAGGTATTTTCTCTCTTTCAAGTATTCGTTTTATGTAATCAACGGTTTTGCCTGAAAGGTACTCCTGATAAATCCTTTTTACAACCTTTGCCTGTTTTTTGTTTACAACAAGTTTTCCATTAGCATCTCTGTCATAGCCCATAAAAC
>CAZZLN010000030.1:0-20472 GCA_964654945.1 uncultured Lachnospiraceae bacterium
TGTTTTTTGTTTACAACAAGTTTTCCATTAGCATCTCTGTCATAGCCCATAAAACGCTTTGTTGCTATACCATACTCCCCATTTTCATATCTTCTGCGAAGTCCCCACCTTGTATTCTCTGAAATAGACCTCGATTCATCTTGAGCTAGTGAGGAGAGAATTGTGAGTAGCACCTCTCCACTACTTTCGAGAGTATTAATCCCCTCCTTCTCGAATGTTATACCTATGCCAAGAGATTTAAGCTCTCTTACATAATTTAAACAATCAAGGGTATTTCTTGCAAACCTCGAAATAGACTTTGTAATTATTCTATCAATTTTTCCGTTTCTGCAATCAGCTATCATTCTATTGAAATTATCACGCTTTTTGGTGTTTGTAGCGGTAATACCCTCATCCGCATAAATACCTGCAAACTCATAATTGGGATTGCTTTCAATGTAGTTCTTATAATATCTAAGCTGATTTTCATAGCTTAATAACTGCTCTTCTCGGTCTGTGGACACTCGGCAATACGCAGCCATTCTCAGCTTTCTTTGGCGTTGATTCTGGTTGCCTGTAGTTGTCGTTGAATTCTGATTTGCGGGTATAACTGTAATATTTCTTGCCATTAACTATCATCTCCTTTACAACTGTTGGTTCTGTTATATTCTGCATTATGGTGTCTTCATCTCTGACATGAATACCCTTGCAGGCTTTCACACCCTCTTTTATACTTTTGCTGCACCACCACTCAATGCGTTTATTATGAACTTGTTTTCGCTTTAGGGTTGAACCACAGTAAAGGCAGATAAGCAACCCCGACAACGGATAGCGGTTCTGATATTTATTTGTACCGTCTACTCCAATTCTGCGTTTTTCTTTCCTTTCAGCCATAATCTGCTGAACCTTATCCCAAGTTTCCCTTGTGACGATTGGTGGGTGGGCATCCTCAATGTAATAGCTCTGCACTTCACCTTTATTTCTGACTTTCCTGTTTGGCTGAGGGCAATAAAACTTTTGCAGTTTGCAATCTCCCTTGTACTTTTCGTTTTTAAGGATTTGACCAACTATCCCTGATGACCATTTCCTGTTTTTATAGGTTGGAATGTTTTCCTCATTCAACTTTTTAGCAATTTTATCAGTGCTGTAGCCGCTGATGTACATATCATAAATCCGTCTTACGATTATAGCCTGCTGTTCATTTATGGAAAGTTCGCCGTACTCGTTTTTATAATACCCCATCATTCCCTGTGCATTAGTTAAGCCCTCTTTGTATCTTTTTTGAATAGTCCATTTCTGATTAGCACTCATACTACGCAGTTCTTCTTCTGCAAAAGCAGCAATGGTAGAGAGCATAACCTCACCATCAGCAGATAAGGTATTTATGTTTTCTTTCTCGAGCACAACTTCCATTCATTAGTATCGTTTAATATTTTCGTGTAATGCCCCATTTTATGCGGTTTCTTTGTAATGCAAAATGTGTTTTGTTTAGTTTTGTTTATCAGTTTTAAATACCTTTAAACACCAAATAAACACCAAATCCCTTAGAAATCTGTAACTTTTCCAAAAGTTTGGTGTTTAAGATGTGTTTGCACATTTCAAAGTGTATTAACTATTCAGAAACACCTTCCACATTTTCAAATGTTAGTGCCTGACTTATAGCCTTTGATGCTTTTACCCTTGTTTCATTAAAGATATGTGCATATATATTTTCAGTTGTAAGCGTATTTGAATGCCCCAGATGTTCTGAAATAACCTTAACAGGAACACCCATATTTATAAGTAATGAGGCATTTGCGTGTCTTAAATCGTGTATATGCACATTAGGCAAATTGTGGTCTTTAAGGAATTTCTTAAAAGCAAGGTTGATATAATTCTTGCTCATATATTCACCATATTCGCCTGTGAACACTGCATTGCGTTCAATCCAGCGGTCACCCACTTCCTGTTTTCGTATTTTCTGCCATTCCTTTTGCTCTTTCAACAATTCTATAAGCTGTGGTGGTAATGCAATCACTCTGGCACTGCTTTTTGTCTTTGGTGTTGTCAGCTTATATTCACCATTTACTCTGTAAAGGTTATACTTGACAGTTATTATTCCATTTTCCAAGTCAACCTCAGTCCAGTGTAATGCAGTAAGTTCTCCTACTCTCATTCCTGTATAAAGCAATGTTTTTACTGCCCTTGCAACTTGCTGATTTGTCATTTCATCAACGGTCTTCAAAATTATTTTGCATTGCTCTGCATTAAGAAATTTCTTTTCCTTCTCCTCACCTTTAATAGTTGTTGCATTAAATACAGGATTTTTGTGAATAATCTCCTTTTTTACTGCTGTTGAAAATATGGGGGATAAAGCAGTTCTTATTCTTGCAATCGAACCCGCTTCAAGTCCTTTATTTTCATTTTCAACAAATTCAAATACATCATTAAAATTTTTACCTAAAGCCTTTGCTATTCTTTCAGCTGTGGACTTTAAAATACCTTTGCCACGAATTGCATCTTTAATTGTGTTTACATTAACACCTGATATTCTTGAAATCGGTCTGTGTGTTCCATTAGGCAGGAAACCAGCATTTTTCAATCTATACCTCTCTGTACTTCTTCCGCTACGATGAAGATTATTGAATAGTTCATCAATCCTTGCTGTTGTTATATCTTTAAGTTTTAAATTTCCTATATATGGCAGAACATAAAGATTAAGTATTCTTTTATTATTATATATTGTATTTTCTTTTAAGCTATGAGGAGCAATTTGGTCATAGTACCAATCTACCAACTCTGAGAGCCTTATGTTTTCATTTAGATTTATCATTCCTTGACATTGCTTTTCAAACTCATAAGCATAAGCTGTTGCCAGCTTTTCAGCCTTACCCTCTGTAACATTATCAGGTGGCTTATATGTTGTCGTTTTCCTTATCTGTTTTCCATATATATCGTAGCCTAATGAAACCATTATCCTAAATGTATTACCACGCTTTTTTATACTTGGCATAATTCAAAACCTCTCTTTCTATATGTGTTTATAAGTAATACTCTATTTTCCATTACTATATATCACTCATTATAGAAAATAAGTCAACAGGCTTTGATTGAGAAAAACACAAGAAAGATTTAATTAAATTTGTGCAAATTATTTTTCTATCCACAATCCTCTTTCGCATAGTTGAGTAATTATAAATTTTTCAATATCTCTCATCAATTCCCAACTAAAATACCTTTCGGCATTTATGCCTTTATATTTTTCTTCTCGTTCCTCAAAGCTCATATTCCTTACTTTTCTAATAAATTGAGCATGACTTACAACATCCTCCAAAAACACATAAAAATCTCTTTCAGACAGCAAGTCATTTAATATTGGCATTACATCGGTTAAATCTTCATTAGTATTATTTGCAATTTTCAACATATTAATTGCATCTTCCGATAATCCAATACTAGAGTTTACATCTTTATTATTCGAGCTGATACCTGTAAGCAGATAATCTATTGATACACCAAAATACTCAGCTAAATTATAAACCACCTCTATATTCGGTGTCCTGTCGCCGTTTATATAAAGACTCAATGTCTGAGGCTTTAAGCCAACCGCCAACGACAAAGCTCTCTGTGATGTTTTTTTCTTTGTTACTGGGTGACACTCCATCAACTTATGGATTATATCCGTAAAAATAATTCCTTTTTTATACTGTTGATTTTCCATAATTTACTCCTTTGATATGACTATTTTGTTGTTTCGTAAGTATTATGCTCTAATTTTGTTGACTTAAATTTAATATTGTGTTATTATTAGTTTATCAACAAATACGGTATATGTCAATAACAAATTTACATTTCAGGCATATATTTAAACACTTTAACAGGAGGTGAAAATGATGAATGTTACAGAAAAACCAAAAATGATGACAATAAGAGAAATAGCACAAACTGGTATCTTACCTGAACACGCATTAAGGCTTATGCTAAAAGCAGGACAATTACCCGCTATATACATAGGTAAAAAGGCTCTTATTAATTATGATAAGCTATGTGAACAGCTTAATAATCTTAATGCAAGCTAGAAAGGAGGATAATAAGCATAATGAAAAATCTTAAAGAAATGAAAATATGGATTTGCTGGAAATACGAAATCAATGATAATGGAAAAGAAACGAAAATACCATACTCAGCTTATGGCAAAAAAACAGGAACGAGCAAGAATTATGAAAACACTTGGGTAAATTATGCCACTGCTGAACAGGCACAGAAAATCTATAATTATGATGGTATAGGCTTTATTATCCCGTCTGGATATTTCTTTCTTGATATAGATGGACAGGACATAAATACACCCTTTGTAAAAAAGATTATGCAGCTAGTTGACAGCTATGCTGAAATATCTCCCAGTGGTAAGGGAATTCATATTATAGGTAGATGTGATTTAAGCAAAATCCCTGTTTCAGACAGAAAATCAAGTAAGGGAAATGTAATAGGTAAAAAACTTTCAGATAAGTATTATGCTAAAAATCCTCATAACCACACAGAGCTTTATATAGGCAGCCTTACTAACAGATATGCCACATATACAGGCAATATTGTATCAAATAAGGAAGTAACGGAGCTTACATACGAGATACTTGCATATCTTAATACCTATATGCTTAAAAACTCTTGTAACCAGAATAATGATACCGAAGATGCACAAGTTCTTGATATTATATGTAACCTTCGCAAAGATAAAAACGGAGAAAAATTTGTCCGTTTATTTGACAAAGGTGATATAACTGGCTATGAAAGTCCGTCTAATGCTGATGAGGCTTTATGTTCCATAATAGCTTTCAGAGCAGGAAACAATCCTTCATTAATTGATGCTGTATTCCGCTGCTCAAAACTATACAGAGATAAATGGGAACGTGAAGATTATAGGAGTATGACAATACAGAAAGCCATTGAGGTTTGTAATGGAAACTTTCATAATTCCGTTATGGATACACCTGAATTCATTACCTACAATGAGAAAAAAGGATATATCGTACTTTGCCCCGCTTTAGCGAGGTATATTAGAAACCACCTTAATTATTTTATGGTACGTGACAGCGGAACAGGTGGAATGCTCATATATGTTTATGAGAAAGGCTGTTATAAGATTTATGCACCCAATATGTTTATGGGCATTATAAAAGGTTTTATAACAAGATACAATGAGGATATTCTTAGAATGTCTTATGTTTCAGAAACCTATAATCACCTAACAACAGATTTGACTTATAAAAACAGTGATGAGCTTAATGCCGATGAAAATATTATAAATTTTCAAAACGGAATATTAAATCTCCAAAATATGAGTTTAATACCACACTCTCCAAACATACTCTCGACAATTCAACTTCCTTGTCAATGGCTTGGCTACGAGACACCAACACCTATATTTGACAATTTTATGAAAACACTCACTAATGGTGATAAAGACATTGAAAAATTACTGCTGCAGTTTATGGGTGTGTGCCTTTCCAATGTAAAAGGTTACAGAATGAAAAAGGCTCTCTTTATGGTCGGTAACGGTGATACAGGTAAGTCTCAGCTTAAAAGTCTTACTGAAATGCTCTTAGGTAGAGGAAATTACATTGGCATTGACCTAAAGGAAATTGAAAGTCGTTTTGGCACAGGCAACATTTATGGCAAAAGACTAGCTGGCAGTTCAGATATGAGCTTTATGTCAGTAGATGAGCTAAAGACCTTTAAGAATTGCACTGGTGGTGACAGCTTGTTTGCCGAATTTAAGGGACAAAACGGTTTTGAATTTACATATAACGGACTTTTATGGTTTTGTATGAATAAGCTGCCTAAATTTGGCGGTGATGACGGTAAATGGGTGTATGACAGAATTATTGAAGTTGATTGCAATAACATTATCCCAAAGGAAAAACAGGATAAGTTCTTACTTGATAAAATGTATACCGAAAGAGATGGTATTATTTATAAAGCAATTATGGCTTTAATTGAAGTTATACAAAATGGCTACAACTATACTGAGCCTTTATCTGTTATTAATGCAAGACTAAAATACAGAGCAGAGAATAATTCAGTAATTTCCTTCTTTAATGAGTGTATGAAAAAAAGAGCTGATGACAAAATTACGGATACCTGTACAACAAGTAAAATCTATAAGGTATATCGTTCTTGGTGTAATTATAACAACAACGGATATTCAAAAACATCAAAGGATTTCAGAAACACTTTAGCAGAATATCTTAATGCTGACTATTCAGATATAACCGTAAGGAGAAAAGACGGTATTTACTACCGCAGTTATACTCTTACAAAATCAGCAAAGGATGAATATAGTAACATTTACGGCTTTGATGAAATTTTGGTGTAGTTGATGTAGGTTTGGTGAAGTTAAAACACACAAACCTACACCAATGCTAAGCCGCATAAATAAAAGCTTTTTACTGTTTTGGTGTAGTTAGTGTAGTTACTTTTGATTTCTAAACAGAGATAAAATAAATAAAAAATGTGTATATAAAAATATAAAAATGAAATTTAAACAAACTACACTAACTACACCAAATGCTAAAAACATCAATTATTAAGCCACTTTCATAGGTGTAGTTTATAAAAATCAGCTACATATAAAACTACACCAGCTACATAAAAAGGGGATGATTATATTGATTGTATAGAACCAATGATACGGCAACAAAAATAATTATCGTCAGAAAAGACAGAAAGGACAGAATATGAGAACAATAGGAATAATTAATTCAAAAATCCAATTTAAACCCGCTGATTACAGCACTGACAGATTAGAATGTAAGGGTTTACTTAAAACGCCAAATAATACAATAGCTGCAGTTATGATGAGCAGATTTGATATACCTGAACATTGGTATGTTATTTATGGCACAAGCAGACTCTGCTTTACAAATTTTGATGAGGCAATAGCATATTGTTTAAGCAACGGTTTTAAACTTGTACCTGACTCATTTAATGGAGGAATATAAAATGAGTATTTGTAAAAAAATACATCAGATTATATTAAGGCACCGTAGATATGGAAAAATTAATCTTGTTTCAGCAAGTAATATACCACTTACCGTTACAAGAGAAGTCCGTTATCATCTCAGCGGAGGTCATACTGAGCTCGATTTTTATGATTATAATTAACTTGCTGAATTTTGCAAAAAGCAAGGCTGTAAAACAACAACAGGAAATACGCTTTAATAGGAGGAATATTAATATGAACAATAATTTTACAAACACACTTAATTCAATAGATACCGCAGGCTATGAAAAAGCTTTCTGGTCAGCTATGAAAAATAATAATAACGCTTATAGCGAATTAATCAATGGCAGACAAACAACACAGACTTATTTGCCACCATATAAAACAGGCAAAAAGTATATGGATGCAATTACCGAGAAAAACATTTTCCGTAAAATAGCAACAGCAGTATCTGCACCAAGGTCTGATAATGATATATTCACATCAAACTGCAATGACTTTGCTGAATGGGTATCAGGAAATTGGTACAATGTAAAAGAGGATTACGCAGACTTTGAAAAGTATCGAGTGAACTGCCACAAGTTAGCTGTTATCACTCGTCTTGATAATGACTTTGTATATGATACAGGCTTTGATATCGAAGATTGCCTTGTAAACAGATTTGCAAGGATTTTTGGCAGAGCCGAGGAAAATTCCTTTATAAACGGCTCTGGTGAAAATATGCCTAAGGGCATTTTACACGAAACAGAGGGTGCTGAAATAGGAGTAACCGTATCTGATACAATTACATTTGATGATATTGTGAAACTTTACTTCTCTGTTAAAAAAGAATACCGCACTTACGGAGTATGGCTTATGAATGATGAAACAGCCTTTATCCTTCGAAGTCTGAAAGACGCAAATGGCAACTATATATGGAATCACAATAATAATACCATTTTAGGTAAGCCCGTTTATATTTCAGAATTTATGCCATCTGTAAATTCAGGAAATAAGCCTATAGCCTTTGGTGATTTCAACTATTACTACATAGTAGACCGCAGTCCCCTTTCTGTAAGAGCATTACAGGAAAAATATGCTCTTCAGCAGCAGACAGGCTATCTTGCTTATGAAATGCTTGACGGTATGCTCGTAAGACCTGAAGCCATAAAGGTAATCTCTATAGCATAAAAATAAGGGGCATAGCATTAAGCCATACCCCATCAAAACTTTTCATTAATTTCTGAATGCAGAATTGCCTGTAAGATTTTTAAGTAAGGTCTTACGGGCATTTTTGTATTCCTTTCCAATAAAACCAAGCCTTAAAAGAAAACAGCGAAATGTGTATTTATCATTGTTTGTTTTTACAGGCTTATCACTCACTCTTTTTTGTTTCCTTGCCATTTCACACAGCTTACTGACAAACTCTGTGCAGGCACTGATTTCATCTGAATCATCAATTTCAGGAAACCAAGGAAAACTCACTGTTTCATCATCAATATTCAGTTCAAGGCTGTCAGTTTTAAATGCCTTTTTTATAAGCACCCCATTGTTTTCAATAAGCTGCTTAAGGTTTTCAAGTGCTGTTTCAGTAAATGTATCTCTGGGAATATGTATAACAAGGTTTTCAACAGCTTCAAAGCCATTATATCCAATAGCCTTTAGATGCTCTGTTATTTTTTCCTTGTCAGCCATATTGGGAATGTCAAGCACTCCATTTCGGTCAAGGTAACAATCCCCTATCTGATAAGCATAAGTAGGAACTCTAAGATAATGAGGAACTGCAGATAATGCTTTGCCTATCTCATCAGCTAATGCTCTCCTGTCTTTTCCTGTTACATTGTAATTAATTTTCATTGTGTAACCACCTTTCATTTTTTGATGTACACTATATATGCCTCTAAAACCGAATAATATCAAGCTATAATAATGACAAATATACATCAATTTATTTGTGAATAATTACACTAAATACAAATTTTATTAGACAAAATCACAGAATACAAAACATCTGCTTAAACATTTACGCAAAATTATTTTTGCTAAAAAGCCTTATATTAAGCCAATTACAACACCTTTTTAACCCAAAATAGGTATCCCACCCCTTTAATTTTGCGAAAATATGCGTTTGAGGGGGCTGCGGTCAGCGTATGCAAACCTGTAGAGATTATAACCGCCCTAGGCTTTAATACTTTTTATACCATTTTAATCCTAATCACTTTTAAACAATGTATCTATTTCACTTATATCTGTTTGTAGGTTTAATACCCCGTTTGAACCTTGCTTTTTGTGCGTGTGAGGGGGCTGCGGTCACCATTTTCTTTACTTGTAGAGATTACGATGCCCCATCCCCTGTTTATTTTTATAAGTTGCTTTAGCTCTTATCACTTGTAAATTTTTTACCTTTTCCCTCGTATATTTCAGCCATAAGCCTTATACCAAGCCTTAAACCCTCGAAGTAATATTCTCTACAAGACATTTCTAGTATATCACTCTGAGCCTTTATAAGTGTTTCAAGTAAGCTTTTCTGCTCACCATCAAGTGAACTCAATAACTTTCTTTCCGCTGAAGTAACTTCTGTCACAGATTTGCAATATTCTACTTCGGCAGCCATAGTCTTTTCCCAAGGTCTTATGTTACCGTAATATAAATCATCAAAAATACTGTTCATTAAATATCCCACCTTTCGTAGTGAGATATATTACCATAAGTTATTTAGAAAGCCAAGCACCATATATAACAATTATATATTTTAAAACTTATAATCTTTATGCAATAATAAACAAAGCAAGAAAAAAATACAGCAAAACATATTATTTTAAAAACCATTGACGATTTTTAGTTCCCACTGTTATTACCTTATTTTCAATTGTGTTATGACATTTAATATTACGCACCTTCTGAGAAAATTTGTCATCACTTCTATTATCTAAAATTTCCAAATCCTCACCCGATGGTTGCATAATTCTTCTTGCCTCGATAATTAAATCACTGGTTTTTATACCGGGGTTGTTTTTGATAATTTCTAAAACAACTGGTACAATTTCATTTTCTGAATAAAAACTCATATAATCACCTCAAGTACATTATATATCCAACAAACAAATTTTTCAATATTTTTATTGTGTATTAAAATTATTTTTTACACTTATTGTGTATTTATATCCAGTGTGATATAATATAATAAAATAAGGAGGTTTTTCAAAATGAAAGAAAAAATTAAAGCAATTGTACTAGAAGAATTTACAAAGCTTGTCAAGTTAATTGAGACTGATTTTAAAGATAACTATAATAAGAAAGTGAACAATTTTTCATTAAATCAAATGGATGAAAAAATAACTGCAAACATGGTATTTGTAAGCAGTTTTGAGTCTAAGAGTGGATTTGCTCTTGAAGCTTGTGCAAAACGAATAGCTAGTTTAAAATTTGGAGAGGAAAATGTTCCAACAATTGTAAATCCTAGAAATATTAAACATAATATTAATCCAGACACTATTGTTGGACAAGTAGTTGTTACTGATGTTGATACATATAATGGTGATTTGAGGGGTGAAATTGCCGCTTTTCGTGCAAATAACGAAGCAAAAGGTAAAGGCAAGAATAGGTGTGAAAGCAATGTTACTCATGAAACTATGAATAAATACTTACTCCCATTATCCTCAAAGTACAAAACCAATTCAATATGTACTAAACCAGTTGACCTCGCTTTTTATGATGGTACTGATTGGAACATTATGGAAATTAAAGCTGGCGGCGACTTGGATAGTTCAAATGCACCATCAAACGTTGAAAAATTATTAACAATTTATGTTGATATGGGAATTAGTAATTGTAAAGCATACTTTGCTACTCTATATAATAAAGATGGTGAAGGAAACAAATGGAAAGGCTCAGTAAAGAAACATTTAAATTATCCTTCTATGTTTCTTATAGGTTCAAGCTTTTGGAATACAATTTTACCAACAAACATAACATTCAAAGATTTTACAGAAATTTATAAAGAAGCATTAGAGGAAATTGATCTTAATAAGCGTATTCACGATATGATTAATAATTGTATAGGTGATTAAAATGTCTAAATTAATATATGGGGATTGCAGAAATTTTATGAAAAATATGCCTGATAATTGTGTTGATTTAATATTAACAGACCCACCATATAATATATCACAATATTCAACTGGAAACATTGCATTACCTGGAAGATCTTCATTAAATAACGATATTGCTCAGTGGGATACAATTCCGATAAATCCCATGGAGTTTTTGTATGATTTTAAAAGGATACTAAAACCAGACGGAAATATATTTATTTTTACAAGTTATAATCTTATAGGTAAATGGCATAATGTTTTTGATAGTGAATTTGATACATTCCAATTTTTTATATGGCACAAAACAAACCCTACCCCTAAAATATATAAAAATGGTTTTCTAAATAGTTGTGAAATTATTATATGTATGTGGAACAAAGGGCATAAGTGGAATTTTTCAAAACAAAATGAAATGCATAATTTTTTCGAAAGTCCTATTTGTATGGGATCAGAAAGATTAAGAAATCCAAAACACCCTGCTCAAAAGCCAGTAAAACTATTAAAACATATTATAAGTATTGCAAGTAATGCAAATGATATCGTATTTGATCCATTTATGGGTGTAGGCTCAACAGGCGTTGCTGCACTAGAGCTAGGTAGACGTTTTGCAGGTTGTGAAATACAAAGTGACTATTATGTTGCTGCACAAAAGAGGATAAAACACTATGAATGAAATTTTAAAAAATATACCACTAGATATGAGAGAATTAGGCCTCGGTGCATTAACACATGCTAACCGACATGCAGCTTATCAAGATCCAGTTAATGATAAATGGGCAGAACTATCTGTCTTACAAGCAGCACATGCTGCAGAAATACTTATAAAAGCTCGAATTGCTCAGGAACATCCACTGCTTATATTTGAAAAATTCCCAAAAACACAAGACATTGAATTATCCCTTGAAACCCTATTCTATGAGGGTAATACCATAGAATGGTCTCAACTTCCCAATAGATTATGGGCGACAACAGGCTTATTAATACCAAATATAAAATGTTTTAAAGATTTCGGCAAAATTAGAAATGGTGTGCAGCATATGGGTGCAGTCCCGAAATCACTTAGTGGGTCATTAGAAACCTTAAAATTCATATATTCTGTTATTGATCCTTTCATAAACAAATGTTGGGGGTTATACGCAATAGATTATGATGAGGATTTTGATCCTTACGAATATTTTTTACCAACCCTCATTAATTACGAAATTAAATTTCTTGTATCTCCTGATGCTGCTGCTTATCATAAACTTTGGGATGAAGGGCTAAAGGATTGTAGCACTGAATATAAAAATCTTATAGAAAAACGAATTGTTGAAAAATTATAGTTTCATTTTACCTTTAAGCATAAAAATTCAATCGATTAACCTCATATAATAACAAACCTCCCATTAATTAACTGGGAGATTTGTTATTATTAGATGTTCCACATCACGTTTAT
The DNA here is from genome assembly GCA_964654945.1 of uncultured Lachnospiraceae bacterium. Lineage (GTDB taxonomy): Bacteria > Bacillota > Clostridia > Lachnospirales > CAG-274 > HGM11788. The sequence continues at coordinate 12,470 of CAZZLN010000030.1, forward strand.
TTCGACTACGAACATTATATACATATTGATTGTCAAATGAAACAATATTAAACTTATCTTTATACAAGTTATAAATAAAGTCTGTATTTTTAATAACTAAAATAAAATTTGCCGATGTTCTATTTAGAGAAAAGGCAAGTCTTTCTTGATCTTGTTTTGTAAAATCCTTTCCCTCGTAGTCTGAAAAATCAGTATCATAAGGTGGATCTAAAAAAATAAAATCCTTATTTGTTAAATTAAATTTAGATAGAAATTTTTCAAAGTCTGAACAATGAATATCTGTATTTTTAAAAACTGTTTTTACTTCGTTATTAAACATGTTGTCAATTTTATTTTTTAAATTCTTCTTATTGTAAGATATTCCTCCATACGGAATATTGAACTCACCCTTTGTATTGTACCTAAACATCGAGCCATAGCAATACTCCCTGATAAAATAAAAATTAGCAACTTTATACTGAAGTGATGGACAATTTATTCTCTCCAAATTAATATCATTATAGATATCTCTGAAGTACATATAATAGCCACTTGCAAAACCTGTAATTAGATTATTTTTTAAATCTTCGTTAGAAAAAGGCTTTTTTCGATTATTATTGATAGTTCGATGCATTTTATCAACGACCATTTTATTTATATGCTCAAAAAAGGACTCATTGTTTAAAAGTAATTTTTCAGTAAATCCTGAATTAATCTTATCAGACAAACTATATGTAAAGTCTGATAATTGCTTTTGTAATTCAGCTTTATCCAGTCTATCCTCCAACAAATCTGAATACAATTTAAAAATATATTCATAATTGTTATTACATATTTTAAGCAAATTTGAAAAACTATTTTCATAACACAACAACAAATCTCTAAGTTCTTTATCCTGTTTTTTTATTAAACTATAATAATCCATCAGCGACTTAGATATATCATTTATCATTGCTATTTGGGGTTTCAGATGAAAAAATAAAGCTCCACCACCAAAAAATGGTTCAATGTATCTGTCAAATTTTGGTATTAATTTTTCAAATTTATTAATTTCTCCTGATTTTCCACCAGGCCATTTTATTAATGGATTCATAATCATCTTCTCACATTCTAAAAAATCTTAATAATGAATATTTTTATATTACAATATTCATTACCATAATACCATATAACCTAATTTATATCCAGTAATTTTTTAATATATTATTAGATATAAACTTTTTCTTGAGTATTTCTTCTCTATTTTAATCCCTATAACAATTCTCTACAATTCTAAAATTTATTCATTTAATGTAAGATTTACAGATGTATTATTAATTAACAGCAATCTATTAATCTTAATCTTGAAAATCTTCAATTTCAAAATAACGTCTTAATTCTATATATTCTGTATTGTTGAATAAATCTAATTTTCCTAATGTTTCCATCATAATGATATCTCTGCATTTTTTTAATCTAGCAAGCATAGGCATTATTATTGTAGTTCCATGATTAATGAAGTCATACAATTCTTCTTCCTTTGATGGCAATTTATAACCTTTTGGGGAACTAGAAATAATTACATCATTATCTCTTAATTTTGCAATAATTTTCGTCCTAAAATATTGTATTTTTAAATCTTCACCAATACTCCTTTTTAAGTAATTTAATATTTCTTTGGTTGAGATATATGTTCTCGTATCATTGTTAATAAATCTAAAGCAAAGGTATTTTAATACTTGTAATTGAATTTGTACATTAATATCATCATTGTAGCTAATTTTTTCATATTTATTAATAAACATCTGTGCTCTTTTTAATGCAATATTAGCAATATACTCATCATATTCTGAAGATAACGCTCCTCCATTAAAAGTATATTCCTTTATTCTTTTTGGGTAATTTTCTATTCGTATTATCTTACTATTCAATATCTTAATAAAATTAGGTATATTTATATTCTTTGTTGCATCATATGTATAAAGTAATGTACCTCCTATAAAATCAGCTAATTGTATAATTGGAGATTTTTTACTATCAGAAAAATAAAAATCTCTTTCATGAAATAAATCTGGATATTCTTCATGATCTTTTACATAGCGAATAAAACTATTCATATATTCATTATTTCCTATTTCGTCCGCACAAACTGTAAGTATTGGAAATGCACTCCTTAATTCCTTATGGACTAAATTATTTATAAATTTATAAAAAGATTTTTTATATTGTAAACCACTATTAATATCCAACTCTCTTTTATCAACAACTACAGCAAAAATTTTAAAATCAATATTTATCAGCTGATCTAAAATTATACATCTTCTTTTATGGTTTTTCCCCACAGAAGATGACTTCATCTCACCAGTTTGAAAATATTTTTTTCTCACTTGTTCAATTTGATTTTCAATTTCATTAACCTTATCTTCTTCAATTAATATTGAAGTAACAATAAAGTGTGTAGAAATATCATTTTTATTAAAAGAAAATCCAAAATTTCCAGCTTCATCGGTATATGCTAATACTCTTTTAATCATTAATACCAACTCCCCTTATCATCAATTTATATTAATATTATATCACATAATACTAACAATTTAAAGGATCTCAATATTAATTATTAATATTATATATTTTCGTCTTGCTGTATTAAATATCTTTAAACACCAACTAAACACCAATCCTTTTTAGAAGTGCCGTTAATAAGCCATTTATCGGCACTTATCCCATATATAAGTTTTCCGCCTCGAAAAAAATACCGACACCAATCTCTTTCAGCTCTCGGCTGTATTTAAGAACGGTGACGGTATTTCGTGCAAACCTTGATATGGACTTTGTAAATATTAAATCTATTTTTCCTGCTCTTGCATCAGACAGCATTTGCTGCAGGCCCGGTCTTTTTTCCTTAGAGCCTGTCATTGCTCTATCGTGATATATGCCTACAAACTCATATTCAGGATTTGACTTTATAAGCCTTTCGTATGTAGAGGTCTGATTTTCAAGAGATAGTGCCTGCTCATCACTCCCTGTGGAAACTCGGCAATAGGCACATACCTTTAACCTTTTAGGCTGCAGCTCAGGCAGACTTGGATTTATTATTCTTACTCGCATTTTCGCACTCCTTTCCTCATATAAAGTCACCATTATATATCACTCTAAACTGCTTAAAAGTCAAGCAATTTAGCGTTTTTTAGCAACAAAAAAGCAGACTATTTTTCAAGCCTGCTATAAAATCATCTCTAAAAATAATATACATTGTCTATATGAGCCTAATTATATACTATTTTAATTTAGATCTTGTTATCTCTTTCCAGTTATCCGGGAATCCCATATCTTGCATCAACTTATCTTTTGGCAAATGTGTACATGACTTTTCAACTTTATTAAGTAATAATACAAGAGATTTTTTAAAACTTAAGAAATCTTTGTTATCTAATAAATACCGTAAGGCAATGACTACAGCAAACAAATCCCTTTTGCCCTGTGTATATTGACCACCTTTTGACGGAATATTCAATTTTTTATGTAACACTGTATTAGAAATATCATCAGTTGTTTTAAAGGAATACAATCTTTCTGCATGGGCACAAACATTTCTGCATTTGGCAACAACTGTTATCATCTGATGGAATTGCTTTATATTTAAGTATTCAAAATGCTTACATACTTGAGCCTGTATAGTTTGCAATGAATATTGATACATAGCAGATACATTTCCAAAAGTTAATGCATTCATTAACACCCACAATGGCACATTTCCATAAACCGAATTGTGATGATTTATATATGCATAATTGCTTGGACTACCTGAAGCACCTGCCAAAACAGCAATAAGCCTTGCTATTCCGTTTCTATTCTTTGGTACATTATTAAAATTATTTGCATCTAAATATGCTGATTGTTTTTCTCCATACTTTTCACAAAAATAATATGATAATGTTGATTTTAACTGTCGTTCAATCGGCAGTATGTATTTTAAAAACAAAGCTCTTAAATCCTCGTCAAAATGATAAAAAGCAACTATTTCCTCAAATGTAACTCCATCAATATAATTTTTAGTTATGGGATTTTTAAACAGACGTTTATATCCACCTATAAGCGAATAATAACTATATTTAATCAACATATTTCTGGCAAAATCAGGGTTGCTAATTATTAAGTTTTTCTCCTTCAATTTTTCAATTTGCTGCTCATAATTCATAAACGGCTTCATAATTAGCATCTCCTAAACCTCATATGTAGAAAAAAGGAGCCCACGCATGAGCTCCTCCGGTCGCAGGCCTCGCAGGTGTCTGCAACACAACCACTAAGCATATTTTAAAGTATCTTAACAAATTTGTCAAGATAAATATGCTAAATTATTATATTCATAAATAGTAAAACCTATTCATAAAAATTGTTTTACCTTGCTCTTACCACAACTCTACTACTTTCATATCCCACATCAAAAGCTCCTGTAACAATCGCCAAACTTCGTATCGGCACATAGTTATTTCCATTAATATTCACAGCCTCAATTGATGTTTCTATACCATCCACAACGAGTTGTAATTCATTTGGCTTGTTTCTTATACTCGGAATTTTAGTATTCTCATCATATCCAACAGCAAAGCCTCCCTGCTCCAAATCACTGATAGCAATATAGTTCTTGTCATTTTTTAGTATTCTTGCCACCTTATAGTTTTTACCATTAATGTTTATATTTATTGTTTCAACCATTTCATCAATCTCCTTTTTTATCTCTGTGGTGGTTAATCTTGCCTTAAACTCATTCCACGCCTTATTATCCCTTACATAAGGCTCAGGACATATTTTACCTGTTACATCAAAATGCCTGATAACATTTGTAATCGGTATATTGTACCTAGCCATAAGTTGCTTAACAAGCCACACTGCATTATCAATCGTTTTGGGCTTAAAAGCATATTTTCCATTTGACATATATGAACACATTTCCACACCAATGCTGTTGCTGTTACGACAGTATGGGTGCTTAATAGCTATTGGCACCACAATGCCAAGCTATGTTTTTATCCTCTATAGACTGATAAATAGAGGCTTCGTCCACGAAGTAATGTGCCGATGCACCTCTGTAAGATTTGAAATAGTTTGTATTTGCAAGTGCCGTATCACCATTATTGCCTGTGTAATGCACAACTATGTACTTAATTCTGCTCCGTGTACCAACATTCCAATTCTGAGTTGTAAGATTCTGTTTAATCTCCATTTTCATTATCCTCCTTGTTAATCTGCAAAAGCACTGTTTTAAGTTTTTCCGGAATAGGCAGACCGATTAAAGCTGCGTTTTCAAGTATTGAAATACCCTCATTTGAGATATAAAAAAATACGACCGCTGTGCGAGCCGCATTACCTGTTTTAATTATGTTTATATCAATCATATTTGCAATGGCCACCAAAAGGAAAATAGTAACCTTCTTGGCTATTCCCTTAAAGCCTATTTCACTTGAAAGCCTTTTCTGCACACAGGCAGCCATAACTCCCGTAAAGTAATCAACAATTACAAAAACAATAAGGGCATAAAGAAAGCCGTCCAGTCCTCCGAACAGCCAACCAAGAAAACCACCTATTGCTGCAAAACCAACATTAATTCCTTCAATAATTTCTCTCATTTTCTTTCCCTCTTTAAATCCTTAAATCAATACTTGAATGACCATAAATTGCTGTGTTGTTTTTATGTCCTTCGTTTGCAAACTTGACGGAAATATTATTATAACCACTACTGATATTTGCACCTATCACACCACCAAAATTAGTACAATCACCAAAGTCAAACATAACAGCACCATTATCACTAAAACTCTTAAATACTCGACAGTTCTGTATTCTTGTATAATTACAATCATTAGTCCCTCTTATGCAAGCACCAAAGTTTGATGTTTCAGAGGCATTAAAAATAAAGAATACATCATCATAAACAGCACTATTAGTTTGTTGCAAAACCATAGGAACAGGTGATGTTACATTCTTATCACAAAGCATAATGCTTTTTATTCTTACATTCTGACCAGTGATTATAAAAATAGGCTTAGCCTCTCCTGCACCCTCATCAGCAGGTTGATGAATTGCTGTAGCATAACCACAACCCTCGATAGTGATAGCTTTTGTTAATTCAATTGCTTCCTCGTTATATTGAAGATTGTATGTACCATCTAAAAGCTCAACTCTGCCACCCTGTGCAGCAGCATTTATTGCTGTCTTTAAAACACTGCTTGCATTTGTTGATGTGCAAGTGTAGTCAGCATTTGCTTTCAGCGGATTTTTAGTATCATAGGTTGCAACAACAATATGTGTCCTGTTATTGATATTGAGATTGCTGATTGCACTGTATACTGCACCGCTTGTTACAAGGTTTGTATTACCATTACTTACAGATGTGGCAACACCCTTTGTTGCTGCTGCGCCTAAACCTAAATTAGTCCTTGCTGACGCCACTGTTGTAGCACCTGTGCCACCCTTTGATATTGGTAGAGTACCTTCAATTTCACTATCCGTCAAATTGTGACTATGTATTCCGTCAGCCTTTGCATTAATTAATTCTGCAACAGACAAATCACCGATTTTAAGCTCTTTACTTGCTCTTATGGTATCAGCCTTAACAGTTGCCACCTTAAACACAGCATTATCAGTTCTGCACACTATATTAAGACCATACAGTTCAACATAAGTACCGTTACCATTTTCATCAGACTCAACCCTTGTCATAATACCCGCATCAGGAGTTTTGGTCGGCATATTGTTACCATCGGTTATCGGCGTATCTCCATATACACCAACAATAAATTTTCTGCTACCATCACTTGCATTTTGAGAGCTGTTGTCCGTATATACAGCACCCTTTGCCTTACTGAAATGAATACCCTGTTCTTTTTGGGTTATGCCACCTACTACAATTACATCAGAGGAAATATTATTCGCTTTTAGCACAGTTAAATCAACTGTTTTAAAGACAGCATTACCAGCCTCATCAATTTTAGCAAGTACATATAAATTACTTTTATCTCCTGTTACCATTTCTTCTGTTAGGTTCTCGCCATCAGCACAAGGGTCAACAGAAACAATTTTAATACCACCTTCCACATAAATAGCATTATCAGTTCTCAGGTGCATACCATTTATGTCAACATATTTGTTTCCCTTTTCATCAGTGTAGGTAGGCACTGTAATCTGTCCGAGGTTTTCGTCGATTATATCCATATTGGCATTGATGTCTGCTATATCGGCAACATCAGTATAATCAAGCTTTTTCAATTTTAAGTTTTTGGTTTCTTTCATTATTCAACCTCCATTTCAAAAGCATTTAGTGAAAATATTTCCGTTTCGGTGCAAGCGATATTTATATACCCATTGTTAACCTTGAAATCAGTTACATCGTTTACTCCGTCACTACTTAATGCAATGTTAAGTAGCTTTGCATAGCTTAACTCCGTCTTTTGGAAATTTATCTGTGACAGATAATTACTTATGTTGGTCTTGATATTATTAAGCACTTCATCAGCATCAAGTGTATTGTCAAGCTCGACTTTACCGCTTATATTTACAGCCTTAATACCCGCTGAAAAAACCTCGCATATTGCCCCGATTGGTGCAACACCTGAACCGTCACCATTTTTATTAGGGTCGATATAATCCTGCACAAGCCTTACAGTTGCAGTATCGGCAACACCACCGTTATCGTCACAAATATAAACATTTACCTTGTTTGCAATCTTTGTATCTCTTGTTGCCTTTGCACCACCAACACCAGCACACTCCGTTGCCCAGAGTATATAGTGTGCTTTGTTTCCGCTTGTGGCCGGCATACTCAAACGGAGATAATACCTATCACGCAAGGCATCATCTGTTTCCTCATCTGTACCACCTTCCGTTGCTGTGGAATTTGTAATTGATGTAACATAGGCATTAGAAGTCACAAGCACGCACTGTAACAGTGTTAGTTCCCACATTCCCGTCATCACCTGCATTAACAGCCTCAATAGGGGCTGTAAAAAAAGTCTCAAAAGAAAAATCGCTGTAGGCATAGCACTTAC